>NZ_JAIQZA010000024.1 GCF_020164485.1 Salegentibacter tibetensis
ATATAGATCACCATTATAATTGGGCCTATAGCACACTTTAAATAGTGGAAACCGGTCATAGAGCAGTAAGCCCTACGGGAGAGTTTTGGCCCTAATTGATTAAAAATAAAATAAAACACATATGAAAATAAACACTTTATTTTTCTTATTGGCACTTGCTTTTTCGATGCCCACTAACGCACAAATAACCAAAAACAATTGGCTGGTTGGCGGGGATGTTGCATTTTCTTATTCTAAAACCAAACCTGAATCTACAGTTGATTCCCAATCATTCACCATAAACTTGACTCCAAATGTGGGTTACTTTTTTTGGGATAAATTAGCTTTAGGTACGAGAGCTGAATATACTCTTTCTCGTTATAAAAGCGACTCAGGAACCTCCAAGTTTGACCGCTTTCTGATATCCCCTTTTGCAAGATATTATTTACTGAATATAGACAAAATGGTTAATCCATTTTTAGAAAGTTCTTATCGATTTAGCCTTATAAATGAGAATAATTCTAGAGAATTTTCCGCTAAGGGTGGTGTTGCAATATTTTTAAACAATAGTGTGGCTTTTGAGGCATCTCTAATTTATTTTAATTCAACATCAAACAACACTTACGTAGGGAACCACACCTTGCTGTTGGGGTTTGGAATCCAGGTGCATTTAGAAAAATTATAATAGGCTTCATAATGACACATACGCAGATTATTGGATATTCTAGTATTCGGACATTAATAATGGTTGAAATAATCGAAATTCAACAAGCGTAGTAAGCACAGTGCCCAACAGTGTATAAAAACAATGCTTAATTTGTTCTTGAATCGAAACTCTGTGATCGTTTGCTCAGCGGATTGTCCTTCGGACAATCACGCCCGCCAGCTCGCACAGTTTTTATACGGGACGTTAGCACATATTTAAAGAGCGGAATTAAAAAGAATCAACTGTTTATGAATAAAATATTGAAATTTCTATTAGGAGTTATAGCATTAGTTTCACTAAAAGGTTGTGTTACTTTTAAAGATAATTTAGTACAAGATGGAGGACGGGAAGAATTTATTCACAATGCAATTCTGGATTTTTCAAATTCCACGAGACTTTTTAAAAAAGATTCCGTGTTTTCCGTATCCTTTGACGATACTTTATATAGAATGAGTTTACACAAAATATCGGACGGGAATAGTGCTTGGATTAAAGGCAAGCCGTACGTAGGAATAAAAACTGTAAATATTATAGGAACTTATAATAAAATGCTGTTGACTGACAGTACCAAAGTGGGCAGCAAAGGTTATTTGCCATCCCGTTACGTAGAAAAAGATGGTAAACTTTTCTATTGGTGGGATAATGACTACCCCCTTACAGAAGAAACCTTGGCGGTGTTTGAAAAATACAATATACTACAAGATGATGCCGGAGGTTGGTTAAAATTTCCTGATATGTCCACGGATGATGCAAAAAAAGGAGCCGACTACTACTTTTGTGAAAATGACCTAACGAATTATAAAAAAGTCATTACTAATATTGCCATAGGTTATTATGATGCTCCCAAATTGAATTGCAACTCTTAGTCCCATAAATAAAAACATGTGCTAACACCATATAAAAACAATGCTTAATCAGTCTTGAATCGAAAGTCCGTGCTCGCTTGCTTAGCGGATTGTCCTACGGACAATCACGCCCGCCAGCTCGCACAGTTTTTATACGAGACGTTACCCAACATTTGATGAAACCAATTTTACTATTACTAATGTTTGTTATAGTTGGATGTAATTCCAACGAAAAGAGAATCATATCCTCTGGTGAAATAATTGACAGTACCTATTATTCTCGTGAACTTGACTGGAATATTGAAATCCCTGAAGAATATACTGTAGATACTTACGAAAAACTGGAAAAAAGTACCGATTTAAGAGATGAGATTTTTAAAACTCCAGATGGTTTTAAAAACGTACCTACTGATTTAAACTTAATCACGTTTCGAAAAGGTCAAGACAACTTTTTTAGTTCTTCAGTAACTTCTATGAATAATACAAATCTTACTTTTCCGGATTTACAAGAAGCAATAGTTAAATCTATTGATCGGACCTACTCAAGTTTGGAGAATACACAACATACATTACAAACATCAGAAATGAAGATCGGAAACTTAGTTTTTAATAAAATACAAATTGAGGTTCGTAATGCTTCCACAGGCGAATTAATTATCAATCAAGATCTTTACAATACCTTAATTGATAACAAAGTTTTTAGTGCTTCAATAAATTACAATTCCGATCAAGAAAAAGAAGTTATGGAAAGAGCTTTTTTCAAATCAGTAGAATCAAAGATAACGTTGGGTAACAACATATAAAAACAATGCTTTAAACAATCTCAAATCGAAAAATAGCGCTCGCTTGCTTAGCGAATTGTCCTGCGGACAATCACGCACGCCAGCTCGCACAGTTTTTATACGAGACGTTAGCCAATAGCTGAAAAAATGAAAGTAAAGGAAGCAAATATTCGAGAAATGGCAGAACTAATTCTATGCGGACAACTTTGTTTTCTAAATACTAAGACAGGTGATTTTGAATATCATCCTGCAGAAATGGACTTTTTTGCGGATGAGGAAAATCCCTGGCAAGAAGTAATAGATAAACTCGAGAATAATTGGGATGATTACATTCGAATTGAGCCAATGCATTCCACGCAATCTTATGCTGTAATGGAATCTTTTGCCGACCAGCTCGAAGCGGACGGATTTGGAAAAAAATTACTTGCTGCTCTAAACCGACCAAAACCTTTTAGGAATTTCAATTATCTGATCCACGAATCGGATTTCAGGCAGGAATGGTTTGACTTCCGACAAGAAAGAAATGTTGAGTGGGTAAGAGAACAAATATCTGACCGAGTTGATGAATAAAAAAAAGCCATTGGCTAACAACATATAAAAACAATGCTCAAATCAGTCTCAATTCGAAATTCCGTGCTCGTCTGCTTAGCGGATTGTCCTGCGGACAATCACGCGCGCCAGCTCGCACGGTTTTTATACGAGACGTTAGCGGTCAGGCAAAAAAAACGAACTGAGTTCAATAACTTAACAAAAAAAGATATGAAAAATAAAAACTTATTCATTCTGATAATTATATTTTCCACACTCGTTATTGATAATACTTTTTCCCAAGAAAAATCTGACAGCCTGTATTTAATGACTGTTAAAAACCGACTTAATTACGAACAATTTAGCAGAACTAGTTGGGACCTTTATAGGTTTAATCCCGCGGATGAAAATTACTTCCCAAAGTCGCCGAAATATGTAGTTCAAGATATTGATAGATTTTTATCAAATCCTTCAGAAGAGGATAAAGTTAAAGGGCGGATTAATGAATTTAGTTTGATTAAGGAATACAAAAGTAATTTAAAAGCTTTTTTTAATGAGCTTGACTTTATTAATGATATATCAGGAAGTTTCCTTTATAATGAAAATACGGAGCTACCAATAAACTTTGCTGTATATAATGATAAATCAATAACTCTAATTATTTCCAGTGTTTATATCAAACACACCTACAATACACTTGAACTATCTTCTAAACAGAGAGCAACCAAAGTCATAACTTCTTACATTTTACCTTCATTAAAAGAATTTGCCAAACATTTTTCAGACACTAAAATTGAGTATTTCGTTATAAGTTGCACCTATGGAAGCAAAGATTTTTCGGACGATAATACATTAAACACAAAGCCAGAATTTTTAGCTTTTATGGTTCCAGCCGAACCATTAAAAAAATATGTTGATTTAGAGATAACCGAAGAAGCTTTAGTTAATTCGGCAGAAATTTTCTTGAGCGATAGAGATATGGTTACGGGATTAAAAAAAATTGAAATAACCATTGATTAACCAAACTCATAGCAAGGAATGTTAGAAAATTTCAAGAAATATCTAATTCAAAAAGGTTATAGTGAATATACTCCTTCAGGAAACCCATCGACCGTTTATGATTACATAAAACGAGTTAATAAAATTTGTGAAAGAGAAAATATATCTATAAAACAACTTTCGGAGCAAATTGATGATTATGTAATAAAATATGACACTTCGGGCAGTGAAGAGAAATTTGGAAAAAAAAGCCATAGTGCCTTTATTAATGCATTGAGGAGGTTTAAAGAATTCAGAAAAATTAATCCTTCTGAATTTGAAGGGAAAATAAGCCCGAACCGCTAACAACGTATAAAAACAATGCTTAAACCTGTTTCGAATCGAAGTTTCCTGCTCGCTTGCTGCGCTAATTATCCTGCGGACAATCGCGCACGCCAGCTCGCACAGTTTTTATACGAGACGTTGGCAAACATTAGAATAACTTCTTGTAATCGAAAAGAGAAAAATTTATAAACTAAATTTTCAGTTGTAATGAAAAAATATCTGATTTTAACCATCTTGATTTTCACAACTTTTCAAGGGTTTTCTTGTGAATGCCCTGAAATGAGTATTCAAAAACTCGATTCTATTAGTTTAGAAAATTCTGATTTGTTGATTATAGGCGAAATTACTGCTGTTGACAAAAACGGATATAATATTAAGATTCAACAGACTTTAAAAGGGAACTCCGTATCAAAAAATATTAAAGGCGATTATACTGATAACCCTAAGTATGATGCAAACAGCTGCGCATTTTACCCTTCAAAAAATGGCATTTATCTTCTTTATTTGACTGAAGTTAATTTACAAAATGAAGAAACATATATTTCAAGTCAATGTTCAGGGAGTAGAACTATGGACGGAAGTGTAGTTCCTTTTGCTGCCTTTAATATGGATAAAAAAGAGTTGGAAACGTGGACAAAACAGTGGATAAATAAAATTTGCGAGGAATAAAACGTTTGCCAACAACATATAAAAACAATGCTTAAACCTGTCTTGAATCAAAACTTCCAGCTCGCTTGCATAGCGGATTGTCCTGCGGACAATCACGCTCGCCAGCTCGCACAGTTTTTATATGAGACGTTACCTGCAAGCTGAAAATTAAATATTATGAAAAAATCTTTGACTTTAATTTTGCTCCTCATTATTACATCCTGTCAAGAAAATTCAAAGAAAGAATCTGACAAAGTAGAAGCCTATACAATTTCTGGAAATTTAGATGACAAGTATAATGGTTATATATATTTAATGTACGGAGATGTAATTGACAGTTCACGAGTTAAAGATCGTACTTTTAAATTTCAAGGAAAAGTAGATGACACCGTTTCAGCTTCCTTGAGTTTAAAAAGAGGTAAAGGTGAAGCCGATTTTTATATTGAAAATAGTAAAATTATCCTTCAAACAGCCATTAAAAAGATTCCAGATTCAAGTGGGAATTCTGACCAATACTTGCAAATTAAGGACATTCAAGGTTCATATTCCGAAAGAATTCGAGAGGATTATTCTCTCTTTTATCAGACCAATAAGAATAAGGATAGTTTTCCAAATCTGTTGTACAAAAAACTTAGTGTTTTAATAGAAGGAAATAGAAGTCATCCTTTCAGTGGAGGAATTTTAGCTGGTAATGCAGTAATGAATCCAATATTTTCCCAAAAACAACTTATTGACCTATATTCTAAGCTTGACACAACAAGAATGGAAAAGTCCGATCTATCACTAATAAAAAGAGCTATAGTCAATCTATCACCTTTTGGAGTGGGAAAACCATTTTTAGACTTCAAACTCCCCGATCAAGAAAACAATCAAGTCGATATTAATTCAACTTATACAGCGTATACACTCGTAGATTTTTGGGCTTCTTGGTGTGTACCGTGCAGAAAAACAAATCCAAAATTAGTTAGACTGAAAAAGGAATTGAAAAACAATGACTTCGAAATAGTCAGTATTTCGATAGATGAAAATAAAGAAAGATGGCTAAAGGCAATAGAAAAAGATAGTCTTTATTGGACAAATTTAATAGATCAGAATCTCAATATTTATAAGGAATTGGGTATTGTAGCCATACCCTATAGTTTTCTTATTGACCAAAATGGTAGGATAATTAAAATCAATCCTAATACTTCCGATATTAGAAGAATTGTGAAAGAAAAAGCCAGCAGGTAACAATATATAAAAATAATGCTCCAATCTGTCTTGAATCGAAACTCCTTGCTCGCTTGCTTAGCTGAATGTCCTGCGGACAATCAAGCTCGCCCGCTCGCACTGTTTTTATACGAGACGTTGTGAGTCATCGAGAGGATTTTTAGGGAATAGATTGAAAATAGAGAAAGCCGGTGATTTTTGTTTTTCAATCTTTGGTCGTTTAATTGGCAACTGACCGGTTAAATCTGCGATGGCTATTTATTTTTAAAATCTATTTTCAGTCATTTTTGCATTGGCTTGTAAGAACTTTAAAAAAAGATAGTTAGCCGGCAATTGTAGTTTTTATCAGGAAGAAAAAAAGCTACGTGTTAGAATACTCACTCAGCCGTAAGTGGCGCTTTTTTTTGGGGAATTTGGATGGTTCGGCTTTCGGATTTGAAGACGTCTCACAACAACATATAAAAACAATGCTTTAATTTAGTCTCAAATCGAAACTATGCGTGTTTTTGCTACGCCTAGTTTTTCCTACGGAAAAATCATTGCCTGTAAGCAGCACAGTTTTTATACGAGACGTTGGGCATAATTTGAAAAAAACTTATGAAAAAAATATTTACGTTTTTGATTTTTGCAATTTCTTTCTTTGGAAAAGCCCAAACTCACCGAGAAATCGATTCACTTTCGTTTAGAATGTGTGATCTTTTAAAGCTTCAAGAAGTCGAAAATGATAGTTTGAAAGTTGAGATGGTATTTGAAGAAACCTTCTATCCTTATTTGGGAAATATTTCTCCAGAGAAAATTGATAAAGTTTTCAACCAAGTCTATTTCCGATTTCAAAGAAACTGTCCTGCATTTAGAGCGATATTAAATCAAATGTACCCTCCAAAAGACGAGGTAACTTTTCAAAAAACAGAACCAGAATCCGAAATTACAATCAGAGAGTTATCTGACTTCAAAAAACAAGAAAAGTTTTCATATAAAGAAGTCGATGGGAATATTACAAAAGTCGAGATCAAAGATGGATATTGGGTAGATCATTTTTCAGATGAAACTTTTTCTAAACTGAGTTTAGAATGGATGTCTGACAAAGAATTCCAACTGACCTTCATTGATAGTAATAATCTGACCAGATCAAATTTCAGCTTTCCTGGTGATAAATTGAATTATAAAATTATTGCTAAGAAAGAAGGCTATTATCTCGTAAGTGTAAATATTGAAGGGCAAAAAGAGTATGAAATATTCAAACTTTACACTTCATAAAAACTATGCCCAACATTATATAAAAACAATGCTTAAACCAGTCCCAAATCGAAAAACTTCGCTCTCTCGCTTAACGGATTGTCCTACGGACAATCCACGCGCGCCAGCTCGCACAGTTTTTATACGGGACGTTAGCCTTTATTTAAAATCAATATTGAAAAATTTGAAGTATTTAATAAAGTTTATAGACTGCGAATATCTTCCGGACTTCGATAATCTAGAGTCAACATCGATAAAAATAGGAACATTTCATCACTATAGAAAAATTGAGGATCGACTTCGGCGAGATGAAAAAGAAGGTCAAAAAGGCTTAAATCTAAGAGTTAAAAAACCTTGTAATACATTACGTGAAACTTTCAAGGAAAAAATTGAAGAATTACCCTTGGATCATAAAGGTCATTTTATTGATGATTTTTACGTCAATATCATAGACCATTCGTACGAATTTAATAGTTGGGTTTTTTGCTCATCTTTAGTTAGGGATTTAAGCGAAATTGAGAAGTTCAAATCCTACTTTAATTGTGAATGTTATTACTTCATAACTGATTATAAAAAATTTGAAAATGCAATTCAAAAGGCGCTTGTAAACGATTTAAAATTTCATTCCTTAAATAACGATGGAGAGAATAGGCTCGAAAAAGATAATCGTGATCTGTATTACTTAAGCGGTAAACGTCAAAATGTAATCTACGGTAACAATGATAAATGTATGGTTCAAGAGTGTGAAACTTTTTCCGAGTTTATAAAATCTCAAGAAGTAAAACAAGTAAATTCCAACTTCTGGTTTTACAAGCCACAAAGATTCGAGGAAGAGAAAGAATTCAGATTTATAATTTATGCTACAGCTGACAAAAAACACGACAAATTTTACTCAACAACCGATGATTTTCTAATTTTAAATTGTGACTTAAGAGATGCTATAAGTGCAATTCCAGTAGCCATAGAGTAAGAAAAACGTATAGAAGCATTATAATCAAAAACAATTAATTTACACTTTAACAAATTTATTTATGGAAAGAGAATTTATAGAAATAACCAAATTTGCTTCAAAAGAATGTGAAGATTTTTTACTGGAAGAAAATTATAAAATAAATGATTTTCTAAGGTTTAATATCTTTTCCTATACATATTCCATTCACAGAATGCAATTAAAATATATGGAAGCTAAAATAAGTCGTTTTAATTTTGACGAAATGAAACTCAATAAATTGTATTCAGATGAAATAGAAAACCAATTAAAATTCCTTCAACCACGTTTGAAACAATTGAACAGTCAATTTGATTTAGGTAATCATTTGATCAGAGTAAGTACGCAAACTTTTGTTTCAGAAATTGACGGTTATTTAGATCATAAAGGGTTGCTAATGGGTTCATTTTTGGACTTTTGTAATGAGTTAGAAAATGAATTCAGAAAAGTTATAACGTCATACAAAAATTTTGGGCAAGGGAAAGGTAAATTGACAATTCCGTATAATGCTTACATCTCTTTCTTCAAATATCCACTTGTTTTTTTAGATAGGGATTTTGATCATTCTGATATTTCCTCAATATTCAATGATTTTCAAAATGAAACCTTTGACTTTACAACAGCATACTGTAAACTTTCTACTCATATTCAAAATTGCCTGACTCTAGAAAACGCTCTGATTTTAAAAAATAATGGGATTAAAGTTGCCTAAATAAAGGAAAAACAAAGGCTAACAGCGTATAAAAACAATGCTAAATTTGGTCTTATATCGAAAATCCCTGCTCGCTTGCAACGCCTGATTGTCCTGCGGACAATCTAGCTCACCAGCAAGCACTGTTTTTATACGGGACGTTGTAAAACATTCCCCACATGAAGAAACTCCATTAATTTCTCAGGCTAACGTCAAATTTCTGGAACCTTTTCTTAAAAAATAGGCCTTGAAAGTTGGTAAGAGCCGACCATTAAAAGGATTGTTTCAATAAAAACTAAATTTGACGTTAGTCAGAATTATGAAGAACCTAATCTACATATCAATATTATTTTTTTTCGGATTTAATTGCTCTGATTTCAAATGCGATTTAAAGGACGGCAGATACAAAGTTGTTTATGATGAGGAATTTACGAATCATCCCCAGTTCGAATTTGAGGTGGACGGACAAATTCTGACCGAGATTAATTCGGACTCAAAAAATAAGTTTAGAATTGAGCAACTTGGGAAAAATTCTTTTCGATTAAAGTCCTTGGAAAAACAAACGGATTCTCTAACCGAATTTCAAAAAGCATTAACATCACACGGACAGCCATATTATGAAATAACAGGTTGTAAAAGTGATACAATTAATTTTACATTACGAGTAAATTTGCACGTAATATCTCATTCCGGAAAATTTGTTAGAGTGAATTAAAACGTTTTACAACAACATATAAAAACAATGCTTAAATCAGTCCTTAATCGAAACTCTGCGCTCGCTTGCTTAGCGGATTGTCCTGCGGACAATCACGCACGCCAGCTCGCACAGTTTTTATATGAGACGTTAGCACCAATATCAACCAATAATCCTAATGACACAAAATTTCGAAGACAGACTTATATTATCAAGTAGAAAAAGAAGAATTGTTGCAATTCTAATTGACCACTTCACAATGACTTTCCTGCTAGTTGCGATTTCATTTATGTCGCTCGGAAAAGGTTTTCTTGATGAGGATAATGCCAGTAACGTGTTAGTCAAAATTCTCCCTACAATGCTAATTGGCTTTATACTATATTTTGCTAAAGATTCTATAAAAGGTATCAGCCCAGGGAAGTGGATTATGGGAATTATGGTTCGTGATGAAAATATTCACACAGAAATTCCATCTGTTGGCAGACTTTTTATTCGGAATCTATTGATAATTATCTGGCCAATTGAATTTTTTGTACTTGCGGTTAGTCAAGAAAAGAAAAGACTTGGCGATAAAATTGCAAAAACTGCTGTCTTAAAGAATCCGAAAAAGCTAAGTGTCTTACCCAGAGTTTTAACATTAGTCGGTATTGGAGTAGCTTATTTTACATTCATTTTTGTTTTTGTTTTTGCTTCAATGAAAAGTTCTGACGCCTACAAAACAGCAATTAGTGAAATTGAACAAAATCAAGAAATTATAAACGAAGTCGGCGGGATAAAAGAATACGGAATGTTTCCAACTGGTGGTGTTAGTATTAAAAGTGATTACGGAGAAGCCAATTTGGAAATTAAAGTCATCGGAAATGAAAAGGACCTAAATGTTAAAACTTATTTGACAAAAGAACCGAATGAAGAATGGAAATTGATAGAATTGGACAAATAAATACTGGTGCTAACAATATATAAAAACAATGCTTAAACCTGTCTCGAATCCAAACTCTGCGCTCGCTTCCTCAGCGGATTGTCCTGCGGACAATCAGGCTCGCCAGCTCGCACAGTTTTTATACGAGACGTTGCAAACAATACAAAAAATCCCATTAGTGAAATTTATTAAAATGAATTATAAAGTAAAATCTGTATTTTCAACATTTTTCCTCTTAATTCTTTTTCAATCGTGCAATATCCCAAAACAATTTTATGATGACGGCAGTTTGAAGAGCCAGGGAAAGACGGTTGACGGACAAAAAGTGGGAGAATGGAAATATTATCATTCCAACGGGAATCTTTGGCAAGTCGGACATTTCGAGGAGGGTAAACAAGACAGGGAATGGAAATTTTTTCACGAGAATGGCAACAGACAGGGAGTGGGTATTTTAGACAAGGGGGAAAGGCAAGGAAAATGGATTTGGTACCACGAAAATGGGGAACTTTATACTGTGAGAACTTGGAAGGATGGCAGACTTAAGGAAGTTATTTCAACCTCTGATGGAGCAGGAAATAAGTTGGATAAAGGTACGATTCAGGACGGAAGTGGAACAGTCAAATTTTATGATATAGATGGCAACTTAACGGATGTTCTCCAATATAAAAATGGTGAATTGGTTGATTGAGAATGCACTTCAAAAAAAGTACAGTTTGCAACAATATATAAAAACAATGCTAAAACCTGTGCCAAATCGAAACCTCGTACCTGTTTGGTGCGCCTGATTTTCCTGCGGAAAATCATTGCTGGCAATCGCACAGTTTTTATACGGGACGTTGTAGCCAATTTAAAAGACAAATTTTCATGTGACTTCGAAAATAATGAAAACTAATATTCTCCTTTCTTTAATATTGACCCTTACTTTATCAAGTTGTAAAGCACCGAAATTTTATGAACAGGTTTCAAAATTCGAAAAAGAAGCAGGTGTTAATTTCAATCCCTACAAATTGGTATTAAATGAATTTGAAAAAATACACCGGACGAGTGATCACATTATTTTTCAGTACTCGCCTAAATCTGAATGGAATAGTAAAGAATTTTCGGGAGTGATTTATGATGTCGATCAAAATGAATATTATTATTTCGAAAACACGGAAAAAAATCCTCGAATGATAATCTTGAAAAGAGAATATCCATTTCCCCAAGATAATTACTACAAATTCGTTATTGATAATTATATGAAAGGGAAAATTGATTATTTACAACGTTTAGGAGAAACTGCTCAACTTTCGGGAATTACAACCACCAATGTAATTTATGATATTGACTTAAATTCAGATAAAGTGGAACGATTTACTTTTAAAGATTTTCTATTTATGAATGGGAAACCTACAACAGAATTATAAAGAAAAAACTGGCTACAACAACATATAAAAACAATGCTTAAATCATTCTTGAATCTAAACTTCCTGCTCGCTTGCTTAGCGGATTGTCCTGCGGACAATCACGCTCTCCAGCTCGCACAGTTTTTATACGAGACGTTGTATCCTATTGCTGGTAGCGCACGGTCATCTTTTGAGGATCCTGGGCTGATTTTCGGAGGTATAGCTAAAGGAAAGAGAAGGACATACTTTTTGGTAGCGTCCCCAAGTATTTAGCGATGAGATCGTGGAGAGTTTTTTAACTATCCAAACGTTATCACGTTACTAATACTTGTGGTTAAGGTAGTTGAAGTTTTGGAAATAGTCTATGGGTCAACTCCCTTAATTTTTCCTTTAGCTATACAGACAATTTGAAAAGCCCGTCCCTTATTCCACGGATGTTTAGATCTACTTCTAAACACAATGTAAACGGGGCACGGACCTTAAAAGAAGTATTTTTATTGTTGCGCTTCAATCAACAGTCCCTGTTAACCTGATCCTGGCAGATAAGATAAACAGCAGACAACACCATCTAACTGCAATAGCCGCAAAAATGCGACTACAGCAGTTAGATCTACGTTGTGCAACATATAATTCAGGAATAACATTTATGAAGAAAACATTTGCTCTAATTTGTTGCTTTTCTGTGATATTAGGTTGTGCCAATCCAGACGAAGTTAAAATGGATGATCGTTTAGAAGAAAAGATACAACTGATCATCGACTCATATCAGGAAGAAGTATCGGACAGCAGTAAAAATTTATTCGATCCACCGATTTATGAAGTTTCTTTTTCGGAGAGAGGCGGACAATGCTTTCTGACAGTTAACACGAGTTATTTTTATCGGACGGACTTAGATGGTTTTACATTTATAAAAAACAAGCTCGTAGCTTTCTATAATGTCGATTCCAGATGTAATGAGAATTTAATTGAAATTTCGACGAAGAAGGATGATAAAGTCTTAGATGATTTTCAAAATGAAGAGGAAGCCTTTGATAATTACTCTCCTGCCTGGTGGGAATTTAAATTGCAGGAGGATAAATTATTAGTGACAAATCAGGGTAAGCACGAGATTAATTTCAAGTAAATACGTTGCACAACAACATATAAAAACAATGCTCAAACTGTCTCGAATCGAAATTCCCTGCTCGCTTGCTTAGCGGATTGTCCTGCGGACAATCACGCTCGCCCGCTCGCACAGTTTTTATACGAGACGTTGGCTGTAATTAGAGTAAGATTCAGAAAGCATACATAATAATATGAAAGAAAGCGGATTAAATAGGGGAAAAATAAAATTCGGGATGATTGCCTGCTTTCTGATTTCCATCTTTTTTCTGTACCAACATTATTGGCAAGATACTGTAGTTGAAAATAATGATTTAATCTCTTTCTCGGGAAAGCTGGAAAATTATGTGTTTGAAAATTATAATAGCGGAATTAGGTATGATTTAAAATATTACGCACTTAAACTGGAAAATTCTCCTGATATTTATCAGATCGCAGCGGACGAATTATGGCTTTTCGATAAAAATAATTTTATCAATGCAATCCAAATAGGTGAAGAAGTTCAAATTCAAATTCCAAAAGAAAAAGAGAAACATAGATTTAATAATGGGAATTTACCTGTTTATGGTATTACCCAAACTGATACTGTTTTTTTAAACTCGGGAGAAGTACTAAGAGAGAAAAGAGCTCCGACATCACTTGTGATTTCTCTAATTTTGATGCTGGCAGCTTTTTCTCTTCTTTTTCTTTTCAGGAAAACGGTTGAATCAAAAAAACCACAGCCAACAACATATAAAAACAATGCTTAAATCAGTCTCAAATCGAAACTCCGTGTTCGCTTGCTTAGCGGATTGTCCTGCGGACAATTACGCTCGCCAGCTCGCACAGTTTTTATACGAGACGTTAGCACCAATTAAACATACAAAATATGAAAAATAGAATTACAATATTTTTAATGTTATTAACCTTCTCTATGAATGGACAGAATTTATTTTTCATTGGAGAAAAAAGTTTCCCTTGTACTCAAGATTATGTCTTAAAACCTAATTCTGACAAATTTTTTATTAATGAACTTAATATAAAGTTCGCTAAGGATAAAGAAAATAAAATTCTTGCCCTCAGTACTAAAACAGAGAATGTTGGTTTTAGCGGAAAATTGATAATTTATTTAGATAATGGAGATGTAATTACAACATCAAGAGAGAAAATTTTTGATTATGTAGATAAAATAGCTTTAGCAATATATTATTTAACAAATGATGATCTGAAAAAATTAAAGAATAGTAATATTAATACTGTTAAATACACTCTAAAAGATGAATATGGTGATGATGGAGCCTTTGGGGGCAATTTCTCTGCCTCGAATAAATCTAAAGTTGATTTTTCAGAAATAATATCCGAATTTTATGAAAAATAACTGGTGCTAACAATGTATAACCGCAATTACGGCGGATTCGACTACTTCCGAATCCACTCGGAATTGCTAAAGTCTGTGCCAAACTGAAAATTAAAACAAAATAACCCGTAACTGCGGTTATACGAGACGTTGCCCACAATATAAAAAAAAATAAAATGAAAAATATTTCTTCAAAATTTTCAGATTTCCCAGTTATCTTATGCTTTTTGATAACTTTCTTCGTGATGATTCCAATAGTTCTAAGTTATCCTTATGATGACATGGACAATCTTTTTTTTCTATTATTCGGGTTAGTTTTTGTAATATTTTTTTGGTTGACTGAATTCCGGACAAAAGCTCATAAGGTTCGTTTACAATCTGACGTTTTCGAAGTGCGTAAATACTTTGGATTAGGAAAACTAAATAAATACCAAATATCAGAACTTAAAGGGTATTATATAACAAAGCAAACTGGAGGTGCAGGAAAATATGAATATATATTTATTGTAAATGAAAGTAAAAGGTTAATAGGTGTTTCAGCATTTTACCATCGAAACTACGAACAATTAAAGAAAAAAATTGAGGATGAATTACTTTACCTAGGAGAGAAAAAATTCGGCTTTACTGAAGAGTATTCCGAAATGTTTAAATAGCTTCTACAAGATTAATCTACCAAGTAATAATACTGTGGGCAACAGTATATAAAAACAATGCTCAAATCTGTCTCAAATCGAAACTCCTTGCTCGCTTGCTAAGCGGATTGTCCTACGGACAATCACGCTCGCCAGCTCGCACAGTTTTTATACGAGACGTTGCCAACAATATAAACCAACCAAATGAAATTAAACATAAAGTTTCCGCCTTGGACGATAATATGTCTTTTTTTAATATTTCTTTTTTCCTGTGAAAATTCAAATAGCAGGCAGAATGCTTTAGGAGAAAAGAAGAAGGAAAAAATATCCAATGAAAAAATTGAAATTCTTGGATTTAAATTAAATGATACTATCCGTCGGGGTGAAATTGCAACAGGGAATGTTCATTATAATACTGCTTTAGAAAAGTCCGAAGATTCGGTTATTAGTAGTAGATATATATTCTTCCATTATGTAATTAATGACCGCAATGAGGTATTAAATCTTGAAGCTATTAAGGAGGATGAAAATCACTGGATTCAGGAAGATACCATCGGCAATGGAAAATTTGAGTTTAAATTTCAATATAAACCTAACGAAAACGAATCCGATAAAAGGAAGGTTTTTCACGGTGCTATAGAAGATATTAGAATCTTGAAAAGTATAGACACTACTCAGAACACTGTTGTTGAAACAAAAGAGGTTAAACTGACCAAAGAACTGATAGTAATTAACCCGCAGTAATTAGAAAATACTGTTGGCAACACTATATAAAAACAATGCTTAATTGGTCTCGAATCAAAAGTTCGTGCTCCTTTGCAACGCCTGATTGTCCTGCGGACAATCAAGCTCGCCGGCTCGCACAGTTTTTATACGGGACGTTGTATGCCATTTAATACTGAACAATGAGAAACTATATTATCGGATTTTTACTACTTACTTTAACAAACTTTTCTTTCGGACAAGAGTGGAATGAAAAATATGGACAACCAATCGTGGTTTTAATTGAGACCGATCCCTGGCTTATGGTAATAGGCTCGGACGTCCCAACGTTTGCACTTTACGAAAACGGTCAAATCATTTATAAAAAAGTAGTTAATAAGAAATGGAAATACTTTGAAGTTACGAATGACAGAGAAACAACTCAAAAAATAATTAAATCATTCGGTATAACGGACACTTTAATGAAGCAACCTGATTTTATAGAAGCATCCAGCTCGACTGACCAACCAACAAATATATTACTTCTAAACTTTGACACACTACGTGAAATTAGTGTTTATGGCAGCCTGGAGGAAAAGAGAAGTGAAGCACGAAAAAAGACACCGGAAGACTTTATCACTGTTTATGATAATATTAAAAAATTTAAAGGGAAAGGCGCAAAGGATTGGATGCCTGATAACATAGAAATAATGTTGACAGACTATAGTCATTCTCCTGAAGAACCTCAAGAATGGCCAGAAAATTGGCCTGATTTAGAAAGCGAATCAACAGTTAAAAGAAGTGAATCGCTGTATAGTTTATTTTTATCAAAAGAACATTTTGAAAATTTTATAAATCTTATCTCAAAATTGAAAGAAAAACAAGCAGTTGAAATAAACGGAAAGAAATTTTCGGTTAGATATCGTTTACCATTTCCGAATTTGAGATAATAAAAACGGCATACAACAGCATATAAAAACAATGCTCAATTTGTCTTGAATCGAAATTCCGTGCTCGCTTGCAACGCCTGATTGTCCTGCGGACAACCAGGCACGCCAGCTCGCACAGTTTTTATACGAGACGTTGTAGCCAATTTAAAAGACAAATTTTCATCTGACTTCGAAAATAATGAAAACTAATATTCTCCTTTCTTTAATATTGACCCTTACTTTATCAAGTTGTAAAGCACCGAAATTTTACGAACAGGTTTCAAAATTTGAAAAAGAAGCAGGTGTTAATTTCAATCCCTACAAATTGGTATTAAATGAATTTGAGAAAATGCACGGGACGAGTGATCACATTATTTTTCAGTACTCGCCTAAACTTGACTGGAATAGTAAAGAATTTTCGGGAGTGATTTATGATGTCGATCAATATGAATATTATTATTTCGAAAACACCGAAAAAAATCCTCGAATGATAATCTTGAAAAGAGAATATCCATTTCCCCAAGATAATTACTACAAATTCGTTATTGATAATTATATGAAAGGGAAAATTGATTATTTACAACGTTTAGGAGAAACTGCTCAACTTTCGGGAATTACAACCACCAATGTAATTTATGATATAGACTTAAATTCAGATAAAGTGGAACGATTTACTTTTAAAGATTTTCTATTTATGAATGGGAAACCTACAACAGAATTATAAAGAAAAAACTGGCTACAACAACATATAAAAACAATGCTTAAATCAGTCTTAAATCGGAACATCGTGCTCGCTTGCTTAGCGGATTGTCCTGCGGACAATCACCCACGCCCGCTCGCACAGTTTTTATACGAGACGTTGGCAACAAGCTAAAAAACGGACCTGAATAATGATTTTTTAAATAGTTCTGACTGGGATGCGGATTGAAAATCCAAATGTGGTTGTATGGAATTGAAAAGGAAATCTGTGTTAGGGCTCAATAAACATAAGGAAAAATGTTGGAAATTGTCTCTTATATTTTACTAGGAATATTTCTAATAACGCACGGTTACTGGCAGATTAGTTTATATTATCAATCTAAAAGGATTAATACAAAATATTTTAGAAACACTAATGATACAATACAAAAGTTAAAACAGGAATCTAATTTACCAAAAGAATATTTTCAGAAACTCAATTTTATTAAAAAAATCAGTAAATATTCATTAGGTCTGTATTTAATATGCTTCATTGTAATGATAATTAACAATTTATCAGATTAAAACTGTGAAAAAGCCAGTTGCCAACAGTATATAAAAACAATGCTCAAACCTGTCTTGAATCGAAATATCGTGCTCGCTTGCTTAGCGGATTGTCCTGCGGACAATCACGCTCGCCCGCTCGCACAGTTTTTATACGAGACGTTGCCAGTAATGCGAACAAAACCAATAAATGTTTCCATATAACTCAACTTATTGATTATCTTTGCTAAAGTATATTGACAAATAAACTGAATGAAACCAAAATTTGAGGTAGTCTTTCTTGAACAAGCAATTGACTTTATGTCTAAATTGGATACTAAAGCAAAAAAGAAAATATATTACAATTTGGATAAAGCGAAATTAGAAAATGATCCAAAACTGTTTAAAAAATTGACAGACGACATTTGGGAGTTTCGGACACTTTATCAAGGAATTCAATACAGACTCTTTGCTTTTTGGGATAAAACTGATCAAGCCGAAACGCTAGTGTTATCCACACACGGAATGGTTAAAAAAGTAAGTAAGGTTCCAAAATCAGAAATTGAGAAAGCATTGAAAATAAGAGCTGAATATTTTGACGAATAAATTTGAAATTATGGCAACAATAGATAAAAAAATGAAAATGATGACCCTTGATCAAATGAAGGACAAGGACATTGGAAAAGTTGGAACACCCGAAAGGGACAAATACGAATTTGATTTGCGAATGGAAGTCCTTGGGGATATGATAAAGTCTGTTCGAAAAGAACGGAATTTAACCCAAGAACAACTTGGAGAATTAATCGGAGTTCAAAAATCCCAGATCTCTAAATTGGAACGAAATACTAAAAACGTAACTATCGAAACAATTTTAAAAGTATTCAGTGCATTGAAGGCAAACGTTAGGTTTAGCGTGGAAATGAACGAATCGGAGTTTAAGGTAGTATAAGCACTACTGGCAAAATTGTATAAAAACAATGCTCAAACCTGTTTCAATTCGAAACTCCGTGCTCGCTTGCTCAGCGGATTGTCCTGCGGACAATCACGCACGCCAGTTCGCACAGTTTTTATTAGCCAATAGCTAAAAAAAAATGAAAGTCAAAGAAGCAAATATTCGAGAAATGGCAGAACTCCTTCTGTGCGGACAACTTTGTTTTCTAAATACTATGACAGGTGATTTTGAATATCATCCGGCAGAAATGGACTTTTTTGTGGATGAGGAAAATCCCTGGCAAGATGTAATTGATAAACTCGAGAATAATTGGGGCGATTACATTCGAATCGAACCAATGCATTCCACGCAATCTTACGCTGTAATGGAATCTTTTGCCGACCAGCTCGAAGCGGACGGATTTGAAAAAAAATTACTTGCTGCTTTAAACCGACCGAAACCTTTTAGGAATTTCAATTATCTGATCCACGAATCGGATTTCAGGCAGGAATGGTTTGACTACCGACAAGAAAGAAATGTTGAATGGGTAAGAGAACAAATATCTGACCGCGTGGACGAGTAAAAAAGCCATCGGCTAACATTATATAAAAACAATGCTAAATCTGTCTCAATTCGAAACTCTGTACTTATTAGGTAACATCAGGGAAAAAGAGCAAATTTTCGGATATTTAATAATAAAATTCAAAGAAAATGGCAACAGTAGATAATATACGTAACGGATTGATTGACTTTTTAGTAGCACTTAATAAACTAATTTCTTCGGGTTCTTCAAAATCAGAAATAGTCGAATTGACTAGAGCAAAAAATAATGTTGGAAATGAGTGAACAAGTTATCAAAAATGGAAAACTGATTTCTCAAGAAGCTGGGGATAAAAGGAATCTGGAATGGCTTAACGCAATGTAATTTGGACACGAATAGCCGACATTCAATTCGCAGGATTTTAGAATATAGGGTTAAGAGAAATAAATCAAAGACTTATTCAAAGAAACTAGTAAAACTAGTCTCTGAAAGAACAAAACAAATTGCCGATAGACCATTGATTTATAAAGCTGTAATCGGTAAGTAACAATGCGCAGAAAATGGTAAATAAGAGTGCACAGTTTTTGGCAACAAGAGTGCACAGGTTATGTAAATATAATCTGTTATTTTTTCTGTTCAAAAAAAGTTTTTCTATTCTCCATTCTGTAGCTTTTTCCAGAGAGATTCATCACGTCGCATCGGTAGAGTAATCTGTCCAGTAAAGCCGTAGCTAGAACTTCATCATCCAGCATTTTAGCCCAGTCCGCAGCCATTTTATTGGTGGTTATAATAAAGCAGGTGCTTTCATATAATTGATTGATAAAATTAAATAATGCTACTGCCTGGCTTTTCTCCACCGGAAAGAGCATAATATCATCAATAACAATGAGATCGGCCTTTGAGAGTCGCTTGTAATCTGCTGTGGCAGTTCGGGTCATATCTCTCATTTTCAGCATATTTACTATATCTTCCATCGTTCTAAAATAAGCCTTGTATCCTTTGTCAATGGCATCGCTGCAAAGACCGGAAGCAAGTAAAGTTTTGCCTACACCCGATGGCCCCATCAGCATAATATTATAACCCTGGTCCAGCCAGTTTAGCTCCCTGAGCTGATTCAAGCGGGTCTCTGAGATGCCATTATTGAAGGTGTGATCATAGTGATCCAGGTTGCTGTGAAGGGGTAATCTGGCTACTTTTCGTCTTCTTTTTACCTCATTTTGGTAGCGGTGTGTGGCCTCTGCTTCCAATAGGTGTAAGGTGAACTCCATAAAACCAAAGGCTTTATCCTCGGCTTCTTTTACCAGTACTTCCAGGTTGTTGCCAATACCAGCAGTTCTAAATTTTCGGCAGTAATCAGTGATCTGTTCTTTTGTTTCCATATGATTGTTTTTATTAAAATAAATCCCCTGGAGAAGCCTTTTCTCCAGGGGAGATTAGGTTTATGATTTTTTAAGAATATGCTCAAAATCTTCTATGGAGCTTTTTTGCGGCTGGATGTTAGCTTTGTCCGGGATTTCACCGCTTAGTGGATTAAGCCTAACGATCTTTGTTTCCTTTTTTGGAAATTGCTCGGTGGAAGCCAAAATACTTTTGAAGTCTGCCGCGCTAACGATCTTATGGAATAAACAATACTCCATCGACTTGTTCAGATAAGCCGAAGCTGTCTGTAGTGCTGCTTGTCTTATCATAATCAGCTGATCCCTGATGTACCGGGGTTTGTCAGCTTTGATCATCTCAAGCCACTCTCGAGCCTTTTCAGGATGTTCGAACAAAGCAGCGACTTCCGCTATCATTTCCCCAATGGCAGCGCTCTTGTCTCTTTTATGATCCGTATTAGCTACTTTATTCCCTCTGCCTACAGGAATTTTGTGGCGGCAGATTTGCTCTTCTCCCAGAGCATCAGTGATGACAAGGAAAGCATCATCTTCCACACGTACAGCCACCAGGGTCTCTTTTCCTTTATAGGTGCCAAGGGGCAGGGAGTAAAAATTACCTTTGTAAGAGATGACATTATCTTTCCTGACGGTGTAGGTAGCAATTGTTGTTACTGGACCAACATGGGCGTTATATGGCTTTAAAAAGGAGCGTTCAATAGTAAACTCTGCCCAGGGCTCTTTTTGGGTTGTCCCGTGGGGCAGGCTGTTAGCAGTGCGTCCCAGCCATCCCAGTACTTCATCATTAAGGGTTTCGATATTGTGATAGGTACGGTTGTAAAGAAAGTTTTGCTTTACATACTTCACCACATTTTCTACCTTACCCTTGCTCTGGGGGTCTGCCTTTCGGCAAAAGTAAAGAGCAAAACATTGGGCTCTGGTATACCCCCGGAAGGCATTGGTTAGGATATATCTCCTCCGTTTTCACTTACTACAAAGACCTTATCCTGGTCATAAACAATCTCATCCGGGATACCTCCTAAATATTCAAAGGCCTTCTCGTGGGCTTCTATGGCCAACTCTGAGGTAAAGTATCGATCCGTAAACCAAACATATTTAAAACGGGAACGAGACAACACTATCGTAAAGAAGAAGACTTTTACCCGGGTACCGGTGGTCGTTCTCATATTGTATTCTCCAAAGTCTACCTGTGCTTGTTTTCCATAAGGAGTTTCTTCAAGCTGCTGGAACTGTCTCTCCGTTTTAACTATGGGTAACTGATGTTTCTTTCGGACCCAGGATACAAAATTAAAGACTGTCTTCTGGGATACTACCGGAAAATCAGGATGATTCTCCTTGAGCCAGTCATGCATCTGTGCTGCAGGGGTGTTTCTAAATTCTTCAAGACGCTGCCTGACAAAATCCTCAAAGGGAAGTAGTTTCTTCTCTCGATTGGTTTGTTTAATCAGGAATTCTTCATATTCCGCTTCGCTCATCGACAGGTATTTGGATACCGTACGTCTGTTGAGCACTAAGAATTCGCTGATCTTGCTGATGGAATACCCGTCACGGTGCATTCGGTGGATTTCAAAATAAGTCATAAATTTGGCTAAATACACATTCATAAAATTGCTGGTTTTGGTGAACTAGCAATATTAGCTTTTAGACCTTTTGGGGCATGCCCCAAAAGGTCTTTTACTTGTGCATTCTTGTTGCCATTTTCTGTGTATTCTTATTTACCGAAAACTGTGCAGATTTAATTTCCGATCACAAAAGCAACTGATTTAAAAGATGTGAGGGTTTCATTGATGGGTAATTTCAGCATTTACTATAAAGTAATAAATTCACAGAGGGGTCAGTATGCTCCGGAATAATTTTGCTGGTCAGCCATTTTTTTTAATTTATAAGGGGGTCAGCATCCGCCGGAATGACAGATTACCTAAAAGGTGGGCTATAGAGGGGTCAGCTTAGTCCAGCCTTAATGCAAACAAAGACGGTTAATCGCCAATAGACAGCAGCGTTTAAAAGAACATAATTATAAGTTTTAAAGTTAAAGTTATATTAAAGGTGTCAAATTCGGTTACACCAGAATTATGATCTTTCTTAAACATCAATAATAGTAGGGTTTAGCTATTTTCGGATAGTTCCTCTTCCTCCGCCAATTACACTACAAATGGAAGTAAAAAGCCCCAAAACTCACTGTTTTGGGGCTTTTTCATTTTCAGGGGCATACTTTTATTCATTCCTTCAACTTTATAATAAAACATTTGATTCAAAGTATTTTTTAAGCTGTTTCAAGGATCAAGCCTAATTGTTTCAAACCTCCTTTTTATTTTTGAGAGTTGCTTTGACTATCTAGGAGTTTATTATCTTTAAAAAAGAAAATGAGTAAATTATCTGTAAAGCAAGCTCTCCTTGATTTATTGTTGTCGATGTTCATCTTCCAAAAGTCGCTAAAAATTATCCTGAGTTTAAGGATCTAATTCATTTCATCATAAACCATAAATCGATAGTTAGCGATGATATTGCTTACCCTAGTATTGGGGAAGCTGCCGAAGCTACAAATATCGATTATAACAAAATTTTAAAGCATACAAACTCTAATAATATATTAATAAATCACGGTCTTGTAGAGGACCAAAAAGCTTTATATATTCTTGGTGTGTAAATATAGGGTTATCCCCCATATCTTTATAGGTAAGAATTGACTTACATTTATACTAGAAATTTTATCGAAAAGTAGTCACCCCACTTCACTATTTTTAGCTCCTAAAATTTTGCTCAAACTTGAGTACAATAGTTCTTTTTAGAGAACTGTGTATCTATATTATTAACCATTCTTAAATATTTTTTAATTAAAAAACTTTAGAGTTATGAAAAATTTAAAACATTATTTTGCCGGTATCGCTGTTTTTGCGATGCTTTTTACATCCTGCAGTCAAGATGAAACTACTTCTGGTGAGCCCAAAACTGGCGATGAGGTAGCTACTATTTCTATAGGAGCACTGTTAAATGATTTTATAAGGAACCAGGAAATATCAAAACAGAGTGTACCTGAATGTTCTGAAGACGCACCGATGTATGCCAGAGTAATACTTACTCATGAACTGGGAGAAGAAGATGTAGTGGTTCCTATTAATTTTGATGGTACTACCTATTTTACCGATTATGATGAGGAGTTAGCAATTCCAATCCCTGCAGGACAAACAACCACAGCCGTAAGCCTAACTGATTTCTGGGTATATGCTGAAGAGCCGGGTGAAAGCACCCTGCCTATTTGGGTTTCGCCCACCGTAGGAAGTGAATATGCCAATTTTGTAAATCATGCATTACCACTAAATTTCGATTTACGCGCAGGTTCTAAAAAATATGTAGATGTAGAAGTTCTATGTTTTGATGACCGTGATGTAAACTTATATGGTTATCAGTTCTTTGACCTGGTACCTGTACCACTTATGAAATTCAGTTTATTTGGAAACTTCTGTCTCTCAGAAGATGGTAGACATTATGTTGCAGGTTATACAGTAAACGTATGGAAAGGCTCTGATTCGTCTGGAGATTTACTTTATACTGAATCAAATGCGGTAGTAGAAGATGCCTCTACAGGAGACTACTATTCAGATCCATTAAGTTTCTGGTTGCCGGATACAGCGGCCATAGATACTTACTATTTTGAGATTACTTTAGATAATACCAATGAATATAGTTCAGACGATGCAGGTCAGGTAATTCTTTCAGGACCAATCACCGATGATGAAATCAAAATGTTCTACAATGGTGATGATGCCACAATGGAGTATTACCACTTTAGCTACGGCTGTGGAAGCGATAACCCGCCACCATTTGATGATCCAAGAGTTGAAGCTAAACGTTATAAAGCCTGTCTGAAAAATTTAGGTGATGCCAATGCTGTTGGATTTGCATACCTGAAATTAGAAGGAAACCAATTAACGGCTACTACAGCAGCTACCGAACTTACTGCCGGAGATGTTCCACAACATATTCATGAAAATGCATCTTGTGAAAATTATGGACCAGCAATTTGGACTCTGGATTATGCTGGAGATGTTTGGCCAGAAGCCGATGCATCAGGAAACTTATTCTATACCAGAACCTTTACCTTAACCAATGCAGAGGTAACTGCTGCTAATATTGAAAATAGAACAGTGGTATTTCACGAGCCTGATATGACGCCCGTTGCTTGTGGAGAATTCGATGAGTATTAGAAATAATTAAAAGGTGTCCCAATTATGGGATACCTTATTTTTTATTCCAAAACATAAATTTGATCTTGAATACCGGTAGGGAAAAAGATCAAATTACAGGAGTATATAGTACGCAGTTTAATCGCGAATTTAACGATTCATAGAGGATTAATTATCCTTAATGATTACATAAGTGGTACTAAAAACTCCAATAAAAAGCAGGAAACTTCGTTTTCTGCTTTTTTTTATGATCTCACCTGATCGAATAATCGTTATGGAAGAAATTCAATGTATGACACATTTTTAGTACTAATTTTTATTGTGCAAATTCAATACTTTCCTTGCTTTTATTGAATGATCCTCTAAAGAGTTAAATCAGTTCATTATAAACCATAAATTTTAGGTTGATGATGATATAGCTTACCCTTGTGGACCGAAGCGGCAGAAGTTACGAACATCGATTGTAACAAAAGCAGAAATCAAACTAGCAAGATATATGGCCTTAGGTTTTCTTTAATTGTCAGCCATATAAAGATGTTATTTCGTTAAGGTATTAAGCTTTTTATTCAAAGAAAACAGTTCTCGTTTTAAAAGGTCAACAGATTCTTCTAATTCCTTGATTTTTCCGGTGGAAACAATTTGATGATGAGGAACCAGGTTACTGCTTATTTTACCAAGCACTACCATGAGCTGTTTAATATCAACTTTTTTTACTTTATGCAACCCTTTTTCCTGGGGATTATCACTTTCTACCAATAAGTAATCCGGGTTATCATCTAACCGCAGCCTCTTGATAATAGTTTTGTTTTTTGTGATTATAAGTACAATGGCACCATCAATAACTTTATCTATTTTCTGTTTCTGGCAAACCACAATATCATTTGGCAAAAGTGTGGGAGACATGCATTCGCCTTCCACTTCAAAAAGGTTTTGGTCCAAAGTTGGGTTGAACCCGGGGATGCGGTACCAATCATACTCATCATAATAGTGATTTTCTTCAAAATTTTTTAAAAATCCTGCGTGGGCCGTATCTTTTACCAATGGGATAAAACCATTGTTCGGGGAAATCTTAATTATTGATTTCTCACCTTTAAGGATAAAATCGGTAGTTACATTATAGAGTTTGCTTAAATTAACAATATGGCTTATCGCGATACGATTTCGGGAATTTTCGATTAGGGAATAGGCAGCCTGAGAGATATAAAGTCTTTTGGCCACGTAATCTTGTGATAACTTGTTTTTTTTTCGTAACTCTTTAATTCTTTTTCCTATCGGGGCAACATTTTCCATACTTAAAAAGTGATTTTTAGGGTTGAATTATATTAAATTATAATTAATTATTATATTAAATTAATAATTAAAGTTAATGGAGTGTTAATTTAATGTGATAGCTAATTATCTTTAGAAGTGGTTACATTTTATTACTAATCATCGTAATATATTAAGACTTGAATTTAAACTTACTTTTACTTACGAATCCTTCAACTTTTTATATTTGGAATTTTTTATAAACGAAAATTCAGCCCGAGAGATAACAAGCTTTTTTTTGGTTACCTAATCACGTCATTTATTTTCGGAACTTTTTAATTCATTTACTATTGCGGCGGCACCTCTTTTCATTCTAAAAATAGATTTTTATTTTTTTATGATTAATAATAATAAAAATGAAAATAAATTGGTTAAACGGTTGTTAAATTTTTTCTATGTTGCTTATTTCGTAGAGATCTGGTTACATTCAATCATTGCTATTAACCAACCTAAATATTTAAAACTTGATTTACTTTACCTTTTACCTACGAATCCTCCGGCTTTACATAACAAATTCGAATTTGTTAGAACATTACAGTTCTCTTTTGGGCAGAGCTGAAAACACAGGTGAGGTTTTAGAGAATGACAGCATCTCTATACGAAAGGGTTTGCGTGAAACAATAAAACTTGAGTTAATGGAATGTATAGATGGATCTTATTTTGCAAATAAGAAGTGCCCTCTTAACCAGGCCAGTATTTCTTGTTTACTATCTTTTGTATGGATTGACACTTTTCTTCAGCATCTTTTTTTCATCGCTCCCAGTGAATGGGATAAATGTTATAAATGTGAATTAGAGAATGTTAGCCAGTATCATGATTTATTATATACCGAAAACCTTCCGCGCAACATAAACGAACTGCTGCTTGTGCAGAAAGCAAAAATTGAGAACTATTTGATTGAAGATTTATGATGGGCTGTTAACGATTGGGGCATTAACAGTCAATCAAAAACCTCGAAGTATTCTTCGAGGTTTTTTTATCTATAAATCTCAAAATTTAAAATCTTGTTTGGCAATTGATTAAACTCAGGCATTTACTCCTTTAGCGATTCGTAATAGTACTAAGAATTTTTTCTAAGTGAATATGCAACTTGAGATAAAAAGTTTTTCGGAGCTCTTTAATTCTTTCTACTATTGCGGCAATTTTTTTCTTTAAAAGTTTCGATATATTTTATATAATTCAAGTTATCAAAATTTAGGAATGATCATTTTTTATAATTTATGATAATAAAAATAAAAGCACCTTAGTTAAACGTGTGTTAATTTGTTTTTACTGATGATTATCTTGTAAGAATGTGGTTACATTCAATTATTATTATTATTAACCAACTTAAAATATTATAACTTGATTTATTTTGCCTTTTACTAGATCGGCTTATTTCCATAGCTTTTTAGAAAAAAAGACTTACATTATAATAGAATTTTATCGAAAAGTAGTCACCCCACTTCACATGCTTTTCAGCACACCAAAGAGTAAAATAGTTCTTTTTACAAAGTCGAATATGGATTATTAACCATTTTCAACTATAACAATTTAGAGTTATGAAAAATTTAAAATATTATTTTGCTGAGATCGCTGTGGCAAAATTTCGGATTCTGTTATTAGGCCTATCGATAGGATGCTATTTAATAAGCTTTTTATGCTTAACCTATCTTGATACTCTCTTTAATTCTTATAAATTCTTTTTAGTCGGTTCAATTTTTTTAACCTTGTATTTCATTCAATACTTTCTACAATACCAAATACAGGCTGGTGAAAATTCTTTTTAATCAGATTAGTCAAGATTAGAGGACACGGAATTTATGGAAAATATTGAAAACAGATTAGATTAACTATAAATTATTAATTAACAGTGCATTATCTTGGTAAAGCAGAGAAAAATTTTTAGATTAAAGTAGAAATTGATCTTAAGTACCGGTAGGCTAGGGAAAAAGATCAAATTTCAGGAGTAAACAGTACGCAGTTTAATCGCGAATTTAACGATTCATAGAGGTTTGAATTATCCTTAATGATTACATAAGTGGTACTAAAAACTCCAATAAAAAGCAGGAAACTTCGTTTTCTGCTTTTTTTATATGAACGGGGAAATAACGGATCAAGCCTAAATATGTGTTTCCTGCCTGTGGAATAGGCTACCAGGACCACAAGAAGAACTATTTTTCTTTTTTTTCTTTCGATCCTTTTTCTTAAAATTTATTAATAAAATATACTAATTTTAACAGTTTTAATCCCTCATTGAGGGTTTAATTCCCCAAGGCCTGCCCGAATCATTCAGGCGGGCTTGCCTAGAAATTATAAAATAGTTTTCCAATTCATACCTCGTGGGCTTGCCCCGAGGTACTTGATTAAAATTATTATATTGAAGAAACCTACTATTTAACCAATTCATATGAAAAAAGCAGCCAAAATATTAAAACTCCGGAAGGAGAAGATCCTGAATACCTGGGAGAAGTCCGTGAAGGAAGAAACAAGAGCTTCAAATTTTACTAGCAGGATTGCCCTAAGGGATCACTTACCCCATTTGTTGGATGACATTAATAAAATAATGCATCGCTTAGAAAATTTTCTGGTAATCAGGGATAAAGAGCATTTTGAAGAAGTCTATGAGCATTGTGTTCAGCATGGATGTCAAAGATCTTCTTCCTCTGGCTATACAGTAGACCAAGTCCTACGGGAATATATAGTTTTCCATCGCATAATAACTGAAACTTTGATGGAAGAAGATGCTTACACAACAGAAGTAGGAACCGTGCTGAAATATACTCTTGAGAATGCAATGCTGTTTTCAGTTAGTGCTTTCAGTAATTCCCTACAAGAGAAGCGACAAAAATTGATAGCGATTCTTGCTCATGATTTGCGTAATCCTATTTCAACCGCATATATGGCAATAAGCTCTATAGAGCATGATCAGGAAAAGGAGCAACTTGAGGTAATAAAGAAGATGGCTAAAAGCAGTCTAAATAGATCTCTTGATCTAATTGAGGGACTGCTAGATTCTATAACGATCCAGGCAGGAGAGGGAATATTTATGGGTTTTTCTGAAATTAATCTTGTGGAGAGTGTTACATCTATCTATCAGGAGGCTTCGCAGATTTACTCCAATGAGATCAGATTAGAATGTGGTAAGGAGAAGATTATAGGGGTGTTTGATGAAATGATGGTTAGAAGAGTCCTCGAAAACTTTATAAGCAATGCAGTAAAATATGGAGAAGGGAACAAACCGGTTTCCATATTGGTAGAAAATTTCCAGAAGTCGGTTTCTATTCGTGTTCACAACTATGGAAAACCGATCCCTGAAGAAAAACAAAAAGAAATTTTTAAATTCTTGAACACTACCAATGGTAATAATGCCGGGGAATTGAGAAGTTACGGAATGGGACTTGCTTTAATTAGAGCAGTCGCAGATGCACATGGTGGCAGTCTCGAGATTAAGAGTAACGAAAAAGAAGGAACTACCTTTTCAATAACTTTGAATAAAGCTAAAAATATTCCCGGGAAGAAACGAGTTGCCTTAAATTTCTCTTACGACAATCTTTAGCTCTATCGAACCTGATTAATACTCTCTTTAATCGTTTGGTATTATTCATGTTTTTCTCCATTTCTACCAAGCAAAATCATAAAAGAGATAATTAATGTGCTTCCTGTTTTGGAAAACAAAAATCAAAATAATATCTCAATTCACACACAATTTTTGAGAATGATCCAATTTGGATCAAGACCAATTGTTTTCTAAGCAAAAATGGTAGTTAATCTGTACAAAAAGAATTCTACATTAATCCTCTAAACGCTTTTATTTTTGTATTGAAGGATTTTACTGATGCGTTTGTACTTTTATCAATAAAGTTGAGTATGGACCTGTAGTTTAAGGTTAGGGTGTTGACAATGATATTGAAAAAATGATGTGGCTGAAGTCACATAAATTGCAGAATGCCCTATTATCTCCAGAAAATGCTGTAAGGATCTCTTCAAAAGACTTTAGAAAAGCATTTTTAATCCCTTATTGAGGTTTCACCAGAAAACAAGAAGCCAGGGTAAGAAAATAGGCAGTTGCAGCCAGTAACATCAGCACTGAAAATCCTACTTCTATGGCCAGTATGGTCGCCAGCGAAGCACTAACCACTGAAAGGCAACCATTGATACCCCAGGCCCAGGGAACAGCTTCTTCATTCCTTTGGGAAAGAAACTGCAACCCCAACGGGAAAGGCATTCCCATTAAAAAGGAAGGAAGCCCTATGAGTACCAGGGAAAACAGGATTTTTCCCCAAATTGAAAACCCCATACCCATCTGCAACAGCCATTGCAAGCTCCCGGCATACACCAGCAAGAGCAAAACAATGAACAGCATAATTTTTCGAATGCCTGCAATTGATAGTTTTAAGCCTGAAGACAACCAGCTTCCAAGTCCGGATAGGAGCAACATTCCACTTATTACAGCCGCTACCGAATATACCGGATGACCCAAATAAAGAACAAACCGCTGGATCAACACTATTTCCACGAACATAAAACCCATACCCAGTCCGGAAAAATATATTAGGGTGAATCCTTTGTTCTTAATATTCTTTTTCAGCCGGAACAGGGGAAGGAGAATTAGCACAAAAGCCAGTAATAGCGACTGTATAAAAGTGACCCCCACAATGAGGTAACCCAGCTCAATAAAGGAAGCAGACTGATTCCCGAAGATTTCCTGCAAATGAGGTAAACTTTTTAATCGCAGGAATTGTGAAAAATAGGGTTTGTCGTCGGTGGCAGGACGCAGGTGAAAATCGTAGTTTTCATAAATGCTTTCCCTGTTGCCGGAAATAATGGAATCGGTAAGGCTGAACAGTACCTGGTCTTCCAGCATATTATACTGGTTTCGCTCTTCCGAAGTGATTCCCGGGAGCAACATAGGGTCAAAATACAAATGATCGCAAAAATCGCGGACAGCCTGTACTTCTGCCTGAGTAAAAGCTGTTCTTTTTACCAGGAAGGTGAGGGTATTCCAGCTTCTTACGCTTACCAGATGCTGTTCCGGGTGAGAAATGCCTTTTTCGGCAAGGGTTTCAGAAATGGTGGCGGCAATCTTCAGGGGATTTCGGTAAGGATAATCCAGCCATACGGTTATTTCAAAGAATCCGTCGGTTTCCAGCCGATCATAAATTAGGGAAAAGGCCCTGGTGGTGAGGAGATATTCTTCCTGCAGGGCTCCCAAACCGGCGGTTCCTCCAAAAGCGCCAATAGGCGGGAGACTAATAAGATCATAGGATTTTTCAGTTTGGGCGAGAAAAGACCGGGAATCCTGCTGGTACAAAGTTACAGCGTCATCACTGGCAAGTTTCGTTTGATTTTCCGCAAAACCGGTGACCAGCCGGTGGGATTCTACATGATCTATTTCAGCAGCACCTTTTAAGGAGGCATATTGGGTCCGCACTCCGGTGCCGGCATCCAGGACCAGCACTTTTTTATGCGTTGCCAGCTCCCAGGCAACGGCTGAAGTAGTATAATCAAGGATCCTGCTGTCCCCGGGAGATTTCAATACCGCACCGGCCCATTCCCCGTTGCTGAACACCGCATCGATCACCGGCACCTCCCCGGTAAAGGAAAGGCTTAAGCCGGGGGCATAGCGCAGCACCGGAGAAGTGATATATTGCACCCAGCCGTGCGGACTGTTAGCCGATTTTTCTATACGTGCTTTCGGGAGATCCAGGGTTTGACTCAAACTTTTGTATTGCGAAAGCCGTAAAGGTGTTGGAGAAGAAAATGTAAGAAGTATCAATATAACGGCTGTTATCCCTACAGAAATCATCCATATTCGTTTTCTGTGGTGGGGAATAATCAGCAAGGCAGAAAGCAAGGATAAAAATCCGGTGATGTAAGGGATCTGCGTTGGTGAAGCCGCCCAAAACAGGATAATAGCCGCCAGCCCTCCCAATCCTGAACCCGCCAGATTACTGAAATAAAGTTTCCCGATCCTGTTGGTATATTTAACGAAAACCAGTCCAATTGCAAGGGCACAAAAAAAGAACGGAATAAAAAAGAGCAGTTCATAAAGTAACAATTGCCATAACTGACTTCGCTCCACGAATAATAGATAGGTATCAAACCGGGCAAAAGGCTGTCCCGAAAGCCAGAGGATAAGCGGCATGAAGATACCGGTTAGCACCATGAACAATGGCAATAAATAGCCGATTCTGCTTAGTAAGTATTTCCTAAAGAGTGCAATAAAAGTGCCTGCAGCACCAAACCCCAGCAGGGCGATTGCAATTACCATATAGGCAAAATGATACCACTGCACAATGGACAGGTATTGCATCAGACTCAATTGGTAGGCAACCATAGACAGCGAAAGCAGGGCAATGGAAAACAACAACCGGTTGAAAGAGGAAGGGAATCTCATTAGTTACGGGTAAAGGGAACAAACCGGACCGGAAGGAGATTGCGGGTTTTCCGTTTTCCGTCTTTTTGCTTTTCTACCAGCATAAGTTGTTGAGTGGTAAAAGGGGCACCCACGGGAATAACCATTTTTCCACCTTCTTTTAATTGTTTTATAAGCGGCGGAGGGATAAATTCTGAAGCTGCGGTAACAATTATTGCATCAAAAGGAGCGTGCTCCTCCCATCCAAAATAGCCATCACCTTCTTTTGCGTGAATATTGGGGTATCCCATTTCCTCCAATCGACTTTTGGCGGTTTTGGCCAATTCTTCAACGATCTCAATGGTATAAACCTCATCCACAATTTCAGCAAGCACCGCCGCCTGATATCCAGATCCGGTTCCGATTTCCAATACTTTCATTCCAGCAGTGGGCTTGATAACTTCTGTCATATACCCAACCATATAGGGCTGGGAGATAGTTTGCCCAAAACCTATGGGCAACGGGCGGTCCTCATACGCATATTGCACCTGTGCTGGCGGTACCAACCGGTGGCGCTCAACACTGCGCATGGCGTTCAGGGTGGGTTCATGGGAAATTCCCCTCGCTTCCAATTGAGCGGTCACCATCTGTTGACGATCTCTGTGATATTTATCCTGATCAGCCGGAGCTATCAAAAAAAGCAATAAAGCTGAAATTAAAAGTGTTAACTTCATGGTCCTGTACTTTGTTCATATTCAATTAAATATAAGAAAAAAGAGTGGGGTATTTGGGGTAGGGGTATTGAAAATACCAGCGATTCTTCAATCTGACCGATGACGGGAAAACAATTTTTTTCGGTTTTAGGGCTTTTCATTTTTTATATTATCAAACTAAATCATTTAAAAAATAAAATGGGCCGATTGTTTGGCAGGTGATCTATCTGAGCCATCCAACCTAATCATTTTTTAATGCATTTGCAGTCCAATGACATTAGTCATTCTTTTTACCAGAAGAAGAATCTAATTTTATAAAGCCCCAGATCTACAAAGTGCGCTATCTGCCCACTTAATTTTAATTTTTTTGAAAAATGATTTAATCGACTATTCTAAGGATTTTAACATGCAAAAGAGAGCGGAAAAAATTGCGGAGGTCAATAATCATTTCGGTAAGGATTGGTTTTTTAGAGGAAAGGAATATGTAGGCGAATTCGTCTACGGCGGAATTGATGGTGCTATAACAACTTTTGCGATAGTCGCCGGTGCAGAAGGTGCAAATTTGGGAATTACAGTAGTGGTTATCCTGGGATTAACCAATTTAATTGCAGATGGATTTTCCATGTCTGTCGGAAATTTTTTTTCCGTTAAATCTGAGCGGGATAATTTTGAAAAACATAAACAAATTGAATATTGGGAGATTGATAACCTTAGAGATCAGGAGATAGATGAAATTAGGGAAATTTATAAGGATAAGGGTTTTTCGGGTAAACTCCTGGAAGATGTGGTAAAGGTAATAACAAGTGATAAAAAAGTCTGGGTAGACACGATGATGAAAGAAGAACTGGAAATGGTAAAGGGTTCGAAAACACCCTATAAAACTGCGGCTGTGACTTTTTTTAGTTTTATTATAGTAGGATCTGTGCCATTGTTATCTTATTTTTTTACCGGAGTAGATTTCTTAAAATTGGAATCCAGCCTATTTCTAAATTCCTGTATTTTAACCGCCATAGCTTTATCAATTGTAGGCGGATTTAAAAGTTATGCTACCCAAAAGAATATTTTAAAAGGTATACTGGAAACTGTTTTTCTTGGAGGAAGTGCGGCAATTATTGCCTTTTATGCGGGTACACTACTCGAAAGCCTTTTTGTTAGCTAGGTGTTTTTCATCCCTCATTGAGAGTTTAATTCCCCGAGGCCTGCCCGAATCATTCAGGCCGGCTTGCCTCGAAATTATAAAATAGTATTCCAATTCATACCTCGTGGACTTGCTCCGAGGTTCTTGATTAAAAAAGAGCTTTTTCTCAGGCACAGGAAACCCAGTTTCCTATTCAGCCTAAAGCCTGGAGTATTGGTGGCAGTGGTTCTTTACCATAAGTGAGGATAGAGAATACGAAACATCATCTAATAGAAAAGATTTAGGTTTTATTCTTAGGCCAAGTGTTGCATTAGCTATAGGTGAAAACCTAATGCCTGGAATGGGTCTTAGTTATTTCTATAATAAAAACAGTTTTTTTTGGCCCGATTTAGGCAAAGTGGAATTGAAGGCAGAGGGCATAGGGATCTCTCCATCTATCAGGAAATATTTTGATTTAAATAATCAGTTTGGTTTTCACCTTACCGTCGAACTGGGTTATCAACGTAGCTGGCTTACCAATTATACAGATGCCGGGGAAGATTTCATCAGTAAGGCATACAGTGCATCAATACGCCTCGGTATAACTTATCTATTACCAGTCAGATAGCATTAGAATCTCACAAACCGGGGGGTATCTTTTTTTCCCACTTCTCCAGGAGGGAAGAGAATAACGAATCTGTTTACAAGAGTAACAGGCTTAGGGCTTCTCTTGAACTAACCGATATTACTTTGGAATCATTTTCTTCTTTTAAACTCATAAAACATTCGTTCAAAAATCGAGAATTAAGGGTTTTCCCCAGTACCAAAACTGCTTTTATAGTCTTAAATTAAAGTTGAACTTTTTTGGGGAAAGAACAAGTTGAAATATGGTAAAAAACTACTTTTAAAGATTTTAAAGAGACCTGGATTGCCTAAAAAACCGAATTCTAATTTTCGGGCGTATGGGTAATTAAAAAAATCAGCTTCGTCTTGAGGTTTTAATTTAGACTACCACATCTTATAGCCATTTCCTTAGTTAAGGTTCTATGTTTAACCTTTAATCTTTGTGCTATGAACCCTTTCTTTATTTTTATCGAAAATTACAAAACAGCTACTTCGGGATTTCATTTCCTTGCTAAACTATTTATTCTGCTCATTCTGGCGTGGATTTTTATCGCGGCAATTTTCGCAGTACTGGGGACGCTAAACCTGTTGTTTTAAGATTTGGCCTATATAATTATTACTATGTGGTTTTAACCACAAGGATTAATTATGCGTGGGCATAACAAAGCTAAATACAGTTTCTTTATCTGTAGAGGTTACATTAATATTGCCTTCGTGGGCTAAAGCAATTTGTGAAGCGATGTAAAGTCCGAGGCCTAAACCTTTCTGAGGTTCATCTCCTTCCAACCTGTAAAAAGGTTCAAACAATTTTTCTCTTACCTGCTTGGGAATTTTAATTCCTTTGTTGGTGATTTCCAGCCTAAATTCTCCATTTATACAAGCAGCCCGGAGTTCTATAGGCTTACCAGGAGAACCATGAGTTACCGCATTTCCTAAAAGATTAGCACATAATTGGGCAATTCTATCGGGATCACAGTTTACGGGATTTTTTATTTCAATATTAGATTTGATTTCCTGATCGGGAGTGGTAGTCTTTACTTCATTAATTACCTGTTCCAGTGTATTCTCCAATTTTTTGAAATCCTTTGTTTTCCTCAGTTTAATACCTTCTCCTAAACGGCCTCGCGCGAAATCCAGGAGATTATCTATTAAACCTTCCATTCTAATGCTGGTCGATTTTATAAGGGCAGCATTGCGTTTCACAATATCTTCTTTGCTGAACTTCATTAGAATCTCTGCACTCATTCGCGTAGTAGCGATAGGGTTTTTAAGATCGTGACCTAAAATGCCTATAAATTGCTCTCGTAATTCGGCTATGTGTTTTTCTTCAGTAAGCTTTGCTTCGGCCTTATCTTTTTCTTCAATAACCTCCAGGTGAAAACCTAGTAATTCTGCATAGAGTTGAAACATCCCCCTAATTTCTTCAGTATCTATTTTAGCTGCTTTCTTATCGATAGCACAAATAGTTCCGAAGAAACTGCCGTCTTTTTTATATAAGGGGACAGAAATATAACTCAAAAATCCATACATCTCAGGTATTGGATGCTTCGCATAAGTTGTATTGGTGGCTACATTATCAATAAAAACCGGCTGGTCCTGCTGACGTACCTGGCTACATATAGTAGTTTCTACCGGGAGTTCATCACCGGGTTTTATTCCAAAAGAAATTTGATCTTTGCTGGCACAGGCAATCCATTTATCTTCAGTAACACGTGCAATAGCAGCAAAACCCATCCCGGTGTTTTGACAAATTATATTTAATAATTTAGAAACGATTGGGATTTTATTAATGTTCGCAATGTCTACTGTGTAATTCTTATGTGGAGTTGGATTCTTAATAGGTATAGGTTTTTGAATGTAAAAAGTCTATAAAATTAGTGAATTTTACTGAATTTAGACAGCTTGTATAGAAAAAGAAATACGTTATACATCAACTTTCTAACTACTCATTATCAAAAAAATGCGGTTTAAATCATAAGTGAGAATTTCACCTACATTGCTCATTAATTTTAGGGTATAATTAAATGCAAGCTTGTACCTAAACCATCTATAAATCCTAAAATTAATTGTTATGAAAACATTAGCTGTTATTTTGATCCTTATGGGCTTGAGCATTAGTAGCCAGGCTCAGGGAATTACTGAACTGGAAGAAACCAAAATTGGATTTTCCCCAATTATTCTCACCGAAACCGATAATCCCGATGAATATCGATACGAAGTGAACGATGGTTTCGCCAAAGATTTCACGAAAAATCCTATGGGTTTTATTGAGTCTTATTTTGATATTACTAGCTTTATAGAACAAGTGAAAGATAAAGACTACGATACTTATCTGGTGCGCTTTTCTTCCGATAAAGGTTTTCTTGAAGCCAATTATTCCAAAGACGGAGAGTTAAATCGAACCCGGCAACTTTTTAATGATTTCCTATTGCCATTAGCGGTAAGAAATGAATTATGGAGGCAAACCGAAGGTTGGAGTATGGTAAAGAATACGTACAAAGCCAAGGGAAAGAGAGACCTGCTGGAAAAAGAACTATATCGAATTAAAGTTGTGAAAAATGGTAAGTCTAAGATCATAAAAATTGATCCTAAGAAAATCGGGGAAGAACGTGTTGCGGGAATGTAATTTCTTTAAATCTAAAAAAGAATGTCTGTAAGGTATAAGCTTCGATTCCAATGAAGCTCCCTAAAAACTTTACAGGCATTTTCTTATGCCCTTTACTTCTATTAAAGGATCATTTACTTCAAAAAGTAAATGACTTACTGCATAATTAAGGGGGTTCATCCATCTCAGATCGCTTGTTTTCAATTGTTTGTGTGTGAAAAGTATATTCAACAAGAAAAAATAGTTCTAAATTAGATGGGTGAATCTCAAATGTAACAATTATGAAAGCACTTGTGGTAGACGACGAAGAACTTGCTCGAAGAAGAGTGCTTAACTTATTGGCTGAAGTGAATGAAATTGAAGTCCTGGGAGAGTGTTCTAATGGGAAATCTGCAATTTCGCAAATCAATAAGCTCAAACCTGAGCTTGTTTTCCTTGATATTAGTATGAAAGATATGAATGGTTTTGAAGTTTTACAGAAACTTAATGTAAACCCAAAACCGGTGGTTGTTTTCGTGACGGCCTACGATAATTATGCGATTAAAGCTTTTGATGTAGATGCTTTTGATTTTTTGCTAAAACCATTCAGGGACGAGCGTTTTTTTAAAACTATAAAAAAGGTGCTAAACATTTCGCATCGGGAAGCTCAGGATAATTTTGAGAAACGTCTGCAAACTTTATTTGAAGTTTATAGTAAAGACCAGGAAACTTCAAATATCTCTTTAAAGCTACCGGTTAGACAGGGAAATAAAACTGTTTTACTAAAACCTGAAGATATTTATTACATCTGCGCTTCGGGATATTATGCTGAAATTTTTACTGAAAATAAGAAATACGTGCTGCGGGAATCATTAAACAATCTGGATGATTTTTTTAAAAATCACGCATTTTTCAGAATTCATCGTTCGGCTATCATCAATCTAAATCATATCAAAGAAATTGTTCATTCAAACTATTCTGAAGTAGACGTTAGGATGAAGGATAATAAATTATTGCACATCAGTAAATCCAATAAAAAAGAATTGTTTGATAAACTCGGAATTTAAAACCCAAGCGATGAGCCTTTCAGCCTTAAAGAATAAATATATAGATGTAAAGCTTATTTTGCTTTTAGCAGCTTTTTATACTCTTTTCAATCTAGTATATATTGGCAAACTGGCATATATGCGTGTCTTTGTTTATAAGGAAATAATGGAATCCTGGCACGACATTATTTTTCACAATTTGCTTATAGACTGGATTATCGTAGTAACTTATATGACTCTAATTGCTATTAGTACAAAGCGTTTACTGAATAAAAATTATTCCTGGACCAGGATTTTTTTACTGCATACTTTGTTGTCAATCTTAATAGGTTTTGTAATTCGGTTTTTTTTCGATTTACACGGAATCCTGCTGGGCCGAATGAATTTTGCCGATTATAGTGTAAAAGCCAGCATAGACCGAATGATTTTCGTGATAGACCTTAATTTCCTCATCTATTTTGCGATGATTTTTATCATCTATACGTATTATTACCTGAAACAGGTTAAAGAAGCTGAAAAGCAAAAAACGCAGCTGGAATCTCAACTTACCAACACCCGTATGAAAATGTTATCATCTCAACTTCAGCCCCATTTTTTGTTTAATACGCTTAATTCAATTTCGGTTTTGGTAGAATTGGATGCTAAAAAAGCCCAGGATACTATTGCCGATCTTAGCGATTTACTTCGGGAGATTTTATATAGTGGCGAAAATTATAAGGTGAGTTTAAGAAAGGAACTACGAATGCTGGATTATTATCTAAATATTCTCACACTGAGGTTTTCAGATCATTTAAAGGTTGAAAAAAATATAGATGAAAGTCTATTAGATCATGTAGTACCATCTCTCATTTTACAGCCCATTATTGAGAATTCGGTAAAGCACGGTTATTCCTACCATAACATACATCTCAAAATCGAAATTAATATTTTCAAAGAGAAAAATTATTTAGTGCTAAGTGTTTATAATAATGGAAAATCACTCACCGAAAAACAGGAAGCTTTATTAAATAAAGGTGTTGGAATTTCTAATATTCGCGATCGTTTATTTACTTTTTATGGTGAAAAAGCCCAATTTAAAATTCGTAATATAGAGGCTGGAGTGGAAACTCTTATAAAGATTCCCTTTTCCAAAACCTGATTATAGACTTAAGCGTTCCCCGTTTTTACCGGCAGATTCATAGATCTTTTCAAGTATTACAATGTCTTTTAAACCGTCTTCTCCGGGAACCATCACTTTTTTATCCTTAATAATCGCCAGGGCATCATCATCCATTTGCACGGCCTGCTGATTTTTCCCAAATGGAGGTAAAATAGTACCATCACTGGCTTTTCCTTTTACTCCGGAATAGGATTGAAATGGCCTTAAATAATACCATCCATCTTCACAATCTATTTCAAGGTTATTCATACTTTCCCCAAAACTGGTTCTGCAATCGGCAGTAATTCCATTTGGAAATTCAAGATTAAAAATAGTGGTTTCATCAACTTCGGTAAATATTTCAGGTCGGTTGGTAGTATGGGTAGCACTTACAGAAATTGGTTCTAAACCGGTGGTATATCTCGCAGCATTTAAAGGATATACGCCCATGTCATACATAGCTCCGCCACCCATTTCTTTGTTCAATTTCCAGGGATTCATTGGGTCGCCGTAATACCCTGATTCAGCTTTTAGACTTTTCATCTTACCAAAAGGTTTGGTTTCTGCCCATTTCATTATGGTTTGGGTATTTTCTTCGTGTTGCATCCGGTAACCAATAGAAAGCTTTACCCCGTTTTTATTGCAGGCCTCAATCATCTGCCGGCATTCCTCGGCAGTTTTAGCCATTGGTTTTTCGCACCAAACGTGTTTCCCTGTGTTTGCTGCTTTAATCGCATATTCGGCGTGTAAACCGGTAGGTAAAACAATATAGATCACATCTATCTCATCGTTGTTGGCAATGTCATCCATATTATCATAATTATAGACATTTTGATCTTTTATGCCGTATTTCTTTTGCCAAACAGGGATTTTTTCAGGGCTTCCTGTTACAATGCCTCTCAGCTCACAATAATCGGTTTCCTGCAGTGCAGGAGCTAATTGGCCGGTGCTGTAATTACCCAATCCTACCAGGGCTACCCCCAGTTTCTCTTTATTCGGAAGCAAAAAATTGGGGATTGGTAATGTACTGGCGGCAATAAATAATCCTGATTTTTTAATGAATGTCCTGCGATCTTGCATATTTATGTTTTTTGGCTGAACCCAAAAGTTACTCAAGCTTTCTTAAAATCAGCCTTCAAATTTCATTTTTAACTATTTTTTAAAAGCTGATACCTACTGCTTAGGCTGAATTTTATTAACTTAAAAATAAATCAAAACAACAGCTCCTATACATTTTTACTATTTTTTTGAATTTAGATCCATTAAGGAATTAGGAACTTATTTCCGATTTAAAGGAATTATTACTGAAGTTTTGATTTAGTGGCCTATCGAAAATTTATTGCGAAATTTGAAGTGAAGTCACCGGAAATTTTTTGGCTGTCTGAACTTAACGTATTTTTCTTTTCAGTTAAATTAAAGTAGCGAGTTCCTAAAATTTAGGTGTCGAACAATAATTTAAATAAAGTTTCGTAAGCCTAGATTATTTTGGTTCGTTTTTTCATCAATGGAAAAAATGAACAACAAGAATAATTAAAATATAATTAGAAATAAAACCAAAATTATTATGAAAAAAATACTCTTTTTAACCGGAGATTTTGCTGAAGATTACGAAACTATGGTTCCTTACCAAATGCTGGTAATGTTGGGCTACACCGTACATACTGTTTGCCCCGATAAGAAAAAAGGCGATAAAATTAAAACCGCCATTCACGATTTTGAAGGAGACCAGACTTACACCGAAAAACCCGGACACTTATTTGAGCTCAATTATTCATTTGACGATGTAAATGTAGAAGACTATGCAGGTTTTGTAATGGCCGGCGGCCGTGCCCCGGAATATCTTAGGTTGAATAAAAAAGTAATTGAAATTACTAAACATTTCTTTGAAAAGGATAAGCCGGTAGCTTCTATTTGCCATGCTATTCAAATTCTTACGGTTGCAAAGGTTTTGGAAGGAAGAACGCTTACTGCTTACCCAACCATAGGCCCGGAAATAGAACTGGTAGGAGGGACGTACAAAGAGGTAAATCCAACTGAAGCGGTTGTAGATGGTAATTTGGTGACTTCACCAGCCTGGCCAGGTCATTCAGCTTTTATCAGGGAGTTTGTAAAGCTTCTGGGAGCAAAAATTGAAATTTAACAGAGGTTTTTAAAGGACTTTATAATTTTTAGTTACTCCCCCCTTATTTTAAAGGAGATGGCCGTAGGCTGGAGGGGTTTCTGTTGGAATTTTCTACTATTTTTTTCGGGTTCAACCACCCTTTTCTTCAGCAAAGCTGAATTCATTGAGGCATTCTGAAAAGTTTTAAAAGTTGTCATCCTGAACTTGTTTCAGGGTCTAATAAGTTGATAATTGATTCATGTTAGAAGCTGAAACAAGTTCAGCCTGACGATTTAGACTTTTCAGATAACTTCAGTTTATTCTAACTTATAACCCATCACCTTTCATAATTAATGATTTTTGCCTCAATGAATTGTTGAATTTCTTCGGGCGGAGTGTGAAAATTGAACCACTGAATATCAGGGTCTTTTCTAAACCAGGTAAGTTGCCTTTTTGCGAATCTTCGGGTATTTTTTTTGATCTCGGCAACTGCGGTTTCCAGGGAATCTTTTCCTTTTAGAAATTCGAAAAGTTCTTTGTAACCTACCGTATTTAAGGCATTGAGTTGGCGTTTAGGGAATAGAGTTTCAGCTTCCTGCAGCAAACCTTCATCCATCATTAGATCTACACGACGGTTTATACGTTCATAGATTATTTCTCTATCAGCGCTTAAACCTATACTTATGGGAATAAAATTGCGCTGTTTTTTAGGCCGGTTTAGATAAGAAGAATACGGTTTTCCGGTACCTATAGAAACCTCAAGGGCTCTAATTACGCGCTGCGGATTTTCCACATCGGCAGTTTTATAATATTCGGGATCGAGTTTTTGTAATTGTTCCTGTAAAGGAACCAGGCCTTCTTCTTTAAACTTCAGGTTAAGATTTTGTCTAATTTCCGAAGGAACTTCAGGGAAATAATCCAGGCCCTGCAAGACACTTTTGGTGTACAAACCACTCCCGCCAACCATTACTGCAAAACTGTTATTTTGAAAAATTTCTTCTAATTTCTGGATTGCTTCAGCTTCAAAATCACCAACATTATATTCCTCTTCAATAGAAATATGTTGAATAAAATGATGTTTAGCCGTTTGTAATTCGTTTTTTGAAGGGACTGCAGTACCTATGCTCATTTCTTTATAAAACTGCCGCGAATCGGCTGAAATTATTTCGGTATTAAACTTTTTTGCCAGTTTAATAGCCAGGGCTGTCTTGCCTATAGCGGTAGGGCCAACTACATTAAGCAGGTAATTATTATTCATTCAATTTCTTTCCGCAGTTATGGCAAAATTCTGCATCATCTATATGCTTGCTTTCGTTACAATGCGGGCAAACTTGCGTATTGGTAGGGATTTTCTTTTTTTGAGACCTGGTGATCTCTGAGGTGACAATCCCTGTAGGTACGGCAATTATTCCATAACCTACAATCATAATAAAAGAGGCGATAACCTGCCCAAATGGCGTTACGGGATAAATGTCTCCAAAGCCCACTGTAGTAAGGGTTACAATAGCCCAATAGATACTGATGGGAATATTGTCAAAACCTCCTTTTTCACCTTCCACCAGATGCATTAAAGTTCCCATAATAATACAAATAATGAGTACTGCAAATAAGAATACAATAATCTTAGGTCGGCTGTTTCGCAATGCCAGTAAGAGTCTATTAGACTCCCCAACGTAACGGGCGATCTTTAAAATTCTAAAAACTCTTAGCAGCCTTAAGGCTCTAACTGCAAATAGTAAGTTATGCCCACCAAATATAAATGCAATGTAAGTTGGAATGGTAGAAAGTAAATCTACAATCCCATAAAAGCTAAAAATATAGTTCTTAGGTTTTTTTATGGCGATAATTCGTAAGATGTATTCAATGCTAAATATTAGGGTTATAATCCATTCGGCAATGTAGAAATGCCAGTAATATTTTACATTAATGGAGCTCACACTTTCCAGCATTACCAGAACGATACTAATAAGAATAACTATCAGTAAAGCTACATCGAAAAACTTACCGGCCGGGGTATCGGCTTCATAAATTATTTCGTGGATTTTAGATTTCCAGCCTGGTTTGGGTTGTGTTTTCGCCAAAAATTAGTGATTTACGAATTATTCAAATTTAAATAAATTACTGTAGCATCTAAGAAAATTGAAGCTTATTTAGTTAGCGGGTCTAATTGAATAATTTTTAATCGGGAATTGCGACGTAAATAACTTTGAATAATATGCTGCGCGTCCCGGTCGTTTTTCATAGGAGTTATTATAGATCTAATAATATCTATGTTGTTAATCTGGTGGTTTAAATTAAAATATCCATATCCTTTAAATTCGCCATCTTCAACAAGTAAAGCGCTTTTTTCATCTATATCACGACCGCGGTCTATAACCAGCATATGTTGGTTTTTATAGGAATGCCGATCTATCAAGGCCCTAACTCTTTCATTGTAAGACTCAGCTGATTCTTCCTTTATACAGGCACCCCTACATTTTTTTATAGTATAGTTAAAACAATTTCCTTTGCCATTCTCGAGACTGCAAAGTTTTTGGCAGAGTTCATATTTTTCTACCCACCGTTCCAACACATTTTTAGCTCGTTTTAAGGAAGAAAAAGTAGTTATACTATTGTTTTTCCCGGCTCGCGCAATCTTTAAATGAATATATCCCTGCTCATCGGTAGAATGATAAAGCGCGTGGCTAAAAATATTCTTTTTTAAAGCTTTGTTATACTTGGGTTTATTTTGTTTTATTTCCTGATTTTCCTTTAGCAGAGCTGCAAGTTCATTTCCGGTAGCTTCAAAACTTACCGAAGAAACTTCTTTTTGCAGTTGCCGGGCTTTGTGGTGCTCATTGGTGAAATGCTGGGTTACCCGTTTCTTTATATTTCTACTTTTGCCAATGTAGATAATCTCGCCTTCTTCATTATGAAAATAATAAACGCCGGTAATTCCCGGGAGATCTTCCAGAATATAAACCAGTCTGGTATCTACCTGTCGTTTTGGTTCTATTTTTACGGCATCTTTAAGGATATTCTTTTCAATATCCTTGGCAAGTAGCATCTTAAAGAGTTTTACGGTGGCTTGAGCATCACCACTGGCGCGGTGCCTGTCACTTAACGGAATTCCCAAGGCCTTAACCAGTTTTCCTAAACTGTAAGACTCCTGCCCCGGAATAAGTTTCTTGGAAAGTTCTACGGTACAAAGCGATCTTCTTTCAAAGTCAAATCCCAGCCTTTTAAATTCGGTGCGAAGAATTCGATAATCAAATTTCGCATTATGAGCTACCAGAACACAATCCTGGGTAATCTCTACAATTCGCCTGGCGACTTCGTAGAATTTAGGTGCATTGCGCAGCATATCATTATTAATGCCCGTAAGGTTCACCACAAAAGGCTGAATGGGCTTTTCGGGATTTACAAGGCTTATAAACTGGTCTACTACTTTCAGGCCATCAAACTTATAAATGGCAATTTCAGTTACTCCTTCTTCGTTGTATTTACCACCGGTGGTTTCTATGTCTACTACTGCGTACAAAAAATGCTCCTGCTTCTTTAATTAATTTCTTGCTCCAAAAATTTCGCTTCCTATGCGAACCATATTACTACCGGAATCTACCGCAATCTTATAATCGCCGCTCATTCCCATAGAAAGGATATTCATATTAGAATATTCTTTTTTAAAATCTTCAAAAACCGATTTTAAGTGTTCAAATTCTTTTTTTACCTGTGCTTCATCATCGGTAAAAGTGGCCATTCCCATAAGGCCCTTTACGTTAACGTGATCTAACTTTTTAAATTCTTCTGAATCTAAAATCTCTTTGGCTTCTTCAGCTGAAATTCCATATTTGCTATCTTCTTCAGCAATTTTAATTTGCAGCAGGCAATCTAGAGAATGACCGTTTTTGTCGGCTTCCTTATTTATTTCTTTCAATAATTTTAAACTATCTACTGCGTGGATCAGCGAAACATAGGGTGCCATATATTTTACCTTGTTGCGCTGTACGTGACCTACCATATGCCATTCAATATCCTTAGGGAGTTTTTCCCACTTCTCGGTCATTTCCTGGATCTTATTCTCACCAAATTGTCTATGGCCAGTCTGATAAGCTGTAAAAATATCTTCCGGAGGTTTGGTTTTAGAAATAGCAATCAAGTTAACGTCTTTAGGTAGTTCTTCTTTAAATCTTTTAATATTTTCTGCAATATCCATGCAATTAATTTTTAGTTGTTTTCAAACTCGTAGATGGTTAAACCGCTTAAAAGTTTGGGTTCAATATAGGTGCTTTTTGGAGGCATGGTTAAACCTTCGTCAGCTGTTTCTCTAATCTCTTCAATGCTTAACGGAAGCATCCCAAAACCTACCGCAAATTCACCTTTATCTATACGGGTTTTAAGTTCTATGAGATCGTTTTTACCGTGAATATAAGAAATACGCTTGTCATTTCTAAGGTCTTCAATTCCCAAAATTGGCTTAAGCACTTTCTTATAGAGAATATAGGGATCTAATTTACTCAAAGAATCACCAAAATCATAGTTTGTTTTTCGCAAGTAAAGAGAATAAAATTCCCCATCCAAATACATATTAAAATGATGCTTTTGCGAGGGTTTATAAACCTGCATCCCGTGATTTTCAATTCTGAAAAATTCATCGAGTAGAATAAGAAATTCCTCTTTTGTATGCCCATTTAAATCGGTTATCAACCTGCTGAATTCGTGAATTTTGAGGTTGCTTTCTGAAATAAGGTAGCTCATAAAAAAATTATAAGCTTCTTTCCCGGTATGATTGGGATTGGCTTCCCGGGATTCCTGAGCAAGCAAATAAGAGGAAGCGCAGCGATGGTGACCATCTGCAATATACAAATGCGGCATCTGGCTGAACTCTTCCTGAATTTGCTCGAGCAAATCTTCCTTATCTATTTTCCACAGATAATGAATCTCCCGGTTTGCAGTGGCAAACTCATATTCTGGCCGGGTTTGCATTACCTGGTCAATAATCTCATTTATTTTAGAATTATCGGGGTAGGTGAGCAGCACCGGTTCGGTATTAAAGCCCACCACTTTAAGGTAATCCTTGAACAAAGTTTCGCGATGGGCTATGGTATCTTCGTGCCTTTTTATAAGATTATTTTCATAATCTTCGGCACTGGCAGCGCCTATAATTCCGCAGCAGGTATCTTCACGGGTCACTATTTTATAAAGATAATAAGCCGGCTCGTCATCTTTTATAAACGAATTTTCTTCCTTGAATTCCAGGTAACGGTTTTTTACCATCTGGAAACGCTGCCCTCCGGTAATCTCGTGCTGAAACTTATAACCCGGATTCAAAATATGTAAAAATGAATAAGGATTATATTGTAAAATCGCCCTTATTTCGGCTTCAGTATAGTCTTCAAAAGACTTTGTCGCTACAAGTCCGGCTTTGGCCCGTTGTGGTCTAACAGCTCTAAATGGAAGGATCTTTGTCAAAAGTTATTGTTGAAATTCTACTCACTATATGTGAGCTTTAAAATGATGCTATTTAAAATGTTGTCAAACTTGTTTCAGACTTTATCCCGAATTACTTCGGGATTTTAACAAATTATAATAAACACAATTTAGATCCTGAAACAATCCCGAAGCTTCGGGACAGGATGACGTTTTAAAAAACCTTATATAAAACCTCGTTAGTTTGTTACTTAATTCTTAGTTACTTTCTCAAAATATTTTAGCACTTAGCTAAATTGAGAAGAAACCTTTTCTGCTTTTTTACTCTCAGAATAATCATAGAAACCTTCCCCGGATTTTATTCCCAGTTTTCCCGCCATCACCATATTGGTCAATAATGGGCAAGGTGCGTATTTTGGATTCTTGAAACCTTCATACATCACTTCTAGAATTGAATGGCAAACATCAAGGCCAATAAAATCAGCTAATTGAAGAGGTCCCATTGGGTGCGCCATCCCTAATTTCATTACCGTATCGATCTCCTTAACACCAGCAACACCGTTGTAATAGGTTTCAATCGCTTCGTTTATCATTGGCATTAGAATTCGGTTGGCTACAAAACCGGGGTAATCGTTAGCTTCAACCGGAACTTTATTCAGCTTCTCTGAAAGTTCCATGATCGTTGAGGTAACTTTATCGCTGGTGTTATAACCGCGAATAATCTCTACCAGTTTCATAATTGGCACCGGATTCATAAAATGCATACCAATTACACGCTCCGGATTGGAAACTACAGAAGCGATTTTCGTAATGGAAATTGAAGAAGTATTACTCGCTAAAATAGTTTTAGCCGCACAATTCTCGTCCAGTTGCTTAAAGATTTTAAGTTTTAGCCCTTCATTTTCTGTAGCGGCTTCAACTACAAGATCAACTTCCTTAACCCCTTCAGGAATAGCGGTAAACGTAGTAATGTTGTTAAGGGTTGCTTCTTTATCGGCTTCGCTAATTTTTTCTTTGGAAAGCATTCGGTCTAAATTTCCCGAAATAGTTTTCATCCCTTTATCCAGACTTTCTTCTAAAATATCTATTAGGTTTACCTGGTATCCAAACTGGGCAAAAGTATGGGCGATTCCGTTGCCCATAGTTCCTGCTCCTATAACTGCTATATTTTTCATTTTGTGTGGTTTTTATATGAGATTAAGTTCAAAATTATGCTGAAACTTAATCGTAATTAATACATGAAATTATTTACTAAAACTGGCGATAACTCCATTGGCAACACGCAATGCTTCCGCGCCCTGTTCCAGCGTTACAATAGGAGTGGTATCATTATTTATGGCATCGGCAAAAGTTTCCAGTTCGTCTAAAATGGCATTGTTTGGAGAAACTTCGGGATTATCAAAATAGATTTGCTTTTTAACTCCTTCAGCATTCTGCAATACCATTGCGTAGTCATCAGGATTTTCAGGAGCGTCTTTCATTTTTACAACCTCGCATTTTTTCTCAAGAAAATCTACCGAAATGTAGGCATCACGCTGAAAAAATCTTGATTTACGCATATTTTTCATTGAAATCCGGCTGGCAGTTAAATTAGCAACACAACCGTTTTCAAATTCTATTCTCGCGTTAGCTATATCTGGAGTGTCACTAATTACCGAAACTCCGCTGGCGTTAATGTTTTTTACTTTGGATTTTACAACGCTTAGAACTGCATCTATATCATGGATCATCAAATCTAAAACCACGGGGACATCTGTTCCGCGTGGATTGAATTCTGCCAGGCGATGCGCTTCAATAAACATAGGATTTTGAATCCTGGAAGCCACAGCCCTGAAAGCCGGGTTAAAACGTTCTACGTGGCCTACCTGGCCTTTTACACCGTGTTTTTTGGTTAAGGCGATAAGTTCTTCTGCTTCAGCAAAAGTGTTGGTGATGGGCTTTTCTATAAAAAGATGTTTTCCTTCGGAAATCGCTTTTTTAGCGACTTCAAAATGGGAGAGGGTAGGAGTTACTACATCTACTACATCTACCGCTGCGATAAGGTCATTTATAGAATCGAAATGTTTATAACCGAATTCAGCAGAAACTTTTTCAGCATTTTCTAAACTGGCATCGTGAAAGCCTACGAGCTCATATTTTTCAGATTGTTTGAGTAATTTTAAATGTATCTTTCCTAAGTGTCCTGCACCAAGCACGCCAACTTTCAACATATTTTTTAGCATTTTTCACAAAAATAGCATTTTGATTGCAAATAGTTTAGCAATTAACCGGGGAATCTCCCCCGAATTCACTTGGCAACTTTAACTTCTTATGAGTATTTTTGTATCCTAAACGGGCAAGTAAGTGATTGAAGACAACTTTAGACATAAGGGGAAAAGGCAGCAATTAGTAAAAACTGTAAAGAAAAAAGGAATTACCGATAAGGCGGTTTTAGACGCGATTGGGAAAATTCCACGACATTTGTTTATGGATAGCAGTTTTGAAGATCACGCCTATCAGGACAAAGCTTTTCCCATTGCTGCAGACCAGACGATTTCACAGCCTTACACGGTAGCTTTTCAAACCGAAAAACTGGAAATAGAAAAAGGGGATAAGGTTTTGGAAATAGGAACCGGAAGCGGATACCAAACCGCTGTGTTATGTGAATTGGGTGCTAAAGTTTACAGTATTGAACGCCAACGAGAACTTTACAAAAAGACAAAAACCTTTCTTAGTAAAATAGGTTATCGTCCCAAACACCTTAGTTTCGGCGATGGTTATAAAGGAATACCAGATTATGCTCCTTTTGATAAGATTATTGTTACTGCCGGTGCGCCTTATGTGCCTAAAGATCTCTTAGGACAGTTAAAAGTTGGGGGTAGAATGGTAATTCCTGTGGGCGACGATGTACAAACAATGACCCTATTTATAAGAAAATCTCCTAAAGAATTCGATAAAACCGAATTTGGACAATTCCGCTTTGTTCCTTTGTTGGGGGATAAGAATTAAATAGAGGTTGTTTAAAAAGTTCATTTTACGTTAACCCGAACTGATTTGGTTCAATGCATTTTAGGGGCTTGAAGTTTTTTTAGATGTTCTTTTGGATCAAAATCATCAATAAATCTACTTTTTTCCCCAGCTTCTAGAGCTTCGTTTATAACGTCTTCAAAGTTATTTCCGAGCGATATTGATGTATTCCTGCCCATTCTGAAAAATTTATAACTAAATATACCAAACTTTGGTAACGCGGCAAAATTACAAGCAGGCTCTCAAATCTCAGCAATTCAATAAAACCGAATTTAGACAATTCCGGTTTGTGGCTTTGTTGGGGGATAAGAATTAAAAAAGCTATTTCAATCCTTCGTCATCCTGAGACCCGTGATAAAAAAAATACCTAGCGGAGGAAAATGACGTTTTCGAGCAAAGCGAGTTTTAAACTCCGTGTGTGAGTGTAGAAAATCAGCAGCGTTAATAATTTTTGAAAGCTTGTCCAGAGTGGAGTCGAGGGGCCCTGGAAAAAATTTAGCTGCTGATTTGCGGTTTTTTGGCCTTGTTGCCAAAAAAACACCTCCACATAGGACGCCCTTCCTGCCCGTCCGTTCAGGCGGGTTTTGTTTCGCTTACTTGTATCCGACGAACGCAGTGAGAGGAATACACGCAAAAAATGAAAAAGGAAACTTCCAAACCAGGTAAGTTTCTTTTTGAATTATAAAAATATAAAAAAACAAACCTAAATATCAGGGTTTTAAAAATACGTCAATGGTAACTTGGTTCAGGATCTAAGATTTTGGCAATTAAAACATGTTAGAAGCTGAAACGAGTTCAGCTTGACGAAACGATACCTTTTTAAGCAACCTCTTTCTATAATTTTCAATCAGAAACTTATTTTTTCTTTTGTTTTTGTTGCTGTTCAGCCTGCTCCATCATTTCCTGCATCTTTTTGGTGAACTTGTTTTGCTTTTTAGGTTTTTTCTTGTTCTCCTGGATTTTTGCGTGAATTTTATCTTCATCAATAATCACATATTTAATCACCAACATAATTCCGATGGTAATCAAGTTAGAGGTAAAATAATACAATGAAAGTCCACTTGCGTAGTTGTTAAAGAAAAACAACATCATTATTGGCGACAGGTACATTATGAATTTCATATTAGGCATTCCCGGTTGCTGGGCTTGCTGCATACTTTGTCCCGTGGTCATCATCATATAAATAAAGATGGCTACAGATGCTAAAATCGGAAATAAACTCACGTGATCTCCATAAAAAGGGATTGTGAATGGTAATTCGGCAATAGTATCATAACTCGATAAATCGTCTGCCCAAAGGAATCCTTTTTGTCTTAACTGGAACGCACTTGGGAAGAACTGGAATAAGGCATAGAAAACAGGAATTTGCATCAGGGCAGGTAAGCAACCGCTCATTGGGCTGGCTCCTGCTTTACTGTACAGCTTCATGGTTTCCTGCTGCTTTTTCATTGCATTGTCCTTATACTTCTCATTTAGCTCGTTGATTTCAGGTCTTAAAACCTTCATTTTAGCTTGTGAGAGATAAGATTTATAAGTAACCGGAGAAAGCACGATACGTACTACAATAGTCATTACAATAATAGCGATACCATAACTAGGTAAAACTCCACTTAAAAATGCAAAAAACGGTATAAATACATACTTATTGATCCAGCCAAAGATTCCCCAACCTAAGGGTACAACTTCATCCAGGTTACGGTCATAATCGTTTAGAATCTTATAATCTGTAGGACCATAATACCAGTTCATATTATAATTAAGCTCTCCGCCATTTAATTCCAAAGGCAATTGTGCAGCAAAATTTTTGGTATAAACCGTGTCTATTTCTTCATCCTCAACCAGGTTCTGCGAATTAAATTTTCCTCTTTTAAACGGAGTATCGGTTAGTAAAATAGAGGTGAAGAAGTGTTGTTTAAAAGCAACATAAGTAATATTCTCATCTTCCTGTTCTTCAAAATCACCGCCGCCTAAATAATCATCGGCACCATCATCATATTCGTAAATCAGTTCGGTGTAACGATTTTCGTAGGATATACTTTTTGCGTGGCGGTAACCTTTTAACTGCCAGTTCATATTAATATCCCTGGAGCTGTTAAACACATTACTTAGTCCCTGAGATCTAATGCTGAAATCCAGCATATACTCTCCCGGTTTCAGAACATAGCGGTATTCAAGGAATTCGTTTTCTGAAACTTTCAGCTTCATAGAGATAATCTGGTTATCTCCGCTTTGGGTTACTTCAGGTTCAAAATAAAGGTTTTCGGTGTCTAAGGTTCTACCGTCTGTAGTAGTAAAATTAATGTTGAAGGAGGCATTTCCGTCTTTAATTAAATAAACCGGAATAGAATCGAAGGTCTTGAAATTCGTTAATCTTGCTTCTGAAATATAACCACCTTTATTATCAATTTTAAGCTCTAAAACATCGTTGGAAATTGTGGTCGTATTTTCTGTAGCCGATGGAAGACTGGCCGAATAACCAAATGCACCTAAACGCTCACGAGCCTGCGCAAGGGCAGTAGAATCTGCTCCAGGAGTTTGCGTTTCCTGTTGTTGTGGCGGTTGATTAGAATCGGTATTTTCAGGAACTTCTACCTGCTCGGTTTCCTGTTGTGGTTTTACCTCGTCTTCGGCAGGAGTGTTGGTGTACAACATCCAAAGTAAAATTCCACCAATAAGTATAAATCCAATTAAGGACTGAACATCAAATTTCTTTTCTTCCATGCTTTTCTAAACTATAACTTGCTTTTGGTCAATAAGTCGGCCATTTTTATTTTTATGCCAGACTGGCATTTTTTCTTTTTTTCGAAAAATCGTAAGCCGCTTTTATAAAGGCGATAAAAACCGGATGCGGAGTGGCAACCGTACTTTTGTATTCCGGGTGATATTGAACCCCCACGAACCAGGGATGTTCTTTTAATTCTATAACTTCTACCAGTCCGGTTTCAGGGTTTATTCCCGTGCTAAGCATTCCTGCTTTTTCCAATTCTTCCCTGTATTTATTATTGTATTCGTAACGATGACGATGTCTTTCTTTGATCTCTGTTTTGCCGTAGGCTTTTTGGATTTTAGAACCTTCTGTAAGTTTGCAATCCCAGGCACCAAGTCGCATTGTTCCGCCTTTGTGAGTGATCTCTTTTTGTTCTTCCATGAGGTCTATAACCGGGTGTTTAGTTTTAGAATCCATTTCGGTAGAATTGGCAGTTTTTAACTTTAATACGTTTCTGGCAAATTCAATAACTGCCATTTGCATTCCCAAACAAATACCTAAAAATGGCAAATTGTGTTCCCGTGCATACTTTACAGCGTCTATTTTTCCTTCAACACCACGTTCCCCAAACCCGGGAGCAACCAAAACTCCGGCTAAATTCGCAAATTTATGGTCTATGGTATTTTCATTTATAAATTCTGAATGAATACTTTCTACATTTACCTTCACTTCATTTTCTGCGCCTGCGTGAATAAATGATTCAAGAATGGATTTATAAGAATCCTGTAGCTCAACATATTTTCCAATTAAACCGATAGTAATTTCAGCTTTAGGGTTTTTATGCCGATCTAAAAACTGGTTCCATCTATCTAAATTTGGAGTGGTTTCATCGGGTAGATGTAATTTCTTCAGGGTTACTGTATCGAGTCCTTCTTTCAACATTAAATTTGGAACATCGTAGATGGTAGCCGCATCAATACTTTGAATTACCGCTTCCTGGCGAACATTGCAGAAAATAGCCAGTTTACGCCGAATATCATCTGAAAGTTCATGCTCGGTTCTACAAACCAGGATATCGGCTTTAAGTCCACTTTCCATCAAAGTTTTTACACTGTGCTGGGTTGGTTTGGTTTTAAGTTCTCCTGCAGCAGCAAGATAGGGGACAAGCGTAAGATGTATAATCAAGGCGTTCTCATCGCCTAATTCCCATTTTAACTGTCTTACTGCTTCAATGTATGGTAAGGATTCTATATCGCCTACGGTTCCGCCAATTTCAGTAATTACAATATCGTAATCGCCATTTTGGCCAAGAATCTGGATGCGATCTTTAATTTCATTAGTAATATGCGGAACCACCTGTACGGTCTTTCCTAAAAATTCTCCACGGCGTTCCTTATCAATAACACTTTGGTAAATACGGCCGGTAGTTACATTATTCGCCTGGGAAGTATTTACGTTTAAAAAACGCTCGTAATGGCCAAGGTCAAGATCGGTTTCGGCACCATCTTCGGTAACATAGCATTCGCCATGTTCGTAGGGATTTAATGTGCCGGGATCAACGTTAATGTAGGGGTCAAGTTTCTGAATAGTGGTTCTAAATCCACGCGCTTGTAATAATTTTGCCAGTGAAGCTGCTATAATCCCTTTTCCGAGGGAAGAAGAAACGCCGCCGGTGACAAAAATATACTTGGTTTCGGCCATCTTTGAAGTGTTTGTTGCGTTGTTTAATTCAGGGCGCTAAATTACAAAGAAGAATAGAAAAGCCGTTAAATTTAAACCTAATATTTTTAAAGTTAAAACCGCCTTTTAAACTGAGGAAAATTCAGGGTTTTGGAAACTTTCTTCTTATATCTCTAAGCAATTGTTCCATCCCGTTGAGTTTAAGTTCAAAGACCTCACTCATTTGCTGACCGAGTTTGCCTTCAGGGAAACCTTTTTGGCGATACCAAACCAAATAATATTCGGGAATGTCGCTTAAATAATAGCCTTTGTATTTTCCAAAATGCATTTTAGCGTGGGCAAGTTCTAAAAGCGCTTTTTGATTGGGTTTTATGCTCATTTACAATTCTTGCAAAAAGGGTTGAAGTTGGGTGAACTTATTTTTGTTTAAAGGCTTTTCTACATAATCTATCACCGAAGGATATTCTTCAGCTCTTTTCCGGTCAACAGCACTGGTGCTGGAGGTGAGAATAATAATTCTATGTTTTTGGCCTATAGCTTTTAAAGAATCCATGAACTCGAAGCCATTCATTTCGGGCATGTTCAGATCTAAAAAAATAAGTGTGTTTTGCTTGTCATCCAAATAGGATAAGGCTTCTTCGGGATTGGTGAAATCTACAACATCTTTATTATATCCTTCAATTTCCAAAAGTTTTCGGGTAATAAAATTAGCTATGGGCTGGTCGTCTACAAGAATAATGGTACTCATAACTCATTTCCTTTTAATTGGTTTAATTGGGTATTGGGCATTTCAATTACTTCTCGCAAAACCTGATCTATTTCTTCGGAAGATTTTTAAGTTTTGGTAGAAGATATTCTTTACAGGTCTTATCGTCAAAAACCTCAAAAAGCGGAACAATACCCTGGGTTCTTGATAACTCTCTTACATAGGAAAGTAGCCTTGTTAACCTGACGCATAAACCAGTTTAATATAAATGGGAGTTGAAGGGTTTTCTTAATGTCATCGTAAATTGATTGAACTTCAGATGAGGTTTCTACATAGGAAACCATCGGATAGCGTGAGGTTAAATTCATTTAAATAAGAATAAAATATTTGGGTTTGTAAAATAAGTTAAAATTTTAGAATGGCATAAAAAAAATCTTCTGGATTGCCCTTTATTTTACAGATATCTTAAATTTTGAAATTTACCGGATAAATTAGAAAAGTATATTTTTGTTGTAGATTTTATAAAATGAAGTATCAGTATCAAATAAGGTTAAGCCCCGAAGAAGCTGCAAATCAGCAAAAACTTAAAAAAGCAGTTTCCCGCTACGGCGGCATCGCTTTGAAGGATATTAATTACGTAAAGATCCTGAAACGCTCGATTGATGCCAGGCAGAAAGCTGTAAAGATCAATTTAAAAGTTGATGTTTACGTAAATGAAGAGTTTTCTGAAGAAAAGATATTCCTCCCAGATTATCAGGATGTCAAAAATAAAGAGGAAATCATAATTGTGGGAGCCGGTCCTGCCGGTTTATTTGCCGCATTGCGTTGTATTGAACTCGGATTTAAACCGATTATCATTGAACGCGGAAAGGATGTTAGAACGCGTCGCCGCGATCTAAAGGCACTAAATATTGAACATATTGTAAATGAGGATTCCAATTATTGTTTTGGAGAAGGAGGCGCCGGTACTTATAGTGATGGTAAGCTCTACACCCGATCTAAAAAACGCGGGGATGTAGATAGAATCCTGAAATTACTCGTGGGTTTTGGTGCTACTCCCGAAATAATGGTAAATGCGCATCCTCATATTGGTACAAACAAGCTTCCGGCGATTATTGCAGATATTCGCGAACGCATCATTACTTGTGGGGGAGAGGTTCTCTTTGAAACCCGGCTAACCGATATTCTTATTGCTGATAATGAAGTTGCCGGAATTAAAACTTTAAAAGGTGAAACTATTAAAGCGAAGAAAATCATCCTGGCTACGGGACATTCGGCCAGGGATATTTTTGAACTTTTATATAGAAAAAATATAAAAATAGAAGCCAAGGCTTTTGCACTTGGGGTTAGGGTAGAACATCCGCAGGAACTTATAGATCAAATTCAGTATAAATGTGATTCCAGGGGAGAATTTCTTCCGCCCTCACCGTATAGTATCGTAAAGCAAATAGGAGGAAGGGGAATGTATTCATTTTGTATGTGCCCCGGTGGAATAATAGCTCCTTGTGCCACCGCTCCCGGGGAAGTAGTAACTAATGGCTGGTCTCCCAGCAAGCGAGATCAACCTACTGCTAATTCGGGAATCGTGGTAGAGTTGAGGCTTTCAGATTTTAAAGGTTCAGAAAAGAATCCGCTGGCAGCAATGGAATTCCAGAAGCAAATAGAACAAAAAGCCTGGCTGGAAGGCGGAAGCACACAAAAGGTCCCGGCTCAGCGTTTGGTAGATTTTACCGAGGGAAAAGTTTCTGCAAATTTGCCGGCAACTTCTTATAAACCCGGAGTGACTTCAGCTGAATTAGAAAAAGTTTTTCCTGGTTTTATTCATAAAACTTTGCAAGAAGGGTTTAAAGAATTCAATAAAAGTATGCGTGGATTCTTAACCAACGATGCCGTGGTTCACGCCCCGGAATCAAGAACTTCTTCACCGGTAAGAATCCCTCGAGATCCTTATAGTTTTGAGCACGTGCAAATAAAAGGACTTTATCCCTGCGGGGAAGGAGCCGGTTATGCCGGCGGTATAATTTCAGCAGCTATAGACGGTGAAAGATGTGCCGAAAAATGCGTGAAGAGTTTGCAAAAATCTTAGCGATCTATAAAGGTTAAATTATTGATAATTGTCAAGAGATTAATAGTGTTGATTTTGGTTTTTTTTATCTTCATTTTTTGAAAATAACCACTAATAAATAGCAGTATTATGGCCATAGTAGGTTCAATTATAAAAAAAATAATAGACCTTAGGGATTCTATTGTTTCTCAACCCGAAGCACAAGAAGCACAACTGGAAATTTTAAAGAAGCTGCTTAAAAAAGCAAAAGATACCCAGTTTGGTAAACACTATGATTTTGAGGCAATTTTAAAAGCTGATGATATTCCAAAAATGTTTGCTAGAAAAATTCCTTATTTTGATTATAACAAAATCAATAATGAATGGTGGAGCAAAATGCACGAAGGTGAAGAAGATGTAACCTGGCCTGGAAAACCTCCCTACTTTGCACTAAGTTCTGGTACAACCGGCAAATCCAGTAAGCGTATTCCGGTAACCGAAGATATGGTAGATGCTATTAGGCAAACCGGAATTGATCAGGTAGGCGCTTTAAGTAATTTCGATCTTCCCAACGATTTCTTTGAAAAAGAGATCATGATGCTGGGAAGCTCTACTGATTTGCAGAAGGAAGGCGACCATGAAGAGGGTGAAATCAGTGGGATATCTGCCAGTAAAATTCCTTTCTGGTTTAAAGGTTACTACAAACCCGGGGAAGAAATTTCTAAAATCGAAGAATGGGACGAGCGTGTACAACGCATTGCTGAAAATGCCAGGAACTGGGATATTGGTGCTTTAAGCGGAATTCCCTCCTGGTTGGAATTAATGATGAAGAAGGTTATTGAATATCATAAAGTTGATAATATTCACGAGATCTGGCCAAATCTAAAGGTCTATACCTCTGGTGGGGTGGCTTTTGAACCCTATGAAAAAAGCTTTAATGCACTTTTAAAACATCCAATTATTATAATTGATACCTACCTGGCTTCTGAAGGTTTTATAGCTTACCAGCAAAGGCCGGAAACGCATTCCATGAAACTTGCTCTCAATAATGGGATCTATTTTGAATTTGTTCCGTTTAAAGCTGAATATGTAAATCAGGATGGATCTATATCTAAAGATGCGCCTGTAATTTCAATTTCAGAAGTAAAGGAGGAAGAAGATTATATTCTTTTAATTAGTACGGTTTCTGGTGCCTGGAGGTATTTAATTGGGGATACCATTAAATTTACCGATGTAGCCCGCCATGAAATAAAGATCACTGGAAGGACCAAGTTTTTCCTAAATGTAGTTGGTTCCCAGCTTTCTGTAAATAAAATGAATGATGCGGTGCAGGAGCTTGAAGATAAATTCGATATTAAAATTCCTGAATTTACCCTGGCAGCCGTAAGAATTGATGGGGAATTTCATCACCACTGGTATTTAGGAACTGAAGGTGATACTTCCGAAGAGGAGTTGACGGAAGCTTTGGATGAATCTTTAAAAAATGCCAATAAGAATTATAAGGTTGCTCGTTCTAAAGCATTAAAAGGCGTTAAGGTAACAAAAATTCACCCGGAAATTTTTCCTGAATGGAGCGCCGCCAATAAGAAAAAAGGCGGACAGGTGAAAATGGAGAAAGTAATGAACGAGGAGAAGTTTGCTAAATGGGAAAAGTTTGTAAAGGAGCAGACGGCTTAATCGTTGGCTTCGTCTATTTCATCAATTAGTGCCATAATTTCTTCCTGTGAGAGATAAAGCTTCTTGATTCTTGCTTTATAAGCATCGGCCAGATGAGTGTGATTCAGGATAAAATCTTTAGTAGCAATAATATACTTACCAAGGCCGTGGTTTACAGCGTAGGTATCTGCAGCTCTCTCTGCTTCCTGAATATACCTTTTTGAGGTAAGGTATTTAATTCCAAACCAAACCATATTAAAAGCACTGCGTTCACGGTAATCCATAATGTGGCCCAATTCGTGGCCAATCCATCCTATTAATACTTCTGATGGTACATTTTTAACATCAAAGACTTCATCTTCAATTTTTATGTGTTCGCTAATCATCACAAAGTAAGAACGCTTCTTTTTATTCTTTAGTAAACCCGAAACTTTTGGCTGCGCCTGCATAAAAGATTTTTGGATCTTGGATTTGAATTTGAATTCAATAGGCGTGTCTTTTAATTCTGGGTAATGAGAAAGTGCCACATAAGTTTCCCTCCAGATTTCATCTGGGACTATTTTATTTTCAAATATTAAGCTGTCTTTTTGTTTCATTGTTTTTTGCGCATAGAGGGTGCTACAATCCCATTGACTTAACAGGATTGTCATAATTAATATAAGATATATTTTAGGAGTAGGTTTCAAATTAAATTATTATTGGTATCTGGCTAAAAATATAGCATAGTTGCAGTTTATACCAAAAATGAAGTTATAAATTAAACATAAAAAAAGACCATCTTTGAAAGGTGGTCTTTTTTTATAAATTTCTAAGAAATGTTCAGAAATTATCCTTGCATTAACTGCTGTAATCTCTGTTGTAATTCAGTATCGGTCTGAAGTGCCATAGCAATCTTTTCATAACGCTGAATGTCAAGACCTTGTTCTGAAATAGCACTTTCCATTTCTTCCTGGAATTCGCCTTGCATACTTTCAATTTCTGCAACTACCTCTGCGTGCTTGGTTTTTTCTTCTTTAGTTACTTCAACTTCGGCATTTGGATCTAAAGAAGCCTGGTGAATTTCATTAAAACGTTGAATGTCAAATCCGCTATCTTCTACTTTCTTCGCCATCTCCTGCTGCGCTTTTTGGTTTACCATTCTTATCATCTGGTAAGCATCAGCAAATTTAGAAAGCTCTTCATCACTAACATCTACTTCTACGGCTTGTTGCTGTTGCTGCGGTAGCTGTTGTGTCTGTGCAAATACACTTGCTGTTCCTAATGCAAAAGCAAATAATAAACCTGCAATCTTCTTTGATTTAATCATAATCTTTGTTTAAAGTTTTTAATGGGGTGCAATCTAAAGATAGCATAGTGTGATTCAAAAGATATTAGAACTTAATTTCTATTTTTTAGAGAAACTTAACTCAATTTTAGACCATCGTTAAAATTCCTGGTCTAAAACCCTAATTTTTTCTTTTTGTTTCTCTATTCTCATCCGGTGAAAATCTAAATTGTGATAAATACTTATTCTAGGTATGTGTCTGTGTTCAAAACTGTTAGGGCCGTCTTTGTATCTAAAAGTCCACATATAACCTACCTGAAATTGAATGTTTTGGTTTAATATATAGCCAAGGCCAAGGAACATCCTGTTATCTTCTAGATAATCGTAGGTGATTGTTTTTCCGGCCTGTACAAAAACTTCCTCATAAAACGAAAGAAACAGGGTGTTATTGACAAGTTTGTAATTATTTAATGGGTAATAAGCCGTTATCTTATACCTAAATCTATAGGTTAGATCAAATGGCGAATCTTCAATATAATCCCTTCTCCATCTTTGCTCAAACCTAAATTGATGGTAAAGTTTCAATCTATCAAAAGGCTGTACTAAAACCATTTGTTGCCATAGCCTGTATTGTGGTACTATATTATCCTGGTTTGCAAGATCCTGTTCCGGAGCCCAGTAAAAAGGTGTTACGACACCGGCGGTAAGTTCTACTTTTGGATTTATTAAATAGGTGAGCCCAAATCTTAAGTAGATTTGAGCCATATCGTTCACAAAATTATTTCTTCGTCTAAAATGATATTCCCCGTAGTAAAACAGTTTTTCATTAAGCCGGTACTTGGTATATAATCCCGTCCAAAGCCCCGTGGTGTGTGTGAATTCTTTTTCGTAATCATTATTTAAAAGTGATGCTTGGTTTTCTTCTTGTGCTGAAGAAGAATACCCAATTAACACTAAAAAAATCAGCGTGTATATTTTCTTCATTACAGGCTTCTAAGTAGCTCTAATTTCTCATCAAAAGAGTCGGTTCTACGTAATTTTCTTTCTAAGCTTTTTGTGTTTTTATCTATCATAAAAACTAACCTGTCTTGCATTCGTTGAATAGAGTTCAATTTTCTTAGCACCTCTTCAGGATCGCGATATGCATCCCAGGCCTGTTCTTTTAAACCTTGAATAATAGTGTTGTTGATCTCGTTGTATAGGCTTTTCTTTTTTCTAACCGGCACCTGGTCACTATAAGTGAAGGGGTCAAAAGTATATTCGGTATAAAGAGTGTCTATTTTGCCTTCAAGTTTAGTAATGCGCTCTCCTGTTTCCCATATTGTTTCCAGAAGACCTAATTGTCTTATAATCCTATTACCGCGCTCTATCTGCAATGCATCATCTTCGGCATCTTCTAGGAAACTATTCACTAATTGTGGTAAGCTATCCCGGTAAAAATTGTTCTTGGTTTGCTTTACGATTTTATTGAGAGATTCGTCTTCAAGTTTATTGCTGTATAGCTCGTCTGTATTTTTTCTAATACGAGAAATTTCATCATTTAAACGTCCAATTTCCTGATCCAATCGTAAATCTTCTATTGCTGAAGTTAGATTTAATATTAGACTGTCTGCCAGCTTATTTCTTTCTTTAAAATTTTCGGTAACATACAGCAAAAAGTTTTCTGATTCCAGTTCATTTGTGTAATCATAAATAATTTTTTCGCCTCCAACTTTAATAGTATCCTTAGCTAATAATTTTTTGGCATAATCAATCAATAAACCTTTACGGTTGTAAAATGGCAATTGGTCTTTATAAAGAATATCGTTCCAGGGTTTTATATATTCATTGAGAGAGTCTTGTTTCTGCTTCCATTTTAAAGCTCTTTGAATATCATTATTCTTAACAAGGTTTAGATTTTCAATTTCCAGATTGGTGATGCTATCAATATTTTTTCGGTATTTATTTTCAATTTCCTTCCATTCTTCCAGGGCGTTTTCTTCTTCAGAACTAAGTGGGTAAAATGCGCGGTTAGCACCTAATGGAAGCTGCTCCATCGGATCTATCTGGGGATCGTATTTAAATATAGCCTTGAAAATATTCTGAATTAGTTTTTCACCTTTTTTCTGGGCTTGAATATATTTGGACGTTCTTGGGTAACCATCACTAAAGATTAAGCTTAAAGGGCGGTTTGCCAGCTCCACGTCTGTTTGCTCATTGGCCAATGCCGCTTGCAAGCCTTCGCTTAACGGATACTCAATTTCCTCAATTGTTCTACCATTTCTATTGCGCTCCAGGCTTAATAAAACGCCTCTCTCGTAAGTTCTAATTTCCTGAAGATCTTCTGCGAAATAATTAAACTCCCAGATTCCATCCATTAAACCATTAACCATATTTCCTATAACTGAAATACTATCGTTATCCCTGTTTGCAACAATATAATCGAACCTTCCCGTCATTCTTTGATTCTGAAATTGGGTTTTTAGGTATTCCAGGGTTTTAACACGGTTGCCATCATTATACAGGATAGTTTCCATTAAAACATCTCCCTCAGGGTAACCATCTTTATAAGATAGTTTTATGGTTTCATCTTCAGTAAGAATATCGTAATCCAGTTCTACATCTGAAATTTCATTTATTTTTACGATATGGTGCTTAATTTCATAGCTCCAATTATCAACTTTTTGGTTGTTTTCGTAATTTCCTTCCCAGAAATTGTAGGTAGCAGATGTTTCTGCTAAACTATCCTTGTTTTCTCTTACAAAAGTAAATTCACCGTCTTTTATTTTCTTATCCTCATTGGCAAGTTTGTAAGTAAATTGGGCTTTACCTGTTATTCCCGGAATGGGTTGGTAAATACTGTCGTAAGAATAATTCTGACTAATTAGATTGGTAGAAATAAAGCTGATTAAAAAGAGTAATAGTATTGATCTCTTCATATTCTTGCAATTTTTTTATTGGAAAATTTTATTCCAGCCAGAGTTATTCAACTTTTAAGCCAATTCATCAAAAAGTAAAAAAAATCTTAATTTTTAGAAATTTCATTATTGGTAGGCTAATTGATATAGGTTAACCAATAACAAAGCGCTGAAAAACAGGGTGGCCTTGAGGTCTTACAACACCTAAGGACTTAGCGAATTCCGAATACTATTTTTGCAGGAGTGGCCCAAGTTTGGAGTAGGTGTGATTAATTCTACAGAAGTGTAGATTTATTCCACATTTCCTAAAATCCCCGGGCAGTAATTACTTCCAGACTAATAGGTTCACCAATATCTTCTTCTAGTTTTTCTTTGATTTCCCGAAGTTGATTTCCATCCAGATTTTCTGGTCCTACAAGTGTTAGGGAAACCCTTAGTGGATCCCCAAACCTTACTTTTACGTTTCTAATTACCAATTCGTTAACTGTAGAACCTTCTAACTCCCGGGTAATGCTGGCTTCTTTCTTAATTCGGTTAAATGAAAGGGAGAGCGGCACCATCACCATACCAATTAAAATCAGGGTGTAAATCAAACCAAGCTTGGCTCTTTTAAAAGGAGCAAAGCCCAGGATAAGAAACGTAATTCCTGCAAACATGATAATTCCGGCGAGGTTGGTTAGGTACAATAAAAATGCTCCGGAAAACACATCCCAGTCCCACCAGCCAATTCCAATTCCAGCCACTGCCAATGGTGGTACCAGGGCAACTGCAATAGCAACTCCCGCAAGGCTTTTTGCAATACCTTCTTTAGCGTGCGCGTATGCTGCAGCCACACCAGAGGCCACCGCAATTCCCATATCCAGAAGGGTGGGAGAGAGCCGGGCGTCTACTTCAGAAGTAATTAGTTTTATGGGTATTATAAGGGTAACCCCTGACGAGAATAATAACGAAACTCCCGTACCAATAAGAATAGTTATAATTCCGCGTTTAAGCATATTGGTATCGTAACGTACCATTCCCATAGCAAAAGATACGATAGGCGAAATAATGGGTGCCAGGATCATCGCACCAATAATCACCGGGGAAGAATTAGCGAAAAGTCCGAAAGTGGCGATAAGTGTTGAAAGGATCATCATCACCACATAAATGGAACTGGATTTTGAGTTTTCGCGTAACACCTTAAATAACTCCTGAAATTCTTCGGTGGTCGCTCTTGGCAAAATAGGGATGGTACGTTTGGTTAGTTCCTCACGTTTTTCGCCGGTAGGTAGGGTATCGGTTTTATTACTTTTTTTAAGGTTGGCTTCCTCTTTTTCGGTGCAATATTTACTTGCCTGTACAAGGCAAAGTGATTCCTGTTCTACCCTGAGTGTTATTTTTTCGGTCTCTTCTTTTTCACCATCTACAGTAAATTTAATTGAAGAAGTATTTTTGATACTTAAATTGGGGGTTTTTATTCTTCCAATAAAATAAGGAGTTTTATCTAATTGCTTTCTTCCCGGAATTAAACTGCGTAATAAAAACCATATTAGTTGTAATAAATTGGTGGGCGAAATAATAAGCGCGGTAAACATTCCATCGTTTAAAGAACTGCCTGACACTAATCTTTTTGCTACAACTGAACTAAAAGCATGTTCTACAACTATAATTCCCAATGCCGAGGTTTGGATAATTTTTTCATCCTCTGAACTGATTTCGTATGAATTATGGGAAAGGGAGGATAAACGTCGGATATTTTTAAAGAAAGAAAAAACTTCCCGGAAGAAATTATTGTTCTGGTGGTCTTCAGTAAAAATAAAAACATTACCAATATTAACCGATTGGAATACGGGAATATCATTGCAATAGAGCATATCTAATTTATGTACCTCCTCATTCTCAAGAATCTCTTCCAAAACTGTTTCGGGATCATCGGAAATACCTAAACCCTTAGTTGTATATGTATTTTCAGGATGAGGTAGAATGCCAATTTTTAAATTTTTCTTTGCCGCTCTTGGTAAAAACTCCCTTAAAAACTCATCGCTTAAATAAGTTACTATAATATCATTTTTTTTAGCTTCAAAATCTGTATCAGGATAATCTATTGTCTGTTTTTCGGTATTTTCTAACAAGGGGAAAATATCTTTTTCCACTTTTTCCTTATCTTCAGGATGATGTAATATATACAGCATAGTTACTTATTGCGATTGCATGGGCAAGATAAGGCTTTTTGAAATCGACACTAAAAGTTTAACCAGAGTTTTGGAGTTAACCAATACATTTTTTCTAATTTCAGTAAAAATAATTCTGCGAAATGAAACAAGAAAATTTTACTGCGATCATATTATTCGCAGCCACTTCGGCTGCAAATCGTTTTAATTGGTCTCAAAAAAGGGATTTAAACCCTGCAATTTTATTGCAGCACTTTAGTATTGCGAAAAAATCTATATTTTCGAGCTATGAGTTATCAACGAAAAGGCTCACACACAGTCAGTCATTT
>NZ_JAIQZA010000025.1 GCF_020164485.1 Salegentibacter tibetensis
ACTTATTGGTAACAGTTCTGAAAGCCGGGTAATCAATAAAAAAATTGATGAAACCAAGGTGCAGCTCTATAAAACCCAGGACAGTCTTTTAAAAGAAGGACTGCTGATAACGGCACAGACGGTCAAAGCTAGATTTCTGGGGAGTGATCAGCAACATTATACGCTAATCTATTTGATCAAATATCACAAAGAGAAAATGGGTAAGGTTTTAAAGTATGGGACTATGAAAAACTATACTACTACGGAAAACTACCTCAAAGATTTTTTAAAAGACCAGTATCATACTTCGGATATTTATTTAAAACAGGTTGATTACCAATTTACATTGAGCTTTGAAAGTTTTTTAAGGGGCTTGCCCAGCCTCCAAAATAATGGAGTCATGAAACATATGGAACGCTTTAAAAAATTAATGCGCCTTGCCGAAGATTTGGACTGGATTGAAAAGAACCCAACCAAAAGGTTTAAACTCCGTTTTGACCAGGTGGATATGGTCTATCTTTCCAAAGCGGAATTACAAAAAATAAAAAACAAAAAATTTAAAAGGTCTACTCACAATATCAACCGAGATATTTTTGTGTTCTGCTGTTATACTGGATTGCCATATGGCGATGTCAAGGAGCTAAAGAAAAAGCATATTCAGATAGGTGTTGATGGGAATAAGTGGATCTACACCCGAAGGATCAAAACTAATACGATGCTGAGAATCCCGCTGTTAGAAGAAGCTGAACGAATTCTTGAAAAGTACCAGGACCATCCAAAGGTTTGTTCCAGTGATGTTTTACTTCCGGTCTATTCCAACCAGAAAACCAACCAGTACTTACGCGAAATCACTAAAGAGGTAAAGATAAATAAAGAACTTAGTTTCCACGCCGCTAGGCATACATTCGCAACAACGGTAACCTTAGCCAATGGTGTTCCTATTGAAACAGTATCTAAGCTTTTAGGACATACAAAATTATCTACTACTCAAATTTATGCCCGGGTGATTGATTCCAAAATTTCAAGTGATATGGACTCTTTGAGAATTAAATTAAATAATAAAAATTAAAACTTCTTTTAAAGAAATGCAGTTGGTGCAAACCAAGATGTATGAAAATTTTGTCCCGCCCACGGGACGAAATCGAATAGCAAGAGGGTAACACGCAGAGCGATGTTATTCGATTTCTTTTTTAACAAAGGCCTGATTTTACAGGGCTTTTAAATTTGAAACTTTAAAAAAATATCCACCCTACTGGATATACCCGTCTGGAAAGGTCAGTAAAATAAAGATGGCGGTAGCCAGTAAGTATTAAAATAGTATCCATTATGACAAAATAAAGGGTTCAACTAAAAACAAGTACGACAGACAAGTTGCTGAAGTTTTCTAAAAAAGCTTAGAATATAAAGTACGCGAAGTATAATACCAAATAAGCTTTTTGACTCAAGTCCGCTAGGCGGTGACTTAAATTCACCGATCAGGATTTCATAATTTCTTTAAAACCCTTCTTACATCACCTTACCTTTCAATGCTAAAAAAACAAGCTTTGAAATTAACCGGAGCGCATAAACCGCTTTGCTATTTATAGCTCCTCTATAATTTTAAAGCTTGAAGATATAGAAGCATCAAAAGGTAATGCGATGGCACTGGAAGAAGTAAATAAAAATTCAGAATAAACCGTTTCATCCTGATCTTCACTATTTTTTCTTTTCGCCGGCAAAAGGAAAATGCTCCAGATGAAAAAAGTAAATTGGATCTTGTTATAAACTTTCCGGATTGAACAGGTTCGATGCTATAATCCTTAATTTATTTTTGGAGTCGGAACTTTTAATTTCCTTCAATAATATGAGCGCATTACTACTCCATTTATTTGTATATTTGGTTAGGTCAGAATATCAAACTGCACCAATACGTTCTATTTAAATTTTGAGTTAATCGTGAGTTCAAAAATTGGAACTGCGTGAAACCGTATAAATACTGGGGTTTTCAGCGTTTTAAAAGCGTTCTGCCACCCCGACTTTTTGAGTATCAAAATACATCAAAAAAACACCTAAATAAATGATTTTCAGTTTTTTAAGTAAAACTGGGGATCATTTTTTTTAGTTTCATATCAAATAAAATGTGACCTATTCGGTTACCTGATTCATTTAATCCAGAATGATTCGGTGAATCCAATACATTTAAATGAAAAAAGGGATCCTTCCTAAAGAAAAATCCCTTCTAAATTTTAATACAGAACTCAGTTAACAGTTCACTATGACTTGTCTTCTTCCTCTTCGTCCTTTTCTGGGATTTCTACAATAGGTTCGTTGTAATCTGCATCATCATAGTCCTCTTCGTCAAAATTAGCCATAGTATTTTCAAGGCGTGTACTTACCTTCACCAGGTATATAGCATCTTCAGTTTTTACCTCAACTGCTTCAATCTTTTCGTTTTTTGCGTTTTTAAATGCAATAATTTGGTCATCGTCGTATCCGTCGGGATATTTCTCCACTAGAAGTCCGAGGATCTCTGGAGTTAGTTTCTTGTAGTCAACAATAATTCTTTTCATAAATAAAAGTTTATGAGGATGTAGTTAGTAGGTTTTAAAAATACTGTTTTTATATTATAAATCAAGCTTTCCTGTAATATTCAAAAGCATTCCAAATTAGTTCATTAGGAACTTTGCAATCTATCACTGTGTCGCCAATATCTTTTAGCAGTACAAAATTTATATTTCCGTGGGAATTTTTCTTGTCGTATTTCATCAAATCTATGATTTGCTGAATATCTTCTTCTGAAAATTCAACACGTTCATAAATATCCAGAATTTTATTAGTGATTTCCTTTAGTTTATCTTCAGGGAAATCCTGCAGTTCTTTAGAAATATAAGTGGCCAATACCATCCCAACAGCTATGGCTTCTCCATGAAGTAAAGTAGTTTTTTCTGAATGTGTCAAAAAATAGGACTCTATAGCATGACCAAGTGTGTGGCCGTAATTTAGTGTTTTTCGTAATCCGTTTTCTTCGGGATCTTCGGTAACTACTTTAGATTTAATCTCTACCGATTCTTTAATGATCTCGTCCAGGTCATCTAAAGTAAGTTCACTTAGATTAGTCACCTTATTCCAGTAAGTTTCGCTGCTAATTAGGGCGTGTTTTAAAATTTCAGCAAGACCGCTTCGCATTTCGGTTTGCGGTAAGGTAGCCAGAAATGAGGGATCAATTATCACCATTTCTGCATGGTTAATAACCCCAATTTGATTTTTTAAGTTCCCGAGATCAACACCGGTTTTTCCGCCAACCGATGCATCTACCATAGCCAGTAAGCTGGTGGGTACGTTTATATAACTAATGCCACGTTTAAAAGTTGAAGCAACAAATCCGCCAAGATCGGTTACCACGCCACCACCAACATTTATCATCAGGCTTTTACGATCGGCATCTAATTCAGAAAGGGCATTCCATAAACCGGTACAGGTCTCTAGATTTTTATTGATTTCACCGGCTTCAATTTCTAAAATATCAAAATTCTCGGAAGCTTCAATCTTCTGAAGGAAAACAGCCAGGCAATCACGATGTGTGTTATTGTCTACTAAAATAAAGACTTTAGAAGGTTTTGATTCCTTTAAATAAGCATTTATTTGGAGAAAGCCGTCTTCCTGGAAGTAAACCGGCCCATTAACTGCCATATTAGACATAGTTCTTGACGTTTTTAGCATTTGTGATTCGGCTTCGAAAATAAGCAGAAATATTCATAATAAAATCAAACTTCAATAATTATATTTGCGGCACTTAAGACACGCTCATGATTAATAGAAAAATCTTTAACGACACTAAAACAGCTTTTAAATTAAAAACCGATTTAGAGCTGGATCGTGCTATCTTTTTGTTTAGCATGATGAATAAAAAGCAGTTGGTTGACGTTGGTTCCTGGTTGACCAAATTTTCTTTAAAACTACACCTGCCGGTAGAGGGACTGATTAAAAAGACAATTTTTGAACAGTTTTGTGGTGGTATAACCGAAGAGGATTGTAAGCCACTTACCAAGGAAATGTATTCTAAAAAACTGCATAGCATCCTTGATTACTCGGTAGAAGGGAAGGAAACTGAAGAACAATTTGATTCTGCTTTAAATAAGAAAATGAAGTTGATAAAATTCGCTGCGGAAAGTGATGAATTACCATTTTCTCTCTTTAAACCAACCGGAATAGGAAGATTTGCTATCTGGGAAAAAATCACGGAGCGTATTAATCTTAGTGATGACGAAAAAGAAGAATGGGAACGTGTTAAGGAAAGAGTTAATAGCCTTTGTAAATGTGCTTACGATAACAACGTAAGATTATATGCCGATGCCGAGGAAAGCTGGATGCAACTCGCAGCCGATGAGTTGATGGAGGAAATGATGAAGAAATATAATAAGGACAAAATCCTTATTTATAATACCTTCCAGTGTTACCGTTGGGACAGATTGGAATATGTGAAAGCTTTACACGAAAGAGCTAAAAAAGAAGGATTTAAAGTCGGAGCTAAGATTGTACGCGGAGCTTATATGGAGAAGGAAAATGCGCGCGCCAAAAAATACAATTATACTTCACCAATTTGCGAAAACAAAGAAGCAACAGATGTTAACTTTAACAGTGTGATGTCTTATTGTTTAGCAAATCTTCAGGATATTCACTTATTTATAGGAACTCATAATGAGGTGAGTAATTATCTTGCGCTGCAAAGTATGGAAGACAAAGGATTACCTTTAGACGACGATCGTATTTGGTTTAGCCAGTTGTACGGGATGAGTGATCATATTAGTTATAACTTGGCCAAAAAAGGTTATAATTCAGCTAAATTACTGCCTTTCGGACCGGTACGGGAAGTAGTGCCGTACTTATTGAGAAGGGCACAGGAAAATACATCTGTAAAAGGACAAACCGGTCGTGAACTTTCGCTTCTGGAAGAAGAAAAGAAACGCAGAAAAGGTCAGCCTACCAAACACGATAGGGGCGAGCATTAAATTTAAAAAGCTGTTTGGGAATCAAATTTCTTAGGCCGTCATTCTGAACTCGTTTCAGAATCTAATATGTTAGAACTCCGAAAAATTATCGGAGCAGGCTCTGAAACGAGTTCAGGTTGACGATTAAAGAATAATCCCAAATAGCTTTTTTACGTTTTATACTGAAGAAAACTAATCCTCGGTTTCTTCCATAGTATGATATACATTTTGTACATCGTCGTCTTCTTCCAGTCTTTCCAGTAGTTTTTCAACATCAGCGGCTTCTTCTGCTGAAAGTGGTTTTGTTACCTGTGGGATTCTTTCAAACCCTGAAGAAAGTATTTCGATTTCCCGGTTTTCCAGTTCTTTTTGGATCGCTCCAAAAAATTCGAAGGGCGCATAAATATGAATTCCATCTTCATCTTCAAAAACTTCTTCAGCCCCAAAATCTATAAATTCCAGTTCCAGTTCTTCCACGTCCAATCCTTCAGCATTCAACCTGAAATTACAGGTATGATCAAACATAAACTCTACAGATCCTGAAGTTCCCAGGTTTCCGTCACATTTATTAAAATGAGAACGAACATTGGCAACAGTACGGTTATTGTTGTCGGTAGCGGTTTCTACCAACACAGCGATTCCGTGGGGGGCGTAACCTTCAAACAGTACAACTTTATAATCGCCCTGACTTTTATCACTAGCCCTTTTAATGGCACGTTCAATATTGTCTTTGGGCATATTCACGCTCTTCGCGTTTTGGATAACCGCCCTTAGTTTTGCATTGGTATCAGGATCGGGTCCGCCTTCTTTAACGGCCATAACGATATCTTTTCCAATACGGGTAAAGGCTTTGGCCATTGCAGACCAGCGTTTCATCTTACGCGCCTTTCTAAATTCAAATGCTCTTCCCATTTATTCTGAATAAAAAATTGAGACAAAAATATAAAAAAGCTTCCAATTCAATTTGAAAATTGGAAGCTTTAAATTTTAAAATATTTTTTCTGAAACTAAGCTGAAGCCTCTACTATTTCTTCAATAGCTTTTGCCAGCTTAAAATCCTTTTCGGTTATCCCATCTGCATCGTGGGTGGAAAGTGAGATTTCCAGTTCGTTGTACACGTTTCCCCAGTTAGGATGGTGTTCCTGGGCTTCAGCTTCAAAAGCAATACGCATCATTACCGTAAAAGCATCTTTAAAATTAGCAAACTGAAAAGATGTATGAATTGCATTATCCTTGTAGACCCATCCTTCAAGACTCTCCAACTTTTTATTGATTTCGTCTTCGCTAAGCTTTTTCATCTTAATAATTTTTAGTGATTAGTTCTTTAAATTTAAGCATCTAAAGCCTGAATTTTTAATCTATATCACTTTTAGTACAAGATTAACACCTAGTTCTTTACTGAAGCCTTTGTGACCTGTTGTACTGAAACCTGCAGGTTTTTGGGTAAGATATTTTCTTTGGGTAAAACCGCTAAAAACCGATCGAAATTAGAATCGTAGATATTTTTAAAAATAAGGTTCTTATGTCCTAGAACTTCGCAAACTTCTTCAATAAAATCTTTTTGATGAACCAGGTCGGTGCTGCCTAGATGAAAAACCCCTTGTTTTTTACGATTAATGATATAATGAATTTGCTGGGTTACTTTTTCAATTTCAGTAACATTAATTACCACGTTTGGAAAAACCTCTATAGCTTCCCCTAAATCTATAAGCGTTTTAATTTGCTTGATCCGGGGAGAATTTTGGCCAAAAACCATGGGCAAACGTAAGATGTTGTATTTATCGTTTGGAAGTCTTAGCAGTGCATTTTCAATTTTAATTTTAAACCTGCCGTAAATACTTTGCGATAAAGTCTTATCGTATTCATAAGAGGGAAAATTGGTAAAAGCATCAAATACATTGGCCGATGAAATAAAAAGCAATTTACACTTATGGGTAAGGATATAGTTGATTATTTCAAAATGCGCGATAATTTGGGCGTCAAAATTTCCCCGAACAGCGGAGATAATTATTGTAGGCTTTATATTTTGAAGCAGGATTTCAATATTTTCAGTTTCCATGTCAAAATGGTGAAACTGATGATTTTCCTCAAAAACGCGGTTTGCAGTATGATAGGTTCCGTGGGTATCAAAAAAGGAGCACAGTTCTTTATATAAGGCATTGCCTATAAAGCCGCTTGCTCCTAAAATTAAAATTCGTTCCAAAAATTATCCTTTATAAAAGGGCAATTTCACCTGTACGGCCGGAATGGATTTCTTTCTAACTTTTATAAAAATCTTGTTGCCAAATTTAGCAACTTCAGCAGGCACGTAGCCTAAGCCTATTCCTTTTTCCAGCGATGGTGACATTGTCCCCGAAGTTACTTCGCCAATAACCTTGCCATCTTCATCTTCAATTTCGTAACCCTGGCGTGGGATTCCACGCTCTTCCATTTCAAATGCGATCAACTTTCGTTTTGGCCCTTCTTCTTTTTCTTTCTTTAATGCTTCAGAATTAATAAAGTCTTTGGTGAATTTGGTGATCCAGCCTAATTTAGCTTCAATAGGGGAAGTGGTTTCGTCAATATCATTTCCGTAGAGACAAAAGCCCATTTCCAGTCTTAAAGTATCACGTGCAGCCAGTCCTATGGGTTTTATTCCGAAGTCTTTTCCGGCCTCCATCACACGATCCCAAATTTGCTCGGCATCTTCGTTTTTGAAATAGATCTCAAATCCGCCGCTTCCGGTATAACCTGTAGCTGAAATTATCACTTTATCTACTCCCGCAAATTCGGCAACTTCAAAAGTGTAAAATTTCATATTAGAAAGGTCTACATCTGTCAAAGATTGCATTGCTTCGGCAGCTTTTGGCCCCTGAATTGCTAAAAGCGAAAATTCGTCTGACATATCACGCATTGTAGCATCCATCGTATTATGCTGCGAGATCCAGTTCCAGTCTTTATCAATATTAGAAGCATTTACTACCAGTAAATATTTTTCAGAATTAATCCTGTAAATGATTAAATCGTCTACAATTCCGCCGGTTTCATTAGGCATCACGGTGTATTGTGCTTTCCCGTCTACCAGTTTTGAAGCATCATTGGTAGTAATCTTTTGTATAAGTTCCAGTGCCTTATCACCGGTGATAAGGAATTCTCCCATATGGGAAACATCAAAAACACCTAATTTCTCACGAACGTTTTGATGTTCAATATTTACACCTTCATAGGAAACAGGCATATTATAACCTGCAAAAGGTACCATTTTGGCATTTAGTTCTTTATGTCTGGCAGCGAGGGCAACTTCTTTCATTTTATCTAAAATTTGCGCAAATTTATTGATTTCACTTTGAATACAATATTAAAAAGGGCTTTTTGTGAAGAATCCTTGGAATAATGGAGCAGGGCTTAGTTTCCCAGGTAATAAAGTCTTTGAATTAAACTTTTATTGGCAAATCCATTTGAAATTTAAGTTTAGATTAATTTTTTAAGCCGAAGCTTTCAGGCATTAATTTGTAATTTTATGAATGAAAATTTCAACGAAGCCAATTATGAAAATATTATCCGCAGAACAATTAGGCGAAGCCGACGAAGTCACACTTAAAAATGAAGGAATTTCAAGTACGCGTTTGATGGAGCGGGCGGCGAGCCTGGTATTTAACGAAATTCACACAAGGCTGGAAGGTGCAGATATCAATATTAAAATTTTCTGCGGAATAGGGAATAACGGTGGCGACGGACTTGTAGTAGCGCGTTTACTGCATAAATACGGCTATAAGGTGAAAGTTTATGTGGTGAATTACAGCGATAAGCGCTCTGATGATTTTCTGGTGAATTCCGATCGTTATAAAAAGGAAAGCCACACCTGGCCTGAACTGATAAAACGAAAAGAAGATTTTCCTGAAATTTCTCCCGGTGATTTCGTGGTAGACGCGATTTTTGGAATTGGCCTAAACCGACCAGCAGAGGGATGGCTTGCAGAATTACTGGAACATATAAATGAATCTGGAGCCTTTTGTCTGGCTTTAGATATGCCATCTGGTTTGTTCCCGGATAAAGCACCTGCAAAAGATGCCTCAGTGATTAAAGCGAATTATACCCTGACTTTCCAAACTCCAAAAATTGTGTTTTTTCTGCCGCAAACGATGAGATATGTGGGGGAAATGCAGGTTCTGGATATTGGTTTGGACCGCGAATATTTGAAAGAGGTTAAAGCTATGGCTCAACTAATAGGTAAGCGTGAAGCCAGGCAATTTTATAAACCGCGTAATAGAAATAGCCATAAAGGTGACTATGGCCACAGTCTTGTAGTAGGAGGAAGCTATGGGAAAATTGGAAGTATGGTGCTTTCAGCTAAATCTACGCTAAGGGCAGGTGCTGGATTATGTAGTGTTTTTGTGCCAAAATGCGGTTACAATATTTTACAAACGAGCTTTCCGGAAGCTATGGTAATTACCGATGAAGATGATAACGAACTCACCAATATAGATACCGATCTCGAACCAGATGTTATTTGTTTTGGGATGGGCGCCGGTAAATCTTCTAAAACCGTAAATGCCTTCAAAAAGTTATTAGAAAAAACTGAAAATCCCATGCTTATTGATGCTGATGGATTAAATATGCTTTCTGAAAATAATGAACTTTTGGAATTGCTCCCAAAAAAATCGGTTTTAACGCCTCATCCCAAAGAACTGGAAAGGCTTATTGGAAAATGGGAGGATGATTTTGAAAAGATTGATAAGATCGAGGATTTCACGAAAAAATATAAGGTGATAGTGGTTTTAAAAGGAGCACATACCTTTGTTTTTAGCGGGAAACACACCTATATAAACAATTCCGGCAATCCCGGAATGGCAACAGCGGGAAGTGGAGATGTGCTTTCAGGAATTATTGCAGGTTTGATGTCTCAAAAATATGAACCGCTTGTTGCAGCAATTTTAGGTGTTTATGTACATGGACTTTCAGGTGATATTTGCGCTGAAGAAAGAGGATACGAAGCTTTGCTTTCCGGAGATATTAGCGATAATTTAGGGAGAGCTTTCCTTGCTCTAAAGAAAGATGAAGATCATGTCTAAATCGGCTTTTACAATTGTTTAAGTTATTTTTTGAAAATATCTTAAAAATTTAGTTTTAAATTTGGATTACGTTAGTAGAAATAAGAATTTTGGCGCAGAAATTTAAGTGGATTTGATTTAATAGTGAATTCAAAATTTAGAACCCTTTTTAGATCAAAAATCATTCATTTCAAAAAACCTGATTAGGCCTGCGAATACTTAAATGTAAAGGCTTTAACATTAAACTTCATTACCTAAAACCATAATTTATGCAGTCTCACCATTATATCAGTTCAGCCATTTTGGATTTGGAAACCATAGAAGATATATTGAGGAGTAAAATGAAATTGGCGCTTAGTGAAGAAGCTGAATGTAATATCCGAAAATCAAGAAAATACTTAAACAAAAAAATTACTGAAAGCGAAACCCCAATTTATGGAATCAACACCGGTTTTGGGGCTTTATGCAATGTGAAAATAAGTCCGGGTAAACTAACCGAACTTCAGGAAAACCTGGTAAAATCGCATGCCTGCGGAACCGGAGATAAAGTTAACAAAGAGATTGTGAAGCTGATGCTATTGCTGAAAATTCAATCTTTAAGCTATGGGAATTCAGGGATCGCCTTAGAAACCGTTTTAAGACTTATCGATTTATATAACCTTGATATTTTACCGGTAGTTTACGAACAGGGGTCTTTGGGAGCTTCCGGCGATCTTGCCCCACTTGCTCATTTGGCCTTGCCCTTAATTGGGGAAGGGGAAGTGTATTTTGAAGATAAAATAATTAGCGGAGAAGAATTGCTTAAAATTCAGGGTTGGGAAGCTCTACAATTACAATCCAAAGAAGGTTTAGCTTTGTTAAACGGCACCCAATTTATGAGCGCCCATGGGGTTTATGCCTTATTGAAATCTTATAAATTATCTTATCTGGCCGATCTTATCAGCTCGGTTTCCATAGATGCTTTTGATTGTAATTTGTCTCCTTTTAATGAGTTGGTTCACCTTGCCAGGCCACATCGGGGACAGATTAAAACAGCGGAGCGTATTCGTAGATTTTTAGATGATAGCCAGATTGCGAAAAGCGAAAAGGAGAATGTGCAGGATCCTTACAGTTTTAGATGTATCCCCCAGGTTCACGGGGCGAGCAAGGACACTTTGAGTTTTGTAAGAAAAACCATTAAAACCGAGATCAATTCGGTAACAGACAACCCTAATATTTTTATTGAAGAAGATAAAATTATTTCCGGAGGAAATTTTCACGGGCAACCATTGGCTTTAGCTTTGGATTATTTAGCGATCGCACTAGCTGAACTCGCCAATATTTCAGAAAGACGAATTTATCAATTGGTTTCCGGACTTCGCGGCTTACCAGCATTTTTGGTTGAAAATCCTGGATTAAACAGCGGATTTATGATTCCGCAATATACCGCAGCCAGTATTGTTAGTCAGAATAAACAACTTGCAGTTCCAGCTTCAGTAGATTCTATTGTTTCTTCAAACGGGCAGGAAGATCACGTGAGTATGGGTGCTAATGGAGCTACAAAACTTTTAAAAGTTGTAGAAAATTTAAATAGTGTATTGGCGATTGAATTATTTAATGCTTCGCAAGCTATGCACTTTAGAGAGCCGGCGGAAACTTCAGAAATGTTAAGGAATGTTTTAAACGAATTTAGAGTTGTGGTTCCTGTACTGCATACCGATGTGACAATGGCACCACATATAAAAGCGGCCAAATCTTATCTGGAGGGGTTTAATTTCAAAGAAAATATTTTCGATTAAATTCTAAATTTGATCCAATTTATAGCCTCTTCTAAATTGTCAAAAACTTCAAAAGAATCGGCGTCTTTGTAGAATTGTCGTTCTACTTTATGAGCGTTTAATTTAATTAGCTCGTTTTCGCTCACCACTGCGATGGCTTTTAAGTTTTCTGCACGTGCAGATTCCCTATATACTAGAGGATCTACGGCATAAGAATTTTTTCGTAAAGAGATATAGCCGTAAGGTTTATTTTGAAAAACTTCCTTTCCAATATTTAATAATTCCTGATTATTATTTGTATTAAAAAGTACGCCTTCATTTAATTCGGCGATAAGGATGTTTTGAAAAATAAGCACCTGCCCAAATTCCAATTCCATTATTTCTGTAATCATTAATATAGGGATTAATTTCGGGCAAATTTAATATAATTCAGCGACTATATTAAAAAAAGGCTATTTGAAATTAATCTTTCAAATAGCCTCTTATAAAATTGATAATCTTCTAAAATCCTAAGATTCTGTTTCTTCAATTTTTTTATCAATCTTTATGGTTAATTCATTTTTTTCCTCATCGAGATCCATAAAAATTTTATCTCCTTCCGCTAATTTTGAAGTGATGATCTCTTCTGCCAGCGCATCTTCAATATATTTCTGAATAGCTCTGTTCAAAGGCCTTGCACCATATTGCTTATCGAATCCTTTTTCAGCAATAAAATCCTTGGCTTTATCACTTAAGGTCATATCGTAACCAAGGCTTCCAATTCTACTAAATAGTTTTGTCAATTCAATATCAATAATTTTATGAATATCCTCACGTTCAAGACTATTAAAGATCACTACATCATCAATTCTATTCAAGAACTCAGGTGCGAATGCTTTTTTAAGCGCATTTTCAATTACACTTCTTGCATTTTCATCGGCTTGAGAACGTTGTGAAGCGGTTCCGAATCCAACTCCCTGACCGAAATCTTTCAGTTTTCTCGCTCCAATATTAGAAGTCATAATAATGATTGTATTTCTAAAATCTATTTTTCTTCCTAAACTGTCGGTTAAATATCCATCATCCAGTACCTGAAGAAGCATATTGAAAACATCTGGATGGGCTTTTTCAACCTCATCGAGCAGAATTACAGCATAAGGTTTTCTTCTTACTTTTTCAGTTAACTGGCCACCTTCTTCATATCCAACATATCCCGGAGGTGCTCCAATTAACCTGGAGATAGCGAACTTCTCCATATATTCACTCATATCTATTCGAATAAGCGAGTCGTCATTGTCAAATAACTCACGGGCAAGTACCTTAGCTAATTGTGTTTTACCAACCCCGGTTTGACCTAAAAATATAAATGACCCAATTGGTTTGTTAGGGTCTTTAAGTCCCGCACGATTTCTTTGAATGGCTTTCACAACTTTACCAACCGCATCGTCCTGACCAATTACTTTTCCTTTTATCTTCTTGGGGAGTTCTACCAGTTTATTGCTTTCGGTTTGCGCAATTCTATTTACGGGAACCCCTGTCATCATAGAAACAACATCAGCAACACTATCTTCGTCAACTGTTTCTTTGTGTTTTTTAGATTCCTCTTCCCATTTTTCCTGGGCTATTTGTAATTCTTTCTCAAGGTTTTTTTCATCATCCCTAAGTTTTGCAGCTTCTTCGTATTTCTGCTTTTTAACTACAGAATTTTTCTTTTCGCGTACTTCTTCCAGTTTGCGTTCCAGGTCTAAAATCTGTTTTGGAACATCTATATTGGTAATGTGTACACGAGAACCTGCTTCATCTAAAGCATCGATAGCCTTGTCCGGTAGAAAACGATCGGTTAAATACCTGTTGGTTAATTTCACACAGGCCTCAATCGCTTCATCGGTATAAGAAACATTGTGGTGATCTTCGTATTTATCTTTAATATTATTAAGGATCTCAATAGTTTCCTCTACCGTAGTAGGTTCAACAATAACCTTTTGGAATCTTCTTTCTAAAGCACCATCTTTTTCAATATACTGTCTATATTCATCTAAAGTGGTAGCACCAATACATTGAATTTCCCCTCTTGCAAGAGCAGGTTTAAACATATTACTTGCATCAAGACTTCCTGTAGCGCCGCCGGCGCCAACAATAGTGTGGATCTCATCTATAAAAAGAATAATGTCGTCATTCTTTTCAAGTTCGTTCATCACGGCTTTCATACGTTCCTCAAACTGACCGCGGTATTTGGTTCCTGCAACTAAACTGGCAAGGTCTAAAGTGACTACGCGTTTGTCAAACAGTATTCTTGAAACTTTACGTTGAATGATTCTAAGTGCTAGACCTTCAGCAATAGCCGATTTACCAACCCCAGGTTCACCAATAAGTAAAGGGTTGTTTTTCTTTCTTCGACTTAAAATCTGGGAAACCCTTTCAATTTCTTTCTCACGACCTACTACGGGATCCAGTTTATCGGCTTCTGCCATGGCGGTTAAATCTCTTCCGAAGTTATCTAAAACAGGGGTTTTGGATTTTTTGGAAGTTTTGCCGGGGCCACTGCCACCTCCGCTAAACGGATTGTCTTTAGTAGCATCATCTGTACTACTATCGTCGTCTGAAAATGACTCGGCCGTTGGACTATCCTGGAAGTCATTTTCATCACTCGCTATCATATATTTAAACTGATCTTTAACCCCGTCATAATCTATTTTAAGTTTATTAAGCAGCTTAGTGGTGGGATCGTTCTCGTTTCTCAAAATACAAAGCAGTAAGTGAGCGGTATTTATATTAGAACTTTGAAAAAGCTTGGCTTCTAAAAAAGTCGTTTTTAGGGCCCGCTCTGCCTGGCGGGTAAGGTGCAGGTTTCGTTTTTCGTTAGAAACCGCAGTAGATTCGGGATTTGCGGGGCTAAGTATTTCAACTTTACGTCTTAAATGACTTAAATCTATATCTAATGCATTTAAAATATCTATGGCCTTGCCATCTCCGTCTCGCAACAAACCAAGCATAAGGTGTTCAGTACCAATAAAATCGTGGCCTAAACGCAGCGCTTCTTCTTTGCTATATGCGATTACATCTTTTACTCTCGGTGAAAAATTATCATCCATCTTTATCTTCCTTTCTCTCTGATTTATTCAGCACAAAACTTTCAAAAATTGTACCTAATCCTATGATATTAGCTAATTGACAAAATTACTTTCAATATTCAAAGGGTAAAATAAGGAACTTATTAACGATAGTACACTAAATTTTTGTTAATAAAATTTGGTTAAACAATACGCCAAACAGGGCTTCAACATCTATAAAATATGTAAATTGGCACGTTAGATTCGAGAACTAAAATAAACTTTACAATATGGCTGAAGGAGAAAAGCTTATTCCTATAAATATTGAAGATGAAATGAAATCGGCCTACATTGATTATTCAATGTCGGTCATTGTGTCACGTGCTTTACCAGATGTTCGTGATGGCTTAAAACCGGTGCATCGCCGGGTATTGTATGGTATGTATGAACTTGGAGTCCTCTCTAACCGGTCTTATAAAAAATCGGCCAGGATTGTAGGGGAAGTTCTTGGTAAGTATCACCCACACGGGGATTCTTCTGTTTATGATACTATGGTAAGAATGGCTCAGCACTGGAGCATGCGTTATATGCTTGTAGACGGGCAGGGTAACTTTGGATCTGTAGATGGCGATAGCCCTGCGGCAATGCGTTATACCGAAGCCAGGATGCGAAAAATTAGTGAGGATATGCTGGCTGATATCGATAAAGAAACGGTAGATACTCAGCTTAACTTTGATGATTCGTTGAACGAACCGGTAGTTATGCCTACCCGTATTCCTAACCTTCTTGTAAATGGAGCCAGCGGTATTGCCGTAGGTATGGCGACCAATATGGCACCGCACAATATATCTGAAGTAATAGACGGAACCGTTGCATACATTGAAAACAATGATATTGAGATCGAAGAGCTAATGGAACATATTAAAGCTCCCGATTTCCCTACCGGTGGAACTATTTATGGTTACGATGGTGTTCGTGAAGCTTTTAAAACAGGAAGAGGTCGTATTGTAATGCGAGCCAAATCTCAATTAGAAGAAATTAATGGAAAAGAATTTCTCGTAGTTACTGAAATTCCTTATCAGGTGAATAAGGCAGATATGATCAAGAAAACTGCTGATCTGGTTAACGAAAAGAAAATTGAAGGGATTAGTCTGATTAGAGATGAATCTGATAGAAATGGAATGCGTGTCGTTTATCAATTAAAACGGGATGCTATTCCTAATATCGTTCTAAATACGCTTTATAAACATACTGCTTTACAAACTTCTTTTAGTGTAAATAATATTGCACTGGTAAAAGGAAGGCCGGAGATGCTCAACTTAAAAGATATTATTTATCATTTTATTGAGCACAGGCACGAAGTTGTAGTAAGAAGAACTGAATATGAACTCAGAAAGGCTGAAGACCGGGCTCACATCCTTGAAGGTTTAATTATCGCTTCAGATAATATAGACGAAGTTATCGCTTTAATTCGTTCCTCTAGTAATGCCGAGGAAGCCAGGAATAAGTTAATTGAACGCTTTGAATTGAGTGAGCTACAGGCAAAAGCCATTGTAGAAATGCGTTTACGTCAGCTTACCGGCCTGGAGCAGGATAAACTGCGTGCAGAGTATGAAGAAATAATGAAAACCATAGAAGACCTTAAAGACATTTTGGCGCGAAAAGAACGCAGAATGCAGGTTATTAAGGACGAACTTCTTGAAATAAAAGAAAAATACGGAGACGAAAGACGGTCTACTATAGAATACTCTGGAGGAGATCTTAGTATTGAAGATATGATTCCGGACGAACGGGTGGTTATTACAATTTCTCACGCCGGATACATTAAAAGGACTTCCTTAACCGAATACAAAACCCAGAACAGGGGAGGAGTAGGCCAAAAAGGATCCAATACCCGAAATGAAGATTTCCTTGAATATTTATTCTCAGGAACGAACCACCAGTATATGTTATTCTTTACTCAAAAAGGAAAATGTTTCTGGATGCGGGTTTACGAAATTCCCGAAGGAAGTAAAGCTTCAAAAGGAAGGGCGATTCAAAACCTTATCAATATTGATCCTGACGATCGCGTAAAAGCATTTATATGTACCCAGGATCTTAAAGATGAAGAGTACATAAATAAACATTACGTGATTATGGCCACTAAAAAAGGCCAGGTGAAGAAAACTTCTTTAGAGCAATACTCAAGGCCAAGAACAAATGGAATAAATGCCATTACCATTAAAGAAGACGATGAATTACTGGAAGCAAAACTAACCAACGGCGATAGCCAGGTAATGCTTGCGGTAAGAAGTGGTAAAGCCATTAGGTTTGAAGAAGGAAAAACCAGACCGATGGGAAGAAACGCTTCAGGGGTGAGAGGTATTACCCTTGCCGACGATAAAGACGAAGTAGTAGGAATGATTTCCGTAGAAGATTTTAATTCTGATATTCTTGTAGTTTCTGAAAATGGCTACGGAAAAAGATCCAGTCTTGAAGATTATAGAATCACGAACCGTGGCGGAAAAGGTGTCAAAACTATTTCCATCACCGAAAAAACCGGAAGTCTTGTTGCTATTAAAAATGTTTCAGACGATGAAGACATTATGATCATTAACAAATCTGGAATTGTAATAAGAATGGAAGTTGCAAATCTTAGAGTTATGGGGCGTGCAACTCAGGGAGTTAGATTAATTAACCTTAAAGGAAATGACGCTATTGCAGCCGTTGCAAAAGTACTGCATGACGAAGACGATGTTGAGTTGATGGATGACCCGGAAAAGGCTGAAGATGCTGAAGAAAACCCAAATGGCACAACTATTGCAGACGATAGTGAAGAATAACTAAATTTAAAACCAAAACGAAATGAAGACTAATATCTTTACTGTAGCGTTGTCATTATTATCAGTGGCTGCCGTTGCACAAAAAAGCGAAATTAGAAGTGCGGGTAACGCCGTAGATGATGGCAACTTTGCAGAAGCCAAAACTGAATTACAAACTGCTGAATCTATGCTTTCTGAAGCTAATGATAAATGGACAGAGAGATTCTACCTTTATAAAGGTCAGGCTTACTTAGGAAGTGGTGAAAATGCTTCTCTGGAAGATTTGGAAACCTCAGCAGAAGCTTTCAAAAAAGCCCAGGAAATGGGTAATGATGATGAAGCCGTGCAGGGATTTGATCAGGTAAGAAATGCTTTAGTTCAAAGTGCGATCAATGATCAGAATACTGAACAGTATGAGAGTGCTTCAAATAAATTGCGGTATAGCTACCAATTAAATAAACAGGATACGCTTTATTTATACTACGCTGCTGCAAACTCTTTAAATGCTCAGGATTACACTACTGCATTAGAGGATTATAAAGAACTTAAAGAAGTAGGTTTTGATGGTTCCGGTGTAGAATTTCTTGCCACCAATGTAGAAACTGGTGAGGAAGAGATTATGCCTAGTAAAGAACAGAGAGATTTAATGGTTAAAACTGGCGAATATGAGGACCCTAAGGAGCGTAAAATTCCTTCCAAGAAAGGAGAGATTGCTAAAAATATTGCTTTAATATATATCCAGGAAGGTGAAGATGAGAAAGCTATTGAGGCGATAAAAGATGCAAAAGCTGAAAATCCTGACAATATTGCATTACTTCAAGCTGAGGCCGATGTTTATTACCGTATGGGTAATAAGGAAAAGTACAATGAGCTGATGCAGGAAATGGTTGAAAAAAATCCTAACGATCCTAATATCTACTATAATCTTGGTGTAACTGCTGCTGAATTAGGTAATAATGAGCAAGCTATTGAATACTATGAAAAAGCACTTGAGATTGATCCCGAAATGAGTAATGCAAGAATGAATATTGTAGTTGCCATTTTAGCAAAAGAGCGTGATCTTATCGACCAGATGAACGAACTTGGAATGAGTAAGGAAGATAATAAACGTTATGATGAGCTTGAACAAGAGCGTAAAGAGATTTACGAGCAAGCTGTTCCTTACCTGGAAAAAGTAATTGAAGCAGATCCAGAAAATGTTAGTGCTATTAGAACTGCAATAAATATCTATAACCAATTAGGTGAAGAAGAGAAAGCTGCAGAGCTTAAGGCAAGATTGGAGTAAAAATAATCTAAGTCCATTAATTAAAACCACCGGATTCCGGTGGTTTTTTTATGCCTTAATTTTTATGCATAAAATTTAGAACAAATAAGTGGATAGAAAATTATTATTCGGTTCAAAGCTAATGGAGGCTTTGTGTAATCAGCAACTTTGGAATGCAAAAAGCTATATCTCGAAATCAAACAAGGTTTTTCTACAACCATTACTCGCAAAGGGAAGGTACTTGTAATAAGTAACAAAAAGCAAAAGAGGCAGACCTACGGTTGGGCAATGGCTGAAGGAAGTCAGTATCATTTAAAACTATTTTAGATACTATCACCAGCTCTATGGCTTCAGGTAAGATTTTAAAGTCAAAAGAAGCACCCAGCCATAGTAGTTTTTGAACTTTTGTAGTTTAATTTAATTTGTTTCCTTATTTTTAGAAAAATATATTATCATGGCAGAATTTAATGTAACTATCAACGGAGAAAAACGTAATCTTAACGTAGATCCCGATACGCCTCTACTCTGGGTTTTGAGAGACAATTTAAAACTGGTTGGAACAAAATATGGCTGTGGAATCGCCCAATGTGGTGCTTGTACTGTTCATTTTAATGGGTCTGCGGTAAGATCCTGCCAGGTTCCGATTTCAGCAGTAAAAGATAATGAAATAACAACTATAGAAGGTCTATCAGAAGAAGGCGATCATCCGGTTCAACAAGCCTGGCTGGAACACGACGTGCCTCAATGCGGGTATTGCCAGGCTGGACAGATTATGGCTGCTACTGCTCTCTTGAAAAATAACCCCAGTCCAAGCGATGAAGAAATTGAAGATGTTATGAATGGTAATATTTGTCGCTGTGGAACTTATACAAGAATAAAGGCCGCTATTAAAACAGCTTCGAATTCGCAGATCGTCTAATTTATCAGTTTATTTAAATTCGAAAGAAATGAGTAAAGTAAAAACAGGAATGGGCAGAAGATCTTTCATCAAGAACGTTTCTCTTGCCGGAGGTGGATTAATAATCGGGTTTAACTGGCTGGCATGTAAGCGTGCGGCCGAGGAAGGCGGGAAAGAGATGGCCCTGGAAATGCCAGATGAATGGTTCGAAATGAATGGTTATCTTAAAATTGGGGATAATGGAGTCGTAACTATCTACTCTCCAAATCCGGAAATTGGACAAAATGTGAAGACATCCATGCCAATGCTCGTTGCAGAGGAACTAGATGTAGACTGGAAAAATGTGATCGTAGAGCAAGCACCCTTAAATACAGATGTTTTCACCAGACAATTGGCTGGAGGAAGCCAGTCCATCCGTCAGGGTTGGGAGCCGTTAAGGATGGCTGGAGCTACAGCCAGAAAAATGCTGCTTACAGCTGCAGCAAGTGAATGGGACGTATCGGTTTCTGAACTTTCTGTGGAAAACGGAATTATTTCACATACAGATAGCGACAGGTCTTTAGGCTTTGGGGAAATTGCTAAAGCTGCCGCACAGGTTGAAGTGCCTGAAGAAGTTGAACTTAAAGATAATAGTGACTTTAAAATTATAGGTACTTCGCGCAAGAATGTAGATGCAAAAGGCATGATTACGGGCAAGCCCTTATACGGTATTGATGTTCACCGGGATGATATGCTTATCGCTATGATAGTTCAACCCCCCGCCTTTGGTATGGAGTTTAAATCTATGGATGCCGCAAGAGCAAAGGAAATGTCCGGAATAATAGATGTTTTCACTATAGATACTTACCCGGAAGATATGGAAAGGGAGTGGAGTGACGTAGCTGCGTTCTCCAAACTGGTAGTAGTTGTTGGTGAATCAACATGGCAGGTAATGCAAGCAAAAAAAGCATTGAAAGTTGAATGGGATCTAAACCCGAAATTGACAAAACAAATTCAGATACTCGAAAAAAGTGCTGGTTTAGCCGAAGGAGGAGGATTGGAAAACTCAGATATCCATTATTCCTTAATGGCCCAACTTGGTTCTGATAATTCTGAAACAGTAAGGAAAGACGGGGACCCTGAGGCCGCTTTCAGCAATGCGGCCCGTGTTATTGAACGTTCTTATACCTGCCCGTTTCTTGCCCATAATTGTATGGAACCAATGAACTTTTTTGCTAATGTTACCAATGACAAGGCAGAATTATTGGGACCTATTCAAACTCCTGAGTATGCAGAAAAGAGTGTGAACAAACGCTTAGGTTTGGATCTTGAAAATATAGATATACAAATGACCCGTATGGGTGGTGGATTTGGCCGACGGCTCTATGGAAATTTCCTTGTAGAAGCTGCAGTTATTTCCCAAAAAATGGGAGTACCAATAAAACTTGTTTATACCCGTGAAGATGATATGACCAACGGAGTCTACCGCCCGGCTTATCATGTTACTTACCGGGCTGCCCTGGATGGGAATAATAATCTTACCGCTTTTCACGTGAATGCCGGTGGTATGACGGAAAGTCCTCTTTTTGCCGATCGTTTTCCTGCGGGAGCGGTTGATAATTATCTTGCTGAGAGCTGGACGATTGAATCAAATATTTCTACAGGGGCCTTTAGGGCACCCAGGTCTAATTTTATTGCGGGAGCAGAACAGTCATTTCTGGATGAACTTGCTGAAGAAATGGGGCAGGACCCTATTCAGTTTCGCCTTGATATGTTAAAACGTGCGCAAAATGACCCTGTTGGAGAAAACAACGATTATGACGCGGCCCGTTATGCCGGGGTTTTGGAAGTAGTGAGGGATAAAGCAGGTTGGAATAACGGCAGTTCTACTTCAAGCAGAGGTGTTGCTGCTTATTACTGCCATAATTCCTATGTGGCGCAGATACTGGATATGAACTTAATAGATAATGAACCGGTAATCGATAAAGTTACCTGTGCGGTAGACTGCGGAATTGTGGTGAACCCAGATGCGGCAAAGAATATGGTGGAAGGTGGAACTATAGATGGTATAGGGCATGCACTGTATAGCGAATTAACATTTAAGGACGGAGTTACACAACAAAATAATTTTGACTCATACAGGCTTATTCGCCACCGCGAAGCTCCAAAGAAGATTGATGTACATTTTATTGAGAACGGTCTGGATCCAACAGGACTTGGAGAACCGCCTTCTCCTCCTGTGCAGGGAGCATTGGCAAATGCATTATATAAAGCAACAGGAAAAAGAATCTATAAGCAACCATTTTACCCGGAAATAAGTACTGAAAGCAGGGAAATAAAAACCTAATCGGAGCTTTCTGCGAAATGAAAAAGATCAAATTCAAATGTTGGGTAGAGTACGAAGGGGAAAAATTCTACGGCCCCGGCCCAAACGAATTGATCAAGCAAATTAAGAAAGAGGGATCTCTTGCAAAAGCTGCAGGTCAAATGAATATGTCTTATAAAAAAGCTTGGAGCCTGGTTCAGAGATTGAATAATAATTCTGAAGATCCCTGGGTAATTTTAAAAAAAGGCGGACAACATGGTGGCGGGGCTGAGGTAACTCCAAATGCTATAAAAGCCGTCCAGGAATATGATAAACTACAGCAAAAGATTAATGAGCTGCTCAAGCAGCAGGAGGATTTGCTGAAAGTTTTAAAATAAATTGAAATAAGACGTTTGATAAGTTTTTTACACGTGATAAACCAGCCCGTCCGCTTAGGAGGGCTGGTTTCAGCTTCTAATTTATTTTAAATTATAATCATATTTGATTCTGAAATAAACCTACCTGACCGGACGGGCAGGTTGAGAATGACGTTTTAAAGACTTTTTTAAATAGTTTATACCGATATATACAAGGATACATAACGTTAATGCAAGGAAAAAGAAAAATATATCTCGACTATAATGCAAGCACTCCGGTAGATCAAAGAGTGGTTGATACTATGTTGCCATATTTCACTGAAAAATTCGGAAATGCCAGCAGTGATCACATTTTTGGTTGGGATGCGGAGGAAGCAGTTGAAAATTCGCGGGAACAAATTGCCGGATTAATAAATTGTAAAATCACTGAAATAACTTTTTCATCCGGTGCAACCGAAGCTGCCAATCTCGCACTGTTTGGTTTTTGTGAAAGAAACAGATATAAAGGCAATCACATTATTACCTGTAAAACCGAGCATAAGGCTGTACTAGACACAATGCTGGCATTGCAAAGGAAAGGTTTTGAAGTCACCTATCTGGATGTGGATCTAGAAGGTAATATTGACCTTCAGGAACTAGCAGAGTCAATTACTTCGGAAACAATTCTCGTGTGCCTTATGCTGGCAAATAATGAAACCGGATTGATCCATCCCATGCTGGAAATTGAAAAGATAGTGCACTCCAAAAATGTGAAATTGATGAGTGACATTACTCAGGCGGTGGGCAAAATTCCGATTGACCTAAAACGACTGAATTTAGATCTGGCTATTTTCTCTTCTCATAAAATTTACGGGCCTAAAGGGGTAGGCGCATTGTACATTAATAAGAAAAATAAAGTGGAAATTGATCCTTATGTTTTTGGTGGGGGACAGGAAAAGGCAATACGGCCCGGCACATTGAATGTTCCCGGAATTGTTGGCTTTGGTAAAGCCGCTAAAATTGCTTCTACTGAAATAGAGAAAGAATCAGAAAGAATTTTAGATTTAAAAAATAAACTGGAAAGCGATCTGAAAATGATCGAGGATACTACAATCAATTCTGAAGCTTGTGACAGGCTTCCAAATACCACGAATATTTCATTTAAAAATATTGAAGGCGGCCAATTAGTTAGAAAACTGAATAATCTAGCCATTTCAAGGGGCTCGGCCTGTACCTCAAATACAGTTCAGGCCTCCCATGTTTTAAAAGCAATGGGGTTAGACGATGAATTGGCGTTATCTTCTATTCGTCTTAGTTTGGGAAATGGTACTACCCTGGAGGATATTAATTTTGCCGTAATGGAGATCACTAAAACTGTAAACAAGTTAAAAGGGATAATTGTATGAGGGAGTTGGATGCCATCATATCAAAATATGAACTTCTGAGAGAACAGGATATTGAATGTGTACTCGCAACCGTTGTGCATGTGGAGGGATCCTCTTATCGAAGAGCAGGAGCAAGGATGCTGGTGGATGAATACGGAAATATTACCGGGGCAATTAGCGGAGGCTGCCTGGAGGGTGATGCACTCAGGAAGGCACTCCACGCAATGCACCAGCAACAAAATAAATTGGTTACTTATGATACCAGCGATGAGGACGATGCCGTAATTGGTGCCCAGCTGGGGTGCAACGGGATTATCCAGGTTTTGTTTGAACCCATGGATTATGAGGATGCTCTTAATTCCTGTGAGTTGCTTAAAAAAGTAATTAATCAAAAGAAGCCGCTGGCAATTGTAGTGCAGTTTAATCTGAATAAATCTAAAGTTCAGCCGGGAACCAAAATGATAATTTCTGAAAATTCAGAAGTTATTGGCAGCAAGCCTAAAGAGGAATTATATAGGCATATCCTGGAACAGGCCATCCTGACCCTGAAAATTAACAATCCTAATTTTGCTGAATATTTACTTGAAGACGAAAATCATCATGTTTTTATTCAGAATTATCAGCCACCCCTAAAATTGATCATAGTTGGTGCCGGAAATGACGCCCAGGTTTTGGCACAACAGTCCGATTTGCTGGGTTGGGAGGTGGTAGTAACCGATGGACGACCTACCCATGCCAATAGGGAAAGGTTTGCTTCTTCTTGCCAGGTAATTGTCTCAAAGCCCGAACGAACCCTCGAAAATATCGAACTGGATAATCGCAGCTATTTTGTATTAATGAGCCATAATTACAATTATGACCTGAGGGTTTTGAAGCTACTTTTAGCAGAAAAAACAATACCATACATTGGGATTCTTGGTCCTTTAAAAAAATACCAAAGGATGTTGAAAGATCTGGAAGAAGACGGGTTTGATGTTAAAGAGGAAGATTTAAACAAGATATACGCCCCCGTAGGTCTGGAAATAGGGGCCGAGACGCCTGCAGAGATCGGGCTTTCGATTCTAGCAGAAATTCAGTCGGTTTTAACGGGAAAGACTGCCAGGCCTTTAAGGGAAAAATCTTCTCCTATCCACAAAAAAGAGGATACTCAATTTAAGCAGGTTCAGATTTGAAGGAAAAGGTGAAAATAGGAATTATTATTCTTGCCGCAGGATCTTCCAGCCGCCTCGGTTATCCAAAACAAATAGTGGAATTCAGGGGGAAATCCTTACTTCAGCATAGTATAGAGGTTGCGGAATCCCTAAAATTTGACTCTAAGATCCTTGTTTTAGGAGCAAAGGCAAAAGAAATTGAAAAGAAAATTGATTGCAGGAATTTTAAAATAGTATACAACCAAAATTGGAAAGAAGGAATGGGCACAAGTATTGGCAAAGGTACTTCTGAAGCGCTTAAACTTGAAGATGATCTGGACCATATTCTAATCCTGCTTTCAGATCAGCCTTTTATAACTTCAGAAAAGATTCAGGAATTGATACGGATACAACTCAGTACTAATAAGCCGGCAACATTCTCAGAATATTTAGGTAATGTTGGAGTTCCCGCTATCTTTTCCCGATCACTTTTTTCTGACTTAAAAGGGTTGAAAGGAGACCAGGGAGCTAAGAAACTGCTAAGAAATAAGAGTTTTGAATTCAGGACCGTACAATTTGAAAAAGGGATTTTTGATGTGGATACCGCTGCAGATGTTACTTTATTAAAACAGATGGAAGAAGAATGAAAGTGACAATGAATTTTTTAACAAGCTCTTTAAAATCCCGATCTAAAATGGAAATAAGGTCTAATGTTTCTAATTTCCTTATATGCCAATAGAGTACCTTCCGTTAATTTTTTTCTTTATCGCGCTATTTTATAGTTCTGTAGGTTTTGGTGGCGGGTCCAGTTACCTGGCTATCCTGAGTCTATTCTTTACGGATTTTTATGAAATCCGCTCTACAGCCCTTGTACTGAATATTTGCGTAGTTAGCATTGGGACAATCATGTTTATAAGGCACCGTGTATTTAATTTTAAGTTATTCTGGCCGTTTTTACTAACCAGTATTCCGCTTGCCTTTTTGGGTGCACAACTCAAACTTTCCCAAAAGGTCTTTTTCCTGGTCCTGGGTGGTGCTTTAATTCTTTCAGGCTTGTTTCTGATTCTAAAATATCTTCAGAAAAAAATAGAATCAAAAGACTTTTCAAATCCCAGGAAATTCTTGTTAGGTGGCTTTGTAGGTCTACTTTCAGGCATTTCAGGAATAGGGGGAGGTATTTTTTTGTCCCCGGCCCTAAATATTCTAAAATGGGCAAACCCAAGGATTACTGCCTCGCTGGCTTCCGTATTTATTTTGGTCAATTCGGCGGCAGGTCTGGTAGGTTTGAAGATGGCGGGAACTTTTCAAATAAACTATGAGCTTATCATTCAGTTAATTATCGCCGTTGTTCTTGGCGGAACCCTGGGATCTTATCTTTCCAGTAAAAAATTCAATCTTAAGTTTTTAGGTATTTTAACCGCCCTTTTAGTGTTTTATGTGGGCCTCAAATTAATTTTAGGTTATGGCTTTGGCATAAATATCTAATATGCTTATCCGTTTAGAAACCTACAAACAGTTTTTGTCACCCTGAGACCCGTGATAAAAAAAATACCTAGCGTAGGAAAATGACGTTTTCGAGCAAAGCGAGTTTTAAACTCCGTGTGTGAGTGTAGAAAATCAGCAGCGTTAATAATTTTTGAAAGCTTGTCCTGAGTGGAGTCGAAGGGCCCTGGAAAAAATTTAGCTGTTGATTTGCGATTTTTTCTGCCTCCGACGACCAGAAGGGAGGAAGGCAGTTGCCAAAAAAACACCTCCACATAAGACGCCCTTCCTGCCCGTCCGTTCAGGCGGGTTTTGTTTCGCTTACTTGTATCCGACGAACGTAGTGAGAGGAATACACGCAAAAAATGAAAAAAAAGAAACTTGCATAACAGTTAAGTTTTATTTTGAATTATAAAAACAAGCCTGAATAACAGGATTTTAAAAATACGTCGATGGTAGCGCAGTCGAAGGGTCAAACAAAAACGTCTCGACTGCGCGACGTGACACTTTATTTCAATTTTGCCTTTTGGGTCTCTTACGGATATACAATATATCTAATAAAAGGGATTTTAAGCTGAATAAGTTAAGTAGTTTATTATATGCCTCAATATCGATCTCAGGACTTTGTAATAAAAAATATTTCTTTGGCTTTTTCTAAAAATGATACTTCCCAACGGTTTACGTACCCCATTTCAGGATTATGGTTTTAATAAATTTTCCTGGCATTTATTTCATATAAATTATTAAAAACCTTTGAAATTATTGCGCCCATAAAAATGATATTACACTCTTGATTTATTACGTATAAATACTTAGTTAATGGTTTGATTGCTTAAATTGTGTTTCCAATAGATAATTTTGATTAGGGAATACAAGTCTTGAAATATTCCAGATTGAGTTTAAATTAACCTGAAAAGAAATGAGAACGTTAACCAATATACCAAAATGTACAATTGTGGGCGCTGGCCCGGGAGATTCCGATTTAATTACTCTAAAAGCAGTAAAAGCCTTAAATAAAGCAGAAGTGGTACTGTATGATGCCCTGGTAAATCCTGAAATCCTGGAACACGCTCCACAGGCCGAAAAAATCTTTGTTGGAAAAAGAAAAGGTTGCCATGCCTATGCCCAGGATCAAATAAATGAGCTTATCGTAAAATTTGCTATGGAGAAAGGGACGGTAGTACGTTTAAAAGGTGGTGATCCCTTTGTGTTTGGTAGGGGAAGTGAAGAGAAAAACTATGCTAGTAAACATGGGGTAGCAGTAGAAGTAATTTCAGGAATTTCTTCGGCTATTTCTGTACCGGCTTCGGTGGGAATTCCGGTCACCAAACGGTATACCGCTGAAAGCTTCTGGGTGATTACCGGAACAACTTCAGGGCATAAGCTCTCCAAAGATGTTGCCATGGCCGCAAAAACTTCAGCAACCGTTGTAATTTTAATGGGAATGGGTAAACTTGCTGAAATTGTAGCTTTATATAAGGAAGAAGCTAAAGAGAAATTGCCGATTGCGATAATACAAAACGGTACATGCAAAGAGCAAAAGCTAATCGCCGGCAACATCAGTAATATTGAAAACCTGGTCAAAAAGTATAAATTAGGTACGCCTGCAATTATCATTATTGGGGAGGTGGTAAGAGAATGTGAGGCTTATAATAAAGAGTTAAGCACAACGGAAATTGATGAATTTATACTTCAGAATTTGACTATATGAATTTTCCCCATACTGCAGAATTGTATTAATATCAATGCATTTCGAAAGATGAGGGTTAGTGCCTAATGAAACATTTTTGTTAGATTTAAAAAATTATCCAACCTTTTCCTGTATACGTTTTTCAAAGTCTGACTTTGAAGACTCGCAGAGCTGACATTTATAGGATTCTGGAAGCTTTTCAAAGCTGGTTCCTGGTGGGATTTCCTGAGTGATGTCTCCAAATTCTGCATCGTAAATACTAAGACAGGCCTTACATTGCCATATTTCCCTGCTCTTTTTTTCTTTTTTAGGTTCTGGTTCTGGCTTTTTTTTGGGTTTTTCTTCCTCTTCCCCCAACTGATTAAAATACATTTTACTTAATTCAATAAGTAGTCTTGGTAGTTCTACCTTATCTACATCCTGCACGTGAATCACATAATTTTGTGTATTTGGGTCAAAATTTTGAGCATAGAGTAAATTGTAAGTATCGCGTAACCGCATACCTTCCAAGATCTGCCGGGCTTCATTTTTCTCAATCACAACCGCGGTAAAATAGTTGCTTTTTTTTGTAGAATCGAAAATTCCGAAAGTAAGCCCATAGGTACTAATGTCGTTTTGGTCAAAATTGGAGACCAGGTATTTTTTTAGTTTCAAAGCCTCTTCATTATCTACCGGAATATGCCAGTTTAACTCTAGCATTGAGTGCCGCACGTTAATTCCGCGCTTTCCGAGAAATTTTTCCCACTCGAGTTTCGACTTTTTTGGAATTCCTTTTATAATCAAAGATTTCCAGGGCGTAATTGAAATCTTTCCAATTTTAGATTCGGCACATAAATCACACATCGCTTTTAGGAAGTTTGTGTAATATTTATTATTTCGCCAGTAGAGTCCCAGCCAATAACTATCCATCCCAATTCTATTCATTCCTTCGTAATATGGGAAGGGGTGATAGGGGATATCCAGGGATTTATCTATCGTACGATTATTGGTTTCCAAAGCATCGCTTAACAAATTAAAAATCATCCCAACCTCTTCGGGTTCTTCCTGAAGTATTTCCTCAATTCCATAAACAATATCTCCCACGTCCCAGGTATAGATAAGCGCCGGATAAACCTGCATTTGTTTCCAATGCGGTAATTGAATGTACAAATACCAATAATCTTCGTGTTCTGATGCTATAAAATTTAAATGCCCGGTAAATAAGGGAACCAAACGTTGTTTGGGGTCTGTGATGTTGACTTTTAAATTTGGGGGTATTCTAAACTGTTCCAGCACGTATAAATAGCGGTCGCCGGTAAGCCAGTGGGTTCCAGGAAAAATATCTGTAGTTACATAAGAAGAGACAATATTTTCAGCTCCCTCGGTTTTTGGCGGAATAATTTGATATTTATCTTCTTTAGAAAAATTTTCAGCATCAATGGCTTTAGTGATTAAAATATCCTGCCGGGATCCCAACGAAATAGAATTTGAACCGGATGCTTCGGCCAATTCTACGATTTCCTTTAATTCCGCAGGAGATAAAACCCCTCCTTTTATAATTAATCTTGAGAATGTTTTTTCCATGATATTCTATTTAACTTTATATAGAGCGGTCAGTTAGGGCGCAGTCGGGACTAAACAGCCGCCAAAATCTGCCGAACTTCGGTTTTACAACTTCCGCACCCCAAACCGGCACCGGTTTCTTTACAAAGAGCCGTAAAATCTTGATTTCCATTTTTAATGGCTTCTTCCAGGTTCCCGGCTCCAACCTGGCTGCAGGAGCAAACCAGTTTTCCTTTTACCGGTTTACTGGTTCCTGAACCACGTAATAAGGTATCGCGCTTATCGGCCAGTTCCATCTTACTTTCAATAAGTGTTTTAAACTGGGCAAATTCGTTTTTATCCCCCATTAAAATTGCACCAACCAGTAAATCATCTTTTACAATGCATTTTTTATAATAACGTTTACTAACATCAATAAAAACAATTTCCTCATATGCAGGGTCGTTATCAGGGACATTAATGTCTCCAATACTACAAAGATCCAGGTCTTTAAATTTCAGAATATTCATTAGTACTGAACCCTGGTAAATACTGCCTACATCGCCGGCCAGAAAATTAGAAAGGGTCTCGGCCTGTTCTTCGGCTGCAGAGGTGATTCCGAACAATTGACCTTTATATTCAGCAATTTCACCAATTGCAAAAATATCGGGATTAGAAGTTTGCAAATGCTCGTTTACCTTAACGCCGCGTCCACAATTTAGTCCGCTTTCTTTGACAATTTCAATATTTGGGCGTGTCCCAATGGCATAAGCAATGGCGTGTGCGTTAAGGATTTTTCCACTTTTCAGAGTAATATTTAGTTCACCGGGATTATCTTCATCGTCAAAAACAGTACTTACCTCGTTGTCAAAATAAATATTAATGCCCCGTTCCTGAACGTCCCTGGCCAGTAGTTTGCTGGAGAGGATATCAAGCTGGCGCTCCATAAGCCGGGACGAACGTTGTACTATGGTAATTTTTATATTTTCCTTTTGAAGGGCCGCCGCCAGTTCAAGACCAAGCAGACCCCCGCCTACAATCACCACATGTTGTTCTTCAGGTGGGAGGCCGGTATTTTCGAGGTAAGTTTTAAATTCATCGGCGTCTGCTTTGCTTCGCATCGTAAATCTACCTGGTAAACCAAGCTGGGCATCTTTCGGAACAAATGCACGGCTTCCTGTTGCAACAATCAATTTATCAAAATGATGTTTTATCTCCAGATCATCGGTAACCGATTTATTTTTTTGGTCTATTTGGGAAATTGAACGGTCTTTATGAAGCTGGAGGTTTAATTTTCCCAGTTCAACTTCCTTGATTTTTAAAAGTTTCTCCCAGCTGAGTTCTTCCGTAACATACTCGGGCAGTAGAACACGATTGTAAAAAGGATGCTCTTCTTTTGAAAATACGTGCAACTCATCATCTTTATTGTGGTCACGATAATTTTGAAGAAATCGGAATGCAGCTGCCCCGGCTCCGATAATTATAATTTTTTCATTCGGCTTTTTATATTTTGAAACCGAAACCGTAGTGAATTTGAAGTCGGGTTCTTTTGACTGCGGATCAACCCGATTAAAGGTTAAGTTATTTGCCCGGTTAAGATCACTCTTAAGTTGTTTTCCCCAATGCATCGGTAAAAATAGTACACCCGGCCTTACGTCTTTGGTGATTTTTGCTCGTATTCTAACATTTCCATTTTCGCTTTTTACTTCAACGACATCACCATTCTTAATAAAATTTTTAATACCATCTACAGGATTGATTTCTAAAACCGGTGAAGAATAATGTGTACGAAGTCGGGAGACCTTTCCCGTTTTTGTCATACTATGCCACTGGTCCCGAACCCTTCCTGTTGTTAGGATTAAAGGGAATTCTTCATCGGGTTGCGTAGATGTGTTATTAATTGAAGCAGGAATATTAAAAATCGCTTTTTTAGAAGGGGTATAAAACTGATGGTCCTCAAATAGCCTTTTAGTGCCAGGATGACGATATTCCGGTACTGGCCACTGAATGGTTCCTTCGTTTTTTAAGCGATCGTAGTTTAGGTGGGAAATATCTATATTGGTGCCTCTAGTCATTTCACAGTATTCTGCGTAAATTTCTTCAGTACTATTGTAGTTAAATTCAGTGAATCCCATTCTTTGCGCAAAATCACAAAAGATCTCTACATCTGCACGGGCTTCTCCGGGTGGGGTGAGTGCCTGTGGTAGATACGAAATCCGTCTTTCAGAATTTGTCATGGTACCTTCTTTTTCCAACCACCCGGCAGCCGGCAGCACTAAATCGGCATATTTTAAAGTATCAGATTTATGGGAGATTTCCTGTACTACAACAAATTTGGCCTTTTTAAGTGCAGCTTCCGCTTTACGAACATCTGGCAAGCTCACTAACGGATTGGTGCAGGCAATCCATACCGCCTTTAATTTGCCGCTTTCCAGGGCATCAAACATCTCGGTAGCGGTGTAGCCTGGTTTTTCTGAAATCTTATCTATACCCCAAAAATTAGCAACTTCCTGTCTGTGTTCCGGATTATTCAAATTTTTATGAACTGCGAGCAAATTGGCCATTCCACCAACTTCCCTTCCGCCCATGGCATTAGGTTGCCCCGTAAGAGAAAAGGGCCCATTGCCGGGTTTTCCCACTCTTCCGGTTATTAGGGAAAGATTAAGCAATGCGAAATTTTTATCGGTACCCACAGAACTTTGATTAAGCCCCATCGCCCACATACTGATAAAACCTTTGGAGTGTCCAATCATTTCAGCAGCTTCTTTAATTTCTTCTACGGGAACGCCGCATTCTTTAGCTGCTTTTTTGAGAGAAAGTGAATATGCCTGTTTTTTATAATCCTGAAAGTTTTCAGTGTGTTCTTTTATAAAATCTTTGTCTATGTAGCCCCTTTCTATCAATCTTCGACCTATGGCGTTGAATAAAATAATATCGCTACCGGGAATTAGTTGAAGGTGAAGGTCGGCAAAGCGTGCAGAATCGGTTTTACGAGGGTCTACCACAATTACTTTAACATCTTCCGGGTTTTCTTCTTTATGTTTTTCCAGTCTACGGAAGAGAATAGGATGGCACCAGGCCGGGTTAGCGCCGGCTATTAAAAAACAATCGGCCAGTTCAATATCATCATAAGAGACAGGCACCGAATCTTCCCCGAATGTTTTTTTATAGGCTACAACCGCCGAGCTCATGCATAAACGGGAATTGGTATCAATATTATTCGTGCCTAAAAAACCTTTGGTAAGTTTGTTGGCGATGTAATACTCTTCGGTAAGGCATTGCCCCGAAACGTAGAAACCAACGCTATCTGGTCCATATTTTTGAATGAGTGTTTTAAAAACCTGGGCGGCGCGATCAAGGCCATCATCCCAGCTTACCCGTTCCCGCGGATGGGATTTGCTCCAACGCATTTCCGGATGCAAAATCCTGTCAGACAAATCATTCGCCACATAATCAAGATTCATACCTTTTGAACATAGCATTCCGCGGTTTACAGGATGGTTTTTATCACCTTCAACCGTAATTTTATTATCAGGGCTTTTTTGTGCTACAATACCACAGCCTACCCCGCAATAGGAGCAGGTAGTTTTAATTTCTTCTTTTAGTATTTTCTTCATAAACTCAGCGGCAAAAGGTACTTAAACGCTGGTTGTTAAGCGCTTATAATTTATTAAAAGACAGGGTTTTTTCTGCTAAATCTTTATAAAACCCAGCTGTTTATTACGGTGTTTCTATGCATTTTGGTGGCTTAATTCCATAGCAGCTTCTTTCTCATCCTCCTGAGAAAAACGAATTGCCAGGCTAACGAGCCCTGCGGCTAGAATGCTGAAACCAATCCATAGAAATGCATCAGAAATTGCTGCTGAAGATGCCGAAGCTCTTGCTGCTTCAATTACTTCACTAGTGCGGCCTTCGTTAGCGGCGATTGCTGCTTCTTCGGCGGCAACCGATTTTATTTTTAAATACAGAGCTGCTAGAAACGCCCCTACATTACCGCCTGCACCCACAATTCCTGAGATAGAACCTATGGCTTTTTTATTGATAAATGGAACCACAGCAAAGGTGGCGCCCTCTGCCATTTGTACTGCCAAACTAAATGCAGTAAGTAGTACAATGGCCATAATAAGACTACCGGCCATAGAGAAGAGGGATAGGATTACTCCTTCAGCAATTAAAATTAGGGTGAGAAAGAACACACGGCCTCTTAATCCGCCTTTTTCCCCCGATTTATCACCAAAGTATCCGCCCAGGGTCCTGGCAAAAAGGTTCATAAGTGCGAAAGCCAAAATAATGTTTCCGGCTGTTACCCGCTCCAGGTTAAAGGTGTCTTGCAGATAGCTGTCCATGGTACCATACACGGTAAGTTCTATTCCGAAACAAACCCCGTAAACTACAAAGAGTATCCAGACGCGATAATCTTTGATAGCGGTTAAAAATCCGTTTTTGTCCTTTTTAATAGGAATCCTTTTTCCCGACTTTTTTAAATCTGAAAAATTTCCTTCCGGGGTGTCCTGAGTAAAGAAGTAATATATAAAACCCATACTGAAACAAACCAGCCCGGCCACAACCATAGCATAACGCCAAACTTCAGCTTCAGCCACTCCCAAAGCAACAAGCCCGGCGGCAATTAATGGCATTCCCAGCCGATTTGCCCCGCCGCCCAGGTTACCCCAACCGGCGGATGTCGCATTGGCAGTTCCTACTATATTGGAAGCAAACATTAGTGAAGTATGTACCTGTGTAATTACAAACGAAGCTCCGATGAAACCCATAAACAAACGACAAAGCTGGAATTGCAATGGAGTTTGTACCAGCCCACAGAGAATGGTGGGAATGGCTCCCAACATCAACAACCAGGTGTAGCAGATCCTGGGACCGTACTTATCGCATAATTTACCAATAAGCAGTCGGGCAAAGACTGTTCCCGATACAGCCAGGATAATCGCGTTCCATTTTTGAGAAGGGCTAAGCCCCAAATCTTTTTCCACCTGTGGCATAAATGGAACAATTCCAAACCAGGAGAAGAAACAGATAAAAAAGGCAATGGCCGAAATCCAAAACGTCCTTATTGGAATACTTCTTAAGTTTCTTAAGTCTAACTTTGTTGCTTTACCAGTGATCACTTCTTTCATAATACTTAGTTTTGTGGTTTAAAATTAAGTATATATACTTAAAAAACTAAGTAAAAATAAATTAATGCGAAAATTAGAAAAATGAAGCTTTAGAATTATAAATGATCAAAAACTTAAGGGATAAATTATTAATGTTCAGGTAAGAGATACTATCTGGTAGGGGGTGTTCGAAGATAAAACTTGTTTAAGGGGGGATTTCCTTATTATTTATGAAGGGGTATAACAGTTAAATCAAATTAAGTTCACGGGATTTATGGGTAAGTTCCATAAGGTTTTTTACTTCTAACTTTTTCATCAAATTAAATCGGTGGGCTTCAGCAGTTCGCTTACTTATTTTAAGATCGGCCCCAATTTCCTGATTATTTTTTCCTTCTAAAATGAGTTTCAGAATTTGTTTTTCCCTTTTCGTAAGTATGTTTAGTGCCGGATCTTGTTTATGGGCTGACTCATTTAATTGCTTTTCAGAATTTCCACTAACAAAATTATTAACGATAATCGCAGAAACATCTCCACTAAAATATTTGCCTCCCCCGGCAATTTTGTTAATGGCTTTAAGGAATTCTTCCTTGCTGGAGCCTTTTAGTAAATAGCCATCTGCACCTGCCTCTACGCACTGCACTACGTATTCGGTAGAATCATGCATAGAGAGGACTAGTGTTTTTAAATCGGGAAAATCCTTTTTTACTTTTTTCACCACTTCAATGCCGTTAAGCTCTGGCATTCGTATATCTACGATGAGTAAATCCGGAATGTCTTTTTCAATAATTTCCAGGGCTTCTTTACCGTTGGCCGCTTCATTTACCACTTCCAGGTTATCCTCGTTTTCCAGTAAGGCAATAATGCCATCACGTACCAATTCGTGATCATCGGCTAAAAGTATTTTGGTTTTGCCCATCATATTTCTGATTTTATACGTACGAAAATACGCAATTTTAAATAGAAGTTTAATCTTGTTCTAACGGAAAATTAAGCGTTACCCGTGTCCCTTCTCCCGGTGAAGAATTAATAAATAGTCGGCCATTAATAAATTTTACACGTTCTTTCATAAAGGTAAGGCCCATTCCGCGATTGCCGTTTTTTTCTTCTGAAATGCTTTTTGGGTCAAAACCTTTGCCGTTGTCTTCAATACCAATACTTAGGATTTCCTTACTGTGGCTCACACTAACAATAATATGCGTGGAGCCTGCATACTTGATGGCATTATTCACAGCTTCCTGGGTGATGCGGTATAGGTTTATTTCGGTAATATTCCCCAGTCGCTGTGAAAACCCGGTTTTATTAAATAAAATAATATCCTTTCCGGTAAGTTTTGATAACTCTTCGGTGAGTTTTTGAAGTGCTGGTACTATCCCGTGGTCAGTAAGTTCGGGTGGTGTTAGGTTGAAAGTAGCAGCGCGAACCCCCTGAATAATTCTTGTGCTTAATTCTTTTAAACTTTCAATTTTGCTTTCGGCCTTTTCAGGATATTTAAAATCTATACTTTCCAGGTTGTATTTAAGCCCCGTTAGCATCTGGCCAATTCCGTCGTGAATATCTTTAGCAATTCGGTTTTGCTCGTTTTCCTGATTTTCAATGATCTTTTTAGCAATCAAGCCATGCTGCCGCATCTTTTCTTCATAGCTCTTGCGGGTTAATTCCTCAATTTTTAGCTGTGCTTCTTTATTTTTGGTTATATCTACCCCAATAATAGTAAGTTCGGTTTTTTCTTTTTCCGGTTGAAACGGCACTATGGAAAGTTCCAGCCAAATATCTTTTTTATCTTTGGTAGAGGCTTTTACTTCTCCCTGCCAGCCCGATCTTTTATGTGCTGAAATGAGTTTTTCAATATTGAGTTGCTCATTTTCTTTGGGTGATAATATTTCGGAGAATTTAGTCTCCATATTAAATTTTTTATACTGAAATAATTTTGAAAATCGTTCACCTATATGCAAAATATCGCCATTTGGTGTAATTCGGGCAAATAGTAAGATTTTATCCATTGCCTGCCCGAGTGCACGTAACTCTTTTACAGATTTTTCACGGGCTTCGCTTATGGCATCTGCATCACGGGCCATTTTTACAGCTCGGGATTCTGCGTGAATCAGGTTTTTGATGTTATTTTTAACACCTTTGGCCGCCGGTAAAAAAATGAAGAAAAATTCCAGGAGTAAAATAGAAAGAGTGAAAATTGTTAAAAATAATTCCAAACTCTGAAGTCTCTCTACCCGGGTATGTGCCTCTTCATCATATTGATTTACCATCGCATCCATGAGCTCAAGAAAAGAGGCTTCATTTTCTAAAATCTGTGCTATTTCTGATGAAAAATCTTCTGTAGGACGCCCCGGGTTTTCTTCTATTTTCAGCAATAAACTCTTAGAAGCTTCCTCAATTGCTTCAAAATAAGGTTGGATCTCAATAAATTTCTGCTGAATTTCAGGGCTTTTTTCCGAAGCAATATTTAAACTGTCGCTACCATTTTGAAAGACCTCGTGAGAATGCACCCAGCGCTTAAGGCTCATCTCGAGGCTTTCAGCAAGGCTTTCTCGCTTCTCTATATTTTCGGTTTCAGAAAGTAAAAGGCTTTCTTTGGTGAGTTTCTGACTCAACATTCGCTGGCGTCCTGAAATATTGATGAGTTTGGAATCGCCTTCCTGTTCTTCAAGAAATTTTCCGATAAATAACTGACTTATAATTACCGAAAGCGCAATGGCCGTGAGGGCCAGAATGTATAGCTTTCTAAGTTTTATAAAGGTGTGTTGGTCTAGAGAGCTACGGGGCGCCATTGTCTATTTTAAAGCTTCTTTTATTAAAGTTTCACTGTGTTTGGAAAGCGGAAGTTTCATAGCGGCTTCGTGACCTTCGGGAGACATTTTTGCCCAGGTTTTTTTTACGATATCTATAATTTTTTCATCCTTGTGTTTTGCCGCAAATTCTTCAAAATAATGCTCCATAAAAACCAAACAAACCACATCTTCCATAATTTGGGATCCTTCGTCTTTTTTAATCTGCTTTTTTTTGATTAAAAATGAAACCCGGTCACGAAAATCTTTATCATAACCTACTTCTTCCAGAATTCCATCTGTAATTGCGGCGTGGGTTTTTTTAAGCCCTTCCCGCCATTTTAAATATCCAACCCGGTTCATAGGATAGGTGTCCCGAGGTACTTTCCATCGGCAAATATGCTGGGCACGCACTGCAATTTGTAATTCTTCGGAACACTGTGGATGAAAATCCAGCAACTTATCAGTCATTCGTTGTGAATACAATAATTCTTTCGGAACTTCTTTTCCATTGGCTTTTTCCACATTTGGATCTTCAGCATTTTTTTGGTCTATACGTTGTATGGCTTCCTGAAATTTACTCATGGGTAGGTTTCTTAGTCTATAAAACCAATATAGACATTTTCTGCCTCAATTTTAACGGGATATACTGCAATTTTAAAATCTTCACCATTAAGGTTATTTCCGTCTTTTAGGGAAAAGGTTTTTTTGTGCATAGGGCAGGCCACTTTTGGAATTCCTTCTTTGTCGCCAATCATCCCGCGAGAAAGAACCATTTCCAGTTTATGCGGACAAAGGTTTTGACAGGCATACCATTTGGACTCACGAGTGAAATTAAAAACCGCAATTTGTTTGCTTTTATATTTTATGCAGCCGCCTCCATTTTCAGGAAAATCATTGGTTTTACCTACATTCACCCATTTAAGTACTTGGGGTGGTGTTACACTTTGGTATTGCGCTAATAATTCTTGCATAATTTTTCGATTTTGATATTTTGTATTGGATTAAAAGCCTGTAAAAATTAAGTCCAGGCTTTGGGCATTTTTTGGTCACGCAAAGGCACAAAACTAATATTATCATCCCCTTCATCTGAATTGACAAAATGTTTAAAACGCTTCATCATTTCAGGATCTTCAATAGCCTGTTTCCATTCACATTCGTAATTGGCAACTAAGCCCTGCATTTCTTTTTCAAGGTCTTCGGCAATTCCTAATGAATCTTCAATAACCACTTTTTTGAGGTGTTCAATGCCACCGTCCAATTTTTCTAACCAGGGTGCGGTACGCATTAAGGGTGCGGCCGTACGGATGTAATACATCAAAAAGCGATCTAGGTATTTCATGGTGGTTTCATCGTCTAAACCTTCAGCAAGTAAAATGGCGTGTTTTGGCGTAGCACCTCCATTTCCACATACGTATAAATTCCAACCAGATTCTACGGCAATAATGCCAAAATCCTTTCCGCGGGCTTCAGCACATTCCCTAATACAGCCGGAAACTCCGCCTTTTAATTTATGCGGTGAGCGCAAACCTCGATAGCGTTCTTCAATTTGAATGGCAAAGCTCACGCTTTCATGCATTCCGAACCGGCACCAGGTAGAACCAACACAGCTTTTAACCGTTCGAAGGGATTTTCCGTAGGCATGGCCACTTTCAAATCCTGCGTCAATCAATTCCTTCCATATTTCAGGCAGTTGGTGCAATTCGGCACCAAAAAGATCTATACGTTGCCCGCCGGTGATTTTAGTATAAAGGTCAAATTTCTTAGCTACGGCGCCTATAGTCATTAATTTATCTGGAGTAATTTCACCGCCCGGTATGCGTGGAACGATAGAATAAGTCCCATTTCGTTGAATATTGGCTAAAAATTTATCGTTACTATCTTGAATGGTCACTTGTTTATTGGCGGTTTCCATAGTAATACTTGCGAAAATTGAAGCCAGAACCGGTTTGCATTTTTCGCAACCATGACCTTTTCCGAAGAGATTCAGTGCTTCATCAAAATCTTTGACTTTATTAATTTTCACTAAATCAAGAAGTTCCTGTCGGTTAAAATCGAAATGTTCGCAAATCACCTCGTTTACTTCCTTTCCAAGGGATTTCATGGTAGCGTTAAACAGGTCTGTAACCATAGGTTTACAACCGCCACAACCGGTAGAGGCTTTAGTTTTGGCCACAACATCATCCATCGAGCAACATTCACCACTTTCCAAAGGATTGCAGATGTCACCTTTCGAAACTGCCTCACAAGAACAAATTTGAGCGGTATCGGGTAACTCGGATACTGAACCAAGGGCCGTATTTTCCCCGCCACGACTTCCCAGAATAAGGTCTTCAGGGTTTTCAGGAAGTTTTATTCCGTTGATATATAGCTGAAATAAATTCTGATAATCTGAAGCATCGCCCACTAAAATTCCACCGAGTAGTTTCTTACCATCCCGGGATACTTTTATACGTTTATAAATCCCACTTTGTTTATTTTCGTAGGTAATGGCAGAAACTTCTTCATTTTCAATAAACGGATCGCCAAAACTGGCCACATCGGTACCAATTAGTTTTAATTGGGTAGACATATCAATATGATCGGCCATAGTTTTATCACCACCACAAATTTGAGAAACGGCAACCTCGGCCATATTATATCCCGGGGCGACAAGTCCATAAATAGCGTTGTTGTAGAGTGCAGCCTCACCAATGGCGTATACACCTTTGGCCGAGGTCTCCATTTTATTGTTCACGTTGATGCCGCCGCGCTCGCCAGTTTTAAGTCCGCCAGATTTTGCCAGTTCATCCCGGGGCCGAATTCCAGCAGAAATAATAAGCATATCGGTTTCATGCCGGGAGCCATCTGAAAATGTGAGCGCATCAATTTCTTCTTCACCACTAATTTCTGAAGTGGCTTTATTGGTTAGGATTGTTATGCCTAAACTCTCAATTTTACGAAGAAGGGTGTTACTGCCGGCTTCGTCCAGCTGCCGCGGCATTAGCCTTGGCGCAAATTCTACCACGCTGGTGTCCAGGCCGAGTTCTTTAGCTGCGTTGGCCGCTTCCAGTCCTAATAGTCCGCCGCCCAACACCGTGGCTTTTGATTTGTTTTTCTTCTGAAGTTTCTTCGCATAGGTTTTTATAGCATCCAGATCTTCTGTAGTACGATAAACAAAGACCCCCGTTTTTTCTGAACCTTTGATTGATGGTATAAAAGCCGAAGAACCCGTTGCAAGCACCAGGTAATCGTAACTTATTTTTTCACCTTTATATGTGGTGACATTTTTTTCTTCAGTATTGATTTCTGAAATAAGAGAAGAAGTACGTAGTTCAATTCCATTCTCTTCATACCATTCCCTGGGAGCCAGGAGTAGTTCGTCCTTTCTTTTTTCTGAGAAATATTCACTAAGGTGAACGCGATCATAAGCCGGACTCGGCTCTTCTCCAAACACCTGAATTTGGTAGCTTTCCCTATCAGGACGGGCTATCAATTTCTCGCAAAATTTATAACCAACCATTCCGTTTCCTACTACAAGTATTTTTTTCATAACTACGTAATTTTAATTCAAACTTAAGTAAAAATACGTAAATATACGTATGAAGATGAATTTTGTTCGTAGAAAAACGGAATTATGAAAATAGAAGCTTCAAATTTAAAATTCATCACTTCTTAGAGGCCTAAAAAGAGTATTCTTAAAATTTATTTTTATGAAGGGTGCTTCCAGCATTTTGGACTGAATGCTTTTTTGAGATAAAAGTTATCCCAGATTTGGTGAATTTTTTGTAATGCCCTGAAAAAAGCGTGAAAACAAAAAGTCGAATAAAAAAGGCAGGTACATTCTAAAATAGGTCACCGCTAATAGAGACCATTTGAATGTAATTAAAATATTATGATGGTTTTAAAAACAAAAAAAATACTGATAATCAATCAATTAATAGTGTTTGTTCTAAACAGGGGAAAATCACCCGTTAATGAAGAACATCTTAAATTGTAAAATATATTTAATAAAATTAATGAGTTTTCCGTTTTTCATTTAGCATTTTAAAGGGGAGGTACATTGCCGGAATCTCAATGCGGAAGGAAGACTTAATAACTTAAAAATAATAGCCCGCGCCATACCTGACATGGGTGGGAGTAGACCCAGATAGCATTTTAATTTTTAAAACTTAATCACTATGATTTCAAGCCCTATTTGGAATATGTTCGAACCCGCTAATGATTTTCCATTATTAAAAGAGGTTCAAAACGTAGATGTGAGTATAATTGGTGGAGGTATTACCGGTATTTCTACCGCTTATTTTCTTAAAAAAGCCGGTTTAAGAGTAGCAGTCCTTGAGGCGGGAAAAATTGGAATGGGCACCACCGGACATAGCACAGGAAACCTCTATTTAATAATAGCCGAGCTATTATCTTCTCTGGATTCTAAGTATGATGAAGAGATTATTAAAAAAGTTTTAAAATCCAGGGCTTCAGCTTTGGGAACTATAGAAAAAATTATTCAGGAAAAAGAGCTGGATTGTGATTTCAGCCATCAACCAATGTATCTTTTCTCTAAGGATAAGGCTGATAAAATTGAAAAAGAAATATCGATTTCTTCAAAACTGGGCATTTCAAATGCAGAAGTGGCCAACGATAATTTTCCATTTGAAGCAAAAAAAATCCTGAAATATCCTGAGCAGGCGCAATTCAATCCCTTTCTGTATGTCACTCAATTGGCACATAAAATAGTTTCAAAAGAGTGTCAAATTTTTCAGGATTCCAAGGTTGAGGAGATAAATAAATTGGATTCAGGAAGTTATAATTTAAAAACTGAACAGGGCAGTGTTTTCAGCCGTTATTTAGTGCACGCCACACATACACCTAAAGGAATAGACTTAAAATTTGATACCACGCTTGGTCCATACCGGGAATACGCCCTTGCCGCAAAATTAAATAATGATAATTATCCTTCCGGTATTTTTTGGGAATACAGTGGAAAAGAAAAATTCTCATTTCGCAGCTATAAACGAAATGGACAGCGGTATGTTATGGCTGTAGGGAAATCATATAAAGTTGGGCAGTCACAAAATAATAGCGAATTACTGGAATCCCTGGAAAGTTATTTAAAAGAAAAATTTTCAGTAAAAGAGATCACACATTTTTGGGGTGGTCAAAATTATAAACCTGCTGATTTATTACCCTCTATTGGAAGAAAAAGCGAGGGTGAAAATGAATTTATTGCAACCGGCTTCTCTACTGACGGACTGATTTACGGATCTCTGGCCGGAAAGATTATTACGGATTTAATTACAGGAAATAAAAATGAATTCGAGGAAGTTTTTAATCCTTTAAGGGTCAACCCGGTGAAATCTGCAAAGTCTTTTACGAAGGAAACCTTGAATGTAGCTAAAGAATTTTTTAAAGATCATATTCTGGGAAGTTCAACTGAAGAATTACAGAAACTCAAAATTGGAGAGGGAAAAGTAATGGAAATTGAAGGAAAAAAGCTGGCGATTTCCAGAGGTGATGATGAAAGTTACCGAGTAGTTTCGGCCAACTGCACCCATTTAGGCTGCATTGTACACTGGAATGATCTGGAAAAAAGTTGGGATTGTCCTTGCCACGGTAGTAGGTTTCAACCTTCCGGTGAAGTCATTGAGGGTCCAGCGATGGATGATTTATTTAATGTAAGCGATAATAATGAACAGATAATTGCGTAAAACTTGTTCTTACGCCTTAATTTAATCCCTCATTGAGGGTTTAATTCCCCGAGGCCTGCCCAAATCATTCAGGCGGGCTTGCCCCGAGGTACTTGATTATATAAATTATCAGGCATATTTCGGTAGTACAGTTTCTAATTCATCCTTCACCTGAATTTTTCTATCGGAAAACCTGATTTTTTAATTTGAAATTTGAATTTTATATGTCTTATAAAAATGTGATAAGCTGGGGTATTGCCGTACTAGGATTTAGTCTAATTGTTTTTTTCTTTTTCAAAGTGGAACAAGCTTTTTCTGATACAAAAACGGTGGATGACGTCCAACAGGCAATTGAAAATTTTCAAATTAGTATATGGTGTGGGTGGGTTCTTCTCACAGGCTCCGCAATTTATCTTCGATGGAAGAATGGTAAGCATACGCTTTTTATAATGGTTTATCTTATCGCTATAACTGCGTTTGTCATTTTAGGATTGTATGTCAACCAAGGGGCAGAACTTGAATTGTGGTCACTTGGTAGTTCCTTCAGAGAAAATGTCACCTTTATGGTAATTATTAATATTTTACTTATATGTGGAATGACAGCTCTTATCCAGGGAGCTATTTGGTGGTTTTCTAAAAAATGGCATCGTAGTTAATCAGAATGTTTTATGAGCATCCATTTTCTACTGATATACTAGCTGCATTTAATCCCTCATTGAGGGGCGAAATTATAAATAGTTTTCATACCTCGGGGGATTGCCTCGGGGTTACTGATTAAAAGCAATGAGGGAATAAATAATTAAGTAGATAAGGAGTATATTTTGAGTTAACCATATTGGTTGGCTTCATTATAATAAAAGCTAGTCTTTAAAATATTGTTTAGTTTAATGACCTGTATTCGTTAGGCGTGTAGCCGGTACCTTTCGTAAACATTCTGTTGAAGTGTTGGGGATTTGAAACCTAATTTCATAGGCTTTTAACTTATGGATTTCTCACGATCTTTGACCAAATCTAATAGTTTTAAGTGAATATGATCCAGGGCTGATTTACCAAAAGCAGTTGGCTTTTAGACAGATTAGATCGGGTTCTTTTCCAGGTAAAGGTTTGGAAGAAATTTGAAATATTTAATCTCTGTTTCCAGTTGTTTTTTCTTCGGAATGCTGTGAAAACGGATTAGAATAAAGAGATTCCGAAGGATTTGAAATCGGCTAAAAAAGCGCCTGTCAATATCCCTCTATTACGCATTTAAAACTTTGCCCTTCGGCTTTTCTCTGGTAACCGGGAGGGAAATGACAAAAGTGGCTCCCTCACCATCATTCTTCACCAGCTTTAATACTCCGTTATGCCCGTGGGTGATAATATTATAGCTAAGGCTTAATCCTAAGCCGGTACCTTCACCGGTAGGTTTTGTGGTGAAAAACGGTTCAAAAATCTTCTCCCTTATTTCTTCAGGTACTCCGGGACCATTATCTGAAATCAATATTTCAGCATGTTCTCCCATTTTTTGGGTTCTGATTTTTATGCGGGGTTCATAATCGCCGTTAAGCTGTTTTTTCTTCCCCATTACGGCATCTAAAGAATTTCCTATAACATTGAGTAACACCTGGCCTATTTCCTGGCCTACCACTTTTATCTTTCCTATTTCCGGATCTAATTTTTGATCAATTTTGACAATGAAATCGGGATATTTATTGCGTTTGCCCTGGTAAGCCAAATCAATATAATCTTTTACGAGAGCATTAAGGTCAAACCATTCAAGTTTGGGAGTTCCTCCTCTGGCGTGCTGCATCATTGAACGCACGATGGCATCGGCCCTTTTTCCATGTTGCTCAATTTTTGAAGTGTTTTGTTTTAGGTCCTGCATAAGCATCCTTATCTCCTCTTCATCCCCTTTTTTTCGGGCCTCTTCCAGTTCTTCCACCAGGTCAACTGAAAGTTCAGCAAAATTATTGATGAAATTAAGTGGATTTTTAATTTCGTGAGCGACTCCTGTAGCAAGACGACCCAGGGAAGCCATTTTTTCAGACTGTATTAATTGCTTTTGGGTTGCTTTTAATTCGTTATATGCCTTTTCCAACTCCCGAACTTTTTCCAGTTCGATCGCTTTTTTCTCATTTTCTGCCTGCAGTGCAAGAGCCTCGGCTTCAGCAGCATCCGATCTGGCTGTAGCCGTTTCGGCCTGTAATTCTGCTTCCCTAATCCTGGCATTATTACGTTCTTTCTTGATAACCCGCTTTCGTTGAATCCGGTCTACTATAAAAATACCCAGACCCAGGATAAGTCCATAGATAAAGAATGCCCACCACTGAAGCCACCATACCGGTTCTACCAGAAAGGTGTACTGAAGGGGTTCCGCTGCAGTCACCCCACTTTCATTTTCTGCCATCACTTCCAGGGTATATTCCTTAGGCCCAAAATAAGCGGGCAAGTTGGTATATCTTAAGCGCTTTACCCCCGAGGGTGAAGACCAGTTATTTTCATACCCCAGAAGACGTGTTCTGTACCTTACCTCTGCAACATTGGCAAAGCTAAGAGCGGCATATTCAAAAGTGACTTCATTCCTGCTGTCACTTTTATAGGAAATTTCAGTAGAAGTAAGCTCTAACTTTGGAGGTATCATATTTGCATTGTCTTTTTCGGGATAATAAATAGAAAGGCCGTGCGAAGTACCGTAGAACACGTTTCCATCCTTATCAACTTTAACTGATCCGTACAACCAAACTTCGTTATCTACTAATCCATCCTGCCTGGTAACAACATTTAGCACTGTTCCATCCTCAGAATCTACTTCTGCCAGTCCTTTATTTGTGCCTACCCAAAGGTGGCCTGTGACGGGAGAAAGCGCAAAGCTTATGGCATTATCTGCGGGAAGACCACTTTTTCTATTGATGTGGAAAAGTTCCTGTAGGTTTTTAGGATTCAGCACGAAAAGCCCCAGCTGCGTACCTACGTAAAGCTTTTCCTTGTGCCAAAGTAGTTTTTCTATATGGTTGGTAGGTGATCCTTTATCCAACGACCAAACTTTCTCAAAATAATTTCCTTCAGATTCAGCAATTCTTTGGAGATTCTTCTGGTTAATCTGGAAATTACTTCGGAAAAGTCCGCGATCAAGCGTACCTACCCAAAGATAGCCTTCTTCATCCAGAGCAACAGATTTATAAAGGGTGGAAGGTAATCCATGCGAGGGACCCAGTTCATGAATTTTGTCATTACTAAAAGCGTAGAGACTTTTTAGGCCAGGAAACCATACAATCCCTTTAGTTGAATTTTCTTCTTTGTCCCTAATAATTAGATTTTCTGAAGCAATAAATGGCGGACTGTTGGGAACGGAAAAAAGGAATGCCCCTTTACCAAATAATTCAGTTTCTTGAACATTAACAGCATCTTCTATTATTAATTCCTTTTCAAAAACCACAGCATTAAGGCCCTGGGTAGTTGCTATCCAGATACGGCCTTCATCATCTAATGAAAGTCCGTTTACCCAATCTCCCGTGAGGCCGTTTTCCTGGGTAAGGAAGACGGATTCCCCTTTTTCATCAACACAGGTTGCGCCACCCTCGGTTCCCACCCAAAAGCGGCATGGTCCTGTTGAGGGAATAAGAACGGCATTTAGTTTTCCAGATGGAAGAACAGGCTTTTCACCCACAATATATCGAGCCGTATAATTTTCAAAGGCATTAAAATTAAACCTCATTTTTGAGACTCCTCCCGATTGAGCAATCCAGATATTACCCTCCCTGTCTTCTAATATGTTGTATACATTATTGTTTAATAAGCCATTAGCTCGAGAGTAAGAATTTAAAATTTGTCCTGAAGACTTATCGATCCTCGTAATTCCAGATTCTCCATTTCCTGCCATAACAGTACCATCTTTAAGAAGAGCCAAATTGGTTACGTTAGATGGGGAACCGGCATCAATCTTTTCAGGTGTTTTTTGTGAAGAACTAAAATGAAGGATTTCACCATTTTGCCTGTAGGCCCAAACTGCTTCATCCTCATCTTCAAGAAGGGCATAAAAATTTTTGCCTTCAGCAACTTCAGAAGCATAAAGAATATTTGATTTGTCATCTGAGAATTTGACTAATAGTCCGCCTTCCAACCCAGCCAGAATTTTTCCCTTATTGGTCGCCAATAATGAATGCACCTCGAGATTATTCTCACCTTTTACCGCCGTAAAAATGGTATCTGAGGTAATATTTCCTTCATTTATTTTATACCTGATAATGCCTTTATCTGAGGTTCCCAGCCATATACGGCCGTGAGTATCAACAGCTAATTGTTGATTCCTGCTAACGGCTTCCCGGGTAAGAAGCATTCCTTTAAAAAGTGGAGTGAATTGAACTTTTTTTCCATTTTTATATGCCGGAAGTGGTTTTTCTGAAACCATTAATCCTCCTCCAGAAGAAACCCAAAGATACCCTTCAGCATCTTCTATCATTTGCCAGACCCCGAGATCCCGAAGTCCCTGCTCCTGATCATATACCTCCATTTCAGAACCGTCGTATCTCACAAGGCCAGAGGTGAATACTGCAAACCATATAAAACCCTGCCTGTCCTGGTAGATATGAGTTACCATAGCAGATGGAAGCGCATTTACTTCGCTATCACTGGTAAAGTGGGTAAGCGGAAGCTCCTGAGCTCCCGCGTTGCACCATCCGGATAAAAAGATTACTATTGAAAGAAAATACCTCCAATTCATTTAAAAATGGGTTGTTAATTTATAGAGCTACAAGGGGCTAAATTCCGCCGGTACCATTAAAAGAAGTAAGCAAGCGTGTATCATTAGAACTTACAGCTTTTGTTTGCACCTTAACTGATACTGCTTTCTCTTCCCCGGGACAGGTTCCGAGCTCCCGGCAGGCTACTGCTTCACCATAAATCAAAAGTGCATCGTTAAACGATGAATCAGGTTCTCCTGAAGTCAGTTTGGCCCCCCGACCACTAATAACATTGAGTTCAGCCGTTAGTAATTGCTGAAGGTATTCATCTAAATCTGTTTTGATAGGCCTGGTAAGGATATCTAAAGCATTGGCTTGTTTGTCATCTCCAAACTGAAAGGGTTCCATCAAAAGTAATTCTTCTATCCCCGAAAGGAAAACCAGAATATCTTCCTTAGTGTAGTCAGAATTTTTCTTTCCGGCGTGCCGTAACTGCTGAATCCAGTATTTTGTTGGTTCGGTATCGAGTAGAACCGTAGTTTCAAGATCTTCGATAATTTTTTGGGTGTTCGCCTGAAAACCAAAGTTCAGTCCGGAAACATTTTCTGTTATATCCTCGACATCGATATAGGAACTACCAATTGCAGTATAATTATCATTTTCCAAAAGATCATCAGTAACTTTAATTCGATAATCCCCCTCTATTACCCTAAAAGAAAAAGATCCATCAGAAGCAGTTGGAACAGATCCTATTTTCTCATCCATAATATTATATAGATCTATTGGAATCGAGGAAATACCTGACTCTGCCTCCTGTTTATCTCCACTATTATTAGCATCGATATAGATACTGCCAGATAGGGTATAGACTCCTTTGCAGGGGCCTATTATTTGGCCGGTATCCTCTATACTTCCACGAGTAACGGTTGCATTAATAACTCCCAGAGGCATATCCCCTTCATAAGTAATGGAATAATCCTGGCTTCCGTCCTTTGAAACAGAACTATTCCATTTAATGGCTTTCGGAAATAAATTAGCTGACTCCTGCGGGGAATAATTTACCACATCTCCAGCACAGTCAGGAGTTTCCAGAAAGAAACTGTCTAATTGAGGAGTTTCTCCGCCACCGGTTAATGTATAGTAAAAGGTGGTTATTTGATTTTCTTCGTTTTCTGTGAGACTGCGTCCAGTAAATTCAAGTGTATAGGTATTAATAAGGCTTGTTTCATACGGTTCTAAAAGATTCAGAAAATAATCAGGTTTAAGAGTTTCCTGCAGTTTGCTTAAAGCATCCTCCTCTGCCACTTTTGTTGTATTAATTTCTCTTTCATTGGGAAAAATGGATTCTTCGGAAGGTTCACAACCGAAAAGGATGAGCCCCAATAACAATACACCCACCCATTGGTAATTGCATAGTTTCATAATATTAAGATTTAAATTAAAATATTGTCCGGGAGGTATAAAAAAGCACATTTGAAAAAAGAAAAGTGTGGGACTAAAAGCACTGCATCTTTCTCAATTACCAATTACATTGTAGAGTATTAACTGGTTTCGTTCAACAAAAGGGCTAAATAATTAACTGGCAGTAAATTAGCTCCAGAAAGATATAAAAAATTCTTTAGATTAGAAGATTAAAAATGATATTTTCGTTTCAGATTTTCCATAATTTTTCCTGAAAAATTAAAAATTAGCTGATTTTCTAATCTTTTTATATTCAATTGTTTAGAGTTTCCATTATTTTGTACTATTTTAGTTGTTCCCCAATTTTATATTCCCCTACATTGTTATTTTTAGCCGAACTAAAATTCCTGCTCCAGATACATAAGCTCATAAATCACAATACCTACTCCTAAAGTGGATTGTCCGGAAGCAGCCGGAAATGCAACTCAATTTTTTCCGGGAGAGAACCCGGTTTATTATATCATTATTCCCTAAATGAAAATTTACAGGATGAAAACAGCGGGATTATATGAACTGGAAACCGTTTATGAGGCTACAATTCGTGCCTTGACGGATTTTTCTCATGATATTGATTTTGACGAAACTTTTTTACGGGAAATTTTTGCTTCTTCATCTCAGATTACCAGTACAGCCTATCATGAAAGTGGCTCGGAAATCGCTGAAATAAGAAAACTTCTAAAACAATACATAAAAACAGCTGAAAATTCTTCAGTAAAACCTTCAACGCAATGTACTTCAATATTTAAGTCTTACGCTCCGGATGGAAATTCGGCCGTTTATGTAGATAAACTGGAATATTTTTTCGGGTCGTCGCAAAAAATAGTTTTAAGTTTATCAACCACCTTGTTCAAAATGGAGCAGGGCTGGAGGGTGGTTAATCTGCATGTTTCCACCCCTGCTTTAAATCCTGAGGGAGAAAATCCTTTTTTAAAAAAGGAATCGAAAAAAGAAGTCAAACCCATAGAAAAATCCCTTAAAGAAGATAACCCTGCTTTAAGGGAAGCACTTGAGCAAATTACTTCCATACAAACCCAGTTGATTCGTCAGGAAAAACTTGCCTCCCTCGGTAAACTAGCCGCCGGCATTGCCCATGAAATAAAAAACCCACTCAATTTTGTTATCAATTTCTCCGATCTTAGTTCAGAGTTACTTGATGAAGCCGTGAATGAACTGGACACTCTTGACCAATCTGAAGCCAAACAGGAGATTACTGCAATCCTGGAAGATGTAAAAACCAATCTGGAGAAGATTAATCAGCACGGGACCAGAGCCGATAGTATTGTGAAATCCATGTTGAAACACAGCCGGGGTGGAAATGGTAAGCCTGAAGCGGTAAAAATCAATGACCTTATTAGGGAATATGTGAATTTATCCTTTCACGGTATGCGGGCCGGAAAAAAACCTATTAATGTAAGCATTGACCTGGAATTAGACGATAGAATAGCGGAAATACCGCTTATTCAGGAAGATTTTAGCAGGGTAATTTTAAACTTGTGTAATAATGCTTTTGATGCAATGCGTGAAAAGCTTCAAAATACCCTGGAGAAAAACACTTATTCGCCCAGATTAACTGTGAGAACTATTCCCGAGATTAATTTTATAAGAATAGAAGTAGAGGATAATGGTCCGGGAATCCCGGAAGAAATTAAGTCTAAAATCCTTCAACCTTTTTTTACCACCAAGAAAGGGAACGAAGGTACGGGCTTAGGCCTGAGTATAACCCAAGACATTATTAAAGCACATCAGGGAAGACTGGAGATTTATTCTGAAGAGGGAAGCCTTTCACGTTTTATAGTTCAGTTACCCTGCAAAAAATAAAATATTATGAAAGTATTAATTGTAGATGATGAAAGGGATGTGGAGACCTTATTCCGTCAGAAATTCAGGAAGGAAATTAGAAGTAACGATGTAGAATTAGTTTTTGCTTTTTCAGGAGAAGAAGCCATGGAAATCCTTCAGCAAACAGATCCTCCTAATGTGGTTTATGTATTTTCGGACATTAATATGCCCGGTATGACAGGGCTGGAATTATTGGAAAAGATAAAATCAAGATTTCCGCAGATCTATGTGAGTATGATCTCGGCCTACAGCGACAATGAAAATTATAGTAAGGCAAAAAAATCTGGTGCGAAGGAGTTTTTTACCAAACCTATAGATTTTAATTCCCTTAAAAAAGAAATTAAAGAAATGGATAATCAAATATAACTATGACCAAGATTTTAGTGGTAGATGATGAAACTGACCTGGAAATTTTGATCAAGCAAAAATTCCGTCAGAAGATTAGGCAAAAACAATACGAATTTATTTTTGCCGAAAATGGCCGGCATGCCCTTGATCAACTAGCAGCACATCCTGATGTAGACCTGGTGCTAAGTGATATCAACATGCCTGAAATGGATGGTCTTACCTTGTTGTCTAAACTAAGCGAACAGAATTCCCTGTTAAAATCGGTTATCGTCTCAGCATACGGCGATATGGAGAATATTCGTACCGCCATGAATCGCGGAGCCTTTGATTTTATCACCAAACCCATTGATTTTAAGGATTTGGAGATCACTATAGAAAAAACCATCTCCCATATTGAGGGTATTAAAAAAACCCTTCAGGCAGTAAAAGAAAATAATATTCTGCGAATGTATGTGGATGAGACGGTTCTCAATTTTATGGGTGGGAAGAAAATAGAAGAGTCTCTCTTTCACAATGAAATAGTGGAAGGAACGGTCGCATTTATTGACATATGCGGATTCACCGCTATTAGCGAAACCGAACCCGCCAATAAGGTAGTGGCCATGCTTAATGCTTATTTTGATATCATGGTTAATGAAATTATAAAAGAAGAAGGAACTGTAGACAAATTTCTGGGAGATGCGGTGATGGCTTCTTTTAAAGGAGAATTTCACCTGGACCGAGCTATGGATGCTTGCTTATCTATTAAAAAAGCGATCCAACAGGCAGATATTGGAATTGGCCCCGATCTATACAAGCCAGAGGTTTCCATTGGAATTAACAGTGGAGAAATGGTTTGGGGAAATATTGGTTCAGCTACTTTACGACGTCTTGACTATACGGTAATCGGAGATGCCGTGAATGTGGCTGCCAGATTACAAGGGGCCGCTAAAAATGGTCAGATTCTTATTAGTGAAGCCGCCTATAACAAAGTCAGGGAATCTTTTTGTTGTAACAGAGTAGCGGAAATAAAGATGAAAAATAAGGAATTGCCCGTAATCGTATATGAAATTTTAAGTTAGGTAACCTAAACAATCTATTTAAAGCCATTTTTGACCTTAATGAATTTATTTAACCAAAATTACTGGTATTCTGTTTTCAGCTTTCGATCGGTATTTTTTACCATAATTGGTGTATTCTTCGCGGTATTGGGACTTAAAGGCTTCCTGCTGCCAAATAAATTTATTGACGGAGGAGTAACAGGAATATCAGTACTTCTTACCGGGTTTTCAGAAATTCATATTAGTTATTCATTATTCCTTATCAATTTACCTTTTATTCTGTTAGGGTTTCGTAAGCTCGGATCCCAGTTTGGGATGCAGGCTTTTTTAGCTATAACATTACTTTCAACTGGAATGTACTTTATTGAAATTCCCGTCATTACTACTGATAAGGTTCTTATCGCAATGTTTGGAGGGCTTTTCATTGGTTTTGGTATTGGATGTGTTCTGCGGGGTGGTGGCATTATTGATGGTTTTGATGTGATTGCTCAGTATACTGAAAAAAAATCCCCTTTTACTTCAGGAGAAATTATTCTAACATTAAACACGCTCATGATCTTAGGCGCGGCCTACCGTTTTGGAATCGAATCGGGTATGTATTCCATAATGGTATACTATACAGCGATGCAAACAACGAATTATGTGGTTGATGGCTTTGAAAAACATACCGCCCTTAGTATAGTTTCAAACGAGACAAGAGTTATCCAGCAGGTCATTTTAAGTAAATTTCAGAAAGGGATTACCATCTTTAAAGGTAGACGGGGCTTTTTGCCCGACTCATTTAATACTAAAACCGACTGTGATATAATAATGACGGTAGTTACCCGCCTGGAAATTCATCGCATCCAAAAAACCATTAGAATTATAGATCCTGAAGCATTTATTTTTGTTAGCAATCTTAAAGAGATGAGCTATGGAGAAAGCAACCACACTCAAGGTTTAAAATCTTTTCTTGTGTTAGAGCCAATATCCGAAACAGAAAATAACTATGCTAAAGACAAAACGCTTAAATCAGATTTAAGAAGATACACACCGAATTATTAAATTTATTGAACTATTAATTATGAGCAGCAATACGATAAACTGGAAGTCTATATTTTCCCTGTCATCAATAATTTATACAATTTTAGGAGTAATTTCGGCTCTAATCGCGCTTCAGGGTTTTATGATCCCTAATCATTTCCTCGATGGTGGGGTAACCGGGGTTTCCATTTTAATTGAAGAGGTTTTTAATATTCCCTTCAGTATATCCTTAATCCTGTTTAACCTGCCTTTTATTTATCTTGGTTATAGAAAAATCGGGAAAACATTTAGTATAAAAGCTTTTATAGCCGTTATTCTTTTGGCGGTATTAATGACGTTCATCACTTTTCCGCAGGTGACCAGCGATAAGGTTCTTATAGCTGTTTTTGGTGGTTTTTTCATCGGCTTAGGTATTGGACTCGTTATTAGAGGTGGTGGGGTTATAGATGGTCTGGAAATCATAGCTCATTATACCAATAAGCGGGTTGCTTTTTCTACCAGTGAGATCATTATGAGTGTAAACACGCTACTTTTTATTGGTGCCGCCTTTGAATTTGGTATTGAAACCGCCATGTATTCCATCTTGGTATACTATACAGCTATGAAAACTTCAGATTATGTCGTTGATGGTTTTGAAGAATTTACGGCACTAACAATAATTTCCAGAGAATATGAAGAAGTGAAATCCATAATTGTAAATGATTTTGGTAAAGCTATAACTGTATATAAAGGAGAAAGAGGTTATCTTCCGGGTTCATTTGAGGTAAAACAGGATTGTGATATTGTAATGACCATAGTCACCCGTATCGAGATCCACAGGATCAAGGAAAAAATAAAAGAAACAGATCCAAATGCTTTCTTTTATGTGCAAAGAATTAAGGAGGTTAAAGGTGGCCTGGGAAAACATAATGAACTTCAACATTAAAATGGATAGATTAAGTAGTATTTACAACAAGGTCATTATTGCCCTTGAGGAAGGCTTGCCTCATTGGCTTACCTACCACAATGCTGAACATACAAAATACGTGCTGAAGCAGGCCGAAATTATTTCTAAACATGAGGGAATTACCGGCCGCGACCTGGATTTAGTAAGAATTGCAGCGCTTTATCATGATACCGGATTTTTAAAAGATCGGAAAAATCACGAAACATTGAGTTGTAACTTTGCTTCGCAAGACCTTAGGGAAAGCCTCACAGAAGAAGAAACAGACAAGATCTGCGGTATGATAATAGCAACAAAAATCCCTCAAAATCCAGTAAATATTACTCAGAAAATTATAGCCGATGCCGATTTGGAATATTTGGGAACCGAGAATTTTTTCCGGTTTAGCAGAAATTTATATCAGGAGCTTCTTCATTATAATCCAAGCCTAACCCTAAAAGAATGGGACGAAATTCAGATCGATTTTTTAACCAAGCACAGCTATCACACTAATTACTGTAAGCAAACGAAAGAACCCATAAAAAAAAGAAATCTGGAAATGGTGAAGGAAAGGTTGCTTACCTGAAAATCAACTATAGTTTCTAATCTCTATTGAAGAGATTTTTGTTTCGTGTACTTATACTAATAGATTATCATGCCCGGGACTTTTATCAGAAATTTTTAATAAACCACTGCTGGTAGATTAGAAAGGCCATGACAAACCTGCTCCGGCACAAAAACGATTATCATAACTGGCAAAAAGTCTTGTGTTTTCCCGGCAACATGTTCAACACCTGTTTGCCAGGTTTTTTATTTTCAAAATTTGAATTATCCGGCAGGTTGGTATTCCAACCAAAATTCATCTTATACCTGGTTAAAATTTTCAAAATAGCTCATAGGATTGAGGCCAAAGTTGACCTGTTGGTATATTTTAAAATCGATAGGAGAGGTGTCGCAATTAGTAAAAAGGGAGCTATCTGCATTTTTGTTTTATTTAGGAGGCGAAACAACGAGAGCCGTATTAAAAATAGGAAGTATGTTACTGAAATAATTTTTATATTTAGTATTGTGAAAATCTAAGATGTTTTAGGCCAACAATTACCTTTTCGTTTTATGATCCTGAACAAAAATTTAGAAGAATCAATAGATGTCTGGGGTATTATTATTTATTGGAATTATTTTATTGCTTGTAGCAATTCATGACTTTTTTTTCACCACTCTTTCAGGTAATGGAGCCGGATTCGTTTCCAGTAATATTTCTATTTTAACTGATAAGATAATTGAATTTTGCGTAAAGATCTTTGGAAGAAAAGCATATAATTATAATGGATTATCCGTGAATCTTATGATTCTGTTTACCTGGCTTCTCTTAATATGGGTTGGACTTTTTCTGGTTTACACTTCTAACCCCGAAGGTATTACCAATAGCAGTGGCAGAGTAGCAAACCATTGGGAACGTCTTTATTTTACAAGTTATACGCTTTCAACCCTCGGAATGGGAAATTTTACACCAACTTCTCCAATATTTGAACTGGTAACCGGTTCCTTTTCTTTTTTTGGTTTTATTTTTTTTACAAGTTCGATGACTTATTTCCTTTCAGTTTCATCTGCGCTCGTAAATAAGAGAACTTTGTCAAAAAATATTTATAACTTAGGGAAAACTCCTCAGGAAATTGCAAAAAACATTTTGGGTTTTGATTCATCGTTCAGTTATCAACAAATCTCAGAGCTACAGAAATTAATAGATAAACATTCAGTGAATCATCACGCATATCCTGTGGTTCATTTTTATAGACAAAGTAAGGAAAAGGATAGTTTAAGTATCAACATTGCTAGATTGGATGAAGCAGTTACCATTATACTTTATTCAAATGATAGTGGGAATTACCGGGAGGAGTTAAAGTTATTACGCTCTTCTTTGTCAGGTTTTTTAGATGATATGGAAAAGAATTTCACCTCAAATCTGTCGTTAGGAAGAATCACGATAGATTCTTATGATTTTCCCTCTTTAGAATCCAAGGAAACTGTAAGAGAACTAAGAAAGCGTAGGATTATAGTTGAAGGACTATTTAGAAGTGAAAATTTTACCTGGGAAGATGTTTTTTCTAAAAGTTGAAACACAAATTTCCATGGTAATTCATTTCTGTTAAAGCGGTTTCGTCTATTATAAAAACAATCTGTTGTAAAATTTCAATGACAGCTTTTCGGCTTTAGCCCAAAATCTACCATATTACTAAGAAAATTCTTGAAAAAGATGAAATATATGAGAAAAAAAGCTTAACATTCCCTTTCGATTTGGCCTGTTATTTGAGGCAATTAGAAAATATTATCATTAAACCACTATTTTTTTAAACAGTAATTATGGGCAGACCTTCTACAAAAGCTAAAGATTTGAGAGATGGATATTATATTGAGGTTCGGAATAAAAACCAAAGAACCGGAATAAAAATCCGAAGGGATACCAAAGAGCAATTGCTTTTAGCTATCGAAGAATATAAAGAAAGCAAAGAAGTCATTATTTTAGGTAAATCTGAAAATGGAGTTATGAAAGATATTCCAGGTCTTAAAAACAGCTAATAACTTTCAGAAGTCAACAAGCGATGGTATTAAAAAGTAAACCCTTAATCGCTTTGAGCGGCATATGATAGAAAAAACAATCACCTAAATTTCAATGTGATTTTCTCATTAATTTTTCTATCACTTCTTTTTAGTGTTTTCTGAGTCTCATCGATATCCTATTTTGGCAGCTATTTGTCAGTTTTTATCTCAATAAATTATTTAATTACACACTTTATGGGTTTAATTCTGTTGAATCAAATTGAAAGTTACTTTTGGCAATAAAAGCAGGTAATTTTAGCTTCTCAGTATTGTATTCTAAAGGAAGGATTCCATCTTTTTTGGTCATCATATTACCGCTTGCCGTTATAAGGGCATCAAAAGCGGCAATCTCCCATTCAGGAACGGGTTTTAAATGAGGATAATAGTTATATTTTCCTTCCGCAATTCCGCATAATTTTAGCGGGCTTTGATCAACCACTTCCTTTAAGGAACCCTCCTGATAAGCTTTGAAATCTTCCAGGAATTTTTCGGTTTTTTTATTCATTAGGTTTTTACTTTTTAAAATTTTCAAAAAGAAACCTTCAACTGGCTTTCTAATTAAATTCTTCTCTTGCAACAACAAGGTTTTATCTTCATTTTCTCCAAAAGAGAAATTTTTAATCTTGTATGGTTTATTGTTAATTGCTATAAATAGAACCTTATCTGCAGGAGCATAAATAATTCCCAGAACCGGGCGTTTCCGGCTAATTTTTGCAATGGAAACTGCAAAATCATCTTTTCCTTCCTTTAAACTTTTTTTCCCCAGTAACGGAGATACTAACCAGAATTCTTCCCAGTCCTTTCGGATATCAAAATCAGGATTATTAAATTTAGATACTATCGGAAGTCCGGTTCGGTAAAGGAGATTTTTTAAAACTTCATAACTTTCCGTTTCACACCTTTGACTAAAAGATCGGTTGCCTGTATGGGTATCCCGGTATCTTAGAATTTCTTTACCAGCACATTGGATTAATCTTATCGCCTGCTCAATTTCTGTCATTCACATCTTTTTAAAAACGGTTTTCTGCCTACCTTCAATGTAATAAAATCATCAAAAGCACCAAGCATTACCGTATATAATAAAAGATTTAAGGATGATTAAAAAGGTAAGTTTTTTCAGCAACAACTTATAGTCTATGCAATTTTTGCTAACTTTTTAGTCGGAGACATTACCTCAACCTTATTTTCAAAATTATTAAGAATTTCTCTGATTTTCTTTTGCCAATAAGAAAACAGACAATTTAGATTAAAGAAGATTCATATCATCTGCAATCTTTTGATCTAACACTCTTGCATATATTTGAGTTATTGACAATTTATAATGACCTAAGAGTTTAGAACAGTTTCTATGGTCACTCCAGTGAATTTTCATTCTCTAATTACGAGTTCATTTTCGTTAATTTGAGTTAGTTCTTTTAATCGTCGCATTTTTTTGTTGTAGTAAATGTTGTAGCAAAGAAAAACAAGAAAATAAAAAAGCCTTGTGTTTACAGGGCTTCCAAGAATGATGTGTTGTATAAAAGTCGGGATGACAGGGTTATTTGGTCCCTCCAGTAATACCAATAAATGCAGTACTTTCCTTAATTTTCTTTTCTCCAGGTAACCGAATAGGCAACTTTTAGGATGATATGATTAACTATGCAAAGACAGAGAAGTTTAGAAAAGAGTAAATGAAAATTTTCAAATAAGAGAATGCACCACTTTATCTAGGTCGTAAGGTAAATGCCAGTACCTTTTTTGTGCTTTTCCTTTCTTTATGGTAGTTTATTTCGCTTCCAACGATGTTGTTTTGAATTGATTTCATAGATTTTTTGATCTAGAATTAGTAAGCATTTATAAAAAGAAAGAATGACTCGCTTATGCAATGCGGAATAACTTCTAAGTTCAGATTTTTTGTATTATAAAAATGGTAGTAAAACAACGGCCGGGAAGTAAATGATATTGCTGAAATTAAAAAACAACCGGAAATGGAATAAATGCAATAATGTAATTTTTATCAGACGGGCTTCCTTTTCTAACTTAGATCAACTGGCATTGTAAGATTACAGCTAAAACAGCGGCTAATACATTTTATCAAGAAAATATTATTCACCAACTTAAAAGATCTTATAGCAATTCAAAATTATAGGAGATGAAAAAAAATTACCCGGCGATTAAAAACGATCAGGCTTTCTATTTTATTCCAGATATTAGTGGGTTTTCTCAATTCGTGGAGAATACCGCTATTGAACATAGCATTCATATCATTTCAGAATTACTGGAAATTCTATTAGACAATAATGTATTGGATATGAAATTGGCTGAAGTGGAAGGCGATGCTCTTTTTATGTATTCGCAAAGAATTTTATCATTTTCAGAAGTCGAAAACCAAGTGACAGCCATGTTAAATGGTTTTAGGGAGCATCTTCATAAATATGAGCATCAAAGAATTTGCGATTGCGGGGCTTGTTCTACAGCTATTAATCTTCGAATCAAATTTTTGATGCATAAAGGAAGATTTGATTTTATTCGTGTAAAAGATATAAGGAAACCCTATGGGCAGGATGTTAATCGTATACATCGTTTGCTCAAAAATGATGTGCCGCTTGATGAGTATTTACTTTTTTCCAGTCCAACGCTTAATTATTTAAATCTAGATCCAGAAATATCAGGTTTCAAAAAGATAGAAAGTAAGTATGACATCCATATTCTTCCTTATTATTATAAAGACCTAAACACTTATAAAACTCCGATTAAAAAGGAATCAGAAAAAAATAACATTCTAATTGATGAAAAAGCTGATTTTATTATAGAGCGGGATATCCAGATACCTATCGAAAGAGCATTTGAACTTATAAGCAATTTTAAATACAGGCAACTTTGGGATAGCTCGTTAACTGCAATTACTTTTGATGAAACCCAGGTAAACAGGTCGGGATCAAATCATACCTGCATCATTGGAAGTCAAAAAATGAAATTTGAAACTGTGGGGATAGATAGCGAGGCAGATCTTTCTTACGGTGAAAGTACCTCTAATTTACCGATGGCTAATAATTACAGATTTTATATTCTTTTAGATAAGCTAGATCATAATTCTACGAGAGTGAAAGTTCTTAATTATGTGAATTTAAACTGGATGGGGAAAATAATAAGAAAATCTATTTACAATAAACTGGGAACCAGGTGGAATGATAAATTAAGAAAGCTGGAAGAAGTAGATGTGCATAGTTTTTAGGAATAAGATATTATATTCTTGTATTCGAAATCAGAATTATTTTGATAACCAATTCATCTTATTTTTTTTTCAAAAATATAGAGTATCCTATAACTTTTCTGTCCGGTAATTTAAGTAAATCATTTTTTGAAAAGAGATGGTTAATTTCATCACTCTAAATCATAAACTCTTCCTAAATTGATTGTCTAGTGGGTCAATTTCAATTGGATATTATACACATCGTATTCATTTTTAGTAAATTAGGGTAAATTTGATGCTATGAGTGAGAAGCAATCTGTTGAAACGGTTATTGAGAAGCATGAAGCTTCCGGGAAATATTTTAATGTTAACGGCATTCAATGTTTTGGCCTTGATCAGGGTAATGGAGAAGCTGTACTTTGTCTACACGGCGTACCCACTTCTTCTTTTTTATACCGGAAAATCGTTCCGGCTTTGGCCGAAAAAGGATATAGGGGAGTGGCTATTGATTTTCCGGGCTTGGGCTTTTCTGACAGACCGGAAGATTTTGATTATTCTTTTCCTTCTTTAGCCAAATTTTGCGCCGAAGCAGCTAAAAGTTTAGGTTTGGATAAATATCACCTACTAATTCATGATATTGGCGGCCCTGTAGGATTTGCGCTAGCTGCAGAAAACCGGGATAGGATTTTGTCGCTTACTATTCTTAATACGTGGATAGATGTGGTAAACTTTAAAAAACCATTGCCAATGCGACCTTTTGAAAAACCTGTGTTAGGTGAGATAGAACTGGCAACCCTAAAACATCTTACCTGGCAACTAATGTTTAATAAAATGGGGGTGAATGATAGTTCGGAAATTCCTAAGAATGAGATTAACGCTTATATAGATATTTTAAAGCGTGATGACGGAGGGGATGCATTCTTAAAACTGATGCAAAATTTTGATGATTCAGAAGAATTTAGAAGTTTATGCTATAGGGCAGTACAAAATGTGCCTTATCCGATACAGGCAGTTTGGGGTGCCGATGATCCGTTCCTTACACTTGATCACCATGGGCAGGAAATTAAAAAAGTAGCGGGACTGTCTGAAATTCATCAACTAAGTTCACGTCACTTTTTACAGGAAGAGAAACCGATGGGAATAGTGGCAAAACTTGAAGAAATTATTCAACGATCTAAGCAAATGCTTCCCAGGTAATATTGAGAATAATAAGGAGGATTTAACTGTGGTCACTATAAAATCTTTTCAATTGGTTTGGAGATACAGATAAGTTGTAAAGGCATACCAGAAAAACATCAAGCACTAATTGCTTGGTTGTTCCATTTTCCTCAAATCTTCGTCCCGAAGTTAAAACATAAGCTTGTAATTTTTTAAACTTTCCATTTTGTCTTAGCCTTTTTTGAATTTCAATATCTTCCATAAATGAAATTGTTTTAAAGCCGCCAATTGATTTAAATATTTCTTTTTTCACAAAAAAAGCGTGATCACCATAGGTGAAAAATTCCAGGCTAAAACGGCTACACCAGCTATACAAATTAAGTCCGGGATGTGATTTATCAAATCTTAGCCTAAAGCTACCCCCTATATGTCTGGATTTTTCAAGCTGTTCTGTTATTAAGCTATAGGTGTTTTCAGGTAGTAACGTATCAGCGTGTAAAAACAATAAAACCTCTCCTTCAGCTTCTTTCGCGCCAAAATTCATTTGGTTGGCTCTGCCTTTTTTCGAAGAAAAAGTCTTTACGTCTGAAAATTTTCTGGCAATACTTACCGTATTATCACTGCTTCCACCGTCAACAACAATAACTTCAAAATTACCCTGGAGCTTCAGGCAATTTTCAATTGTTTTTTCTAAAAAACCGGCTTCATTCAAACACGGGATGATTATGCTTATTTTTATGTTTTGAACCTGTACCATTTTTTAATGATTGTTTTCATCCAGGGTTTTAACTGCTCTACGAGTCTCTGTCTAAATAGTGATTTATGAATGTTAGCTGTCGTAGGATATGGATAGATTTTGTTCATAAAAACTTTTAAAAATACAGTAAAAAGTGAGTTTGTCAGTAAATTATTTCTATTTGCATTTAATACTAATAATTTAGATGGTAAAGTAATCCAATATCCCTGGATTAAGTAGCTTTTACATTAAAGAAATATAAGTTTTATCAATAATATTTTGTGATAAAAAACAACTGAAAATTTAAAAAAAATGTTTTATTTTAACTAAAATGTGAATAAATTAACTAACCAGTTATGAAAAATGATTTCTTTGATTTAAAAGCAGTATTCGTAAACTGTACATTGAAAAAATCTCCCACAAAAAGTCACACTCGTAATTTAATGGATGTTTCTATTAAAATTATGGAATCTGAGGGGGTAAACGTAGAAGCCATTCGTTTAGCCGATTATCAGGTACCGATAGGCGTTCAACCCGATATGACCGAAGAAGGAGAACGGGAGGACGATTGGCCCGAACTCTATAAAAAAATAATTGCGGCAGATATTTTGGTGATAGGAACACCAATATGGCTGGGTGAGCGTTCTTCAGTCGCTTCAAAACTAATAGAACGTTTATACGCAATGAGTGGATATCAAAATGATAAAGGTCAATATGTATATTATGGAAAAGTTGGTGGATGCCTTATCACAGGAAATGAAGACGGAGTAAAACATTGTGCCATGGGTATGCTCTATGCCCTTCAGCATTTAGGATACAGTATTCCGCCCCAGGCAGATGCTGGGTGGATTGGAGAGGTTGGACCGGGACCAAGTTATGGAGATAAAGAATGGAATGGTGAGAAAAGGAATCCTCCAGTTGGTTATGATTCTGATTTCACTAATAGGAACACTACTTTTATGACCTATAATTTACTTCACTTGGCCAAAATACTAAAAGATAATGATGGGTATCCTTCCTACGGAAATTCTAGAACTGACTGGGATGACGGCACCAGATGGAATTTTGAAAATCCAGAATATAGATAGTTTTTATTTGCTAATTTTTTACAAAAGATAAAAAGTTTAATAAACCAGGGAATCAATTTTTGCTTCCCTTTTCTTTTTACATAAATTGTTTTATAACTTATGCATAGAAAGGTTTCATCAACTTCCGAAAAATGAGTAAAATATTTACTAATTGTTTTGTGGGCTTTCTTAAACCAGCATATAGAATTAAGACTGCATATTTGCGATTAGTTTTTTAAACGCTAATCCCATGGTGGATAATTAACATTCAAGAGATGAAGTGGTAAATTATGAAGTTTGCAGTGCGTGTAGTTTTAAGATCTTTATAGTCTTACGGTTATAATCAATAATTTTGTTTTTCTTCAAAAGGCTTAAAACGCTTGATACTTCCTGCCGATTAGTGCAAGTAAGCTGGGCAATTTTTTGATGGGTAAGGGAATTATCAATTATCAATTCCCCGTTATGACTCTTGGAAGAAAGAGCGGCTGTTTCTTTTAAAAAATCTATGATTCTTTGTTGATTATTTTTGCAGGACAAGTCCTGTAAGCGCTTTTGAGCTTTTTCTAACTTTTCCTCAAGCATTTGACTAAATTTCAGGTTTAGAGCCGGAGCCATCAGTAATAATTCCTTGAATTTTTCCTCCTTCATAACACAGTAAGTCCCTTTCTCTTCCACAATTGCTGCTTCTTTTCTATATTTACTAGCCGTAATAGAAGATTCTCCAAATATTTCGCCCTTTTCCAAAATGCCAATAAGGAATTCTTCTCCCGTATGAGCAAATTTGGAGATTCTAATTTTTCCTTCTTTTAAAAAATAAACACTGTTAGAAGGATCAAACTGGAAATACACAACTTCACCTTTATCCAGGGATCTCATGATGGTATTTTGACAAATGAATGTTCTCACTTCCATATCCAATTCAGAAAAGAAATTGAAATTTTCCAGATACCAAACTTTTGATTTCTTGACCATCAGTGTGTAAACATTATTGAATATTCATTGAAGATAAATATAACTGTCGCAAATTCTTCTTAATTTTTTTGTAAAAAAAATAGCAATGTCAATTTTTTGACAAATCAAAATGCAGCTGTTTCTTAATTTGACAAAGAGCTGTATTCCAGCTTCTTCTCATTGGGATTAAACTACTATTTAATGACAAATAAAATGGCAAAATTAATTTCTCGTCTAATTAATTCAGAATTGCTAAGGATGTTGTTCAGGGACTGACAACCACTCCAAAATATTTAAAATCCAAATACTTTTATGATTATAAAGGTGATGAGCTATCAGTAAATTTTTATCCATTTTAAATTCCTTATAAATAAAAGGGGTGAAATTTTTAGATCTCCCCCCTTTAATTACACAATAGATTCATTTACTATATTAAAACACCCATAAAATATTTACCCGGCTCATTAATTAATTTCTGAGGAAGTTCAGGTTATCAAACTATATTTTTTGCGTTGTATTTATGGATTAATAAATAAAGAGGAACTCCGTAAGCTATATGTCTCAACAAAGAAATGAAAGGAACCATTTCTCCCATTTTCGTTCCGGCTATACCGGCACCAAGAAGAGGAAACATAAACAGCCATACAAGTGCAACCGTTTCTGCCGTCACAAATAATAATGTTCTTGCCCATGCTGGACCCCATAGGGATGGGGCAATACCCGCATAAAGAATGGCAAGTAAAATCCCGTTGGAAAAGTGACCTATTACTCCGTAAGCCAATCCCAGTCCTGTTTTAGCTCCTAGTAAGGTGGGAATATCCCACCATTGTCCAGTGAACAAAAATCCTACCAGGTCAAAAACGAATGTTCCAATTACCCCAGCTAGTATTGCGTTCTTCCAGTTAATTTTATGATTATGCATAGTGATATTGTTTTAAGTTAAATTACGAAGATTAGGATTTTTTCTGAAGTGCTACTGCTTCAGGGAAATCA
>NZ_JAIQZA010000026.1 GCF_020164485.1 Salegentibacter tibetensis
TTGAAGAAGGGAAAAATAAAATGAGCGTATTAAATGCAGTAAGAAACAAGTTAATCCACATTGCTATGGCATTGGTTAAAAACAAAACATATTACCAAAATCGCTTGGTTTTGTCATAGAAATCGAAATGACGCTTTTTTCTTAATCTAAAGTGTAATTAAAAGCTTCTTTTCAGACCTACAAGGTTAAAAAAACCTTGCAGGAAGATTCTTTTACAATTCGTGTATTCGTGGCAAATTTATTATTTCTCATACAATTCCACACCGGTGCCGTTTCTTTCAGGGAAATGAGCTTTTTCATCATAGACTTTTACGCCATCGGCGATATCGTTTTTAATCAGGAGTCCGCCGTCCATGTCTACATAATCCAGTAGCGGCAATAATTGTGCAATTGCTGAAATGCCCACCGTAGATTCTGTCATACAACCCACCATCACTTTTAAACCAAGGGATTTTCCTTGTAAAATCATTCGTTTGCCGGGGGTGAGTCCACCGCATTTGGTAAGCTTAATATTTATTCCATGGAAATAGCCGGCACATTTTTCCACATCACTTTCTTCAATACAACTTTCATCGGCAATAAGTGGCAAAACCGATTCTTTGTAAAGATTTTCCATTCCTTCCCAATCATCGGCTTTTAAAGGCTGCTCCAGGAATTCAACATTTAATTCTTTTAAAGCTTTGGCATTTTTTATGGCCTGATCTGCCGTCCAGGCGGCATTTGCATCTACCCTAAAAACAGCATCGGTATATTTTCGCAATTCTTTTACTATCACCACATCATTCGCGGTACCCAGTTTAATTTTGTAAAGCGGCCAGGGGAATTCTTTAATTTTCTGGACCATTTTTTCTACGGAATCTATCCCGATGGTATAATTTGTAAGCGGAATATTTTCCAAATTCAAGCCCCATAACTGATAAAGCGGCATTTCATTTCGCTTACCGTGTAAATCGTGCAGGGCGATATCCAAAGCACATTGCGCAAAAGGGTTTTGTTTAAGCTTAGGCCAGGTAAGCTCCCAGATTTCTTCAGGGGATTTATCGATATTTTCAGCAAGAAGAGGTTCTAAAGATTGAATATCCTGCTGCATCTTTTCAATACTAACCCCATAATAAGAAGTTGCCGTAGCTTCACCATAACCCGTGTAGTTCCCCTCTGTTACCGCCACAATTAATGTGGGTTGATAATCCCGCGAGCCGTGACTTATGGTAAAAGTGTTTTTTAATTCGAGCTTATATGGATAAAACTTTAATTGCATTTTTCAGAATATTATTTGGCTAATAAATCTTCAGCTTTAGTCCTATATAAGGAAAAAAGGCCTAACATGGTAATGGCCGCGTTAACCAATAAAATTTCAAAACCAAACTTATAGCCGTTAAACCAGGCTTCAGAATTAAAATCTAAAATTACAGAAATTATAGGCGATAAAATACATACCACCGGTACCCATTTATCGCGAACCGGATTTTTACTCAGTAAACCATAAGCGAATAAACCCAACAATGGGCCATAAGTAAAACCGGCCACTTTAAAAACCGCGCTTACCACGCTGCTGTCGTTTACCGCATTAAAAGCGATAATTACCAAAAACATTAAAACGGTAAAACCAATGTGCACCATTAACCTGGTTTTCTTCTGATTTTTTTCTTTTTTCTGAATGTCGAGAATATCAACACAAAAAGAAGTAGTAAGTGCCGTTAAAGCTGAATCTGCACTGGAAAAAGCAGCAGCGGTAATTCCTAAAAGGAAAACAACGCCGGCAAGGATTCCGAAGTGATTTAGGGCTAACAAGGGATAGAGATCGTCTGTTCTTTCTGGAATTGCGATTCCCTGATCCATGGCGTATTTGTAAAGCAAAACCCCGAGTGCTAAAAAAAGTACGGTTGAAAAGAAAAATACGATAGAAAACCAGAAAATATTCTTTTGCGCTTCCCCTTTGTTTTTGCAGGTAAGGTTTTTCTGCATCACGTTTTGGTCAAGCCCGTTCATCGCGATGGTAATAAATATTCCTGCGAGGAAACTCTTGTAAAATGCGTTGTTAGAACGCCAGTCCCATTCAAAAATGGTAGACTTTTCACTGTTGCCAATCGTTGCGAAAACATCAGTAAAGCTGAGCTCCATATGGTCTGTGATCATCCAGATACTTATCACAACCGCCAGCAACAAAAATGTGGTTTGTAAAGTATCAGTCCAAACAATGGTTTTAATCCCACCGCGATAGGTATAAAGCCAAATTAAAGCAATGGTGATCATAACGGTGATCCAAAATGGTATTCCAAAGGCATCAAAAAACGCGATTTGCAGCACTAATGCCGCTAAAAACAATCTAAAGGAAGCACCAATGGTTTGGGAGATAAGGAAAAATGAAGCCCCGGCATAATAAGAATTTTGCCCAAAACGATCTTTTAAATATTCATAAATAGAAATCAGTTTCAGTTTATAAAATAATGGAATTAACACCAGGGCAATTACAGCGTAACCTACCATATTCCCCATTACAAACTGCAAATAATTCCAGTTGGAATTACCCACCTCGCCGGGTACCGAAATAAATGTAACCCCAGATAAAGTAGCGCCAACCATCCCATAGGCTACCAAAAACCAGGGTGATTGCCGGTTGGCCGTGAAAAAGGTATTGTTATCGGCCTGTTTTGAAGTAAAATGGCTAATGGCCAGCAGTAAAAAAAAATAACCGGCGATTACACCAAAGACTAAAAAAGGGCTCATAAATTATTAGTTTATTTCAAGGTCGATGAATTCACTTTGGTTGCCGGTGCGATCTACCGCAGTTACTCCAATTTTTTGAAGTTTACGCTTCTTATCCCCTACTTCTTTCTGCAAATCCTGACTCCTTTTTTCGGCATTTAGAATTTTATAATCCCAGTTTCCGGTTTCATATTTAAAATATAAGACCCATTGTTTTATATCGGATTCATCTTCTACACCCCAGGTAATTTCAATTTTGTCCCGATTTTCATTAGCGGTAACGTTTGGAATTTCAGGAGGCGTATTATCTAACCAGGGACTGGGTGGCACCAAAGTTTTCTTTTTATAAGGCCCTTCTTTTATGGCTTTTGCAAGCTCCTTATTTTTTACCAATGGCCCAATACTCCAATGAACGGCGCCTTTACTCTCAGGAAGCATTCCACGGGTAATCATAATCTGGTTAATCACTTCGGTAATGTGCATTTGGTCTCCTTCGCCACCAACATTCATTCCTGGCCATAAATGACGCTGTTTTGTGTTTTCACTTTCCCACCAGCCAAGTAGTTCTGGAAAACTCTGCCCTAACTGACTTATTTTCCAGTATAACTGTGGCGTATAATAATCTATCCAGCCCTCATTCAACCATAATTTGGCATCGGCATATAATTTATCGTATTGATCGTAACCCTGTACCGACTCAGGATAACCTGGACGCCATATTCCGAAGGGGCTTAAGCCGAATTTTACGTGTGGCTTTTCAGCTTTAATTTCTTCATAAACCCTTTTAATGAAAACATTTACACTCTCCCGACGCCAGTCACCCCGGGACAGTTCACCGCCTGCGGCCTGGTAGGCCCTCCAACTTAAATCGTCTGGAAAATCCTTGCCGTTATTATAAGAATCGTAGGGATAAAAATAATCGTCAAAATGAATACCGTCTATATCGTAGCGTTTTACAATATCCATCACTACTTCACTGGAGCGATCTTGAGTTCCCTTTTGCGCCGGATCCATCCACCACATTCCATTTGCCAGCTCTACTACAAGATCTGGATTGGTTTTAATAACCGATTTTTCACTAATTTCCTTTCCGGTAGTGTGATGCGCACGGTATGGATTTAACCAGACGTGCAATTCCAGTCCGCGTTTGTGAGCAGCATTTACCCAGAATTTTAGCGGATCGTAATAAGGCTCAGGAGCTTTTCCCTGTTTTCCGGTGAGAAAGTATGACCAGGGTTCTATTTCACTGTCGTAAAGTGCATCAGCCTGCGGACGTACCTGGAAAATTACCGCATTAAAATTGTGTGCTTCTAAAAAGTCTAAAAGTTCCAGGGCCTCTCTTTGCTGTTCTGAAGTAGAAAGACCGGATTTGCTGGGCCAGTTGATATTGGCAACGGTAGCCACCCAGGCTGCACGGAATTCCTCAATATTTCTTGGGGTTTTGGGATCCCACTTCACCTCATCTTTTTGCGGGGTTTCAGGAGCCTCAATTTCTTCGGGGATTTGTTCAATTACCTCTTCTGGTTCAGGTGTTTCCTGAGGTTGTGGTTGCGACACTTCCTGAGTTGTTTTGCAGGAATAGAAAAACAAAATTACTGCAAGTAAGGAAAGAATTATTTTTTTCATAGAGTAGGTTTTGGAATTAACGGAAGATGCGATCTTAAATTGGCTAATAAAAAAATTAAGCTTTGCGATAGGCAACAACAGCCGCCCGTACACTTCCATATTCCAGAAGTAGATGTGCTGCTTCCTTTTCTTCCACTCCTAATTCTTCCATAATCATCCGGGTGCCACGTCCTACCAATTTTTTATTGGAAAGCTGCATATCGACCATTTTGTTTCCTTTTACCCTCCCCAATTTTATCATTACCGAAGTAGAAATCATGTTTAAAACCAATTTTTGAGCGGTTCCCGCTTTCATTCTTGTACTTCCGGTTACAAATTCAGGTCCGGTGATAACTTCAATAGGAAATTCACTGGCTTCTGCCAAAGGACTACCAGAACTACAGGTTACACAGCCGGTAGCAATTCCTTTTTTACGGGCTGCCTTAATTCCTCCAATTACATAAGGCGTAGTTCCTGAAGCAGCAATTCCTACCAACACATCCTTTTCTGATATTTGATATTCCTGAAGGTCTTTCCAGGCTTGCTCTGTATCGTCTTCGGCACCTTCAACAGCATTTCTAAGCGCAGTATCGCCGCCAGCGATTAAACCAATTACCATTTGATCTGAAACCCCAAAAGTTGGAGGGCATTCTGAAGCATCTAAAACCCCTAATCTGCCGCTGGTTCCAGCACCAATATAGAAAAGCCTGCCGCTTACTTCCATTTTAGCCACTATCTCATCTACCAGCTTTTCTATGGCCGGAATCTGTTTTTCAACGCTTTCAGGAACAGTTTTATCTTCCTTATTTATGTTACCTAGAAGATCTGCAGTATTCATCTTCTCCAAATCATTATAATTTGAAGTTTTTTCTGTATCGGGATTATTGCTTTCCATTTCCTAATTCAGTTAAAATAATTTACCACCTGGACTCAGGCATAAACTCTGAAAAAACACCTTTATTTCGACTGCTGTTCCAATTCACCTCCGGGGTTCTAAAATAATTTACATCCATAAGGTCCAGTCTCAACCCGTGCTCTCCAAGTCGGTTTACAAAGTTTTTAAAGTCTTTGTTTTCATCTTTAGACCAACCCACTTCTGCCATTGCAATACTTCTGGGCCAAAATCTATCATCTGCAGCTTCGTCAGAAAGCACCATTTCTGTCCAAACCGGGGCCTCTACTCCTATTGTTTTCGGATTTTTTGCCTTGAAGGTATAAGCATCTTTTAAAGAAACTCCTCTTTCCTGGCACCAGTTATTGGTCATTTCCTGTCCCGGAATATTGGCATGGTCAAAATAGAAATTGGTACAAATAGATTCTATAACACGAGTATCCACGACCCTTTTGGTATTGCCGGTCCAACGCTGACTAATAAAAGTGCTATCTACTGCTGCCTGGGTTACTTCTTCCCAACCAATAGTTATTTTTCCCAATTTCCGTACAATAGAATCAGCCTTTACCACGAATTCTTTATAGCGTTCATCTTCAATTTCATCTCCGCCAATATGTAAATAATCCCCTGTGGTGATCTCGGCCATTTCGCCTAAAACCGTAGCTACAAAATCATAGATTTCGGGCTTATCAAGACATAGTTTGCTCCACCCTACCTGGTATTCATGGTAAAGCTGTGGTGGAGTTGCCATTCTGGGTTCTATATTGGCCAACTCATCACAATTTAATTCTGGATAAGCCATTAAGGCCGAATAAATGTGACCCGGCAAATCAATTTCCGGTACAATCACAATATTTCTGGCAGCAGCATATTCCTGAATTTCTTTATATTCTTCCTGAGTTAAATATCCAGAACGTCCACCTTTTACGGCACCTTTACCTCCAAGTTCGGTTAACTTAGGTTTTTGCTTTATTTCTATACGCCAACCCTGGTCATCGGTTAGGTGTAAATGCAGCCTGTTTAACTTATAAAAAGCCATTCTATCCAGGTGCTTTTTAATATAATCTGGGCCAAAAAAACTGCGGGCAATATCCAGCATAGAACCTCGCCACTCAAATCTTGGACTGTCGGTAATTGATACTTGCGGAAGTTTAATTTCTTCGGAAACCTTTTCATTTTCAATTTCAGCCGGAAACATTTGACGTAAAGTCTGGATACCATAGAATAATCCGGCTTCTGAAGCGGCTTCTAAATAAACAATGTTTGAAGAAATATCTAATTGATAACCTTCTTTACCTAAAGTTTCTTCCAGGTTTGGATTAAGATTGAGATTAAAACCGTTGCAATCTTCTCCCTGCATCGTATAGCTTTGCGTGTAAGTATTTTGCAGCAATCTTTGCAACCAGGCAGCCGATGCTTCTGCACCGGAATTAAAACAAACCACTGTTCTTTCCTGAAGTGTAAAGAAATCTTCTTTCCACTCAACTTCTGCCGGCTGCGGGATGATTGCCGGTTTTTCAGCTTCGGGTTCTTGTGCGGATAAACCCAGCTGAAAAAACACTAAAAAAACTAAACTAAATTTTAAACTTTTCATAATAAGAGATTTTTATTTTATTTTATGTCCTTTTGCAGCGAAAAACCAGATGTACAAATAACTTGGAATTACAATCCAGTAAGCCGATTGCGGATCAAAAGTATCGGCTAAATAACCGTAAATAAGCGGTAAAATAGCTCCCCCGGCAAGCGCCATAATTAGAAAGGAAGAACCCATTTTAGTAAATCTTCCCAGTCCGTGTAAAGCTAATGGCCAGATAGCAGGGAATACCAAAGCGTTTGCTAAACCTAAAAGCGAGATACAAAGCACTGAAATATATCCATCAGTGAAAATTGCACAGAGTCCCAGAATAATCCCCAGGATACCCGAAATTTGCAATGCTTTTTGCTGACTGATATATTTAGGAATGGTGACCGTGCCAATCAAGTATCCCACAATCATAGCGATTAAGGTGTACGTAGTGAAATATTTAGCGACATCTGTTGAAATATCATGCGCGTCACGGGCATAGCTAATTACGGTATCTCCGGCGATCACCTCCACCCCAACATAAAGAAACATGGCTAGGGTACCCAGCAATAAATTTGGAAACTGAACCACGCTTGTTTTACTCTTATTCGATGCGGCAAGGGTATCATCTTCTCCATCGGTTTCAATTTCAGGTAAAGCTGAATAATAAATAAGTACTGAAAGTCCTACCAGGATTACAGCCATTACTATATAGGGCGTAATAACCAGAGAGGCAAGTTCATCTAATTCTGCTGCTTTTGCAACTGCCCCCATACCTTCAAGCCTTGCTTCTACCGCATCCATATTTTTAAGCAAAATCGCACCAAAAATAATTGGAGCCAAAGCACCGGCAACCTTGTTACAAATGCCCATGATACTAATCCGCTTTGCCGCACTTTCAATTGGACCAAGGATAGTGATATAAGGGTTTGCAGCCGATTGCAGCAAAGCAAGACCGGTTCCCTGAACGAACAAGCCGAAAAGAAACATCGCGTAAGTTCTGGACAATGCTGCGGGTATAAAAATCAAAGCCCCAATAGCCATAACAACTAGGCCAAGGGACATTCCGTTTTTAAATCCTGTTTTCTTTAAAACCCAGGCAGAAGGAATAGCCATAACGAAATAGGAGATGTAGGATGCAAAAGCAACGAGATAAGATTCAAAGTTATTTAACTGGCTGGCAGTTTTTAAAAATGGAATTAGCACAGAATTTAGCCAGGTGACAAATCCGAAGATAAAAAATAAGGCCCCAATTATAACAATAGATCTACTGGTGTTATTCTGTTTAGTTGCGGTTTCAGCAGTCATAAGTGTATGTCTTAAATTATTGTTCGTATTTATTTTAGGCTAAACTTAATGTCTTTTCATCAAATTGTCTTCAACAATTTAAAATGGGAAATTAAAAAAAGTAAAAATTCTCTGTACAAGCCTCCAGGCTGCGATAATACTCTGGATTAAATCTCACTTAATTTGAAAGATCTAACAAGATTGTTTCTTACAAAAGAAATAAACTTTTTTACAACTGCTATATACTTAAGTAAGTTTTTTATAAATAAATAAAAGATATGTGAATTTTTTATTTAAATGATTTTCACAAAAGCAATTATTCAAACTTCGGGTTTCTTCCAATTCTTATATTCCATCTTTCTTTTAGGACTATGAAATAAACTATATTTGTAAACTTAAATTTGTTGATTACCTTTTAAGGAATTCAAATATTAAAAATACCCGATGAAGCATATAAGAAACTTCTGTATAATCGCCCATATTGATCACGGTAAAAGTACCCTGGCAGACCGTCTTCTGGATTTCACAGGTTCTGTAACCGATCGTGAAAAGCAGGAACAATTGCTGGATAGTATGGATTTGGAACGTGAGCGCGGCATTACCATTAAGAGTCACGCTATACAGATGGATTATGAATACGAAGGTGAAAAATATGTTTTAAATCTTATTGATACTCCCGGTCACGTAGATTTCTCCTATGAAGTTTCACGCTCTATCGCCGCCTGTGAAGGTGCTTTGCTGATTGTAGATGCTGCTCAAAGTATACAGGCACAAACCATTTCTAACCTTTATCTTGCCCTGGAAAATGACCTTGAAATTATCCCGGTTCTCAATAAAGTAGATTTGCCAAGTGCCAATCCAGAAGTTGTAAGCGATGATATTGTAGACCTTCTTGGATGTGAACATTCTGACATTATTCCTGCCAGTGCAAAAACAGGTTTGGGAATTGAAGAAATACTTTCTGCGATTATTAAAAGGGTTCCACCACCAAGTGGAAAAGTAGATGCTCCGTTAAGAGCTTTGGTTTTTGATTCAGTTTACAACCCGTTTCGTGGGGTGGAGACTTATTTTAGGGTAATTAACGGATCGATCAAAAAAGGCCAGAATATTAAATTTGTGGCTACAGATAAAAATTATTTTGCCGATGAGGTTGGAACACTACGTTTAAAACAATTCCCCCGGCAGGAAATTAAAACCGGCGATGTAGGTTACCTCATCACCGGGATTAAAGACGCCCGCGAAGTAAAAGTGGGTGATACTATTACCGACGCTAAAAATCCAACCACAGAAGCCGTTGCCGGCTTCGAAGATGTAAAGCCTATGGTTTTCGCAGGAATTTATCCTGTAGATACAGAGGATTATGAAGAACTGCGAAGTTCTATGGAAAAGCTTCAGTTAAACGATGCTTCCCTGGTATTTTTACCTGAAAGTTCTGCAGCATTAGGCTTTGGATTTAGATGTGGTTTCCTTGGAATGCTTCACCTGGAAATTATTCAGGAGCGTTTGGAAAGGGAATTTGATATGACGGTAATTACAACCGTTCCCAATGTATCTTATCATGCCTACACCAATAAAAATCCTGATGATCTTATTTTGGTTAATAACCCATCAGACTTACCGGAACCTTCATCTCTAAACCGGGTAGAGGAGCCTTATATTAAAGCTACCATAATCACCAAATCTGAATATGTAGGGAATGTAATGTCCCTTTGTATTGAGAAAAGAGGTGAAATCACTAATCAGGTTTATTTAACTCCTGAAAGGGTTGAGCTAAGTTTTGACATGCCTTTAGCTGAAATTGTATTCGATTTTTACGACCGGTTAAAAACCGTTTCCCGGGGTTATGCGTCTTTTGACTATTCGCCTATAGGATTGCGCCAATCTAAATTGGTAAAGGTTGATGTTTTATTGAATGGCAATGTAGTAGATGCCCTTTCTGCCCTACTCCACGTAGATAATGCCTACGATATTGGTAAGAAAATGTGTGAAAAGCTGAAAGAATTAATCCCAAGACAGCAATTTGATATTCCAATTCAGGCGGCAATCGGCGCAAAAATTATTGCCCGTGAAACCGTAAAAGCGCTTAGAAAAGACGTTACCGCCAAATGTTACGGTGGTGATATTTCACGTAAGAGAAAATTACTTGAAAAGCAGAAAAAAGGTAAAAAACGCATGCGCCAGGTAGGTAATGTGGAAATCCCACAGGAAGCCTTTATGGCGGTGTTAAAGTTGAATGATTAAAAGTTTAAAGTTGTAGACTGTAGTTGAGAGTTTGTAGTTAGTTAGTTAATATTCATTAGCTGTTTAAAATCAATGGTTTATATTTAATGTAAACTAGCAAAACTCATTATGAAAATTCAATTTTGAAGATTTAGTAGTTCATCAAAAAACGCTTGACTTTATTGATTTTGTTTATTCTATAACAAATTAATTTCTTAAAGAAGAAGTCTACGGTTTAACTTCTCAATTTAGAAGGGCTGCGGTTTCTATTGCTTTAAATATTTCTGAGGATTCTGGCGGTACTGATAAGGAGTTTTTAAAACTTCTGAGAACTTCCTCGAATTCTCTAAAAGAATGCGTGGTATATACTACGATAGCCACGCGTCAAAATTATATTTCGGAGCAGATTAATCAAAAAAGTCGTAAAGATTTAGTAGAAATTTCTAAGATGATTTCTGGCCTTCGTAAATATCTTCGAAATAAAAAATAACTGTTTTTAGCTACCACTACCAACTATTTTTCTAAATTAATAGCTATTTTTTATTTTTGTATTTAAGGTAAACAGGGTTAAAAACTACCCACTACCAACTCCAGACTAAAAACTAATAAGAATGGCCGGACATAGTAAATGGGCAAATATAAAGCACCGTAAAGGTGTTCAGGATAAGAAACGAGCAAAACAGTTTACACGTGCAATCAAGGAGATAAGTGTAGCGGTAAAAGAAGGCGGCGGACCAGACCCTGAAGCCAACCCGGCGCTGCGTAATGCGATTTCTAATGCCAAAGGTGTAAATATGCCCAAAGACACCATAGAACGCGCCATAAAGAAAGCCAGTGGTGCAGATGCCGATAATTATGAGACCGTAACTTTTGAAGGCTACGGCCCAAACGGAATCGCTTTTTTTATTGAATGTACTACCGATAATACTAACCGTACCGTAGCTGCCGTTCGTTCTATATTCTCTAAAAATGGCGGAAATTTAGGAACCAATGGTTCTCTTGAATTTCTTTTCGCTAAAAAAGGTGTGTTTACTATTGAACGTCAAAATATCGAGATAAACCTTGAGGAATTTGAACTGGAACTTATAGAAGGTGGGGCTTCAAAAATTGAAAAAGAAGAAGATTTCATAACTATTTATACCGATTTTAATGATTTCGGGCTGATGTCTTCAAAATTGGAAGAATTGGAAATAGAAGTTAAATCGTCTGAAGTACAACGCATTCCTTTGAATACGGTGGAATTACCGGTTGAAGACGCGAAAAAAATTCTGAATCTCGCAGAAAAATTTGAAGATGACGATGATGTCCAGAATGTTTATCACAATATGGAAATTACCGATGAGCTGGTAGAAGAAATGGAAAAAGAAGATTAGTTATTTTTCTTGCGGATAAACAATGATCTTGGTATTATCTTTAAAATACGTAGCCATTTTTAGTGGAATTTGCTCCAGGATTCCCCGGTGAGCAATGCTTCCGGTTCGAGCTGAAATAAGCATAATAATATCCTCGACGCTTAAATTTTTAGAAATAATAAGGAAGTCTTCCCAATTACTAAATTCCTGAAATTCAAAGGGCGCTTTTAATCTAAGTTTTTCTACTAGTTGCTCTACGGCGTTTCGGGTTTCGGTATCACAATAAAGGAAAATAGGAATACTGAGCTCTTCCGAGAATTTTATAACTTTTTTTACCCATAATTCAAAACCGGCCATTTCAGCTGACCTTGGTGGGGCAGCTACAATTAAACGTTCGTGGGTAGCCCAGGGTGTATGGGTTTCACAAATAAAAACTGTATTACGCGTACCTCGAATTATCCCCGCCATTTTATCGCCAATAATATCATTTTCATCGGTAGAGCTGGTAGGCCAGCCCAAAACGGTAACATCGGCAATAATTTCACGGGATTTTCGGGCAATTCCGTTGGCCACATCCTGGTCTATAGTTGCGGTTACATCTACATCGGTTTCTGAAGCAGAAGCCTGTTTTACGAAATCTTCCAACTTATTCTGTGCCTGCGCAATATTGATTTCGGCTTCTTCATCGTTGGGGACCACCGAAAGTATGGAAACAGGATTAGTAGAAGCCTTATCTTTAATTAGAATAGCGAATTCAAGCAGTTTATCGAAATTCACAATATTGGCCAGAGGCAATAAAATGCTTTCTTTCTTATAGTTTTCCGAATTCTTAATTGCTTCAGGATCTACTTCCTGGTTTTCCAGTGCAAGTCTTTCCGCAGCTTTTTCCGTAGCAAAAGTCGCTACTATTGAAGTTATGAGGATTAGAATAATGGTTCCGTTAAGGATATTTTTATCAATAATCCCGGCATTAAAACCCACAATAATAACTGCCAATGTAGCCGCGGCGTGACCACTACTCAATCCAAAAATAACCTTGCGTTGTGAAGCTGAATATTTAAAAGCTATTTGGGTAAAATAAGCGGCGGCCCATTTTCCAATCAACGCTACTGCCGATAAGGTTAAGGCTACCACAATGGCCATATATCCGCTTAAAATCACACTGATGTCTACCAACATACCCACACTTATTAAGAAGAAAGGGATAAACAGGGAATTACCCATAAATTCAATTCGGTTCATAAGCGCCGAAGAATGTGGAATTAATCGGTTTAAGGCCAATCCTGCCAGGAATGCCCCAATAATATCTTCAACGCCTGCTAATTCAGCTAAAAATGCGGCAAGGAATACCACCGTGAGTACAAAAATGTAATGTAAATGTTTTTCCTTTTCGAGACGTGTAAAAAACCATTTGGCAATTTTAGGCACCAGATAAAACATAATACCGCAAAAAATTGTGAGGGAAACTACCAGCCTAATCCAGAAATCCATCGTAAGTCCGCCTTCCTGGGCATTCCCCATAATTACGGCAAGAATTATTAATACTGCTGTATCGGTTAGGATGGTTCCTCCAACGGTAATGGCAATAGCTTCATTCTTAGAAACCCCCATTTTACTTACTATGGGATAGGCAATTAGCGTGTGCGTAGCAAACATACTGGCCGTTAAAAAACTGGCGTTAAAATCGTAACCCAGTAAATAATAACATACCGGATAACCTATAATCAGAGGAATAGCAAAAGTAAAAAGCCCGAAGAGAAAGCTTTTATTCCGGTTTACTTTAAACTGGTTCATATCCAACTCCAAACCGGCTATAAACATGATGTAAAGCAAACCAATTTTAGAAAACAGATCTATGGCGGTATTTTGTTCTAAAAGCCCGGTACCATAAGGCCCAATGATAATACCCGAAATAATAAGTACAATAATGCCGGGAATCTTTATTCTTCGCAACAAAACAGGTGAAACGAGAATTATAAGAAGTATAAGTGAAAAAACAAGTACCGGGTTGCTTAAAGGAAGTTCAAATTCGTGTTGCAGAATTTCATAAAATTCGTTCATATCGCGTACCGGTTTGTGGTTTAAAAGCCCTAAAGATACAGGAAAATTGAATAATTTTATTTCTTTCCAAGAAATATAATATAGTGCTATAAACTAATATTTCAACACAAGCATTGGTGCATTTTTAGTCCTAGAGGTTCGGATTTAATTTTTTAAGAATTTCCTTCTTTCTCCTCTTCAACAACCTCTGTGTAGTCTTCTTCAACTTTTTCTTCCCGTTGTATTTTCTTTCCTAAATAAACAAGCTGAAACCCTTCTTCAATCTCAACATCTGAACTATGTGAAGGTATTATGGTTAGCCCCCCTTTTTTATTCTTTACAAACAATGGAATAATGTCTGGATCGGTTTTAGAAATTTCAATTAAACCTTCATAATGCTCTTTGCTGTTCAGCGCGAGTTCGTGGATTTTTGGATAGCTCCTGGAAACCTCTGTGAGTTTTATATAATCATCGGTATGGGAAAATAAGCCTTCGGTAGGATTTTTTTCGGGATTGTTCATTTCATCGGCAGTGATGACCCTAAAAGAACCGTTTTCCCCAAATTGCTTTTTAAATTTCGAAATAGCTGTTTTATTGATATCGCTGTTCCCGGTCATGGCCATTAAATAGCCAATATCGTTCAGTTCTATATTATTCATGAGATCATCTGAATAAACACTCCCTTCAATAGCATCAATCCCTAAGTCTCGTGCTTTTTTTACATTATCAGAATTATTATCCAGCAATACAACATGGCGTTCATTATCGTGCAGGTATTTCCCTATTAATCTTGCAATAGATGAAGCACCAATTATCAAAATTCCTTGTGAATCTTTTATAAAAACCCCTACTAAACGTGCAAAAAGCCTTGCTGTTGCTGCGTTTAATAAAACCGAACAAAGCACGATCATAAATACTAATGGGGTAATATATTCGGCGCCAGCAATACCTTCCCGTGCCAAACGAAGACCGAATAATGAGGCAATACCTGCGGCAACAATACCCCGGGGCCCAACCCAGCTTATAAAAGCTATTTCATTGAGTTTTAGACCTGATCCCAGTGAACTTAAAATCACCCCAATTGGCCTTACCACTAAAGCCACTACTCCAAAAAGAATAAGCGAATTCCAGTTAAAAACCAGCAATAGTTCTTCAACTTCAATATTTGCGGCGAGAAGAATAAAAAGTATCGAAATTAATAATACACTTAGCGATTCCTTGAAGTATAAAAGTTCTTTAATATTGGGTAATTTTTGATTCCCCATTACCATTCCCATAATCACCACGGCCAAAAGCCCGCTTTCGTGGGCAAAAGTATCGGCCAGAACGAAAACACCAAGTACCGTTGCGAGAATAAAGACATTGAGTAAATAGTGCGGAATGATCTGTCTTTTAATCAAAAATGCCAGTAAATGGGCGAAAGTAAAACCAAAGGTAAATCCGAATAACAGGATCTTTCCAAATTCAATTAGCGCAGTTTGCGTAAAATCCTGCCCGCCTTCTACCCTAATAAATTCAAACATCAATACTGAAATAAGAGCGCCAATGGGATCTATAAGAATTCCCTCCCATTTTAAAATAGAAGAGACGTGAGTTTTTAAGGGAATATTTCGCAGAATGGGTGAAATAACCGTAGGTCCTGTTACAATTATCAATGCTGAAAATAAAAATGAAATCTGCCAGGAAAGGTCAAATATAAAATGTGCAGCTAAACCCGCACCCAGAAAAGTTACTACCGTCCCTACGCTGATAAGTTTCAGGATAACCGGGCCAATATTGCCTACCTCACTTCTTCTAAGGGTTAATCCACCTTCAAAAAGAATAACCGAAATAGCGAGGGAAACAAAATAAAACAGGCTTTCACCGGGGAATAAACCTTCAGAGCCATTCCAAATAGGTTCTACCCATTTGGTACCGTCTTCACTAATTAAGGTTGAGATTGGTCCAACCAAAAGGCCAATCAAAATAAGTGGCAAAATTGCGGGGGTTTTAATCTTCCAGGCCAACCACTGGGCCAGGATCCCTAATATTACCAAACTTGCAAGTTCTAACATGCGTAAACGTTTTAAAGTAAATAGCTATCTACAAAAATAGGCCGATTTAATCGCAACGATATAATGAATTCAGGCTTTTTAAGCCATATTACTTAATAAGTAAGTTTTATAGCCATTTAACATAAATAATTATCTAAAAGTTGCAAAAATATTGATATTTTGTAACTCTAACTACCAAATTATTCTTTATGGAAGAATTAAATATCCTCAATCTCTTGATTATTTTATTCAGTGCCTGGTTAGGAGGATCAGCGGCTAAAAAACTGGGATATCCTGCAATACTGGGAGAACTCATTATAGGAATTATAATTGGTCCTGCCCTTCTTGGTCTTCTTGAACCTTCTGAAATGATTAACGTTCTGGCAGAAGTGGGTATTATTCTTCTTATGGTTTATATAGGGATGGAAATTAACTTCCGCGATCTCGGAAAAGCTTCCTGGCCGGGACTTTTGGCCGCTATTGGTGGTTTTATTGTTCCTTTTGCCCTAGGCTACTATACTATTATTTATTTTGGCGGTACTCAAATGGCCGCCATTTTTGTGGCGATTGCAGTTGCTGTCACCTCTCTGGCTACCAAAAGCAGGATTCTGGTAGATCTGAAACTCCTCAACACCCGAATAGCCTACGTCCTAATGGCAGGTGCGCTTATTTCTGATACCCTTGCATTGGTTATTTTTGCAGGGATAGTAAGTTATGTAGATGCCGGTAGCATAAATACCCTTGGTTTGGTATGGGTAGCAGGAAAAGCTGTTTTATTCTTTGTCTTTACCGCCCTTGCAGGGCTTTATCTTATGCCATTACTGGGAAGGTTTTTAATGAAATCTAATATTCACAGCCGGACACTTCATTTTACCCTAATTCTAATTATAGTGCTGGGCTTTTCAGAATTGGCTGAAGTAGCCGGTTTGCATAGTATTTTAGGAGCTTTTATGGCAGGATTGTTTATTCGTGACGGAGTTTTTAACCGGCAAATTTCAAAAGATATCAATCATATTTTCCATGATGTCTCCATAGGATTTTTAGCACCAATATTCTTTGTTTCTGCAGGCTTTAATGTAACCCTGGAGATTTTTCAAACCGACCTTATGATGTTAATCGTAGTTACATTGGTTGCGATGATTGGTAAAATTTTTGGTACCGCTTTGTTCTATTTACCCAGCGGTTATGGATGGCGAGAAGGTATTGCTGTGGGAACCGGTATGAACGGCCGTGGTGCGGTTGAAATTATTATTGCGGGGATTGGCTTACAAATGGGTATTATTACCAGTGAGATTTTCTCTATCCTGGTTTTTATGGCCATTTTTACAACGCTAACAGTTCCGCTTTTTTTAACCTGGACCACCACCTGGCTACGAAACAGAAACGAACTTGTACTCCAGGAATCCAAAAGTGGATATATTATTTTAGGTGCAAATCCCCTTGGTTTGTATATGGCTAAAAAGCTTCAGGATAAGGACGAGGTGGTGATTATAGATTCCAACCGGGAAATGGTTGCTGAAGCAAAAAAGCAAGGCTTCAACAGTATGTATGGTAATATTCTAAAGGAAGAAACCATGGAGGATGCGAAAGCCACGGAGATAGGCACATTTATAGGAGTTACCGGTAATAGTGAAATAAACTTTCTGGCTGCACAAATAGCCGACGATACATTTTATATCCCCAACAAAATAGTACTGGTATCCCCAAGTGAAACCGGTGCTGATGTAGATATGCTTGATAAAATTAATGCTACTTCCCTTTTTGCCAATAAAACAGAATTAGAACCCTGGGCAATAAAAATAAATGACGGTGATTTTGAAGAAAAAACGCAAACTATTAAAGAAGAAATTTCAACCAGAGAATGGGTGAAAAAACATAAAGGCGAAAAAAATTCAATTTTACCATTTTTTATAATTAATACCGAAGGAATTAAAAGGCCTTTCCGTTACAACGATAGCATTGCCGAAGGCGAAAAAGTAATTTACCTGGTATAAGCCCATATTTCTATATCTGAAGTTTATAATTTATAAAACATGCCTGCTAACAGAATTTTAGCAGTGCATGTTTTTTGCTTTTAGTAATTTGCAGAATAAAATTCAAATTTTATGAAATTATATCCAATAGAGTCAGGTAATTTTAAACTGGATGGTGGCGCTATGTTTGGCGTTGTTCCAAAAAGTCTCTGGAGCAGGACCAACCCTGCCGATTCCAATAATATGATAGATATGGCCGCTCGCTGCTTGCTTATAGAAGATGGCGATAAACTAAGCCTTATAGATACAGGAATGGGCGATAAACAAAGCGAAAAATTCTTTGGATTTTACTACCCCTGGGGCGAACATTCTATAGATAAATCGCTTGAAGAACATGGTTTTCACCGTGATGAGATTACCGATATTTTCCTAACCCACCTTCATTTTGACCATTGTGGAGGAGCGATTAAATGGAATAAAGATAAAACCGGGTACGAACCCGCTTTTAAAAATGCAAAATTCTGGAGCAATAAAGATCACTGGAAATGGGCTACAGAACCTAATGCTCGTGAAAAAGCTTCCTTTTTAAAAGAAAATATCCTGCCTATGGAAGAAAGCGGGCAACTTCATTTTTTAGATCGTAAAGAGAACCAAAACTTTATTCAATCTCAGGAATTTGATTTTGGCGTGTTGTTTGTAGATGGACATACTGATAAGCAAATGATACCCCATATTCAGTATAAAGATAAAACCCTGGTTTTTATGGCAGATTTACTTCCAACTGCCGGCCATATTCCGTTACCTTATGTAATGGGCTTTGATACCCGGCCGCTGCTTACTTTAACCGAAAAAGAAAAGTTTCTTAAACAGGCTGCAGATAAAGGTTATTATTTGTTCCTGGAGCACGATGCTCACAACGAAATTATAACTTTAAAAAACACCGAAAAAGGAGTAAGGTTAGACAAAACCTTTACTTTTAATGAACTTTTTAATTAAAATTCAATTCGCTTAAAACACAAAAAAGCCATTAAGGCAAATTAAATTCAATAGAATAAATGAAAATACCCTTTTTAAAACCTGCGTTAATAATGGGAAGCGCGCTTATTTTAGCTTCCTGCGGAAGTGGCTCTCCAAAAATAGTTTCTACCCCAATCGCAAATATAGATTCTATCCCGCTTAAGATCACCGATCTTTCTGAAACTCAACTTAAAGGATGGGGAGGTGCCGATCTAATGAACGATACTATTCCCGGGATGAGCGTAGACAAAGCTTATTCAGAAATAATTAAAAACAACAAAGGTCAGAAAACCATTGTAGCCGTAATAGATAGCGGCGTAGATATAGAGCACGAAGACCTGGAGGGCGTTATCTGGACCAATACCGGTGAAATTCCAGGTAACGGAAAAGACGACGATAATAACGGCTATATAGACGACGTTCACGGTTGGAATTTTCTAGGCGATGCCGTGGAAGAAAATATGGAGTATACCCGTATTTATAAGCGTTTAAAGCCAAAATATGAAGGTAAACCTGCAAGCTCTATAAGTACGGCAGACAGGGCTGAGTTTATTTATTATCAGGAAGCGAAAGAAGAGTACGAAAAGGAGTATGAAGAAACTATTCAGAATAGAAACCAGTACGAGCAAATAAAAAAACAACTTGTAGCGGCACACCAGGCCGTTTCTTCACAATTAGGAAAAGAAGATTATACCAAGGAAGAACTTAGCGCAATGCAAGCTACAGGCCAGTTGGCTCAGTATAAAGCTATGTTGCAACAAATTCAGGATAACGTAAACGAAAATATTCCGGAGGCATTGGAAGAACTTGACGAAGGCATTGAATATTATGCCAATCGTATAGAAACCCATTTAAACCTGGAATTAGACGGTCGTGCGCCCGTAGGCGATGATCCTTATGATATTACCGATACCAATTATGGAAACGCCAATGTTATGGGACCATCTAAGGATAAAGAAGATATTAAACACGGTACTCACGTAGCAGGAACTATAGCTGCGGAAAGAAATAATAATATCGGCATAAATGGCGTTGCCAATAACGTGGAAATTATGGTGCTGCGGGCAGTTCCAGATGGAGATGAATATGATAAGGATATCGCACTGGCGATACGTTATGCAGTAGATAATGGTGCAAGAGTGATCAACACCAGTTTTGGAAAGTATTTTTCTCCAAATCCTGAGTGGGTAACAGAAGCCATTAAATATGCGGCTGAAAACGATGTTTTAATCGTAAATGCAGGAGGAAACGAAGGCCTTAACTTAGATGAAAACACTGTATATCCTAACGATCAAAACCCGGAAGCACCGGAAGAAATTTCAGATAATTTCCTAACCGTTGGTGCGCTAAATTTTGATTATGGCTCTAAACTGGTTGCCGATTTTTCTAATTATGGAAAATCAAATGTTGATGTTTTCGCTCCCGGAACTAAGATTTGGTCTACCACTCCAAATAACGAATACGAATACTTGCAGGGAACTTCTATGGCGGCTCCTGCAGTTACCGGAGTAGCAGCAATTATTCGTTCTTTTTATCCAAAATTAAGTGCAGCTCAAGTAAAGCAGATTATTATGGACAGCGGTTTGACTACAGATGCGAAAGTAATTGTAGGCGGTGACCGTAACAATACTAAAGATTTTAATGAATTATCTGTTTCAGGAAAAATGGTAAATCTTTATAATGCCCTTATCTTAGCTTCCCAAACAAAATAAAATAAGTTAGTTACATCATAAAAACCACAATTAAATGAAGAAATTATTATTAAGTATAGCCCTTATAGCAACCTCCTGGGCAGGTGCTCAAAATAACACCAGTTACTGGCAACAGCACGTAGATTATAAGATGGAGGTAGATATGAATGTTGAAAACTTTCAATATACCGGTACTCAGGAATTGGTGTACACCAACAATTCACCTGATACTTTAGACCGTGTTTTTTATCATTTATATTTTAATGCTTTTCAACCGGGAAGTGAAATGGACGTACGTTCATTAACAATAAAAGACCCTGATAGAAGGGTAGGAGATCGTATTTCGAAATTAAGCGAAGCGGAGCAAGGATATTTAAGAGTATCCAGCCTTTACCAGAATGGAAACGACCTTTCTTTTGAAGAAGTTGGAACTGTATTAGAAGTAGAGCTGGACCAACCTATTTTACCGGGAGAAAAAGCCACTTTTAATATGGAATTTGAAGGCCAGGTGCCCGAGCAAATTCGCCGTTCTGGAAGAAACAGCTCAGAAGGTGTAGCACTTTCTATGAGCCAGTGGTTTCCTAAAATGGCCGAATACGATTTTGAAGGCTGGCACGCAGCGCCCTACATTGGCCGTGAATTTCATGGCGTTTGGGGAGATTTTGATGTAAAACTTAGCATTGATAAAGATTATACCGTTGCTGCTTCAGGATATCTTCAAAATCCTGATGAAATTGGTCACGGTTATACCGATGAAGAAGTTGAAGCTGAAGGAGATACACATACCTGGCATTTTTTAGCACCAGAAGTACACGACTTTACCTGGGCTGCAGATCCTGAATATATTCACGATAAAAGAATTGCTGCGGATGGAACTGTGCTTCACTTTTTCTATAAAAACAATGATGAAATAAAGGAAAACTGGAAAAACCTTCAGGAGAAAACTGAAGATTTATTGTTGTTTTTCAATGAAAATATTGGGCCTTACCCATGGGATCAATACTCTTTGGTACAGGGTGGTGATGGCGGAATGGAATATGCCATGTTAACCTTAATCACCGGAGAACGTAACTTTGGAAGTCTTGTAGGTGTTACCGCACACGAATTGGCACATGCATGGTTTCAACATTTAATGGCTACAAACGAAAGCAAACACGAGTGGATGGACGAAGGTTTTACCAGCTATATTTCCAGCGCTGCTATGAACCAGGTAATGGAAACTTATGCTGATAATCCTCATACGGGTTCTTACCGTGGATATATGCAATTGGCTAATTCTGGCGCTGAACAACCACAAACCACACAGGCCGACAGATATGACCTAAATGCCGCTTATGGAGCTGCTGCTTATTCAAAAGGTGCTGTTTTTATTGCTCAGTTAGGATATATCATAGGAAAAGATAATCTCGATAAAACCCTTAAACGTTATTATGACGAGTGGAAATTTAAACATCCTACGCCTAACGATTTTATAAGAATTGCTGAAAAGGTTTCAGGAGCAGAATTAGACTGGTATTTAAATGACTGGACGCGTACTACTGCAACTATAGACTACGGAATTAAAGAAGTTACCAAAGCTGATGAAAATTCAACTAAAGTGACCTTAGAGCGTCATAAATTGATGCCAATGCCTATAGATGTTACTGTACGTTATACAAATGGTGAAGAAGAAATGATCTATATTCCGTTGCAAATGATGCGTTGGGAAAAACCGGCAGAACACGAAAACTGGACAGTTGCAGACGATTGGGCCTGGGCGTATCCAACTTACGAGTTGAAAATAGAAAAACCACTCAGCGAGATAGAAAGTATTGAAATAGACGAATCTCAGCTAATGGCAGATGTAAACAGGGACAACAACCTATATACTGCTGAAGAAACTTCAGCAGAAGCAGGGCAGTAGTAGTATTTCTATATTTTTAAATTATAAATTTAGACCTCACAGTTTTTTAAATTCTGTGAGGTTTTTTTATGAAAAAAATTTTACCTGTTCCTGTTTCGTCATTCTGAAACTGCCCGTCCGTTCAGACGGGCTTGTTTCAGAATCTAAGCTGTTAGAACTCCGAACAAATTTCGGAACAGGCTCTGAAACAACTTCAGCTTGAGGTTAGCACAATTAATATAATCAGCTTACTTTTGAGCTATGGATGAAAGTTTTGGAAAAGACGAAAAACTAAAGAGCAAAAAGCTGATAGATATTTTGTTTCAGGAAGGGAAATCGGTTAAAAAATATCCTTTAAAACTCATCTATCTTCCCATAACAAACCCTGAAATTACCAATTTTAAAACCGGGGTATCTGTCCCTAAAAAACTGGTAAAAACCGCTGCTGGCCGAAACCGGATTAAAAGACTGATGCGGGAAGCTTTCAGAAAAAATAAGTATCTTGTAACCAGCAACTTTCCAAAACCTTACGCGTTGATGTTTATCTATATTTCCAGGGACGAAATTAGCCTCGAAGAGCTTAATAAGGCAATGATAAAAGTGATGGAGAAGTTTAAGGAAGAACAAAATAAACTACGCTGATTTTTCTATAAATCCGCTTAAAAAATATTCAAAATGAAAAAGAAACTCACCAAAAAAATTGCGGTAATTACGCTGGGTGCTACACTTATATTCAGCAGTTTTGGCTTTAAATCTGATTTTTTTGAGATCGCCAAACAAATTGAAATTTTTACCACGCTTTTTAAGGAAATCAACATGAATTATGTTGAAGAAACCAATCCAGCAGCTTTAATGGATACCGCGATTAAAGCGATGCTGGCAGATTTGGATCCCTATACCAATTACTGGAACGAACAGGATGTTGAAGCGGCCAGGATTAATAATTCTGGTGAATACAGCGGCATTGGCGCCACCGTGCAGGTAATTGAAGATGCTTTGCTTATTATGGAACCCTACAAAGGTTATCCCGCCGATAAGGCCGGATTAAAAGCGGGAGACAAGATTATTGAAATTGAAGGAATAAAAGTAGCCGATTATACCGATGATGTTGGAGAACTACTTAACGGCTCTCCAGATTCTCAAATCAACATTAAATTTCGTCGCCAGGGAGAAATAAAATCAACAGATCTTAACCGTAGCGCCATTAATTTAAAAGCAGTTCCGTTTTATGAACTTTTGGATGAAAAAACCGGTTATATTGTACTTTCCCGCTTTAATGCCAAGGCTTCTTCCGAAACCATAAGGGCACTTAAAGATTTAAAAAATCAGGGGGCAGAAGAAATTATCCTTGATCTCAGGGGAAATCCAGGTGGCTTGTTGACCGAAGCCATAAATGTGAGTAATATTTTCTTACCAAAAGGCGAGTTGATCACCACCACAAAATCGGTTATAGAAAAATACAATAGGGCTTACCAAACCCAAAAAGAACCTGTAGATACGCAAATTCCCTTAGTGGTTCTGGTAAATGGGCGTAGTGCTTCTGCAAGCGAGATCGTAGCCGGTGCAATCCAGGATTTAGACAGGGGAGTGGTTGTTGGTGCGCGCAGCTTTGGAAAAGGTCTTGTGCAGCGGCCTAAAGAGCTAGCATATGGCACCCAGTTAAAAATTACCATTTCGCGCTATTACACCCCTAGCGGAAGGTGTATACAGTCACTTAATTATGCTGAAAGGGATGAAGAAGGAAAAGCCATAAAACGCACTGCAGACGATTACAACGAGTTTAAAACCCGCAAAGGGCGTAGCGTTTTTGATGGCGGCGGAATTTCTCCCGATGTAAAACTGGAAACTTCCGAATACAGCAATATCACTAACGCCTTGCTCGCTGAAAATACCATCTTTGATTTTGCTACAGAGTATTATTATAAAAATGAATTAAGTGATCCTGAATCATTCGAGTTTACCGATGCAGATTTCAACAGTTTTAAAAACTTTTTGAAAACTTCAAACTTTAACTATCAAACCGCTACAGAAGCTGATTTGGAAGAGCTTTTAACTACTGCCTCTCAAGAAGGTTATGAACAGGATATTTTAGATCATTACAAAAGTATTTCTACTACAATTGATGAGCAGAAAAAAGAAGAATTAGATAATAAAAAACACGAAATAGTGAGTTTATTAACCGATGAAATTATTAAACGTTATTTCTACAAAGAAGGTTTGTATGAATATTACATAGATCACAATCCTGAGATCCTGGAAGCCAAGTCAATTTTAAATGATACACAGCGTTATTCACAGATTTTGCAATAATTATTTAACCATCGCGATATGTGGAATTCCGTCTTCCAGATAACCTTCCCCAATTTGCATAAAACCGTGGCTTTCGTAGAAATCGGTTAGGTATTGCTGGGCGGAGAGTTTAATATTATTGGTTTTAAAACGTTCTTCAATGGCTAAAATTGAAGCTTTTAATATAAGATGGCCATAGCCAAATTTCCTTTGATTTTCCTTTACTACCACACGACCAATGGCAGCTTCATCAAAGTAAAATCCTTTATCAAAACAGCGGGTATAAGCAATAACTTTTCCTTCTTTGAGTCCCAGAACGTGCAATGCTTTTTGATCTTTGCCATCTATATCCTGGTAAACGCAATCCTGTTCTACCACAAATACTTCAGAGCGAAGTTGTAGTATCTGGTAAAGCTCTTCAAGACTAAGTTCATTAAATGTTTTTAAAAGAATTTCCATATTTTTTTAAAGTAGATTTGTTCAAAATTAAAAAAGAAAAGACCTGTCTAAAAGGCTTTTTAAATCGTCATTCTGAACCTGCCCGTCCGTTCAGGCGGGTTTATTTCAGAGCTTGCTCCAAAATTTGTTCGGAGTTCTAAGTTATGGGTAACACATACATGTTAGAATCCCGAAGTAAATTCGGGATAAAGTCTGAAACAGGTTACCATTGACGTATTTCTAAAATCCTGATATTTAGGTTTGTTTTTATATTTCTATATTCAAAAAGAAACTTACCTGGTTTGGAAGTTCATTTTTCATTTTTTGCGTGTATTCCTCTCACTGCGTTCGTCGGATACAAGTAAAACGAAACAAAAAAGGGCGCCCTATGTGGAGGTGTTTTTTTGGCAACAAGGCCAAAAAACTGCAAATCAGCAGCTAAATTTTTTCCAGGGCCCTTCGACTCCACTCAGGACAAGCTTTCAAAAATTATTAACGCTGCTGATTTTCTACACTCACACACGGAGTTTAAAACTGGCTTTGCTCGAAAATGTCATTTTCCTCCGCTAGGTAATTTTTTTATCACGGGTCTCAGCTTGACGAAATTAGACTTTTTAGACGGCCTCTTTTATAATTAAATATTCTTACTAATTTTCAACCGGAATTTTATCTACTCTCTTTTGGTGTCTTCCACCTTCAAAAGGAGTTTCCAAAAAGATTTCTACCATATCCACCGCCTGGTGTACAGATACAAAACGCGCCGGAATACTTAATATATTTGCATCATTATGCTCCCTGGCCAATTTAGTGATCTCTCCCATCCAGCATAGAGCAGAACGTACACCCTGGTGTTTATTAGCTGTCATATTAGCACCATTACCACTTCCGCAGATAATAATACCAAAGTCTACTTTTTTATTCTGAACATCATCGGCTACCGGATGCACAAAATCTGGGTAATCTACACTATCATCACTGTTAGTACCATAGTTAATAACTTCTATACCCTTGTTTTTTAGATAATCAACTACTTTTTTCTTGTATCCTGTACCGGCGTGATCGTTTCCTATTGCAATTTTCATAATTAAGGTTTTAGCTGCAGCAAAGGTAAAAAAACCACTTAGTAACAGCACTGTTTTCAATTGTTAATTACTTTTTAAATAAGCTTTAAAATCAAGGCTTTAGTATTGACATAGTATTGTGGATAAGCATTGATGAGAAACTGACAAACTTATTTGCGGTATTCAATTTAAATTTCAATAGCAAAATATTACCGAGTAAATCAAATTATAAGTCGGTTACTTTTGGAGAAGTTATCAGCATATAAAAACAGGTTGTAAACAGTAATTTATTTTCCAGTTATCCCGATTTAATATTGGAATTCACTTATTAACTTTTGTTAAGTAAATATTAAAATAGTAAGATTTCCAGACTTTTAGAGTTTTAGAAGTATGTTAATAAGTTGTTACCAAATCAAGCTAACTTAAAAACCAAACAAAGCTTAAAAAAATTGTTCTACAAGTTAACAGCCTATAATCATCATTAGTTTTAATTTTTATAAAAAGAAGAAAAAAAGATAATAATATATAATGTTGATAACATTGAGTGCTATCTATAAAATTGTAATTTGATTTTTAAAGTTTTATTTGTTGGGAATATAAAAGTCTGGAAATGAATTAAGTCTTTTTCTTATGCTTATTATATGAAAAATATTAATTCTTAAATTACTGAAAAACAGAAACTTAAATTAATTCAAATAATAAATTGTTTCTTCAGAATAACTCATACTGTGTTCCATATAAAGTTGAGCTGATTCAAGATTTATCTGGCTTTTTTTATTTAGGGAAATATTAATGGACGCGATAAAAACTATCAACCCGAGTAGGAAAATAGCAAAGAAAATAAACGATATTTTTTTAGCTTTATTCATAGTAAACTGATAAACTAACCTTACAAAAATGAGAATAAAATGCAGCGAGAACTTTAAATTAAAATTAAGAAAAAATTAAGATTGAAAATTGCTTTTATTGTTATCTGACAAAAAACGGGGGTTTATACCCAGATTGAAAATTATGTTAATTAAATGTGAAAATATTCTTTAAGAGAATAATTTTCAGAGCGCTTAACAAAACTTTAATCGCAAATAGAGCTCATGTAACACAGAAGCCGTAATTTTATACTTTAAATATTGAAATGAGTAAAAAGAATAAAAATAAATCCCAACACCAGGGTGACCTTACCAAAAGTATTACAGATATCCTTAGAAAGGAACCTGGAAAAACCTTTAATCATAAGCAAATTGCCGCTAAACTTGGTGTTAACGATGCTAATAGTCGTAATAATATTATTAAGAAATTAGCCCAGTTAGCTGCTAAAAAGCAGATAGAAGAAGAGGAACGCGGAAAATTTAAAATAAGTAGGAAAAGCAACGATTATTACCGCGCAGTGATAGATATGACCACTAAAGGTTATGCCTATGCTTTGGTAGATGAACTGGATGACGATGTATTTATATCGCCAAAAGATCTAAATACCGCATTTAACGGTGATGAAGTAGAAATCTATATCTACAATCGCAAACGCAATAAAAAATCTGAAGGAGAAGTAACCCAAATTTTAAAGCGTAAAAGAACCGAATTTGTTGGTGTTCTTGATATGCAAAAGGATTTTGGTTTTGTGGTTATTGGCGATCCAAAAATGTATACCGATGTTTTTGTTCAGAAAAACAAAATGGGAGATGCTAAAAACGGCGATAAAGTTGTTGTTGAGATTGAAGAATGGCCAGAAAAAGCTGATTCTCCCTTTGGTAAAGTAGTTCAGGTTTTAGGTGTTCCCGGGGAGCATAATACCGAGATACACTCTATCCTTGCACAATATGGTTTACCACATGAATTTCCGAAGGAAATAGAGGATTTTGCCGATCAGATAGATACTTCAATTCAACCTGAAGAAATTAAAAGACGTCGCGATATGCGTGATGTGTTAACATTTACCATAGATCCAGAAGATGCCAAGGATTTTGATGATGCCTTGAGTTTTCAAAAACTGGATAATGGAAATGTAGAAATTGGAATTCATATTGCCGATGTTGCGCATTACCTGCAACCGGGAACAATTTTAGACGACGAGGCTTACGAACGTGCAACTTCGGTCTACCTGGTAGATCGCGTAGTGCCAATGTTGCCCGAAGTACTTTCTAACAATGCCTGTTCTTTAAGACCAAACGAAGAAAAATATACCTTTTCTGCAGTTTTTGAAATAGATAAGAATACAAAAGTGGTTAACGAATGGTTCGGTAGAACCGTTACTTATTCTGATGCAAGATTTGCCTACGAGGAAGCTCAACAAATTATAGATACTGAAAAGGGAGAAATTCCTGCGGAAGTTTCTATTCAGGACCAAGGCTATACGGTGAAAGATGAAATAGTTGAAGCCGTATTAACTATGAATAAGCTGGCAAAAAGGATGCGTTCAGCAAGAATGCGTCAGGGAGCTATATCTTTTGATAAAGTTGAAGTTAAATTTCAACTGGATGAAGAAAACGAACCGATTGGTGTTTATTTTAAAACCGCCAAAGATGCCAATAAGCTTATTGAAGAATTTATGCTTTTAGCTAACCGAAAAGTTGCTGAATTCATAGGAAAACGAGATGAAAAGAAAACCTTTATTTACCGTTGTCACGACGAACCAGATGAGGAAAAACTGGTTTCTTTAAATAGTCTGGTTTCCAGGTTTGGGCATGGTTTAAACCTTAAAAACAGGAAAACCGTTTCTTCTTCTTTAAACCAATTGCTTCAGGATGTTCAGGGTAAGAAAGAACAAAATTTAATAGATACGCTTACTATCAGAACAATGAGCAAGGCCTATTATGGCACAGAAAATATTGGTCATTACGGTTTAGCTTTCGATTACTATTCCCATTTTACATCGCCAATTAGAAGATATCCAGATGTAATGGTGCATCGTTTATTGCAACGTTATTTAGATAATCAACCTTCCGCAAAAGAAGACGAATACGAAGAAAAATGTCACCACTCCAGCCAGATGGAAAATCTTTCTACTAATGCTGAAAGAGATTCTATTAAGTATATGCAGGTGAAATTTATGATAGATCACCAGGATAGGGAATTTATTGGGGTGATTTCAGGGGTAACCGATTTCGGAATTTTTGTTGAAATTGTAGAAAATAAATGCGAAGGAATGATTCGCCTGCGAGACATAAAAGGTGATCATTATGATTTTGATGCCGATAATTACGCAATTGTGGGCAGAAAGACCAAAAAGGCTTATCAGCTTGGAGATGAAGTTATCGTAAAAGTTAAAAATGCCGATTTAGTGAAAAGACACCTTGATTTTACCCTAATCGGTAAAAAAGAAGAATAAATTGACTTTAATTTTTGATGCATAGGCGAGAAGATCTAAGTTGTTGAGATACAAAACATATTAGAAGCTGAAACAAGTTCAGCTTGACGTAAATATAAAATTATAGCGATGAAAAAATATCTTTTTGCACTGTTTTTTATGAGTGTTGGTATGTTAAGCGCTCAGGAACTTACCCAGGAGCTGGGAGATTTTACGGAGATTAAAGTCTATAACGGTTTGGAGGTTATTTTAAAGGAAGCGAACCAAAATAAGGCTACAATAACCGGAGAAAACCGAACTGATGTAAAATTCAAGATAGATAACGGGATCTTAAAAGTTAGGATGAGTATAGATGAAATTCTTAGTAATGATAATACTCAAATCACAATTCAGTTTAAAAAACTGGAGAAAATAGATGCCCGGCAAAATGCTTCGATAAAAATTGATTCTATTCTGAAACAGGAATTTCTTCATTTAAATGCTTCAGAAGGCGCCGATATTTTTGCTGATGTAGATCTTAGTAAACTCTATGTAGATGCTAATACCGGGGCCGAAATCGAGGTGGAAGGAAATACGGAAAATCAGGAGATAAGCATTAATACCGGTGGAAAATTCTTCGCTAAAAACCTAAAATCCACAAATACCGAAATTAGCATTAAAGCTGGTGGAGTTGCAGATATTACAGCCAGTGGACTTGTAGAGGCAAAGGTTAGGGCAGGAGGTACTGTAAATGTTTATGGTAACCCAAAGACCATAGATCAAAATACCATGTTCGGTGGAAAAGTGATTAGAAAGAACTAAAAGTCTACATTTGTAAAATAATACAATTGTATGTTTCAGGATGTATTAGCAGCCCTACCCTTAGGTCTTTTCTTAGCTTTTTTACTTGGCCCAGTCTTTTTTGTACTGCTGGAAACCGCTGCTATTAAAGGGTTTAGAGCCGCATTTGCATTTGATTTAGGTGTTATTTTAGCCGATATTGTATTCCTGTTTGTCGCCTATTTAAGTACTACCAAACTACTTGCCAGCATTAAGGACGATCCCGCTTTATTCATTTTTGGAGGTATGATTCTGGCCACCTACGGTGTTATGAGCTTTGTACAGACTAAAAAGGTGCTTCGGCAGGAAGATGATACCCCAGAGATCAGAAAACTCAGCAAAAGCGATTATATGGGTTTAGCCGTAAAGGGATTCCTACTGAATTTCATAAATATTGGAGTTTTGGGATTCTGGCTGGGATTAATTATCATTTTTGGTCCAAAATTAGAAATGGAGCAAAACCGAATAGTGGTTTTCTTTGGAAGTGTTTTAGGAACTTATCTCGTTTTAGACGTTTTTAAAATCCTGCTGGCTAAAAAATTAAACCGAAAACTTACTCCCACCCGAATTTATATTATGAAAAAAGGTATTAGTGTTTTACTGATAGTTTTTGGTGGAATGCTTATTTTCCAGGGCCTTTTCCCAAACCAGGTTAATGGCATTAAAGAACAGATTGAAACCATTACTCCCAGCGATACCATAACAAATTAAGCATAAAAAAAGCCCCCAGAATTGGGAGCTTTTGGAGGCATCGAGCGGATTCGAACCGCTGTACAAGGTTTTGCAGACCTCTGCCTAGCCACTCGGCCACGATGCCCTATTTAAGGGTTGGCAAATGTAGTAAAAATTTTAAGTTTAAAAAATAAAACTAACATACGCGCTTCAGGAAGATTCAAATAGTTTAAAATAAAGAAAAATTGTCAACAAATTTAAATTCTAAAATCTCTTTCAGTAGAACAAAATTTAACGCGATATACTTCTAATTACACTAACCATTGCTACATTTCCGCCAATCGGCGGATTGATTTTTGAAACTTCAACCTTTGCTTTTTGTACTAAAATTATCTCCTCTAACACCCGTTTTAGGATACGTTCCGCCACGTTTTCCAGAAGTTTAGACCTAATCGCCATTTCTTCCTTTACAATTTTATTTAAATGAACGTAATCTATGGTATCTGCCAGGGCATCGGTTTTAGCCGAATGTGACAAATCGCCTTTTACCTTAAGGTCTACACGGTAATCGCTTCCTATTTTTCCTTCTTCATCCAGGCAGCCGTGATAGGCAAAAACCCTGATGTTTTTTAATTTAATACTTCCCAAAAGATTATTTTTTTTACTCGATAATCGAGATTTAAATTTTCCGAGGCCTGCCCGAATCATTCAGATTACCCTCGAATTCAAAATACATTTTTAAATAATGCCTCGTGATCTTGCCTCGAGGAGTTTACAAAGATAAGTGGGTAGGTGCTTTATATCAATTTTTAAGGAATAAGTTTTTCGGTAATAATTTTTATAAAAATTAGATTTGCTTCTGGTATTACAAAGCAAGTTTTGTTTCAGTAATAACTTCCATAATAAATACTCTTAAAAGGAAATATATTATTCCTTTAGGCTAAAGCTTGGCCTAAGCGACCTATTTTTTGGTAACTTTGCGCATTATTCCCGCAAAAGGGAGTAATATTTCGAGCATTATTCGAAATTTAAAATAAATGTCTGATTTTTACCTCTTCCCAGAGGTTCTTGATTTTAATAAATTATGGCTGAAGAAAAAAAATCGCTCAATTTTATAGAGCAAATTATAGAAGAAGACCTTCAAACTACGCACAAAAGAGAAGAACTGAAATTCAGGTTTCCTCCTGAACCCAATGGTTACCTTCATATAGGTCACGCATCTTCTATTTGTCTCAATTTTGGCTTGGGGGAAAAATACAATGCTCCCGTAAACCTTCGTTTTGACGATACCAATCCTATTAAAGAAGAGCAGGAGTTTGTAGATGCCATAAAAGAAGATGTTTTATGGCTCGGATTTAAATGGGAAAAAGAATGTTATGCTTCAGATTATTTTCAGCAGTTGTATGACTGGGCTGTTGAAATGATCAAAAATGGAGATGCTTATGTAGACAGCCAGACTTCAGAAGAAATAGCAGAACAAAAGGGAACCCCCACTGAACCCGGTACAGAAAGCCCATATAGAAAACGTTCCGTAGAAGAAAATATTGAACTTTTCGCGAAAATGAAAAACGGTGAAACCCCCGAACGTGGACACGTTTTACGCGCAAAAATAGATATGGCTTCGCCAAATATGCTAATGCGCGATCCTGTGATGTACCGTTGTTTGCATAAAAGCCACCACCGCACCAAGGATAACTGGAAAATTTATCCTATGTACGATTGGGCCCACGGGGAAAGCGATTTTATTGAAAGTATTTCACATTCTTTTTGTACGCTGGAATTTTTACCTCACCGGGAATTATATAACTGGTTTGTTGAAAAAGTAAGTAAAGAAGGCAAATTAAAGCCCAAACAAAGGGAATTTGCCCGTAGAAATCTAAGTCACACAGTTGTTAGTAAACGTAAACTGATGCAACTGGTAGAAAAAGGCGTGGTTAATTCCTGGGACGACCCTAGGATGCCAACAATTTCCGGATTAAGAAGAAGAGGTTATACACCAAATTCTATCAGGAAATTTGCCGATTCTATTGGAGTTGGAAAACGTGAAAATATGATTGATGTTGCACATTTAGAATTTTGTGCACGGGAAGACCTTAATAAAACTGCTCCTCGAGTTATGGGCGTTTTAGATCCTGTAAAATTGGTAATTACCAATTATGAAGAAGGAAAAGAAGAGTGGCTGGAAGCTGAAAATAATCCGGAAGATGAGTCGGCGGGAAGCAGGGAAATCCCTTTTTCAAGAGAACTTTATATTGAAAAGGAAGATTTCAAGGAAAGTGCAAACAGAAAATTTTTCAGGTTAACCCTGGGGAAAGAAGTAAGGTTAAAAAATGCCTATATCATTAAGGGCGAGGATGTGATAAAGGATTCCGAAGGAAATATTACTGAAATCCATTGTACTTACGATCCAAAAAGTAAAAGTGGAAGTGGTACCGAAGAATCTAAGAGAAAAGTGAAGGGAACTTTACACTGGGTCTCTGCAAAACACGCTTTAGAAACCGAAATCAGACTATATGACCGTTTATTCAGCGTAGAGAATCCAGATGGCGATAAGGAGAAAGATTATATGGAATTCGTTAACCCAAATTCCCTGGATGTTATTAAAGGATTTGTGGAACCAAGTTTAAAATCGGCGGGAATTCAGGATAAATTTCAGTTTCAGCGAATAGGATATTTTTGTGTAGATAAGGAATCAGAAGAAGGAAATCCTATTTTTAACCGCACGGTTACACTTAGAGATTCCTGGTCAAAAATTAAATAAGCTGTAATCCATTTGGTTATATGGGTTTTTAAGAATATTTTAGTAAAGGATTTTAACATATTAACCGGTTATTAACAGCATAGCCTTAACCCATCTTGTATCTTTGGGTTTAGTATTAATTTAACTAACAAAAACTATTATGGCAAATACAGGAAGTACACTATTAGCATTAATTACCGGAGCTGCAATTGGAGCAGGAGTAGGTCTATTATATGCACCAGATAGCGGAGAAGAAACCCGCAAAAAATTAAAAGACGAGTCTAAGAAGGCTCAGGACAGATTAAATAAAAAGTATACTGAGACTTCTTCTAATCTAACCGAAAAAGCTAAACAAGCTCGTGTAGATTTTGAAGCACGCTTAGAAGAAACACTTTCTTCAGCGAGTCATAAAGCAGATGATATTCTTACTGCAATGGAAACTAAATTAGAAGAGCTTAGAAAGCAAAATGCCAAACTACAGAAAGATGGTAAAGGCGGAGATTCTAAAGACCAACCTAATAAAGCAGTAGTATAGAAGCATTTGTATGGCATTCGAAAAACTATCCAGAAGTATTGATGAGTTAAATTATAATTTGAAGGCATTTGCGCATAGCAATGCCGAATATTATAAACTCAAGTTCTTTAAACAAGCCATGAAAGGGGCCATCGGTCTCGTGCAGGGTCTTTTGCTGGGTATTTTTATCATTTTTGCCATGATCTTGCTATCTGTAGCCGTTGCAATTCTTATTAGTGAGGCTATAGGCTCACCAAGTTCCGGTTACTTTATTGTTGGCGGATTCTATTTTCTATTATTCCTCCTTATCCTAATCTTCGGAAAAAAACCTATTGAAAAAATGCTTTTGGTAAAAGTTTCGAGAAAATTTTTTAACGACTAAGCGATATGAAGGAGTATAGTTCATTTAAAGAAATTGATAGGGATTTAAAAATTCTGAAACTGCAAACCAAAATAGACCGGGAGGAGATAAAATTGAATATAGAGCGCACTAAAAGTGCCCTATCTCCTTTATCTCTTATGGGAAGTATGGTAGGATCTATCTTGCAAAAAGCATTAATTCTTAAAGCTGTAACGAAGCTTACCGGTTTAAAAAAGGTAACCGCTTCAGTAAAGAAATAAAGATTCTTAGAGATATTATAAAGGTTTGAGAGTTTATTTTTAAAATCATAGGTCATTCTGAATTTATTTCAGAATCTAACATGTTAGAACCTGAAGCAAGTTCAGGTTGACGGAGATAGAAAATAAACCTTCAAACCTTTTTTATTCAATAATTTTGACCCATGTGGTAAACTGAGATTGCAATTATTTGCGTCTTGTATCAGGCTTATTCTTTTTCTCCTGTTCAATTTCTTCATTTTTCTTACGCATCGCTTCCCCAATTTGATTGGAAGCTGTAAATGAAGCCACCATATTATTAAGCATATCGCTTCCAGCCTGGGGTGAATTTGGTAATAAAATAAGATTGCTGTTGGTTTCTTCACCAATTGCCTGTAGCGTGTCATAATGCTGCGTCACCACTATTAAAGCAGAAGCTTCCTGCGAGTTTATCCCAACATTATTTAATACATCTACACTTTCTTCGAGTCCGCGGGCAATTTCCCTCCTTTGATCGGCGATTCCCTGTCCCTGTAAACGTTTACTTTCAGCTTCGGCACGTGCCTTGGCCACAATTCGTATTCTTTCGGCTTCCCCTTCGTATTCTGCAGCTACTTTCTCGCGTTCTGCGGAGTTTATTCTGTTCATTGCATGCTTTACCTGCTCATCGGGGTCAATGTCTGTTACAAGCGTTTTAATGATGTCGTAGCCATAATCCTGCATAGATTCGTTAAGCTCACGGTTAACTGCGATGGCAATATCGTCTTTTCTTTCAAAAACATCATCTAAAATCATTTTTGGGACTTCAGCCCTCACAACATCAAAAACATAGGAAGTAATTTGATCTGACGGACTTTCGAGTTTATAAAAAGCGTCATAAATATTCGTTCTAATTACCTGGAATTGTACCGAGATCTTAAGCTTTACAAATACATTATCCTTGGTTTTGGTTTCTACCAGAACGTCCAGTTGCTGTACTTTTAAATTAATCCTGCCGGCAATTTGATCTATAATAGGAATCTTTAAATGTAATCCTGAATTTTTAATGGCTTTAAATTTTCCAAAACGCTCTAAAATAGCGGCTTTTTGTTGCCGGACAGTGAAGATACCACTGAATACAATAACAAAGAATAAAATGATAATAAGCGGAAGAAAAATGTAGCCTAACATAATTGAAGAATATAAGTTGATTATTCTCCAAGATAGTGAAACTTTGCTTAGCTGTACGATATTGGTTAAAACAAAAAATAGGCTGTTTGAAACTACATTTCAAACGTCATTGCGATCCCGATTCTTATCGGGAGAAGCAATCTCTCCAATTGTAAAGATTGCTTCGTTCCTCGCAATGACGACCGAAAATCAAGTAGTTTTAAATAGCCTACTTTTAAAAGTATTAGTTAACTCTTTTATCCTAAAGTCTTTATCGCATTTTCCAGACGGGAAATGGTTTCTTTTTTTCCAATCATTTCGGCGATTTCGTATAGGTCGGGGCCTTGCATAGCACCAACCAGGGCTAACCTAAAAGGTTGCATTACTTTTCCAAAACCGACTTCCTTTTCCTGGATCCAGGCTTTTACCTTTGCCTGTAATGCTTCGGCTTCAAAGTTTTCCTGCTCTCTCAGAATATTTATTAACTCCTGCATTAAATCGGCCGTTCCTTCTTTCCAGGCTTTTTTGGAATTTTTAGGATCGTAAGAAGTAGGGGCAACGAAGAAGAAATAACCCTGATCCCAAATATCATTCACAAAAACAGCACGTTCCTTCATCAGTTTTACTACCTCCAAAACATAGTCTGAAGAAGCTTCAATTTCTTTTTGCTGTAGTATTTTCTCAAGCTTTTCAGCAACTATTTTTTCATCGGCTTCGTGCATATAATGTTGCTGAAACCACTTGGTTTTTTCAGGATCAAATTTTGCTCCGCCTTTATGAACACGGTTTATTTCAAAAGCTTCAACAAGTTCATTTAATTTAAAGAATTCCTGTTCGGTACCCGGGTTCCAACCCAAAAAGGCCAGCATATTAGTAACTGCTTCAGGAAAATAGCCATCTTCTCTATATCCGGCAGATATTTCTCCTGAATCTGGATCTTTCCATTCTAATGGAAAAACCGGAAATCCGAGTTTATCACCGTCACGTTTGCTTAATTTTCCTTTTCCCTGTGGCTTTAAAATAAGCGGCAAGTGCGCAAATTTAGGGGCATTCCAACCAAAAGCACGATATAACATAAAATGTAGCGCCAGGGAAGGCAACCATTCTTCACCACGAATAACGTGAGAGATTTCCATCAAATGGTCGTCTACAATATTAGCCAGGTGATAGGTTGGCATTCCATCACTTTTAAACAAAACTTTATCGTCTAAAGTACTGGTGTCAATTTCCATATCGCCGCGAATTTCATCTTTAATATGAAGGTTTTCGTCCTCAGGAGATTTAAACCTGATCACATAATCCTCGTCGGCATCTAATTTATCTCTTACTTCATCTTCAGAAAGTGCGAGAGAATTCTTTAATTTTTGGCGGTTGTGCCAGTTGTAGATAAAAGTTTTTCCTTTTTCTTCGTGGTCTTTTCTATGCGCATCTAGTTCTTCAGCCGTATCAAAAGCGTAATAAGCATTATCGGATTTAATAAGTTCTTCGGCATATTTTCGATACATATTTTTGCGCTCACTCTGGCGGTACGGGCCGTAATCCCCTTCTTTTCCTGGACCTTCATCAAAGGGAATTCCACACCAATTAAGGGATTCAATAATATAATCTTCGGCACCATCTACATAACGGTTTTGATCGGTATCCTCAATACGCAATACGAAATCACCATTGTGTTTTTTGGCAAATAAATAATTATATAAAGCTGTTCTTACCCCGCCAATATGCAAAGGGCCGGTTGGACTTGGCGCAAAACGCACGCGAACTTTAGCTGACATATCTAATTTTGTTTTTAACAGCAAAGATACAACCTTATTAAACGAAACCTAATGTGTAGATTACCAATCCCATGATAAATTACTCCGCTAAAATTGTTGTATTTTTAAGCCTCAATTATGGAAAGTTACAAACAGATTAGAAGAAAACTCGAAGCGTTTATCAGGAAATTTTACCTGAATAAATTGCTGAAAGGCTTTATTTTATTTTTGGCCATTGGCTTGCTTTATTTTCTTGCGGTTCTGGCTATTGAACATTTTTTATGGTTAGATCCCGCTAGCCGTACTTTTCTATTCTGGATTTTTGTTGGGGTAGAGATGATGCTTCTGGGATATTTTATTCTAATTCCATTAGCGAAGCTTTTTAAATTTTCTAAGGGAATAAATGATGAAGAAGCTTCAAAAATTATCGGTGCTCATTTTCCTGAAGTAAACGATAAATTACTGAATGTACTTCAGCTTAAAAAGGATGCACAACAATCTGAATTATTACTGGCTGGCATTGAACAAAAATCGGCGCAATTAAATAAAGTTCCTTTTATCCGTGCGGTAGACTATAAGGAGAACAATAAATATTTGAAATATGCCTTATTTCCCCTTATCTTGATTTTAGGACTTTTAGTTACCGGAAATATCAATCTTGTCGGGGCACCCTTAGACCGCTTAGCTAGACACAATACTGCTTTTGAAGCTCCCGCGCCGTTCAGGTTTTTAATTTTGAATGATTCTTTAAAGGTGAGAGAGAATGCTGAATATAAAATCCTGGTAAAAACCGAAGGAAATATTACTCCAGAAAAACCTGAAATTTCTTATATCGGACAAACCTATTTCCTTAAACAAATCGCGCCTGGCAGTTTTGAATATACTTTTAAACGGCTTCAGAATGATGTAAATTTTAGGTTGAGTGCTAATGGAATTTCTTCGGAAGAGTTTAAACTTGAAACCCTAAAAGTACCGAAACTTTTAGATTTCAATATGAAATTTGATTATCCCGATTATATAGGAAAAGTGGATGATAGTTTAAGCGGAACCGGAAATGTAAATGTTCCGGAAGGAACAAAGATCACCTGGAACTTTAATACCAGAAATACCGAAATTATAAATTTTTCAACTAAAGATTCGCTCGTAAAACTTTCCGCAGAAAACACCGATTTTCGATATTCACAGTCTGTTTATTCCCGTATGGATTACCGTGTGAGTACATCAAATAATGCGATTAAAAACTTTGAAGCCTTGGATTATTCCATCCGTGTTATTAAAGATCAATACCCGGAAATGGAAATTCAGCAAAAACTGGATAGTATAGATAATAGCACACAATATTTCTACGGGAAACTATCTGATGATTATGGACTAAACCGGCTAAACCTGGTTTATTATATTGAAAATAAAAAAGATAGTCTTAAAAAACAGGAAATTTCGATTTCCAAAACTACTTTTGATGAGTTTCATTATACTTTTCCGGGTGATTTGGACTTAAAACCCGGAGAAACCTATAATTTTTATTTTCAGCTTTGGGATAACGATGGGGTTAATGGATCAAAAAGAACCAAGAGTTCGACCTTTAGTTTCCGAAGAAAAACAGCAGATGAAATCGAGGAGGAAAAGTTAAAACAGCAAGGCGAATCCATTAATAATTTGAGTGAAAGTTTAAAGGATATTAAATCTTCTGAAGAAGAATTAAATGAATTAAACCGTTTGCAGAAGGAGAATGAAAACCTGGATTATAATCAGCGTAAAAAACTAGAAAATTTTATCCAGCGGCAAAAGCAGCAATCTGAAATGATGCGTAATTATTCTGATAAACTGAAGAAAAGTTTCGAGAATGAACAGGACGAATTAAATTCAAATTCTTCGGAAAAAGATGAATTAAAAAATCGTCTGGACAGGAATGAAGAACGATTAAAAGAGAATGAAGAATTGCTTAAAGAATTGCAGGAAATTGCTGACAAGATTAATAGGGAAGAATTGGGGGAGAAGTTAGAAGAATTATCTAAAAGAAACCAGAGTGAAGAGCGAAACCTGGAACAACTTTTAGAATTAACCAAGCGCTATTATGTAGAAGAAAAGCTCCAAAAACTGGTCAGGGATTTGAATAAACTTTCAGAGAAACAAAATGAATTGTCAGAAAATTCTGATGATGATACTTTAGATGAGCAAAAAGAAATTTCGGAAGAATTTGAAGAATTTCAGGAGGAAATGAACCAACTGGAAAAGGATAATAATGAGCTGCAAAAACCTACCGACTTACCTCGTGATGATGTAGATGAAGAAAGTATAAGAAACGAGCTGAATGATGCTGAGGATAATTTAGAAAAAAGAGAACTTAAGAAAGCTAAAGAGAAGCAAAAGAACGCTGCACGACAAATGAAGGAAATGAGCGAGAAATTACAACAACTTTCTATGCAGCAAAGTGGAGAGGAATTAAAAGCCGATATTGAAACCCTTCGACAAATTCTTGATAATTTAGTTACCTTTTCTTTTCAGCAGGAAGACCTTCTTGTAGATTTCAGTAAGATAGAAATGAATAATCCCGGTTATGCTGCCAAGTTAAGAAGGCAAAGTGATTTAAGAGAAAATTTCAGGCATATAGATGATAGTTTATATTCTTTGGCTCTTAACAATCCTATGATTACAGAAGATATCACTAAAAACCTTACCGACATTGAATTTGACATAGATAAATCCCTGGAGCGACTCGCTGAAAATGAATTACCACAGGGGACCGCGAGCCAGCAGTATGTTGTGACCGGGTCGAATGATTTGGCGTATATGCTCAGTGAAATTCTTTCAATGATGCAGCAACAAGCCAACCCTCAATTGGGAAAAGGGGAGGGTGAAGATTCCGATTTTCAACTTCAGGATATTATTAAAAAACAGCAGGAAATTAATAAGGATTTTCAGGAAAAAGGCGAACAACAAAAAGGTCAGCAAAACGAAGGTAAGAAACCCGGTAAAGGAATGGGAGAAGGTGAAATGGAAGACCTTTTCGAAATTTATAAAGATCAGCAGGAGCTAAGGCAGCGTTTACAGGAATTGAATAAGAGGGAGGGCTCACAACAAGGAAAACAAATGGAGGAACAGATGAAGGTAGCAGAGGAGCAACTTCTTGATAAAGGATTTGATCCTGAAAACCTTCAACAATTGCAACAGCTGGAACATGAATTGATGGAGTTTGAAAATGCCAGGTTGCAACAGGGAGAAAATAATAAACGGGAGTCTGAAACCAATGTTCAGGACTTTGATAATACAGGTAAAGATCAAAGTATTAAGGCTAAAGAATATTTCAATTCTATCGAAATTTTAAACAGACAAAGCTTACCTTTGCGCGAAATTTATAAACAGAAAGTTAAGACATATTTTGAGCGAACCAATAATTAATTTTTATTCGGAAAATGATTTTGAATTAGAAGATAAAAAATCTTTTGATAAATGGATCAGGGAGGTTATTGCATCGGAGGAGAAAGATCTTGGCGAGATCAATTATATTTTTTGTGATGATCACTATTTGTACAAGATCAATTTAAAATTTCTGGACCACGATAATTATACCGATATAATTTCTTTTGATAATTCTGAAGGAAATGAATTACACGGTGATATTTTTATAAGCACAGATCGCGTTAAAGAAAATGCTAAGGAGTATGATGTTGATTTTTCCGAAGAAATTAAACGGGTTATGATTCACGGTATTTTGCACTTGTGCGGATATGGTGATAAATCTGAAAGTGAAGCCAAAGAAATGCGACAGAAGGAAGACGACAAGATTGCATTGTTCCACGTGGAACAATAAATTTAGAAAGATGAGATTTTATGTTCGAAGATGAATATGATGTTATTGTAGTTGGCGCGGGGCACGCAGGAAGCGAAGCCGCAGCTGCAGCTGCAAATTTGGGTTCTAAAACCTTATTGGTAACTATGAACCTTCAAAATATTGCGCAAATGAGTTGTAATCCCGCAATGGGCGGAATTGCAAAAGGACAGATTTTGCGTGAGATTGATGCGATGGGAGGTTACAGCGGATTGGTTAGTGACACCAGTGCCATTCAATTCAAAATGCTCAATAAATCTAAAGGACCCGCAATGTGGAGTCCGAGGGTACAGAGTGATCGTATGATGTTTGCCGAGCATTGGAGACTTAGATTGGAACAAACACCAAACCTCGATTTTTACCAGGAAATGGTCGCCGGACTTATTATGGAAGGAAATGAACTAAAAGGAGTAAAGACATCTTTAGGATTGGAAATTCGAGCCAAGTCTGTAGTGTTAACCAATGGTACTTTTTTAAACGGTTTAATTCATATCGGCGATAAGAATTTTGGTGGTGGTAGAGCCGGGGAAAGAGCCGCAACCGGAATCACAAAGGATCTGGTTGATGCAGGTTTTGAATCGGGCAGAATGAAAACCGGAACTCCTCCAAGAGTTGATGGAAGATCTTTGGATTATTCCAAAATGATTGAGCAACCCGGAGATGAAGAACCTTCTAAATTTTCCTTTTTAGATGAAACTCAAGCGTTAAAAAAACAGCGGTCTTGTTATATGACTTATACTTCTCCGGAAGTACACGAAATTTTAAAAGACGGATTTGAAAGATCGCCGATGTTTAACGGTAGGATTAAAAGTATTGGACCAAGATACTGCCCGAGTATTGAAGATAAAATAAATCGTTTTGCTGATAAAGACCGTCATCAACTTTTTGTAGAACCAGAAGGCTGGAATACGGTTGAAGTTTACGTAAATGGTTTTTCTACCTCGCTTCCGGAAGATGTTCAATTTAAAGCTTTGCGTTCTGTTGCCGGTTTTGAGAATGTGAAATTTTTTAGACCTGGATATGCCATTGAATACGATTATTTCCCACCAACACAGTTGAAGCATACTTTGGAAACAAAGCTTGTTGACGGCTTATACTTTGCCGGACAAATCAACGGAACTACTGGTTATGAAGAAGCCGCCTGCCAGGGACTAATGGCGGGTATAAATGCTGCTTTAAAAGTTCAGGAAAAGGAAGAATTTATCATTAAAAGAAACGAAGCCTATATCGGGGTTCTTATAGATGATCTTATTACAAAAGGAACTGAGGAGCCATATAGAATGTTTACCTCTCGTGCAGAATATAGAACTTTATTGCGGCAGGATAATGCTGATTTTAGATTAACCGAGCGCTCTTATAAGATTGGTTTAGCTACCGAAGAGCGGATGCGAAAAATGGAGGAGAAGAAAGAAAAGTCTTCTAATTTTGTACAATTCCTTCGGAATAAAAGTGTATCCCACGAAGATTCAAATCCGGTTTTGGAAGCGAATAATTCTGCTTTGATGAAACAAAGCGATAAGATTTTTAAAATATTTTCTCGCCCAAATATTACGATGAATGATGTTCGGAAATTCCCGGGGGTAGAAGAATACATTCAGGAGCATAATTTGAATAATGAGATTTTGGAGCAGACCGAAATTCAGATAAAATATTCAGGGTATATTGAAAAGGAAAAAAACAATGCCGATAAATTGAACAGGCTGGAGGATGTGAAAATCCCTAATGATTTTGACTACTCAAAAATCAAATCTATGTCTTTTGAAGCACGTGAAAAATTAAATAAAGTTCAACCGATTTCAATTTCCCAGGCTTCAAGAATTAGCGGAGTAAGTCCGAATGATATTTCCGTTTTACTTGTCTATATGGGGAGATAATTTTAATAGTTCCACGTGGAACAAATTTTATTTTTAAATCTACCTTGAAAAAACACCGATCAAAATTCTTCTATGACAGATAAAGATTTTCATTTAAAATGTAAAGATCATTTAGTTTCTGGAGAGGAATTTCGATTGAGAATGCGAAGCGATTTTGAGATTTTGGAAACGCTTCCCAAACCGAAAAATCTTTTAGCTTATTATGAAAGTGAAGATTATATTTCTCATACCGATTCTAAAAAATCTTTTACCGATAAACTTTATCGCGGTGTAAAAAATTATATGCTTGCAGAAAAGCTAAAATGGATTTTGGAATTTTCTAACGGAAGTGAAATTCTGGACATTGGAGCAGGTACGGGAGATTTTTTACTTGCTGCAAAAAAGAAAGATTTTAATGTTTCAGGAATTGAACCAAACAAAGGCGCTCGAAAATTAGCTTTAGAAAAGGGAATAGAGTTACGGCAGGAATTATCTTATTTTAAAGAAAATTCTTTCGATGTAATTTCTATGTGGCATGTTTTAGAACATGTACCGGATTTGGAATTTCAACTTAAAGAATTGCAGCGATTGTTAAAACCGAATGGAATAGCGGTGATCGCTGTTCCGAATTTTAAAAGTTTTGATGCGGAGTATTATAAAGAATTTTGGGCCGCTTACGATGTACCCAGGCACCTTTGGCATTTTTCTCAAAATGGAATTTCGGGATTATTCAAAAAACATAATTTTAAAAAGATTGAAACCAAACCTCTGGTTTTCGATTCGTTTTATGTGAGCCTGCTTTCAGAAAAAAACAAAACCGGAAAGTCAAATTTCCTTAAAGCTTTCAATTTGGGCCTGAAATCAAATTTGAAGGCGCAAAGCACTTCAGAGTATTCCTCTCTTGTATATTTCTTTCAGAAAAGCTAAAAATAGCCTTTTAAGCTTGTTTAAAGGCACTTTGGTTCCAAAATGGACTGCTGGGTGGTTTTAAAAGAGAAAATTCGTTAAATTCATCCTGTTTAATTCATTTTTCATTAGTAAAATCTATGATTCGGTTTTTTAATATAATAAATTGCTATACAGGTTTATTATTCAATTTTCATTTACCTCGAAAATTTAACTTTCATACATTTGCTTTAAACAAATTATAATAATGATGAAAAAACTTTTAATGATTTTGGTAGTAGCTGTTTTACTTACTTCCTGCAACGAGGAAAAAACAGCTTATGTAGATACCACAAAACTAATTCAGGAGTACAAAGAAATGAAGGATGTGGAAGCTGACTTTACAACAAAATCAGATTCTGTAAAGAGACAATTAGATTCTATTGCCAGAACATTCCAGCAGGAAGTACAGGCTTACCAGGAAGAAATGAATTCTATGTCCCAGGCACAACGCCAGGAAAAGGAACAGGAATTAATGCAAAAGCAACAAAGGATTCAGCAGCAACAACAAATGCAGGGTAATCAACTTAGAGAACAAAGCGATGCTGTTATAGATTCTATTGTAAATAAAGTAAAGGATTATGTTGCCGAGTATGGTGAAGAGAATGGTTATACCTATATTTTTGGATCTAACGAATCTGCTAACATTATGTACGCAAAGGACGGTAAGGATCTTACCCAGGAAATCCTTGATAATTTAAATGAGAAATATAATCAGAATTAATTAGGTTCTGAGTTTCTTAAGAAGAACTGTCTCAAAATAAATTTCAACCTCATTACGAACGAAGTGAAGTAATCTCTAAATGGATTACTACTAATTGCAGATTGCTTCGTTCCTCGCAGTGACGGAAGTTATTATTTTTGAGACAGTTTTTATATTTTATGACATCAGGAAAACTCCAAAAATTACCACGATAAAGTAACCGGTTAGGGTAAAAGCACCGGCATAATCTTTTGCAATTCTTTGTCCGAATAATAGCATTAGTAGCGTGATAGCTGCAAGAATGCAAGCGGATAGCGCTATTGATGCATCATTGTAAGCAATAAGCCAGATAATACCCAAAATAGTGGCTATTCCCGTTATTATTTCAATGATCATAATTATTCCTACCATAAAGGGAACCTGCCCGGCGAGAAAAGTTCCTGAAAAATGATCTTTTAACCAGCCTGTATTTCCTTTCCAATCGGCAGCTTTATCTATTCCCGATTGCAGAAAAGTGATAAGGATAAAAATTAAAATAAGGATTTCTGTGATGTTTGCGTAGAGGTTTTTCATAATATTAAGCGGTTTTTTTATGTAAATATCGTGTTAGTCTAATAGAAAGATCGGTGAGGATAATTTTTGCGTTTCCGTTTCTTTCAATATGATAAATTGCTTCTTCAAGGGCGCCAATAATATCTTTAATATTATTTCCATGTACAAATGGCGCAAATTTCTCAAGTTTAAATCCCGGTGTGGCCGGTTGTAGATATACCAGTTTTTCAGCTTTGTAATTCAGCATTAAAGCCTGTCTAAAAAAGTCTATACAATACAGCAAAAAGCTCTTTTGAGATTCACGGCCCATCCCCGAAATTTCTTCACTCCACGAAATAAGTTCCAGAACTGTCGCTCGATTTCCCTTCGCTTTAAATGCAGTACGAACCCAGTTGATAAACCAGGTTTCAAATTGTTGGTCTCCGCTATCTTTTTGTAATAAATGCAAAGCGCGGGTATAACTTCCGTTAGCCTGGTGGGCAATTTTTAAAGCATCAGGCTTACTGCAATTTTCATTTTTTTCTAAAAATGCTGCAATTTCACCTTCGGGTAAAGGAGGGAATTGAAGTTTTTGGCAACGGGACCTTATGGTTTGTATAATTTGCTCTTCATCTTCAGTAATAAGCAAGAAAAGTGTATTGTTTGGTGGTTCTTCTATTAACTTCAGTAATTTATTGGCAGCCGCGGTATTCATTTTTTCGGCCATCCAAATAATCATGATTTTAAATCCGCCTTCATAAGCCTTTAAGGAAAGCGATTTTACAACTTCCTGGGCTTCATCTACCCCAATCTGCCCCTGTTTGTTTTCAATGCCCAGTTTTTGGTACCATTCAAATAAACTTCCGTAGGGATTGGTTTTAACAAATTCCCGCCACTCTTCTAAAAAGTGGGAAGAAACGGGATGTTTTTTAATCTTTTGATTTGCGGCAACCGGAAAAGCAAAATGAAGGTCTGGATGGGCCAGTTTTTTAAAGCGCACATTACAGCTCTCATTTCCCGCCGAATTTTCACCTTCCTTATTTTTACAAAGCACATACTGCGCATAGGCTATGGCAAGTGGCAATGTTCCGCTACCACTCTTTCCAACAAACAGCTGTGCGTGTGGAACCCGACCATTATCAGCGGTGGTGGTAAGATGTTTCTTTAAATGCTGTAAACCTATTATTTCTTCAAAAAGCATAAGCAAATATAAAATTTATATACACTTTAATGTCTTCGGAAAAATTTATATTTGTAAATAGCGTATGCTGAATAAAAGCCGATTGGGCTTAATCTTAACCAACTAAACCAAATTTTTTGGTTTTAAAAAAGAAATGAAAATGAAGACTTTAAACGATTTTAATTTTAAAGACAAACAGGCACTAGTAAGGGTAGACTTTAATGTACCTTTAAATAAAGACCGCCAGGTAACTGATGCTAATAGAATTGAAGCTGCCAAACCAACTATCACTAAGATTTTGGAAGATGGTGGGAGCGTAGTTCTAATGTCACACCTGGGAAGACCTGAAGGGAAGGAAGAAAAATACTCTTTAAAAAATATAGTTAGCAAAGTAGCAGAGGTTATTGGGGTAGAACCAAAATTTGTGAACGATTGTATTGGGGAAGAAGTAAAAACCGCTGCCGATAATTTAAATCCCGGCGAAATTTTGTTGCTGGAAAACCTTAGATTTCATAACGAGGAAAAAGCCGGTGATGAAGGTTTTGCAAAACAACTGGCAGAACTTGGAGACATTTATGTAAACGATGCTTTTGGTACAGCCCACCGTGCACACGCTTCTACTACCATAGTTGCGAAATATTTTGACGATAAATGTTTTGGATATTTATTAGAAAAAGAGATCAAAAACCTGGATAAAGTACTTCACAGTAAAGAAAAGCCAGTAACCGCTGTTTTAGGTGGCGCTAAAGTTTCTTCTAAAATTACGGTGATTGAGAATATCCTTGATAAGGTGGACCATTTAATTATTGGTGGCGGAATGGCCTATACTTTTATTCTCGCTAAAGGCGGAAAAATAGGAAATTCACTTGTAGAAGAAGATAAGCAGGAATTAGCTCTGGAAATCCTTAAAAAGGCTGAAGCTAAAAACGTAGAGGTACACCTGCCGGTAGATTCTGTAATTGCCGATAGCTTTTCTGAACAGGCTGCTACCGATACTACTAAGATTAGCGAGATTCCAGATGGCTGGATGGGACTGGATGCAGGACCAGAAAGTATTAAGAATTTTGATGCTGTAGTTCAGAAATCTAAAATTATTCTTTGGAATGGACCACTAGGGGTTTTCGAGATGGATAAATTCGCAAAAGGAACCATTTCTTTAGGAAATTCTATCGCAGAAGCTACCAAAAATGGAGCCTTCTCTTTAGTTGGAGGTGGAGATTCTGTGGCTGCGGTTAAGAAATTCGGTTTTGAAGATAAAGTAAGTTATGTTTCTACAGGTGGCGGTGCCATGCTGGAAATGTTAGAAGGAAAATCCCTGCCCGGTATTGAGGCGATTGGGAAATAAGGCGTACTAAAATCTATGATTTTACGTTCTTTTTAAAATCTTGAATATTATGGGTAAGTATATAGTTTTATCTCTTGTATTCCTTTTGGGAATTAGCCTTCAGGCACAGGAAGAAAAGAAGGAGAAGCAGGTAGAAAAGGCTAATTTTAGAGTGCAGATCTTTCAAAAGGTAGACAGTAGTGAAATTATTCTTGCTCATCCAGATCCGGAATTCAAGAACAAACTACCAATTTCGGCTGTGATTAGGGATTCTTCGGCGGTATCGCTGGAAGATTTGCCTCGCGCGGCCGAAATTGATTCTGTTTGGAAAGCACAGCTTACCAACTCAGATCTTTTTGATAAGATGTATAAAAGCATCAGGGAGCAGGATTATGAAGACGAAGTATATAAAGAACTTCCCACCGACACTTTAAAGGCCAGACTGGCCAAATTAAATGCGCGTACGCCTTTTAACGTAGAATACCATCCAGTACTGGAAAGTGTTATAAATTCTTATTTAAAACGAAATAAGAAGGCTATGGAGCGTCTTATGGCCTTAAGTGAGTATTATTTTCCAATGTTCGAGCAACAGCTTGATCGTTATGATATTCCGCTGGAAATAAAATATCTTGCCATTGTAGAGTCGGCTTTAAACCCAAGGGCAAAATCCTGGGTTGGCGCCACCGGACTTTGGCAGTTTATGTACAGAACAGGAAAAGCACACGGACTAGACGTGAGCAGTTATGTAGACGAAAGGATGGATCCGCATATGTCTACAGAAGCTGCCGCCCAATATCTTGCAAATTTATACCGTTCGTTTGGTGATTGGGACTTAGCCCTGGCGTCTTATAACTCAGGACCCGGTAATGTTTCTAAAGCCATTCGCCGTAGTGGAGGTTCTAATAATTACTGGGAATTAAGAAGGTTTTTACCCAGGGAAACTGCCGGTTATGTTCCTGCATTCCTGGCGACCCTTTATCTTTTCGAATATGCCGATGAGCACAATTTCCAGCCACAGGGGCCCGAAATCGCTTTTTTTGAGACGGATACCATTAAAGTAAAAAAATTGATCACCTTCGATCAAATTTCTAAAGTAACCGGAGTAGAAAAGGAGATGCTTCAGTTTTTAAATCCGAGTTACAAATTGGACATTATTCCTTTTGTTGAAGAGGAAAATTATATGATTAGGCTTCCAACAACGGTTAGTGGGGCCTTTGTGAGTAACGAAGCCGCAATTTATAATTTTGCTGAAGAGGACATACAAAACAAAGCGAAAGCTTTCCCTGAATTTGTGAAAGCAGAAGATAAAATTAGGTACCGCGTGAAAAGCGGCGATTATTTAGGAAAAATTGCCGAGCGTTATGGGGTAGGAGTGAGCAGTATTAAACGCTGGAACAATCTTAGAGGTAATAATTTAAGAATAGGCCAGTACCTTACAATTTATCCGCGAAAACCTGGGGTGACAACTGATAATGCTGCCGCTGATAATACTCAGAATAACAACACAAAAACCTATGTAGTGAAGAAAGGAGATTCGCTTTGGAGTATTTCCCAAAAGTTTCCGGGAGTTACGGTACAGAATTTGAGGGCTTGGAATGATATGGGCAATAGTAGCCTAAAACCCGGGATGGAACTTAAACTTTCCAAGGGTTAATCATTTCAAACCAAACTAATTAAAATGAAAAAAACATTATTTCTTCTATTCAGTTTAATTTTTCTCGTCTCCTGTAATGAAAATGGCGATAAAGCAGAAGAACGCATCCTATCAGACTCTTCAGGAAATATTAATCAAATCACCCTAATAATCGAAAACGAATTATGGGAGGGGCCTGTGGGCGAAGCCATAAGAGATAATTTTGCTGCTACGGTAGAAGGGCTTCCGCAGGAAGAACCTATGTTTTCATTGAGCCAGATTCCGCCGGAAACCTTTAGCGGATTTGTTCGAAAAAACCGTTCTTTTATCTCTATTCAGAAAGGTGAAGAGCCTGGAGCGAAAGTTATTAAAGATCTATATGCCAGACCGCAGACCGGCGTAATAATTTCCGGGCAAAATGAAGAGGAACTTATTCATGTTATTAATGAGAGTTCAGAGAAGTTAGTCGCAGCTTTTAAAGCTACTGAAATGAAAGAGAAGCAACGCCGAATGGGAAAATCGCTTAAAAAAGATGATAAGCTCGAAGAAAAATTCGGTTTGTCGCTTAAATTTCCTTCGGCGTATAGGTATGCCTTGGAAGATGAAAAATTTGTGTGGATTAGAAAGGAAATTCCGAAAGGGAATATGGAGATTCTAATTTATGAAGTACCTATTAATCAAATTGAAGCCGATACGAATACGATCGGAAATATAATTAAAATGCGAGATTCAATTGGGAGAGCGCACATTCCCGGGCCTACTGAGGGAACCCATATGATTACTGAAGATGCCTATGCTCCTTATCTTTTTGAAACTGAAATAGACGGAAAATTTACTTATGAAACCCGGGGAACCTGGGAAGTAAAAGGCGCTTTTATGGCTGGGCCGTTTTTGAATTACGCGATTAAAGATGAAGCCAATAACCGCTTTTTAGTAGTAGAAGGTTTTGTTTTTTCGCCCTCAAGAGGGAAAAGGGACAACATCTTTGAGATAGATGCTATCCTGCAATCGGCAGATATTAAATAAATATTCTAAGATTTTACAACAAATAAAAAGCCCGAATTTTTTAAAATTCGGGCTTTTTAATAGGTAGTTATTTGTCTATTTTTTCTCTTCAGAAAAATTCTTGTCATCGGAAGTAACCGTCTTTTCGTCATTGTCATCCTTTGAAGCGTCTTTAAATTCTTTAATCCCACTACCTAAACCTCTCATCAATTCAGGAATTTTTCGACCTCCAAATAATAGCAATATTACCACAACAATTAATATAATCTGTGGGGCACCAATAGCTAAGGGTAAAATAAATGCATTCATAACGTATGATTTTAATATTACAAACTTAACAAGAATTAAGCAATTACAACGTTAATATAGCTTAAATTTAAGTTATACTTGAGCTTAATTTAGATACCTATCATACGTTATTTCTGAAAACCCTGATTTCCCGGAGTAAAATTCAATCTGGAACTAAGTTTGATAACCTTCATTATTCAAGCTGAAATTTTAAATTATCTTTGTTTGTAAATTATGGCCGAAAATAAAAAAGAGATAAAAAAATTCACCAAAAAGTTACTTCATAAATACCGTATGGTAATTTTAAATGAAGATACTTTTGAGGAAAAACTTTCTTTTAAATTAACCCGACTCAATGTTTTTGTCACTATTACTCTAAGTGCTATAATTTTAATTGCCGCGACAACCTTTATAATCGCTTTTACTCCGCTTAAGGAGTATATCCCTGGGTATTCTTCCGCCCAATTAAAGCAACAGGCTTCTCAATTAGCTTATAAATCAGATTCCCTGCAGCAGGTTTTAAAGATGAATAATCAATATTTAAGTTCCATTAAAGATGTGCTTACCGGGAAAGCAGATACGTCAAGTCTTAATCGTGATTCTTTAATTGAAAATCCCATTATGGGCCAGGAAGTTGAACCTATAGAACCTTCCCGGGCCGATTCGCTGCTTAGGGAAGAAGTAGCCCAGGAAGATAAATACAATGTTTTGCCCTCGGCTACAGATAATATAGATTTTTCCTTATTCCCGCCGGTAAAAGGAGCAATTTCCGCAGGCTATGATGCTAAAGAAAAACATTATGCTGTAGATATTGTGGTCGCCAAGAATACCCCGGTAAAATCGGTAGCCGATGGCCGGGTAATTTTTTCAGAATGGACTACAGAAACCGGTTATGTGATTATCATTAAGCACGAATATGGATTGTTGTCGGTTTATAAGCACAATGCTTCTTTGTCTAAAGAGCAGGGCGAAAATGTAAGACGGGGAGAGGTTATTGCCACGGCCGGTTCTACCGGGGAATACACCACCGGCCCGCATTTGCATTTTGAACTTTGGAACGAAGCCGTACCCGTAGACCCTACAGATTATATTGATTTTGATTAATAAATCACGACCTTTGCAAGGCCAAAGTATTGCTGAAGTAAAGAATGCCATTTAATTCCAAAAAAAACCTATGTCTTTAAAGTCGTTTGGAGCAAAGATTTTTGCTAAAAATATCAAAAAAAAAATAGATAAATGGGCTTCAAAACCTGAAGCTACACAACAAAAGGTATTTCAGGAGCTTCTTGAGAAAGCCAAAGACACAAAATTTGGTCAGGATCACGATTTTAAGAACATTAAATCTTATGCCGATTTCACCAAAAATGTACCGGTTCGCGATTATGAAGAATTGCGGTTTTATGTGGATAAAATGGTAGCCGGAGAAGACGATATACTTTGGCCGGGAAAACCTTTATACTATGCAAAAACTTCTGGAACCACCAGTGGTGCCAAATATATCCCGCTTACCAAAGATTCTATGCCTTCGCATATAAATGCGGCCAGAAATGCGATTTTGTGCTATATCGCAGAAACCGGAAATGCCAAATTTGTTGACGGGAAAATGATCTTCCTGCAGGGAAGCCCGGAAATGGATGAGAAAAACGGGGTGAAACTTGGTCGCTTATCCGGGATCGTGGCCCATTATGTGCCTTCTTACCTTCAGAAAAACAGGATGCCCAGCTGGGAGACCAATTGTATCGAAGATTGGGAAACCAAAGTTGATGCGATCGTAGAAGAAACCCGGAATGAGGATATGAGCGTAATTAGCGGTATTCCATCCTGGGTGCAGATGTATTTTGAAAGGCTTCAGCAAAAAACCGGCAAAAAAGTGGGAGAACTGTTCCCGAATTTCGATTTGTTTATTTACGGGGGGGTAAATTATGAACCTTATCGTGCTAAATTTGAAAACTTAATAGGTAGAAAAGTAGATAGCATTGAGCTTTATCCGGCTTCAGAGGGGTTTTTCGCTTTTCAGGATAAACAAACTGAAAAAGGAATGTTGCTGCAACTCGATTCAGGCATGTTCTACGAGTTTATAAAAGCCGATGAATTTTTTGATGAAAATCCTACAAGACTTAGTATTGGCGATGTTGAAACTGACGTGAATTATGTGATGCTGGTTTCTTCAAACGCGGGTCTTTGGGCCTATAATATTGGGGATACGGTACAGTTTACCAGCATAAAACCTTATCGGGTTATGGTTTCAGGAAGAATAAAGCACTTTATTTCTGCTTTTGGGGAACACGTTATAGCCAAAGAAGTGGAAGAAGCCATGCAGGAAGCAACTTCGGCTACAAATGCCCGCATCAGCGAGTTTACCGTGGCACCACAAATCACTCCCGATAACGATAAATTACCGTATCACGAATGGTTTATAGAATTTGAAAAGGAGCCTGAAGATTTAAAGAAATTCAGCAAAATCCTGGATCAAAGTCTTCAGCAGCAAAATTCTTATTATTTTGATCTTATTGAAGGCAAGATTCTTCAGCCATTAAAAATATCAAGAGTTCCGGAAAACGGTTTCCAGCAGTATATGAAATCTATCGGAAAACTGGGCGGGCAAAACAAATTACCGCGCCTGGCCAATGACCGAAAAATTGCTGTAGTCCTCGAACAAATTATAAAAGCATAATCAAAAATGATAAATCTTAAATTACTCGGTCGTACCCGTGCACAAGAAAGTACCCATGCTATAGAGCGAATGTATATTACCATGCGTCATCTTTTTAATCGTGGATTTTATAAACCAATGGGAGTATCTGGCGAGACCCTTAGGGAGGCTTTGCTTATTCTTCGCCCGGAAATCTACGGTTCTATTGCCGATGATAAAGCAGAACTTAACGGTTTACTGTATGTAGTAGACCGGTTACCCAAGGGAATTGAAGAATGCCGGTTTATTAATCTTACTAGCGATGAAGGCTACGGAAATTCGCATTTTAAGCCCATTGTTCCCCCAAAACGCCGTCGTAACTGTTACAGGATAGACGCTGAACAAATGAACATTGAGATTACCCGTGGCCGTTCTGAGATCTATGATATTCTTACCCACCTAACCTTTTTGTTTGTAGAATCGCATAAAATAATGCGACGTGTAATTATAGATGAGGAAGGCAGCGTTACCCGTGATTGGCAAAAACTGGAAAAAGCCGTTTTACAGGAAGAACCTTTAGACCAGGCGCAGCGGGAGATCGCATTAACCCATACCGCGAATATTCTAGGCCGTACTTTCTATGAAGTGCAGGAGATATATCCAAAATTCTCTTTACCCGAAAATCCAGAGCGTTTTCTACATATAATTTACTGGTTGGCAAAACTAGCCATTGCAGAAACGGTTGAGAACAATAAAAGGATAATCACTTTTAGCCCTGTATTGCGCGAACGTTTAGGCCATCATATTCACGGCGAGATTTGGGCCGATAATATTAAGCAGCATCTAATAAAGGGGAATTTAATGCACCGCCCCTTGCATATTATTAGCGCAAATATGCACAGTGTGATGAACACGCTTTATACACCATCAGCCTTAAAAGCCGAGCTTAAAAATAAAAAACCGCTGGAGATCTACGAGGCACTTAGTAATAGTGCAAACGGGAGTTTACGAAATAAGGTAATGAAAACCGGGCTCGATAACGGGATGACTTTTCTTGAAGATAACAGTGGTACAAATATAGATGTTCAAATCTTTGATACGGCCAGGTTAAAGGGGAAATTCGGGAAATGGGATATTAAAACCGATGAAGAAGCCCCGGTAATTATTGTCATGGATTATGCTTTTGGGGAGCAGGCTTACGAAACTATGGACGAGCTGCTGAAGCCTTATAATTTTGAAGGCAATGAGATTAAGATGAATGTTGAATCTATCTCAATAATGGGAAAAGCCGGTATCCTGGAAGGTGGGAAAGGCGATATTATGGTCCCTTCTGCCCACCTGTTTGAAGGAACAGCAGATAATTATCCTTTTAAAAATGAACTTAGCCGCGCCGATCTGGAAGGTAGCGGAATCGATATTGTAGACGGCGCTATGATTACCGTTTTGGGAACTTCTCTTCAAAACCGGGATATCCTTAAATTTTTCCACGATTCTACCTGGAATGTTGGCGGGCTGGAGATGGAAGGCGCCCATTACCAAAAAGCCATTCAGGCAGCTTCAAAATTACGGGGCAGTATAGATAATGACGTTAAGGTGAGGTACGCATATTACGCTTCAGATAATCCGTTGGAAACGGGGAGCACTCTGGCTTCGGGTGGTCTTGGTACTACCGGGGTAAAACCTACTTATATGATTACCGAAAAAATCCTGGAACAAATCTTTAAATCTTAGTTTATGCACGTTGAAGAATCACCTTTAAAAGACTGTTTTATCATCAAACCGGATATCTTTAGGGATAAACGCGGTCTTTTTTTGGAGAGTTATCACAAAAAGAAATTTATAGAATTAACCGGGATTGAAAAAGAGTTTGTTCAGGACAATCAATCTATTTCCAAACGTGGTGTTTTGCGCGGTTTACACTATCAAACCGGGCAATTTGGCCAAACCAAACTGGTACGCGCCATTTATGGCAAAGTGTTGGATGTAGTGGTAGATCTAAGACCAGAATCACCAACTTTTAAACAGAGTTTTAAGATTATCCTGGACGATGAGAATTTGTACCAGCTCTATATTCCGAAAGGTTTTGGTCACGGATTTGTTACCCTTTCAAAAACTTCGGTTTTTGCTTATAAATGCGATGAATATTACTACCCGGGTTATGAAGCCGGTATCATTTACAACGATATGGATTTGGCGATAGACTGGGAGTTCCCGGAGGAAGAAATGATAATTTCAGATAAAGATTTAAAACAACCCCATTTTAAAGAGGTTTTTGGATGAAAAATATTCTCGTAACTGGTGCTAACGGGCAATTAGGAGCTTGTTTTAAAAAGATTTCAGCCAATTATTCCCAGCTTAATTTTGTATTTAAATCTTCTGCGGAAGCCGATATTACTAAGAAAGCGAATTTAAAAAAGCTTTTTTCTGAAATTAAATTCGATTGGGTAATTAATTGCGCTGCTTACACAAATGTTGAAAAAGCTGAATCTGAAGAAGAAAAAGCCTTTAAAATAAATGCGGATGGCGCCAAAAACCTCGCTGAGGTTTGTGATGAATTTGGCGCAATTTTGATTCATTTTTCCACCGATTATGTTTTTGACGGGAAAGCTGAAAATCCCTATAAAGAAACCGATACCACCAATCCTATAAACGTTTATGGAGCTTCAAAATTAAAAGGCGAACAAACTCTCGCTGAGGTTTTAAGTGATCATTTTATTTTTCGAACTTCCTGGTTATATTCAGAATTCGGGCATAATTTTTATAAAACAATCCTTAGAAAAATAGATGAAAAAGCCGAATTAAATATTACCACTTCTCAAACCGGTACACCAACCAATGCCAATGATCTAGCCGAATTTGTTATTGAAATAATTGTTTCGGAAAATAAAGATTTCGGTTTGTACCATTTCAGCAATCTGGGCGAAGCTACCTGGTATGATTTTGCTGAAGCTATTTTAGAATTCACAGGAAATTCAGAAGAAATCCGGTTAAACGAGAGCAACGATTTTAAAACCATCGCCGCAAGACCTGAATACAGCGTGCTGAATAAAAACAAACTTCAACAAGGTTTTTCAAAACCGGTTTTAGACTGGAAAGAGAGCCTCAAAAAACTGACAAATGTATAATTCTGAAAGGATTTCCTTAAATTCAAATCAAACTTAAATATATGGCAAAAAAAATACTCATTACCGGTGCTGCCGGCTTCTTAGGCTCACATTTATGTGATCGCTTTATTAAAGAAGGCTACAAAGTAATTGGAATGGATAACCTGATTACCGGCGATATCAAGAATATTGAGCACCTTTTTAAGTTGGATAATTTTGAGTTTTTTCATCATGATATCACCAAATTTGTACACGTTCCCGGGGATTTAGATTATATTCTGCATTTCGCTTCCCCAGCAAGTCCCATAGATTATTTAAAGATCCCTATTCAAACCTTAAAAGTAGGTTCTATGGGAACTTTGCACTGCCTTGGCCTGGCCAAAGAAAAGAATGCGCGAATTTTGATAGCCTCTACTTCTGAGGTCTATGGCGATCCGCTGGTTCATCCACAAAACGAGGAGTATTACGGCAATGTAAATACTATTGGCCCACGTGGGGTTTATGACGAAGCCAAACGTTTTCAGGAATCCCTCACGATGGCCTATCATAGATTTCATTGTTTAGAAACCAGGATTGCGAGAATTTTTAATACTTACGGTCCCAGGATGCGTTTAAACGATGGCCGCGTAATTCCTGCATTTATTGGGCAGGCTTTGCGTGGTGAGGATCTCACCATTTTTGGAGATGGTTTACAAACACGTTCGTTTTGCTATGTTGATGATCAAGTTGAGGGGATTTACCGCTTGTTGCTGAGCGATTATTCTGATCCGGTAAATATTGGAAATCCGGATGAAATTACCATCAAAGATTTTGCTGAAGAAATCCTGAAACTTACAGGCACCAATCAAAAAGTGGTTTATAAGGAACTTCCGGAAGACGATCCCTTAAAAAGGCAACCCGATATTAGCCGGGCAAAAGAAATTTTAAATTGGGAACCCAAAATATCCCGAAGCGAAGGGATGAAAATCACTTACGATTATTTTAAAAGCCTGAGTCCGGAAGAACTTGAGAAAAGCGAGCATAAGGATTTTTCAAGCCACATAAGGCGTTAATAAAGAGGTTATGGAAAATCCGTTGGTTTCAGTAATTATGCCCGCCTATAATGCGGAAAATTTTATTGAAGACGCGGTAAGCTCTGTAATTTCCCAATCCTATTCCGGCTGGGAATTATTTATTATCGATGATGCTTCATTAGATTCCACTCTTTTTAAGGCTGAAAAGCTTGCAAAAAAAGATCCCCGGATTAAAGTACTACGTAACAAACAGAATTCCGGAGCGGGAATTACCCGAAACAAGGGAATTAAAGCCGCTCAGGGCGATTTTATAGCATTTCTTGATGCAGATGACCAATGGAAGCCAAAGAAGCTGGAAATGCAGCTTGAAGTAATGCAGGAGCAGAGTGCAGCTGTTTGCTTCTCATGTTATCAGCAAATAGATGAAAACGGTAGTTCGCGTAACGAAATTATAGAAGCCCTTCCTATTTTAACCTACCAAAAACTTCTAAAATCGAATTACCTCGGTAATCTCACCGGAATTTACAATGCTAAAAAATTAGGAAAAATTTATTCCCCCGAAATCAGAAAAAGGCAGGATTGGGCACTTTGGCTGGAAGCCGTCAAAAAAGGCGGTCCGGCTATAGGGATCCAAAGGTGTTTGGCGAAATACCGGGTGAGAAAAGGGTCAATTTCCGAAAATAAGCTTGAGATGCTTAAATACAATTTCAATATCTATCATAAGGTTTTAGGTTTTAATTCCCTAAAAAGCGCTGGCTATATGCTGGTTTTTCTAAAAGAACATTTTTTCGTAAAATCAAAACAAGTGAAACGAATTTGAGATTTTGATAATTTCAACTCCTCCCATTATTTATAAGGGGAACCCGCCTGAATGACTGGGTCGGGCAGGGTGGCCGAAAGGCCGGAGGGGGTTTGTTCTTGAAAAATCTTGATTTTGTTTTCGCCTTGTAACGTGTTTAACCACCTCATTCTTCAGCAAAGCTGAATTCATTCCCTTTAAATGGAGGAGGAGCAATTGTGACTTCCGTCATTCTGAGACCCTTGATAAAAAAATTACCTAGCGGAGGGAAATGACGTTTCGAGCATAGCGAGTTTTAAACTCCGTGTGTGAGTGTAGCAAATCAGCAGCTTTAAAAATTTTTGAAAGCTTGTCCTGAGTGGAGTCGAAGGGCCCTGGAAAAAATTTAGCTGCTGATTTGCGATTTTTTCTGCCTCCGACGACCAAAAGGGAGAGGAAGGCAGTTGCCAAAAAAACACCTCCACATAGGACGCCCTTCCTGCCCGTCCGTCCAGGCGGGTTTTGTTTCGTTTTACTTGTATCCGACGAACGTAGTGAGAGGAATACATGCAAAAAATGAAAAAAAGGAAACTTCCAAACCAGGTAAGTTTCTTTTTGAATTATAAAAACATAAAAAACAAACCTAAATATCAGGATTTTAAAAATACGTCAATGGTAACTTGTTTCAGAATCTAATTTCTTAGAAATATTAATTTCAATTTCCTATTCATTTTAAAAACGATTAAAAGCTCCTCCCCTTTATTTTCAAGGGTGTGGCCGAAAGGCCGGAGGGGTTTTTCATATGTGTTTTATTTTATTTTTAATCAATTAGGGCCAAAACTCTCCCGTAGGGCTTACTGCTCTATGACCGGTTTTCACTATTTACAGTGTGCTATAGGCCCAATTTTAATGGTGATCTATA
>NZ_JAIQZA010000027.1 GCF_020164485.1 Salegentibacter tibetensis
AAGCCAGAAACACCCATACCTGGATGCAGGAATCAATTAAAGCTGGTGTTGTTTACAAAGAGCCTTTTTGGAAAGACCATAAAGTTTCAATCATTGTAAGTAACCAGGGTCCTGTTATAGAATATTATGACCATAGCGATTCTACGAATTCTAGATTCGCCCTGTGTGGATTCTTACATCCCGCTTCTGGAAATCTGAAAAGAGTAGAACGGGAAGAAAAGGTCATTACTCAGTTAAAACGTCTGTTTGGGAGAGAAGCAGGAGAATACACCAGTTACGAAGAGGTTGTGTGGCAAAATGAAAAGTTTACAAATGCCAATACGGGAGAAACTTTTCTGCCCCATCAAAACAATGGAAACAGCATTTTTAAGGAGTCACTTTATGGTGGAAAAGTATTGATTTCAAATTCTGAAACATCACCCGTTTACGGTGGGTATATGGAAGGAGCAGTTTTTTCCGGCAATCAGTTGGTTAATAAGATGTTGAAGGAGAAATAGACAGGCGATTACCAGGAAGCAAATTTTAAGGGTCTGTTGTCGTAAATCTTCTTAATAACCCAGGATTATCCCAATGTTCTTGGAAATAAACCTATACAGTATGTTATGGGAGAATCTTTATTTTGGCACAGTTGATGCACTATACAGGATACACCAAATCTTATGCAGTTGAAATTATAGAGGCAGGACTCTCAATTACTGCTGTGTAAATAAAAATCAGGAAAACATATGAGAATTAATAAATTATTTGCGATGCTCGCTTTATCGGGATTCTTTCTTATCTCTTGTGAGAAGGATGACGAAGAGCTACAAAATGCCCTCTCGGAAACCGAGAAAAATTCTAAAACAGAACAAGCCAATGAAATTGAAGTGGAACATTTCATCTATAAAGGCATGAACGACATTTATCTATATAAGGCTGATGTACCCGAGCTTGCTGACTCTTATTTTATAGACGATACAGAGAAGAACGAGTTTCTGTCCGGTTTTGGATCTCCCGAAAAACTTTTTGATGCTATTGTTTCCTCACAGGATAGATTTAGCTTTCTTACAGATGATTATATAGCGCTTGAGGAAAAATTTGAAGGAACCAGCAGTAGCACAGCTGGGATGAAATATGGACTGGGACGTATAGGCGGAACTAACAATATTTTTGCATTTCTTCAATATATTATACCCGGAACCTCTGCCGACGAAGCCGGACTCACCAGGGGAACTGTTTTTACTGAGGTAGACGGGGTGAAATTGACTACGGATAATTTTTCAGCCTTACTCGATAAGAACTCTTTGACGATCAATATTGGGGAAATTCAAAACGGGTCGATCGTAATGAGTGATGAAACTACTACGTTACAGCATTCACAATATATTGCCAATCCGGTGCATATCGCTAAGACTCTTGATGTTGAGGGTCAAAAAGTAGGATATATCATGTACAATAGTTTTATCGCCGATTTTGATGGTGAATTGAATGCTGCTTTCGGTCAATTCAAAGCCGAAGCTGTGACAGATCTTATACTGGATCTAAGATACAATGGAGGAGGTTCTGTAGAATCGGCAGTGGACCTTGCCAGTATGATCACAGGTCAGTTCGAGGGAGAGATCTTTATGAAAGAACAATGGAATAAAAAATACCAGGACCATTTTGAAATGAACAATCCTGAAAGATTAATCAATCGTTTCAATTCAGAGATTAGAACTACAGAAGCTATTAATAGCCTTAATCTTTCGAGAGTTTATGTCTTGACTTCAGGAAAGACAGCCTCGGCGAGTGAGCTAGTGATTAACGGTCTTGAACCTTATGTTAACGTTGTTCAGGTAGGAGAGACTACCACAGGAAAATTTCAGGCTTCGGTAACGCTTTATGATAGTTCAGATTTTTCCCGTGATGGTGCCAATGAAAATCATAAGTATGCGATTCAGCCGCTAGTTTTTAAATCTTCCAATGCTGCAGGAAAATCAGATTATATTAGTGGATTGGAGCCGGATGTAGTTTATGCAGAAGACCTTAGTGACATGGGTGTTTTGGGAGAAACTTCAGAGCCTCTTTTAAAGGCTTCTCTGAACCATCTCCTTGGGAAAGCTCAGCAAACGAAAAGCGCCTCTGCAAAGATGGCTGCGGAAAAATTTAGAACCGTAGGTGAGAGCGGTATGAACAGTCCCACTTACCAAAAGATGTATACAGACAAATTGCCACCGGTAATTCCGGAGTAATTTTAGAAGAACTATAGATAAAGAACCTGCTTTTTTGAGCGGGTTTTTTTATTTTCGAAGATGTAAGAAAAGAACCAAACACCGTACTCGCCTCTTTAATAGCTAGGATCCCCAGCTTTTCACTACGTACTTTGCATTCTTTCGTGACCTGCCTGTATATCATAAATATATTTTCTCTATTCAATATGGAATTATTTGTCATTAAAACTTTCCTTAAGTCGTTCTGCTGCCATTTTTTGTGCCTCAACAGCCTGTTCCAATACGGCTGCCATTCCGAAAAATTCATGAGTTACACCTGAAAAAACCTCTCTTTTAACATCAATGCCTGCTTCTTTTAGTTTTTCTGCCAGCTCTCCACCTTCATATTGCAATGGATCAATTTCTGCATTGATAATAGTTGTTGGTGGCAATTGACTCAAATCAGCATCTATTAAATTTACTAGCGGTTCCTCCTTAGTTTCCCAATCTGGAACATATTTATTGAAAAACCACTTCATAAGACCCCTGTTTAGGGGAACTGCCTTTTCATATTGATCATAAGTTGGTGATTGTACATCTCCATCTGCGATTGGGTAAATGGCAAGAATATGCACAGGCATTTTTAAACCCTGCTCTTTTGCCATTAAAGGCACGGCAACAGCTAAATTTCCTCCCGCACTCTCACCGGCAGTAGCTATGTTATTTGGATCACTACCCAATTCTGCTGCATTTTCCACTACCCATTTGTAGGCAGCATAAGAATCATCATGAGCCGCCGGAAAAACGTGTTCCGGTCCTAACCTGTATGCTACAGATACTACTATGGCATTTGTGAGATCAGAAAGTGCGATAGCTGAAGGCTCGTAGGTATTAAGATCTGCTATAACCCAGCCTCCGCCGTGATAATAAACAATCACCGGTAAATTTTGTTCCTGACTATTTGCTGAAACTGGCTTATATATTCTAACGAGGATACCTTCTTCAGGTCCTACAGGAAGTATCTTATGAGAAATATCCACTTTTGGCTTTGATGCCTCTATTCCCGTCTTTGTAAGCAAAGCCATTACCGCTTCTACCGGCAATTTTGCATTTCTAAACTGAAACGGACTTATTTCTGAAACCTTTGGATTTTCAAAAGCCATGAATTGTTCTATGACTGCCAGCATTTGAGGATCAATGTTTGGAGCCCAGTCAGGATTAGGACCCATAGGTTGGATTTCCATAGGATTATTAGTATTTATCACTGGTCCTGTTTTCATGTCCTGTGCCCGCAAGGGAGATGAAATGAAGACAAAGAGAAGTACTGCAATTAACATTCTAATATTACTAGTGATGCGTTGATTTTTTTAATATGTTTATAATTATCTGATAATAAAATACTTATATGCGTTCTTTGATTTTTTGATTTGAATTGATCAGTAGCTTTGCCCTTTTTTTATGGCAAGCTATGAATACAGGTAAATATATTTTCGCTCAACTTTTGCAGTTTATTAACCGCTATGAGTTTGAAAAGTGCGTTTCCAAATACAATGGAGACCACGGAATAAGGGAGTTCAATTGTTGGAACCAATTTATTCAATTATTCTTTGGTCAGCTAACTGCCCGAAACTCGTTACGCGATATTTGTACCTGCCTGAAAGCCCATCAAAACAAGCTATACCATCTCGGTATTAAAAAGCAAGTTAATCAATCAAGCATTTCACGAGCCAATGAAAGTAGGGATTGGAGAATATTTGCAGAATTCGGTCAGTATTTGATAGACCAAGTCAGGCCAATGTACGCTGATTTTCCAATTCCCAACATCGATCTTAAAAATGAGGTGTTTGCATTAGATTCAACAACAATCTCATTGAGCTTAAAACTTTTTAGTTGGGCTCCGGGAAAATATTCTCGTGGCGCTATAAAAATGCACACATTGTTGGATCTAAGAGGGAGTATTCCCTCTTTTGTAATGATTACCGATGGTAAATATCATGACAGCAATATATTGGATGTAATTGCCCCTGTAACTGGAGCAATATATCTGATGGATAAAGCATATATAGATTTTGCCGCATTATACCACATGCATGAAATGGGTGCTTTTTTCATTTCCAGAGCAAAGACTACGATGGATTATACTGTTAGTGAAAATAATTACAACATCGATCTAAGATTTGGGCTGAAAAGCGATAAGACAATCCTATTAGCCGGGTTAAATCAAGTAAACTTTATCCCGAACCGCTACGCTTGGTTGAATATTACGATGATCAAAACGATATCCTGCTTACTTTTCTGTCTAATAATCATGAAGTATTAGCTCTGGAAATAGCCAACCTTTACCGCAATAGATGGCAAGTTGAGACTTTCTTTAAATGGATAAAACAAAACCTATCCATAAAAAAATTATGGGGACATTCAGAAAATGCAGTCAATATCCACATTTGGGTTGCCATATGCACCTACCTCATTGTAGCACGTGTCAAACATGAAATGAAAAGTAATCTATCAATCTATGAAATCGTGTAAATATTAGGGATCTCAGTATTCGATAAAACTCCTTTAAACGAAATCTTAACCGACTATCAAACAAATCAAAATGACAAAGAACAACTGAACTTATTTAACAACTAAAATTAACGCATCAGTACTATTCTAATATTAAAAATTTCACTGCGGGAATCCTGTTTTTGATTCAGTTTTAAACTTTTCATAGTCATATTTTAAATTACTTATCAAATTACAACTTGTTCATTAATAGCGAATTATAGTTAACAGTCATTTAGTGAAACTCTAACTTTATTTATAGGTTTTAAAAGATCAGGTGAATTTTGAAGAGAATTTATTTCAGGTACAAATTGTGGCTTACAATTAGAGCTTTGTCGGAAAGTGCAGCCAGACTGAAGCAAAAGTGGCTGAACAAATAAAGCTGACAACAATAAACCCTGCGCATCAAGAAAAGCAAGCCAACTTGAAGGATGTTCGATCTGAAATAAAATAAAAAGGGGTCACGACATCAAAATGATGCAGTTTCAGACAAGAGTTTTACGGAGTATTTAAAGCTTATGAAGATCCATAAAGTTTATTTTATTCCCTGTTTTAATCCCTCATTGAGGGTTTAACCCGCCTGCCCGAATCATTCAGGCGGGCTTGCCTCGAATGTTTTAAAAGTATTTTCCAATGCATACCTCGTGGTCTTGCTCCGAGGTTTTTGATTAGAACCAATAATCTACAAGGCTTTTCAATTTGACAGGTATGATTTACAGGGAAGTAAAATTCAACGGGCATTAATACTTTATCTTTTATTTATGAAATTGTTTAGAATAGTTTTAGATGAAAATATAATAATTGATTTTAAATTTCCATTGGAACATTTACATCATATAATTTAGGTAATGTTTTAGTTATACATATTAATATTTACTGTTCAAATATAAATTATAAAACCTAGAGAGATGATTATAAAAAAATCACCGTTCGCCTTATACTGTGTGTTATTTTTAATGTTCGTGCAAACTTCCTGTGCACAGACCCAGGAAGCTTTAAGCTCCCAGGAAAAGGAAAAAATCAAAAGGGAGAAAAATATGCAGAATCCTCAATGGAGAAAAGATAATTATATAGTAAATAGAGATTCAGCCTTTGCAAATCCGTATTACGCCTTACAAAAATTAAAAGGTGGCAACAAAAGGTTTGAAGAGGGGACAAGTATACATCCCCGCCAGGATCCTGCTCTTATTCAAAGTTTATCGGAGGGCCAGGCACCCTTTGCTATTATTGTAGGATGTTCAGATTCTCGGGTTTCTTCTGAAGCCTTATTCGATCAGGGATTTGGAGATCTTTTTGTGGCCAGGACTGCGGGACAGGTAATGGCTCAGGCGTCATACGCAACAATTGAATATGCTTATCTCAATCTGGGTACAAAATTAATTGTTGTGTTGGGCCATACCAGTTGTGGTGCTGTGAGTGCCGCGGTTAAAATACCTGCAGATCCACCTGGTCATATTGTAACATTGATCAATGCCATAAAGCCTGCCGCCCTTGCCGTAAAAAATATGGAAGGTGATGAAATAAATAATGCAGTGCGGCAGAACGTAATAAACCAGGTAAATGATTTGCGGGAGCTGGAATCGGTGTTGAGCGATGCTTATAGCAAAGGGAATCTTCTTATTATTGGGGCCGTTTACAGTCTCGATACAGGAAAGGTTGAAATTCTGGACGAAACCATGGAAAATTTCCCTCCTACTAATTTTGGTACTGAAGATATTACAGGATTATAATTTTCAGTATTTACCTCAAACTCAGATATAGTCACTGCGAGAAAACTTTTCTGGAAAGCGGTTATTCAATAGTTTTCATAGAGAACTTGTAATGAAAATTACTTTATCAACAGAAGTACAAACGCATCAGCAGAATCTTTCAATGCAAAGATAAAAGCGTTTAGGGCTCAGTTTAGAGGAGTAAAAAATGTAGAATTCTTCCTCTACAGATTAACTACAATTTTTGCATAAACACAACAATTGGGCTTGATCCTTGATCCATTATTTTGCACCCTATGTAACACCCTAAAATTAAAAAACCCCGAAAACATTGCTGTTTTCAGGGTTTTAAGGTGGTGCCTCCAGAAGCTCACCTCTTAAACCATCCATGGACTAGTTTACACAGTAATACATGTTCCAAGAGTACTCTAATCCAGATTTTGAACTGTGTGACGATAATCTACACTGGAAAAAACTTGAGCATATTCTACAGCTGTAGTAAAATAGACCAGTGAACTTAGAAAGGAATTTCCGTTAGAACCTGGAAATCTCTTCTCAAACTTTTGATTACTAAAAGATCTTTTAATGTAGTTGTAACTTAATTTTCCTCAAGGGGACTAGGTGCAGGATTTGTATCAGTCTCATTTTTAGAATTAGCAGGAACAGAGTTTGATTTAGGTTCTCTGAATTCATCATATTGAGTTTTAGAGGCAGATATAATGTCAAATGAATAAGCAAACTTCAAACCGATAGCACTCATGATACGGTTTTTTATAATGCTATTATCACTGTAATCTAGGGAACTTTGTACTTGACCATCTATAATATATTGCGAGGCTGATGGATTATCCGGATCATAATTACTCCCATAATATCTGTCTACAAAAAAGTCAGTTGGTTGCTTTAATTGAAAAAATTCGAATGTTAAAAACCCAGAAAAACCACCAGAACGTAGCCCTAACCCAAGTCCTAAATCTACAGTGTTACTTAAATTACTATCGGAGGAAGTAAAACTAATTGGATTTACAAATAAAGCAACCGAAAATAATCCAGGGCGATATGTAAAATGTTTAACAGTTACCTCATCGCCATTTTGGTCAACATCACTGTAATAATTTGTAATTGTACTTACGAAAGGTGTAAATACAATCCCAGTACTAATGTTAGGCTTAAGTCTTGAAGCGTCATCAATAAAAACACTTTTATTCGATTTATCGACCTTAGGAAGTTCGTATACGTTCCCATTCGCTATGACAGAAATCCCGCCACCTGCAAAAAAATGGATTCTTTCATTCCAGCTATCGATGTAATTTCCTGTTTTTCGAATTAGTGTATCTTGTGAAAAAACAGAGATTGTATAGATAGTAAAGATCAATAATAGTAGTAATTTTTTCATAATAACAAGTTGTTAGAAGTTAAATTGGAGATATGAATATATCTAAACAATTCATAACTGGTGACTTATAAATTATAAAAAGACAAAAATATCGCTATCTTATCGTGAAAGCGCTCTTAATTTTGATTCCCTCTAAGGGCTTTCCTTTCTCAAATGGCTTAGTTGTTCTGAAATTAAAATAGTAGTCCAAAGACTTATTCGTACTTGAATGGGTAGCTTAAGGGATATCAATATCAAATTTTAATCTTATAAAAAGTATTCTGCACTAGAAAAATATTGAGCATTATCAAGAGCTTTACAATTTTGAGCCACTGGTCTTTGTTTTACTTATTGCGCTTATCATTCTTTCGTAGCTACATTATTATCGAATAGAGGCTATGAGATTTTAGGAATAAATTTATAAAATATTAAGATAATTTTATAGATTTATCTCCCAGGTCATTTGGCAGCTTCACTTTCGCTACAAGCTACAATCTGCTTCATGTTAACTGGCCAATGATGTACTTAAAATGGCAGCTTCTCACTACTCGCTTTGAAATTTCTGATTTTGAATATAGTATCAGAGAGTACCGGGAAAAATCATCTTGGGCTTATTCAGCAACCTAGTTGTTAGCGATCAATAAAACTTATTAATGTTCGAAGAAATAACGGCCAATGGATCAGAAAAGAATTTGGAAAGAATATATAAACGCACAAATCAAGATTTTAGAACACAAATCAAAGCCCATTGGAATTGATAATTCCGAACCTTGTGTAATCGAAGGTCAAAAGCTGGTGTTAACTGTTGATCAAGAAATCTATAAAAGAAAAAAAGAACAAAATCCACAAATTGAGGAAAAAAATCTTCTGTATATTCTGTGAAACAATATTTACAACAGTAAATTTGCTGCTCTAAAAGTACAAGTATGATTTTATTGGGTAAACCTTACGTTTCAGATTTTTTGGTGAAAACAATCAGGGAGAACAAATTTCCGGTAATAGCAACCAAACATGCAAGGGAAATGGTTCAGGAAGAAAACCTGAACTGGATATCTGAGGAGGATGCCGTTGCACAAATTATGAAAAATAAAGAAAGTGTCATCTATTCAAATTCAGAAAACAACATACAGTGGCTTCAGGAAAATGCTTCCGGTTCGTTGCTCCCGGGACAGATTGCACTTTTCAAGAATAAGATTCGGTTCAGGGAATTGATAAGGACCTCTTTTCCCGATTACTTTTTTATAGGAGTAAAATATGCTGATCTTCGGGATATTGATCCTGAAAACTTGAAATTTCCATTTATTATAAAACCTTCAGTTGGCTTTTCTAGTATTGCAGTTCATAAAGTTGATAATTCCCTTGAATGGCATCAAGTTTTGGATGATATTGAAATAGAAATTGAAGATGCTCAGGATATGTTTCCTAAGGAAGTAATAGAACTTACAGAGTTTATTATTGAAGAATTCATAGATGGGGAAGAGTATGCGGTCGATTGCTATTTTGATAAAGAGGGAGAACCGGTGATTTTGAATATTCTTCACCACATTTTCTCATCTGCCAAGGATGTAAGCGACCGGGTGTATTACACTTCCCCTGAAATTATCGAAAAACATAAAGATAAGGTTCAGGATTTTCTGCAGATGGTAGGGAGAAAAGCACTTCTAAAAAATTTTCCGGCACACCTGGAGTTACGTATCACAAAAGAAGGCAGGATTAACCCTATAGAAGTAAATCCTTTAAGGTTTGGAGGCTTTTGTACAACTGGGGACCTGTCATTTTACGCCTATGGAATCAATTCGTATGAGTACTTCTTTAATTCAAAAAAACCCGACTGGGATAAAATTTTTTTAACGAGAAGAGGAAAACAGTTTAATCTTATCGCACTAGACAACAACTCAGGCATTAAAGTGAAGGAAATAGAAAGTTTTGATTATGAGGCACTTTTGAAGAATTTTGAAAAGCCGCTCGATCTGAGAAAGATAAATTACAAAGTTTACCCCCTCTTCGGAATGCTTTTCACAGAAACGGTAGTGGGAAAAAATGAAGAGATTGACCGGATCCTTCATTCGAATCTCAAAGAATATATTGAAGTTAAAGGAGAATTGGTCAATGCGACAGATTCCTAATAAATAAGTGGATATTCAAAAATTAACGGCTCCTGTTTTTAGCCTGATCACTCCAGGAAATATCTCAGCCCGGTATGGTCGAACAATACTATTTTATAATCTTCTTCAAAAGCGGGATATACAAACCTCCACATGTTCTTGCAAAAGCGCTTATCATTACCAGGCCCTCCAGGAAGAAGGCAGCGGATTTTATGTTCGGGTTGACAGGCATCTTAAAACCAATAGAAGGATTCTGAAAAGGTTTAATAAGGCAGGAAAAGCCACGGTTAAATCTGAAGTATTAATAGAACAGGGATTCAACCCAAAGTTTTTTACCCATTACTGGAAAAATGCTCAGGGAGATGTTTATCTTTTTGTATATGAATATGGATTTCTGAGCAGGAAAGAAAATGGAATGAAAAAATTTGTACTGGTAACATGGCAATCGTACATGGAGAATGGTCAAATTTCCTAAAATGTAGAGCATTTTCTGGAGCCATAAAAAAATAGTGTTCTGACAGGTCGCAATATTTCTCGCATAAGTCGAAAATCTTGAGGTGCCAAGAGAAGCTGCCAGGGGCTTGAGAGCAAAATTCATCCTCCACTCAACAATCCTTAGGTTCGATTCCCAGTAGGAAATACATAAACAAAAAAACCCAAGACTTTCGTCTCGGGTTTTCAAGTGGTGCCTCCAGGAATCGAACCAGGGACACAAGGATTTTCAGTCCTTTGCTCTACCAACTGAGCTAAGGCACCAGTTGCTTTGTTATAAGCGGTTGCAAATATATATCCATTTTTATAATCTCACAAAGGAAAATTTAAAAAAATGCTTTTGTAATTTAGCCGGCACAACTAATTTGCTATGAATTTAATTATTGATGTAGGTAATTCTTCGGTAAAAGCTGCTGTTTTTCAGGAGGCTAAACTTTTAGAAACTTATATAAGTCCGCTTGAAAATTTTTTAAAAAAAATTCAGGAAATAAAGAAAGATTATCCTCAAATCACCTTTTCCATACTTTCTTCGGTAGTGAAAAATACTTTAGAGATGGAAAAAATCCTTAAAAAGGAGACTAAACTCTTTATTTTAAACGAAAATACTGAGTTGCCTTTCAAAAATAAATATGCTTCTCCCCAAACATTAGGAAAAGATCGTTTGGCACTGGTGGCCGCCGGGTCTTTAAAGTATGAAAATGAAGATTTATTGATTATAGATGCCGGGACCTGCATTACTTTTGATTTTAAGAATAATAAGAACGAATATTTGGGAGGTGCAATCTCTCCCGGATTGCAAATGCGCTTAAAGGCCCTTCATCATTTTACGGCCAAACTTCCTCTGGTAGATTTAGAGGAAAACATTGGTTTAATAGGCAATTCTACACGAAATAGTATCTTATCTGGAGTCTTGAATGGTGTAGCTGCAGAGCTCGATGGAATTATAGACCGCTATAAGACTGATTATAAATATTTAACAATTATTTTAACAGGAGGGGATACGCAAATTTTGTCAAAGCGGGTAAAAAATGGCATATTTGCCAACCCGAATTTTCTTTTAGAGGGTTTAAACTACATTTTAGAATTTAACAAGACTCAATGATTAAACGATTTATAGTAATCGTAGCTGTTTTTTTTACGGTGGTTACTACAGCTCAGGAAAATGTATCATCACCCTATTCTTACTACGGAATTGGACTTACCACGTTTAAAGGAACGGTAGAGAACAGGTCTATGGGGGGATTGAGTATGTTTTCAGACAGTATTCATCTTAACCTTAGAAATCCTGCAGGTTACGGAAGGTTAAGAAGGACTACCTATGCCATTGGGGGGTCACACGAAAGACTTAATTTAAGCTCGAATACCGCTGAAGATAACGCTAAAGTAACTTCTTTAGATTATTTGGCGATTGGTATACCGGTAGGAGGAAACCTTGGTTTCGCTTTTGGGGTATTACCATATACTTCTGTGGGATATCAAATTCTGGATATTAGAGAAGAAGTAGCGAGCAGGCTGGAAGGCCGTGGCGGAATGAATAAAGCTTTTCTTTCAGCCGGATACCAAATTCTTCCTTCTTTGAGTATTGGGATGGATGTAAATTATAATTTTGGAAATCTTCAGAATCGAAGAACACTTATACGGCAACAGGTACAGATAGGTTCAAGGGATGTGAGTAGATCAGATCTTATGGGTTTTAATTATAATTTTGGGGCCGATTTTCAGCAAAGACTTAAAAACGGACTCAATTTACACGCAGCTGCGACGTATTCCCCAACTACTACTATAAATGCTGAAAATTCCAGACAATTGGCTACAATAGCTTTTTCTGGTAGAGGTGGAGAATCAGTGGTGGAAGAAAGAAATATAGAGGTGGCAGATTCAGAATTGACACTTCCGGCTAAATATACTCTTGGTTTAGGGCTGGGGAGGCCTAATAAGTGGTTTTTTGGTGGAGAATATGTGAGTACTGATGATAATTCTTTTTTGAGTATTAGTAATGCAGGTGGTGGAAATGCAAACTTTTCAAATGCTTTTCAATATAAATTTGGCGGATATTATATTCCCCAATATAACTCAATTACAAATTACTTCAATCGTGTTGTTTACAGGGCAGGATTCAGGTTTGAAGAGACTGGTTTGAGTATCAATAATCAGGATATTAATGAGTTTGGCATCACTTTTGGAGTTGGACTACCTGTAGGACCGGGATTTTCTAATATAAACCTTGGATTCGAGTATGGACAGCGCGGTACAACCGATTCAGGTTTAATTCAGGAAGATTTTTTCAGGCTTTCAGTGGGGCTTTCCCTAACCGAAGCCAGGAGATGGTTTGAAAGAAGAAAATTTAATTAACCACAATAATAAAACAAGAAAAATGAAAGCGAGATTTATAGCATTGATTACGGGAGCCGTTCTAGGTTCAAGTGTTTTAAGCGCACAGTCTAACGATTGTGCAACAATGGCTGCTTTAGCATATGATGATGCTAAAGCGAAAAATTACGATGCCGCTTACGAACCTTTGATGAAAGTAAGGGAAGAATGTCCAAAATATAGTTTGGCTACATTCCAGTATGGAGAACGAGCTCTTAACTATAAAATTGAAAACGCTGAAGGTGCCGAAAAAGAGCAATTTATCGAAGAGCTTATCAGTCTTTGGGAAGAACGTTTGGAGTTGTTTCCCAATAAAACTTCTAAAGGGAAAATTTATTCTGATATCGCGCAGTTAAGATTTGACAACAAAATAGGAACAACAGAGGAGCTTTATAAAGCATTTGATAAAGTATATATTGAAGATCGTGAAAATTTTACCAGTCCAAAAGGTTTGTATGCTTATTTTCAATTAATGGTAGATATGCAGGATGCCGGTGAGAGAGAGCTTCAGGATGTTTTTGATAATTACGATAAGGTAATGCAGAAGATTGAAGAAGAAGAAAATGATGCTGCTGAAAAATTAGCGCCGTTGTTGAAAAAACAGGAAGACGGTGAAGATCTTACTGCAAAAGAGAAAAAGCAAATTAGCAATGCTGAAATTAACTTGAATAACTACAACAGTGTAAAAAATGCTTTAAATGCAAAACTTGGCGCAAGGGCAGATTGTGATAATCTTATCCCTTTATATAAGAAAGATTTTGATGCCAAAAAATCTGATGTAGATTGGTTGCAGAATGCTAACGCGAGATTATCTGCTAAAGATTGTACTGAAGACCCATTGTTCTTCCAGGTTTCTGAAGCTTTGCACCAATTAGAGCCTTCTGCAAGTTCTGCTTACTCTTTAGGTCAGTTGGCTGAAGCTGATGGCGATAGAACTAAAGCTTTAGGATATTATAATGAAGCTGCGGAGTTAGAAGAAGATCCTAACGATAAGGCTAGAATTTACTATAGAATCGCTTCTAACTATAAAGAGAGAGGTAGTTTTTCTCAAGCAAGAAATTACTATAGAAGAGCAATTGATGCCAAGCCGTCTTTAGGTAATGCATATTTGCAAATCTCTAATATGATTGCGCAAAGTGCTAATGACTGTGGTGATAATACTTTTAATAAAAGAGCTGTTTATTGGTTAGCTGCAGATTATGCAGCAAGAGCTGCAAGAGTAGATCCTTCTATTGCATCTAATGCGAATCAAACTGCTACTGCTTATAGAGGTAGAGCGCCACAAAAATCTGATGTGTTTCAATTGGGTAAAAGTACCGGTGAAGCTATAAACATTGGATGTTGGATTGGGGAAACCGTGCGTATCCCACAAATGTAATATGAGAATAACATATAAGGAAATAATAACAGGCATTGTCACGCTCATAGGCGTGACAATGCTTTTTTCATGTCAGGGTAATCTTGATGAAATTCGGGCCTTAGACATGGAGGGCGATGCACCTCAGGCTATTGCGCAGGGGATTAACCTTAAGTATACCGATTCTGGCAGAATGGTGGCCAATTTAAAAAGCCCCAAAATGATGGATTTTACCAATAAAGAATTTCCTTACCGGGAGTTTCCCGATGGTTTGGAATTGGAGATATTCGATGAAAACAACGAGAAAAGTACAGTTACCTCCGATTACGGAATAATTTACGATGGGACTAACCTAATAGATCTGCAGGGTAACGTAGTAATCTATACTGCCGATAGTATGCGCCTGGAAGCTTCACAATTATTTTGGGACCAGAATATAAACTGGGTTTTTACCGACAAGCCTAACACTATTAAATTCCCGAATGGGGCAATTAACGAAGGTGAAGGTTTTGATGCTAATCAAAATTTCGGTAATTTTCGATCACGAACCAATGTTGGGGTTCAAATAATAAAAGACAATAAACCCGATGAGTAAATATTTTAAATATTTTGAATTCGCTTATTTATTTATAGCTGCTTTCTTCCTGTTTGAGAGTGTTAGAATCTGGAATTCCGAGCGCAGCAGGGCATATTTATTCATTTTTTTCGTTGTTATATCTATCTTTATGTTCTTTTTTAAAAGACGTTTTAGGCGTAAGATTGAGGAGCGTAACAAGCAGGAATAATGGAGACTGAAATTCTTATAATTGTCCTTTCCTTGATTCTCTCTGCCTTCTTTTCCGGGATGGAAATTGCCTATATTTCTTCCAATAAGATTTATATTGAAATAGAAAAACGTCAAAACGATTTTCTGGCTACCGTTCTTAAAAGATTAACCAAAAAACCTTCAAAATTCATTGCTACCATGTTGGTGGGTAATAATATTGCCCTGGTGGTTTATGGTTTTTTCATGGGAGATTTACTAATGAACTGGCTTCAGGGGCTTCAGCCTATAGATAATGCGTTTCTGGAGTATCTTATATTAGATTTAAATCTTTTTACACAAACGGTAATCTCTACCCTGGTAATTTTACTTACCGCAGAATTTCTTCCTAAGGTATTTTTTCAGATTTATGCAAATTCAATGCTTAAATTTTTCGCAGTGCCTGCCTATATGTTCTATGTACTATTTGGTCTAATCTCTACTTTTATAATATGGATTTCAGATTTTATACTGAAAAGATTTTTTAAGACTGAAGGAGATGAAGTGCAACTGGCGTTTAGTAAAGTTGAGCTCGGAAATTTCATCAATGAACAGATGGAGACCGTTGAAGACGATGTGGAAGTAGATTCTGAAATTCAGATTTTCCAAAATGCATTGGAGTTTTCAGATATAAAAGCAAGGGAAGTAATGGTGCCAAGAACCGAAATTATAGCGGTAGATCAACACCAGGCACCTCGGGATCTGGTGAATACTTTTACTGAAACCGGCCTTTCTAAATTGCTTATCTATAATGAAACTATAGATGATGTAATTGGCTACGTACATTCGTTCGAACTTTTTAAAAAGCCCGAATCTATAAAATCTATACTCCTTCCGGTTGTTTTTGTGCCGGAAACCATGTGGGTGAAAGATGTGTTAAGCAACCTCACTAAAAAGCGTAAAAGTATCGCGGTGGTTATAGATGAGTATGGAGGCACCAGCGGCATGATAACCGTTGAGGATATTGTAGAAGAACTTTTTGGTGAAATTCAGGATGAACATGATCCTGTGGTGCTTACTGAAGAAGAATTAGGAGAAAACCATTATAAATATTCCGCCCGTTTAGAAGTAGATTATTTAAATGAAACCTATAAACTCAATATCCCGGAAGGGGAAAATTATGAAACCCTTGGGGGGTATATTGTAAACCATACCGAGGAAATTCCGCAGCAGAACGAAGAATTACAGATAGATAATTTTTCATTTAAAATCCTGGAAGTTTCCAATACTAAAATAGAATTGGTAGAGTTAAAAATTAAACCTGCAGATTAAATGGCGAATAGTTAATAATTTGCTAATTATAAGTTTTATAATTAGCTTAAAAACATTATTTTCGCCCACTATATTTCGATAAATAACAACTACAAATGGCAGTATTAAATAAAATCAGACAGCGTTCTGTTTTCTTGATCATCATCATTGCATTGGCACTTTTCTCTTTTGTCCTTGCCGATGTAATTCGTAACGGAGGCTTTTCTTCGCAAAAAGACCAAAATACAATCGCAACCATAAATGGTGAAGAGGTGAGCAGGGAAGATTTTGCCCGTCAGGTAGAAGCTTACCAGCGTAACATGGGCTCTAATGCGAGCACCACCCAGGCTGTAAGTCAGGTTTGGGAACAAACCCTTCGTGAAACCATTCTTAAAGAAGAAATGGAGAAACTTGGGATAAGAGCCGGGAAAGCTCAAATTAGAGAAGTGATGCGCACCCAAATGGGGAACAATCCTGCCTTTAAAAACGAAGCCGGTATGTTTGATGAAAACCGTGTTCGTGAATATATTTCCAGTATGAGATCTACTCAGCCGGAAGCTTACCAACAATGGTTACAAATGGAGAGTAATATGGGTGATATGGCTCGCCAAAACATGTATTACTCTATGGTAACCGCCGGGATTGGCGCTACCATTACCGAAGCTGAACAGGCTTATCGTTTCGCAAATAACAGCGTAGACCTTCGTTTTGTTCAGTTGCCTTATTCTTCGGTTTCAGATGATGAAGTTGATGTAAGTAAGGATGAAATTAGAGATTATATTAAAAAGAATCCGTCGCAATTTGAGACCGAAGCATCAAGAAATATCAGGTATGTTTATTTTGAAGAAAAAGCTTCAGATGAAGATGTACAGGAAGCTGAAGAAGCTCTAACTTCTTTAATTGAAAGCCGTGTAGAATATAATGCGGTAACCAATAGTAACGATACGCTTCCAGGTTTTAATACTACTAATGATTATGAAGATTTTGTAGAAGCAAATTCAGACCTGCCTTATGAGGATAGGTTTGTGTTCAAAAATCAATTGCCTTCAGAATTTGCCGACGAGCTGTTTAATTTAGAAGAAGGAGAGATTTTTGGACCATACCAGCATAATGGATATTTCAAACTATCAAAATTAGTTGAGACCAAACAAATTCCAGATTCAACAAAAGCAAGTCATATTCTTGTGGCTTACCAGGGGCAGCAATTTGCTCCAGATGTAACTAGAACTAAAGCAGAAGCTGAAGCTTTAGCCGATAGCCTTACAAATGTGATAAGAGGAGATAAAGATAAATTTGCTGAACTGGCTGCTGAATTTTCTTCAGACCGTTCTAACAATCAGGATGGGGGAGACCTTGGTTATTTTGGGCCTGGAATGATGGTTCCGGAATTCGATAGCTATGTGTTAGATAACAATCCGGGAGATATAGGGGTTGTAGAAACCGATTTTGGTTACCACGTTATTCATATTGAAGAGCAAACCGAAAGAGAAAAAGCAGTGAAAATTGCTACTATCGCCAGAGAATTAGAAGCTTCAGAACGTTCCAGAAACAACCTATTTAACGAAACTACTAAATTCGAGATTGCTGCAAAAGAAGGAGATTTTTCTGAAGTTGCTAAAGCAAGTGAATATAATGTTAGGACTGTTAATAACGTAAAAGCACTGGATGAGAATATTCCGGGAGTTGGAAGTCAAAGAAGAATTGTTCAATGGGCTTTCGAAGATGAGGCAAGTGTTGGAGATATTAGGCGTTTTGATATTCCTTCAGGATATGTTGTGGCGCAATTAACGGCCAGGAACAAAGAAGGCTTAATGACTGCTGAAAACGCTTCTTCTAAAGTAATACCTGTTCTTACAAAACAGAAGAAAGCTGAAATTCTTAAGGAAAAAATTAAAAGTAAAGATCTTCAGGAAATTGCTTCTGCTAACAATACAATAGTACAGACTGCAAGTGCAGTTAATCTTTCCAGCCCAACACTACCGGGTGCAGGAAGAGAGCCGGAAGTTGTAGGATCTGTATTCGCTTTAGAACCGGGAAGTGTGAGTAATCCTATTGCCGGAGACAAAGGAGTTTATGTAGTGGAGCTAGAGAGTAAAAACGAAGCGGCAGAAATGAATTCTTACCGCGGAATTGCAGAGCAGGAAACTGCACAAAGAAGACAAAATGCTTCTGTAAGGCTTTTTGAAGCACTTCGTAAAAAAGCAGATATTGAAGATAATCGTGCGAGATTCTACTAGTAGAATAAGCCTTTAGATATACAAAGCCCCGGTAATTTTTACCGGGGCTTTTTTTTTGCTTAGGTCTGTAAAACCAAAATTAAAAAAGAGATGTCATTACGAACGAAGTGAAGTAATCTCTAACTCGATTGCCAATGATGATCCTACGTCACCCTGAACTCGTTTCAGAGCCTGCTCCGTAATTTATTCGGAGGCCTAACTTGTAAACATTTAGATAAAGTTGTTTCAGGATTCAAAAAAGGAAACGTCATTACGAACGGAGTGAAGTAATCTTTAGATCCGTAACTAAAACTTAGAGATTGCTTCGTCCTTAGAATGAGGATTTTAAAAAATGTTTTGTTAAAGAACAATATCCTCAAACGCAAAAATCGTTTCAAAACCTTTTTTACTGAAATACTCAAAAACCTCTTCTTTTCTCCCTGTAACCATTACAAAATCACCACCCCAGCCACCAAGGCTTTTAACCGCTCCCGGGAAATCTGGAAAGCGTTCTTGTTTTATTTTTGGCGTTTGAAGTGCTTTTGATAATAATGTTTCATGAATGTTGATTAAAAGTTCAAATTCAGTCAGCGTTGTGCAACTAGCAAACTGTTCTGTTAGCGAAGATATTTTCTCAGTTAACCCGGTTTTATTGGCTTTCGGTAATGCCTTATAATGAGCGATAGCCTCACGACTGTTTTTTTTCTCATTCAGATAAACAAAAAAAATATTTTCTGAAAACTCAGGATTAAAATGAGTCTTTAAAATGGAAGGTCCATTTTCGGTAAGTTGATAAGTTATCGGCTGGTTGTTTTTCGCTGCCGCAATATCATAACCACTGCCGCCAAAACTGTTTTTAAGCAGTTTATGCGCGTCAATTTTGAACCATGTAGCAATGTTGTTAATTAAAGTTGAAGACGTCCCTAAGCCCCAGTTTTTATTGAAATTTAATCGGGTGTTAACTTCAAATCCAGATTTTTCTTTTGAAAATAATTCTCGGTTTAAAGAATGGGCTGCGTTTAAGATTTGCAACAGTTTTTCTGAAACTCCGTCTTTTTCAGAAACAAGTTGAAATTCATCATTTTTGAACTCAAACTCTCCCTGAAACCAAAGTCTATCGTTTTCATCAAAACTATTCCATTGAATATTTTTTCCTTCAGAAGCTTTTACCTCCAGCGACTGACCAAATTTTGTAGGAAGGGCCAGGGCCTTGGCGCCATCTAAAACAGCATATTCTCCGGTTATTAAAAGTTTTCCGTTACTGTAAAACTCTTTCATGAACTTCTTAATTTTTTCAATTCTTCAACCGCGCTGCTGTGGGTTACGGTATGTTTTGTGAAATATTGGGTTAGCGTTTTCTTCTCGGCTGCAGTGGCATTATACTGATTTAAAATATTCATTAAATGCATTTTCATGTGCCCTTGCTGAATTCCAGTGGTAGTTAAGGAATTAATCGCAGCAAAGTTTTGTGCAAGTCCGGCCACGGCCACAACTTTCATTAATTCCCTCGCCGTAGGTTGCTGTAAAATATCTAAAGCCAGTTTTACTAAAGGATGTAAACTTGTTAATCCGCCAACGGTTCCCAGCGCTAATGGAATTTCGATCCAGAACTTAAAAATACCATCTTTGATGCTGGCGTGGGTTAAGCTGGAATATTTTCCATTTCTGGCGGCATAAGCGTGAATTCCTGCCTCTACTGCCCTAAAATCGTTTCCGGTAGCAAGAACAACAGCGTCAATTCCGTTCATGATCCCTTTGTTGTGGGTCACGGCACGATAAGGTTCAACTTCAGCAATATTCACTGCCTGGATAAATTTCTTTGCGAAATCTTCACCAGATAAATCTTTATTTTCATCGAGGTCTTCCACCGGGCAGGAAACTTCAGCTCTCACTAAACATTCAGGCACATAATTAGAAAGAATACTCATAATAATTTCGATATCCTTTTCTTCAGAAGAAAAATCGGTGTACTGCTGAGCTTCATTTTGAAAAACTTCAGCGAATTTTTCGAGGCAGGAATTTATAAAATTCGCACCCATAGAATCTTTAGTCTCAAATTCGCAATGCAACTGATAGTAATTGGCGATTTCAGCTGTTTTATCCTTCAGTTTTATATCTAAAATCCCTCCGCCGCGTTTTTCCATATTACGGGTAATGGGTTTTACTGCTTTCAGAAGCTTTGGTTTTGTAGTTTCAAAGAAGTGCTCGAGCTTTTCATTATTTCCGAAGAAATTAAAATGAACCTGGCCTATCTTTTTAGTGTCTATAACTTCAGCTTTAAATCCGCCCCGGGTTCTCCAGAATTTTGCCGCTTTACTTGCTGCAGCGATCACCGAGCTTTCTTCAATTGCCATGGGAATGGCTAGTAAATCTCCATTAATTAGAAAATTTGGTGCCAGCCCGAACGGCAGGTAAAAATTTGATAAAGTATTTTCAGTAAATTCGTCGTGGAGCTGTTGTAACCGGGAATCTTCATTCCAGTATTGTCTAAGTATAGCCACGTCTTCGGGGCGATCTTTAAGGTAGGTTTCGGCCAGCCAGTCTATTTTTTCCTTCTTATTAAGTTTAGAAAAGCCGCTGATAGGTTTTATCATTTTTAAGCAAATTTATAGTGAGCAAAGATACAATTGTTATTTAAGGAGAGTAGTCTTTCAGTTTTTAGAAAATTCAGGGAAATATATCTTTAACAAATCCTTAGTATTTAACACTCAAATCCTACTTTTTTTGCTGAAAATTTAGTAAACTTGGCAATCAAAATTCATTCTATAAATTTTATGAAGTTCTCTAAAATACTGGTTGGGTTGTTAATAGCGGCAACCTCAACAATTTACGCTCAGGATAAAGAAATTAGCCTCGAAGAAATTTACGATGGCACCTTTAGACAGGAACGTTTACAATCCCTACAATCTTTAGATAATGGTAAGGAATACCTGGTTTTAAATCGCGACCGCGATGCCAATACTACTAGCATAGATGTTTATTCTTACAAGAGTGGGGAGAAAGTTAGAAGCCTATTAAACAGTGAAGATCTTAGTGAGATTTCCGGATTTCAGGGATTTGAGCTTAGTGAAAATGAAGATAAGATTTTGCTTTCTACAGAGCTGGAACAAATTTACCGACGTTCTTCCCGTGGAATTTATTATATCTACGATGTAGAAGATAAAATCCTTACCAAATTAAGTGATAATAAAGTGCAGGAGCCTACTTTTTCTCCTGACGCTTCAAAAGTGGCTTATGTTTTTGAGAATAATATTTATACCTATGATATCGCTTCAGCTGAAGAAACGCAGGTAACCACAGATGGTAAGAAAAATATCATTATCAACGGGGTGACCGATTGGGTTTATGAGGAAGAATTTGCTTTTGTAAGAGCTTTCGATTGGAATAAAACCGGGACTCATTTAGCTTACCTGAAATTTGATGAAACCGAAGTTCCGGAATTTTCAATGGATATGTTTGGGCAGAATCTATACCCAAGTCAGCATGTTTTTAAATATCCTAAAGCGGGAGAAGCAAATTCTGAAGTTTCCCTTTATACATACGAGTTAGCTACAGAAGAAAGCGAAAAAGTGGAATTAGGAGATTATGAAGATTTTTATATTCCAAGAATTAAATGGACGCAGGATCCTGAAATTTTAAGCGTTCAGGTTCTAAACAGGCACCAAAACAATTTAGACCTTATTTTTGTTGATGCTGAAGATAATGAAGCTGAAGTGGTAATGAATGAAACCGATGAAGCTTATATTGATATCACTAATAACCTGACTTTCCTTAAAGACAACAGTTTTATCTGGACCAGCGAAAAAGACGGGTGGAACCATATTTACCTTTATGATGAAGATGGTGAATTGGAAAACCAGGTTACTGAAGGAGAATGGGAAGTAACCAGTTATTATGGTTATGATGAAGATTCTAAGAGAATTTTTTATCAAAGTACAGAGAACGGAAGTGTAAATCGCGATGTGTATTCCATTAAAATTAACGGGAGAAGCAAAACCCGTTTAACCGAAAAAGAAGGAATGAACAGCGCCGATTTTAGTGCCGATTATACTTACTTTATCAACTCTTATACCAGTACTGAAACTCCTTACAAATTCACATTGCACAACGCCAAAAACGGAAAGCTGGTTAGAAAGATTAAAGACAACTCTGCTTTACTTGAAAAAGAAGAGGCGTATGATTTCGCTCCAAAAGAATTAAGCACCATTGAAATTAATGGCAATGAGCTTAATATGTGGACTATCAAACCAAATGATTTTGACGAGAATAAAGAATATCCATTATTGATGTTCCAATACTCGGGTCCCGGTTCTCAAAAGGTTTCCAATTCTTATTTTGAAACTAACGATTACTGGTATCAATTACTTGCCAATGAAGGTTATATCGTCGTTACTGTAGATGGTCGTGGTACCGGGTATAAAGGAGCTGCTTTTAAAAAGGTCACTCAAAATGAACTTGGTAAATACGAAGTGGAAGACCAAATTTCTGCTGCGAAGAAACTGGGAGCAAGAGATTATATAGATGAAGACCGAATTGGAATTTGGGGATGGAGTTATGGTGGCTTTATGTCGTCTAACGCCATCTTAAAAGGAAACGATACTTTCTCCATGGCTATAGCCGTAGCACCGGTAATTAGCTGGAGATTTTACGATAGTATCTATACTGAAAGATATATGACTACCCCGCAGGAAAACCCTTCTGGTTATGATGAGAATTCTCCTATAAACCACGTTGAAAAATTAAAGGGAGATTACCTTTTAATTCACGGTGGAGGAGATGACAATGTACACCTACAGAATACTATGAGAATGGTTGAAGCTTTGGTGCAGGCCAATAAGCAATTTGACTGGGCGATTTATCCTGACAGGAACCATGGAATTTACGGTGGTAATACAAGATTGCACCTTTATACAATGATGACAGATTTTATAAAAGAAAAACTATAATCTAGATGGCAACAGCAACTAACAGAGCTCCTCAAAAGGAATTATTTGGGCATCCGGTAGGCTTATATATTTTATTTTTCACTGAGATGTGGGAACGCTTTTCTTATTATGGAATGCGTGCTATCCTGGTTTTATATTTAGTAAGTGCCACTACAGATGGTAATGCCGGACTTGGATGGACACAAGGTGAAGCTTTAGCCCTTTACGGTTGGTATACCATGTTAGTTTATGTGGCTTCGATTCCGGGAGGGATTATAGCCGATAAATTATTAGGCCAGAAGAAAACGGTGTTATGGGGTGGGATTATCCTTGTAGCAGGTCACGGTATTTTGGCTGTAGAAGAAATGTGGGCTTTTTATACAGGACTGGGATTAATTATTATTGGGGTAGGGATGCTTAAGCCCAATATTTCCACAATGGTAGGAGGTCTCTATAAGCCCGGCGATATAAGAAGAGATAAAGGATTTACCATTTTTTATATTGGAATTAACCTTGGTGCTTTTCTTTCCAGCCTTATCGTAGGCGGAGTTGGAGAGTTTATAGGTTGGCATTGGGGCTTTGGGCTTGCTGGAATAGCCATGGCTTTTGGGCTTATTGTTTATTTATGGGGACAAAAATACCTGGTGAACGTAGGTAACTTACTATCTAAAGTAGAGCGAAGCGAAGGAGCATCTTTAAGCGGGCTGTTTGGTGATTTATTTAACTCTCCTATTCAATTAGTCGTATCTGCAATCTTAATGATAGGCTCTATTTATGTACTTATTGCTGAATCTATTCCTTATGGCTTTTTATGTATCTTTTTAACCCTGGTGATCGCTATGATGCTCATGGTTTATAAGGACCTTACTACGCAAGTAATGAAAGATCGTTATGTTGTAATGCTGTTATCCTTTATTCTTGTAATCGTTTTCTGGGGAGCCTTCGAGCAAGCCGGCGGTTTGATGAATATCTATGCATTAGATAAAACCAATAGGTCTTTGCCTTTTGCAATTCCTTTTATTGGAGATGAAGTTCCGGCTTCCTGGTTTCAATCTCTAAATGCTTTATTTATCATCTCTTTTGGGGTGCTGGTAGCTAATTTTTGGGCACGTAGAAAATTAAAAAACAAAGAAGCTTCTTCTATTTTTAAAATGGCAATAGGAGTTATAATTATGGGGCTTGGTTTTGTGTTTATGGCCGCAGCTTCGGTTCAGTTTGAAGCTAATGGATCTTCAGCGATGTATTGGCTGGTATTAGCTTACTTATTCCATACCATTGGAGAATTAAGTTCTTCGCCGGTGGCGCTTTCTTTTATCACAAAATTAGCGCCTGTGAAATATGCCTCTTTAATGATGGGAGTTTACTTTGCTGCAACAGGTTTAGGAAATAAATTAGCTGGAGTTTTAGGAGAATTTGCGGCAGATGCGGGTGACCTGGCAATATTTTCGGGGATAACCATATTTACCATAGCTTTTTCTATTATTGTTTTAATAATGCTGAAACCTCTAAAACGACTTACCCACGGGGTTGAAGATGAAGAACGGGAAATGCTGGAGACAGAGCAATATGAAATTGCAGATACTGAAAGGGATAGTAAATAATCTAAAAAAAGTATTTAAAACAAAAAACGTTCTTTAATTTTAGGAACGTTTTTTGTTTTAAAACCCTAAAAGGAATAAATGATTCGAATAATTACCATAGTTTTTCTATTTGTAGGAATAAGCACTCAGGCTCAGGAAATTAAATGGATGAGTATGAATGAGGCTTTGGCGGCTCAAAAAGAAGAGCCTAAAAAGATTTTTATGGATGCCTACACCGTTTGGTGTGGTCCCTGTAAGATGCTCGATAAGAATACCTTTACAAACGGTGATGTGATTGAATTTTTAAATGAGAATTACTATCCGGTAAAATTTAATGCTGAAGGTCCCGAGGAAATTGACTTTAAGGGGCAGGTGTTTACAAACCCGCAATATGATCCTGATAAGACTGGTAGAAACTCTTCGCACCAGCTGGCCAGGGCTTTAAAAATCACGGGTTATCCCAGCCTTGTTTTCTTTGATGAGGAAGCTAATTTATTAGCGCCTATTCCGGGATATAGAACGCCTCAGCAGCTGGAATTATATCTAAAACTTTTTGCTGAAGATGAATATAAAAAAATGACTTCAAAAGAAGCCTTTTCAGAATACCAGGAGAATTTTAAAGGTTCTTTTAAATAAAATACCTTAGCAAAATTTGACGAAGTTGAGAATGAAAAACTTCAGTTTCGAGACCATCGGTAGTGTATTTAATCTTGATTATCGAGTAAAATTTAAGTTTTAGTTGATAGTGGATCCTAAGGTTCAGTAGAGATGCGGAAAGCTCCGTTTTTGCCAGTATGGTGAAAACGGGTTTTTTGTTTTCTGGCTGTTTCTGCCCAGCGCGCTACATAAGTATGATAATTGCTGCCATCGGCAATAATTATTTCAGGGTTTAAATGCTGAATAAGCCTCTCTAAGTTAACTTTAGGTGAATCCCGAAGTAATACCAGGTCAGGTCGAAAATCTTTAAGCTGGTAAACTGCGCTGCTGTCTACAATTAATATACTGGCTTCAGTTAAAGCTAAAACATCGGGTAGTTTTTTATCTTCGATTTGATTAATATTCCTGCCCGTTTTGTAATCTTTGACCCTTATTTCCTTATAAAAATCATCTTCTAAATTATGATAAAGCATTAGCTTTTCATCTTTCTGGATACCAATCATAGTCTTCCTGGGTTTATGAAATACAATACTTTCTGAAGAGCAATTTTGCACTTTGCTGTAAAGCATACTCCACTGAAATAAAACAATTCCGCAGAGAAAGAAAACCAGGTTTCTGAAGCTTTTCTGATAGATTAAAAGAATGAAAAAGAAAATCAATAAATACGCACTTAAATTTTGCCATATATTAAAATGGATGTCAGTAAAAACAAACTCTTCTTGTCCCGCAACCCAACCGATGAATTGATTCATATAAGCTATAAGCTTTCCGTAGGTTTCTGCTAAAAAATCTGGGAGAAAATTTAGTAAGGTGAATAAAATTACTAAAAACCCCAGTCCCAAAATAAGTCCCAAAGCCGGTAAAACCACCAGGTTTGAAATAAAGAACAAGCCCGGAAATTGATGAAAATAGAATAAACTTAAAGGTAAAACCCCAATTTGTGCAGAAATACTTACGCTTAATAGTCCCCAAAAGTATTTTGTGATTTTAAATCGGGGTTCCCATAGCTTAAATAATTTAGGCTGAATGGTAACAATGGCAAAGACTGCGAGGTAACTTAGCTGAAAACCTACCTGAAAAATGAAATACGGATTTACAAGAAGTAAAATGAACAGCGAAATAAATAAACTGTTTAAAATACTCGTTTTTCTTCGCATTTGCATCCCAATAGCGATAAAAGAAAACATAGTCACCGCTCGCACCACCGAGGGAGAAAGCCCTGCTAAGATTGCAAAACCCCACATTAATAAAATTAACAGCAGGGTTTTTAATATAAGTCCATTTTTAAAATAATTAAGCGGTTTAAAAAGCCAGTTTAAAATGAGTAAAATAATACCCACGTGAAGTCCGGATACGGCCAGAATATGAATAGCTCCCGCGGCGGCATATTCTTCATAAATCTCTTTTGAAATATCCTGCCTTTGTCCCAGCAATAAAGCCTGCATTATAGCTAGTTCGTTTTTCTCAATCTTAGTATCTGAAAGTTTTCTAATAATCCTTTCCCTAAAATTTGAAGCCATGCTAATAGGGGATTCTGCTTTTACAGGTAAAAGATAGAATTCAGAATTACTGATTTGTAACTGCTTTTCTACCCGCTGTTTTTGCATATAGTTTCGGTAATTAAAGCGATATGGATTTAGCGGTTCAGTAATATTGGTGAGTTTATATGGAACAAGCAGTTTCATTCCGGGTGCTAACTCTTTACCAAGGGAATCTTTTGAGATATTTAGTAAGACTTTTCCAGTTACCGGTATGGAATTTTCTTTTGAAAGAATCTTTTCAACTTCAGCTATGAAGGGGCGGGTGTAAAGGTTAGGTTTCAGGCTTTCTTTAATGCGAAGTTGCATTAGTTCAGCTTCAGTATTTTCAAGATTTACATAATGTTTTGGCTGGTTCTTTGGCTGCTGAAGATATGCTGTGGCAACTCCCAGGGTAAAAATTAAACTCCAGGTGCATATTCCGAAGAAAATATCGTCAAATAATTGTTCACGTGCTCTCAAATAACCTAGACAGAAAATAACAAATAGAAAGCCTAAGAATATAAAAAGTGGGAAGCCGGGAATTTCCAGGCAAAAACCGGTGATTATTCCCAGAATCAGGAATATAGAAAGTTTGATGATCGTTAAATTAAGAAATTGCATCCCCTTTATATTAATTACTGGGGCGGCAAAATTGAAGATACTAAAAATTATAAAATTCTGCGGGCCATTACAAAAGATCCATTCCAGTAAGGTTCAGAAAGAGAAGAAATTATCACACCCCGGGAGGTAGAGGAGTGGATAAAATAAATATTTTCGGGTTCTATTTCTACCACTAAACCTACGTGGTTAATCACTTTTCGGTTTTTGTTAGTTTCAAAAAATAGGAGATCACCCGGAGCTACCTTTTTTAAGTACAGGCGTTCCCCCTCTAAAGACAATGCGCGGGAAGTTCTGGGAATAGCGATATCTTCTTCTAAAAATGCGGTGTAAATAAGTCCGGAGCAATCCATCCCCCGCCTGGTAGTCCCGCCATATTTGTAACGCGTGCCTTCAAAACTTTTGGCTTTAGAAATAATGTTATAGACTTTTTTATCGGTGGGTTCAATTTCAGCATTTCTTGAATGAGAAACCCTTTCAGAGCGTTTATCGTCACTTTTAGTGGTAATCACCTTTGAACGCGAGCTTCCGCAGGAAATAAGACTTAGCATAAAAAAGCCTAAAAAAAGTAATTTAAAAACCTGCTGCATAGATCAATTTTTAATCGCATTCACAATAAGCTGAGCCGTTTTTTCACTGGCTCCTTTTCCACCCAGTTTTCTTTCCAATTCAAAATAGTCTTTAAAAATCCTGGTGCGATTTTCCTCTTCCAGTATCTTCTTAAACTCTTTTTTGAGCGTTTTCGTATTAAAATCGTTCTGAATTAGCTCTTTTACTACCTCCCGGTCCATAATAAGATTTACCAAAGAAATATAATCCAGGTTCACAACCCGCCTGGCAATTTGGTAAGAAACATAACTGCCTTTATAGCAAACCACTTCGGGGATTTTAAACAATGCGGTTTCTAAAGTTGCAGTCCCCGAGGTTACCATCGCCGCGTGGGAAAGGCTTAGCACATCATAAGTTTTGTTCATTACCAGTTTGATGTTTTTATGCTTGATAAAGGGAGCATAAAACTCAGCGTCCTGGCTAGGTGCGCCTGCAATCACAAACTGATATTCGGGGAAATCTGGTGTAATGCTCAGCATTACTTCCAGCATTTTTGAAATCTCCTGTTTACGGCTTCCGGGCAGCACTGCAATTATGGGCCTGTGGTCTAGCTGGTTTTCTTTTTTAATAGCCGCCACATTAGGTAGCCCTTTTTGGCCAATAGCATCTATAAGGGGATGCCCTACAAAATGTACCGGAAAGTTATGTTTTTCTTCATAAAATTCCTTTTCAAATGGCAGGATCACGTACATATGGTCTATGTCCCGCTTTATCGAATCAATCCTGTTTTCTTTCCAGGCCCAAATTTGCGGGGAAATGTAATAATGTGTTTGATAGCCTTCTTCTTTAGCCCACTTGGCAATCCTTAAATTAAAGCCGGGATAATCTATAAAAATAATGGCATCGGGCTTAAATTCGGTAATATCATCTTTGCAAAATGAAATATTCTGAAGAATGGTTTTCAGGTTAAAAAGCACTTCAACAAATCCCATAAAAGCCAGTTCCCGGTAATGTTTTACCAGCTGTCCGCCTTGTTCCTGCATAAGGTCGCCACCCCAAAACCTGAATTCAGCCTGGGAATCGTTTTTTTTCAAAGCACGCATCAGGTTAGATGCGTGAAGATCTCCAGAAGCTTCACCTGCTATTATGTAATATTTCATTTTAAACTATTTTTGAGATAAAAATGGTAATGGCGGCAATAATGGTAGCCAATAGTACACCTCTTGCGTGATAAATTTGTTTCTTCCGAAGAAAGACAAAGAAAGGCAAAAAGTTTAAAATAGCTCCGAGGGCAATTAGCTTCCCGATATAAGCTTCAGCCATTGCATCGTCCAGGGTTTCGTCTATTCCCATTTCAGAAAAAAGCAGGATATAAAGGAAAATGCCGCCTATATTGGCAGAAATTCCGGTTAAGAATCCTATAAAGATGTTTTGCTTAATCATTAAGTTCCCAATTATTTAGATCGTCTAAAAAGTGATGTGCCGTTAAATCAAATTGAACAGGTACAACCGATACATAACCTTTTTCCAGGGCCCATTCATCTGTGTCTTCACCTTTATCTTTATTTACGAATTTTCCGGTAAGCCAGTAATATTCGCGTCCCTGAGGATTTGTTCTTTTGTCGAATTCTTCTTCCCAATGCGCATTTGCCTGCCTGCAAACTCTCATTCCTTTAATTTCGGAAGCAGGAAGTTTCGGGATATTTACATTTAAAACTACTCCTTTTGGAAGGCCGTTTTTAATAACATTTCGGGTAATTTCCTTCACATATTTTCGGGCAGGTTCAAAATTGGCATTTAATGAATAATCTAATAATGAAAATCCTATGGCGGGAATTCCTTCTACACCGGCTTCTACCGCTGCGCTCATTGTTCCCGAGTAGATCACGTTAATAGAAGAATTAGAGCCATGGTTGATGCCGCTCACACATAAATCTGGTTTGCGGTGCAGGATTTCCTGCGTGGCAATTTTCACGCAATCTGCCGGGGTGCCAGAGCAGCTGTATTCTTTATGTTTATAATTCTCTTTAATAGTAACCCGCTCACAAAATAAAGTGTCGCTAATGGTAATGGCGTGACCCATTCCGCTTTGTGGACTGTCTGGCGCTACCACCACCACATCACCCAGCTCTTTCATCACTTCAATTAAAGTTCTAATTCCGGGTGCGGTTATACCATCGTCGTTGGTTACTAAGATTAAAGGTTTTTTCTTCGTCATAGTATATTTTTTATATAAGCTAAAATAGTAATTTCAGTAAGAAACCTTATCTTAGTAGTTTAACAAATTATTATTACCTGTTAGCTTTATTGGCACAATTTTTAATGTATTTTGGAGAGCTGTTAATGATGAAATTTATGCTATTTATGAAAAGGAATTTGAAAATCTTAGTGGTGATGCTTTTAATGGCCGCCACATCCTGTAGTTTTACTACTAAAAAATTCGACGACCCTAATAAAGATAAGCTTCTTATAGATCTTATTACCTATGTTCTTAATGAAGGACACTATGATGCCAGAGATATTAATGACGAATTTTCTGAAGGAGTCTATGATAAATATCTTGAAGGTTTAGACGGGTCTAAGCGTTTCTTTTATGCCAGTGATATTAAAGAGTTTAATGAATACAGGGATAAGATAGACGATCAGATTAAAGACAAGGAAATTGACTTTTTTGATCTTACGTATAACCGACTTTTAAAACGTTCTGGTGAAGCGCGGGATATCTACAAAGAAATCCTTGAAAAACCCTTTGATTTTTCTGAAGTTGAAGACATCGATACAGATTTTTCTGAAGCTGAATATGTTACTTCGAAAAAGGAATTAAAAGAGCGTTGGAGAAAACAGCTTAAATTTTCTGCACTAATCACTTATCACGATAAAGTGGAAGAAGAAGAACAGAAAAAAGAAGAAGATCCAGATTACGAAATGAAGTCTAAAGAAGAGCTTGAAAAAGAAGCTCGCGAGGTTACTTTAAATTCTTTAGATGAATATTATGATTTTACCGATGATCTGGAGCGTAAAGATTACTTTTCAGTTTATTTAAATTCAATCGTGGAGGCTTTTGATCCTCACACCTTTTATTTTGCACCTCAGGACAAAGATAGGTTTGATATCGCTATGTCTGGGAAATTGGAAGGAATTGGCGCACGACTGCAAAAGAAGAGCGACAATATTACAGTTACCGAAGTAATCTCTGGCGGACCTGCCTGGAGAAGTGAAGAGCTATCTGAAGGGGATGAGATTCTAAAAGTACAACAGGAAGATGAAGATGATGCGGTGAGTATTGTAGGTATGCGTCTGGAAGATGCGGTAGATCTAATTAAAGGTCCAAAAGACTCTAAAGTTACCTTAACGGTTCGTAAAAAATTAATGGGTAACATTCAGGAAATCACTATAACCAGGGATATTGTTGAAATTGAAGAAACCTATGCTAAAACCGCCATGGTAGAGCAGGAAGGAAAGAATTTTGGTGTAATTAATTTACCTAAGTTCTATTTTAATATGGAAGATTATGAAGAGCGAAATGCTGCTTCAGATATCAAGAAAGATATTATTCGTTTAAAGGAAAAAGATATGGACGGTCTTGTCCTCGACCTTAGAAATAATGGAGGAGGATCTTTGAAAACAGTGGTTGATATTGCAGGTCTTTTTATTGAAGAAGGGCCAATTGTTCAGGTCAAGTCTAGCGGACAAAGGAAAGAGATCCTTTCAGACGAAGATCCATCTGTACTTTGGGATGGACCTCTTGTGATATTGGTAAACGAACTTTCAGCTTCGGCTTCAGAAATTCTGGCTGCTGCAATGCAGGATTATAAACGAGCCATTATTATTGGAAGTAAACAAACCTATGGAAAAGGTACTGTTCAAAATGTAATAGATCTGAATAGATGGTTAAGAAGCAATGAATTTGGAGATGTTGGAGCCCTTAAATTAACTACCCAAAAGTTTTACAGGGTAAATGGGGGGTCTACCCAATTAGAAGGCGTTAAAAGTGATGTAGTGGTGCCAGATCGTTACAGTTTTGTTGATATCGGGGAGAAAGACCAGGACAATCCTTTACCCTGGGATAAAATCGATCCAGCTAAATATGATGTTTGGGATGGCTACGTAGATTTTGAAAAAACTATTTCTGAAAGTAAAGAACGAATGAGCTCTAATGAGCAATTAAAGCTTATAGAGCAACATGCAAAATGGATTAAAGACCAGAGTGAAAATAATTTTCACTCCCTGAATTTTGAAGAGTATGCTGCAACGGCAGAGCGAAACCAGGAAATGGCAAAAAGTTTTGATTCTATAAATAACTACAAGACAAACCTTACTTTTACCTCTTTACCTTATGAAGAGGAAATGTTTAAGAACGATACAATCCTAAAGGAGAAAAGAGATCGTTGGCATACTAATCTAAGTAAGGATGTTTACGTTGAGGAAGCAATTCACGTACTATCTGATATGCGTAAGAATAATATTAGAGAGGATAAGCTGGCAAAAGTGAGAGACTAATAACTCTATAGAAAATAGAAAAGCGCTTCAGTTAATGGAGCGCTTTTTTTATGCGTAATAAAATTAATTTATCTTGAAGTCTTATTGAACCAAACAGAAATTTGCACTTGCAAGATTCACAAAATCCTTTAGATTTATTTGTCCTAAGAAATGCTTATCATGAAGCTCTAATTTTTCAATTTAATTATTTTGAATTTTTATAGAAAGAATTTTAATTCAGAAAAAACATAAATTTGCCGTATGCTTAAAAGAAAATATATTTATCCGTTAATTATTCTGGTTGTTGCAGCATTCTTGTTAGTAGTAGAAGGCTGTAATTAAAATGACATCCTATCTGAATCCAACTTAATAAAAATAAAGAGGAGGATTGTAAAGGCCCAAAGCCCGGAGCCACCGTAGCTTAAAAAGGGTAGGGGGATACCCACGGTGGGAAAAACACCAATTACCATCCCAATATTCACCAGGAAGTGCATAAAGATAATTCCAATTACGCCGTAACCATATACCCTGTTAAAAGTGGATCGTTGCCTTTCTGCAAGGTAGAGTAAACGTAGCATCAGCAGGACAAAAAGGGCAAGAATAAAGGTGCTACCTAGAAAGCCCCATTCTTCACCAACCGTGCTAAAAATATAATCAGTGTGCTGTTCTGGTACAAAATGTCCTTTGGTTTGGGTGCCTTCAGTCCAGCCTTTTCCGAATAATCCGCCGCTGCCTATGGCAATTTCACTCTGATTAGTATTATAGCCTATTCCACGGGCATCCACTTCCTTCCCTAACACGATATTGAACCTATCCCGGTGATGTTGTTTAAAGACATTTTCAAATACATAATTTACCGAAAGCGAAAACCCGATGGCCACTGCGGCAAAGAAGAGGTATTTAAGAATATTAGGCCTTCTTTTAAGGTTTTTAAGATAAACTAATATTGCAATTAATAAAACACCGCCAATTACCCATAAAGGACCAAAAGCCAGGGTAGCCACAAATAAGGTTGCTGCAAAAAAGCCCAATAATAAATAAGCAAAATGAAGTCCCTCCCGGTACAGCGCAAAAGCAAATGAAAAATACACCACAGCACTTCCTGCGTCCGGCTGCAATAGTACTAAGATCAGTGGAAGGGCGATAATTAGAAAAACCCTTAATTGATGCTTAAAATCCTTGATATTGGTTTGTATGCCGCTAAGGTATTTTGCCACAGCTAGTGCAGTGGCGGCCTTGGCAAATTCTGCAGGTTGAATACTAATAGAGCCTATTTGATACCATGCCGTTTGCCCTGCAATAGTACTTCCAAAAATAAATAGGCCTGCCAGGCTTAAGAGGCTTATTGCATAAATAACACTGGAGAAACGCTGATAAAATTTCGCTTCAATAGATAACAATATAATTATTAGAAGGAAGCTTAAGATTATCCAAAGTCCCTGTTTGCTGTATATTTGATTGAATTCCAGAAAACTGGTATGACTTTCTGTTAAGGAAGCTGAGTAAATATTAGCCCAACCAAAACCTACTAATAAGAGATAAATTAAAATAGTAATCCAATCGAAACCTGTTACGCCTTTCCCCATTTATCGATTTATTATAAAAGGTTCTCCGCTTAATGGTTTTGCATATTCATCTTCAAGACTGTGATTTAAAATCCAGTCTTCCATATCTGTTCGGGTTATTTCTCTTTTAATATATTTTTCTACCATCAGGCTTGCAATTCTTCCTGCATACCGGCTTCCCCAATATCCATTTTCAACAAATACTGCTATTGCTATTTTGGGATTGTCTACAGGTGCAAAAGCTACAAAGATCGAGTGGTCGGTAAGTTGGGTTCGTTTTCCGTCTATTTTTGTAAAGTTTTCTGCAGTTCCCGTTTTCCCGGCGATTTCAATACCTGGTATTTGAAGGCTTCTAGCAGTACCACTTTTATAAACCTGGTGCATTCCTTCAACTACCGGGTCAAAATGTTTTGTATCTACAGTGGTTTTGTTCTTGACAGTAAACTTTTCTTCCTTAATAGGATCACCTTCAACTTTCTTCAAAATATGGGGCGTATAATACCAGCCGCGATTCGCTATAGTAGCGGTCATATTTGCTAACTGAATGGGCGTCATCAAAACCTCACCCTGGCCAATGGCATTAGAAATCGTTGCGGTAGAGTACCACTTATAAGTTGGGTAATTGTAAATTCGGTTATAGTATTCGGCATCAGGTATTTTTCCCGGTCTTCCTGTACTGAGGTCATTCCCCATAAACTGTCCAAGTCCAAAACTTTTTAAATGTTTGTTCCAGGTATCGATTCCTTCCTGTGGAGTTGGGTGCTTTTCAATAGTTTTGCGGTAAACCTGGGCAAAATACGCGTTGCAGGAATGTGCTATTCCCGGAACCATATCCAGTGGACTGGGATGTGCATGGCAACCTAAAGGACGTCTTGCTCCGTAGTTATATCCGTTATTGCAGGAAAACCTGTCATCGGTATCTACCACCCCTTCCTGAAGCCCGATTAAGGCGGTTAAAGCTTTAAAAGGAGATCCTGGAGGATACTCAGCTAAGAGTCCCCGGTCGTAAAGTGGCTGGGCAATAGAATCGTAATAAAGTCTGGTGTAATTAGGGGATCTTTTTCGCCCTACCAGTAATGCAGGATCGTAATTGGGGGCAGTTACCAACGATAAAATTTCACCGCTTCCGGGTTCTATAGCAACAATACCTCCTCGTTTGTTTTTCATCAATTTTTCTCCATAGGCCTGAAGTTCGGCATCTATGGTTATGCTAATATCTTTCCCTTTGGTAGGGAGTGTATCGTAAATACCGTCTTTATACGGACCAATATTCCGGTTAAATCTATCTTTCTGAATATATTTCACGCCTTTTTCGCCACGTAATAGTTCTTCGTAGACTGATTCTACTCCACTTCGCCCAATAAGATCCCCGGAAATATAATAAGGATCCTCATTAACTTTCTTCTGATTTACCTGAGTAATATATCCCAGCACATTTGCGCTATGGTCTACCTGGTAATCCCTTAAAGAACGCTTTTGGATATAAAAACCTTCATATTTGCGCATTTTTTCCTGTAGATAGGCGTATTCTGATTTGGTGAGCTGGGGAATAATTACCGATGGAAGAATAGGGGAATAGATTTTGGCCTTATCTAATCGGCGACCCAATTCTTCAGGTTCTATGCTTAGAATTTCACAGAATTCTGTAGTATCAAAAGGCTTCAGGTTTCGCGGAATAGCCATGACATCATAAGATGGTTGGTTAGAAACCATTAACTTCCCGTTTCGGTCTGAAATATAACCGCGCTGCGGATAATCGTAAACCACTTCTATAGCATTATCCTGAGATCTTACCGTAAAAGAATCGTCCATTATTTGCAAATAGAATAACCGGGCAAGAAAAATAATGCCGGTGGTAAGGATAATAATGTAAAGGAGTAATTTTCTCATCTATATTTTTTGCTGAAAACTGCCAGACTTAGTATGATCATAATAACACTGAAAATCCCTGAAAATAACGTTTTTTTAAGGACTATTATTATATGACTTAAGCTGAACATTTCCAAGAAAAATAATATAAAATGATGAATTATAATACTGATAAAAATATAGCTCAACCTTGCACCAAATGGGGTTGTGGAAAGTCTTAGATTTTGATGGTCATAGCTTATTCCGAAAGAAAAACGCAGCAAATTAGGTCTTATAAAAGCAATCACTACACAGGCCGCGGCATGAACCCCGCCGCTATCTTCAAAAAGGTCTATGCTGAAACCCAGGAGAAAAGCCAGTATTAAAAAAACACTTTGATTGCCGTTAAACGGGTAAAGCAAAATAAATAACACATATAAATATGGGTTTATGTAACCCAGGAAATTAATGTTATTTAGGATAAGCACCTGTATAAACACAAATCCTACAAATCTAATGATATTTTTTAGAATACTATTGTTCATCTTCCCGCTCTAATTCCTGTATTTCTTCCTTATCCAGGTTTTCAATAACATATACATAGCCAATATTGGTCATATCATTAAAGAGCTTAACATTAATAGTGTAATAACTCTCGCTTTGATCCAGTTTAAAATCTTCAATACTACCTATAGGAATTCCTTCCGGAAAAATTAAGGATCGACCTCCCGTAACTATGGTGTCTCCTTTTTTTACAGGAGCTTGCCTGGGTACGTCTATTAATTGGACGATATTAGGGTTTTTGCCATTCCAGATCAAACTCCCAAAATGGTTGGTTTTATTTAACTGCGCATTAATTTTAGAATCTGAATTTAATATAGAAATTACCCGTGAGAACCTGTTGTTAACCCTGTCCACAATTCCAATTACTCCTTTGCTGGTAATTACTCCGAATTCAGATTTTATTCCTGCCTCTTTCCCCTGGTTCAGGGTGAGAAAGTTATTAGGTTTGGCGTAGTTGTTATTAATAACCCTTGCCGTTCTAAAATAATAAGTCCCATCAAAGCTGGTAGTATCGGTATAATTTTCTACAGAAATAGTATCGTTTAAGTTTGTGAGCACGTTGCGTAGCTGCTTGTTTTCTTCCATTAAGCGCTCGTTGTACTCATCCAAATGCATATACTTGTCGAAATCGTTGGCCCAGGAATAAATACCACCGGTAAGCACATTGGCCGAACTTATAAAGCTGCTCTTGTGAAAAGAGTGGGTTTGAATCGTGAAAAATACAGCTAAAGCAAGCAGAAACAAGAATAGAATATTATTCTTATTCCGAATAAGAAAATTGAAAATTTGCTGCATAAAACTACTTCTCCTACTTTATCAAAATTCCCTTATAACGATTTAGGGTTTTTAAGCATATTCCAGTTCCTCTTACCACTGCCCTTAGTGGATCTTCAGCGATATAAACCGGAAGATCGGTTTTTTGGGATAACCTTTTGTCCAGTCCCCGTAACATAGATCCACCGCCGGCAAGGTAAATACCGGTATTATAAATATCGGCAGCAAGTTCAGGCGGAGTTTGCGATAAGGTTTCCATCACTGCGTCTTCGATCCTTAAAATCGACTTATCCAAAGCTTTGGCAATTTCACGATAAGAAATATTCACCTGCTTGGGTTTTCCTGTTAAAAGGTCACGCCCCTGCACGCTCATTTCTTCTGGTGGAACTTCTAAATCTTCAGTCGCTGCACCAATCTGGATTTTTATTTTTTCAGCAGTACGCTCTCCCACATAAAGGTTATGCTGGGTACGCATATAGTAAACAATATCGTTAGTGAATACATCACCCGCAATTTTAACCGATTTATCACATACAATTCCGCCAAGGGCAATCACCGCAATTTCGGTAGTACCACCACCTATATCTACGATCATATTTCCTTTTGGCTGCATAATATCTACCCCAATACCAATCGCCGCAGCCATAGGTTCGTGAATAAGGTAAACCTCTTTCCCGTTAACACGCTCCGCACTTTCTTTTACTGCACGCATTTCAACTTCTGTAATTCCTGAAGGTATACAAATTACCATTCTAAGCGCCGGAGTAAACATTTTCTTTTTAAGCGCGGGAATTTCCTTAATGAACATCGTGAGCATCTTTTCACTGGCGTCAAAATCGGCAATTACCCCGTCTTTCAAAGGGCGAATGGTTTTTATGTTTTCATGGGTTTTTCCCTGCATCATAGCAGCTTCTTTCCCTACTGCGGTTATTTTTCCCGTAGTGCGGTCTCGTGCAACAATAGAGGGGCTGTCTACAACTACTTTATCGTTGTGGATTATTAGTGTATTGGCAGTTCCTAAATCTATTGCTATTTCTTCAATGAGAAAGTCAAAAAATCCCATGCTTTGTTTGGTATTGAGGTTTGGTAAATGTAATAAAATTAATGTTTAAAATGGCGTGTTCCCGTCATCACCATAGCTATATTATTTTCGTTGCAATAATCTATACTAAGCTGATCTTTTATAGATCCGCCAGGTTGGATTACTGCTGAAATTCCTTCGTTTCCGGCAATTTCTACACAATCAGGAAACGGGAAAAATGCATCACTGGCCATTACCGCTCCATTTAAATCGAATTTAAAAGATCTTGCTTTCTCTATGCTATGGGTTAAAGCATCTACACGAGATGTTTGTCCGGTTCCGCTGGCGCACAATTGCTTGTTCTTAGCCAAAACAATAGTGTTAGATTTTGTGTGTTTGCAAATTTTGGAAGCAAACAACAGGTCAGATAACTCGGCATCTGTTGGTTTATTGTTTGTAGCTTCTTTTAAATCTTCAAGCGCATCTGTTTTATTGTCTTTATCCTGAACCAAGATCCCGTTTAGACAGGTTCTAACCTGTTTCTGTGGGAGCTCAGTTTCCTTCTGAATTAATAAAATCCTGTTCTTTTTTCCCTTCAATATTTCTTCAGCTTCACCAGAGAATGAAGGAGCAATCACAACCTCACAAAAAAGTTTATGAATTTCTTCAGCCGTGGTTTTATCAATTTCAACATTACTGATCAAAACTCCTCCAAAAGCTGAAACAGGATCTCCTGCTAATGCATCTACGTAAGCCCGGTGAATCGTGTCGCGTTGAGCTAAGCCACAAGCATTATTATGTTTTAAGATAGCGAAAGTTGGTGCTTCACCTTTAAATTCATTGATGAGGTTTACCGCTGCATCAACATCTAAAAGATTGTTGTATGAAAGCTCTTTCCCATGAAGTTTATCGAAAAACGCATCAAAATCCCCGTAGAAAGTTCCCTGCTGATGTGGGTTCTCACCATATCGCAATTCTTTTCCGGTTTGGATGCTTTCTTTATAAGCTTTTACTTCCCCTTCAGCATTAAAATAATTAAAAATTGCAGTATCATAATGCGAGGAAATATTAAATGCTTTCCCGGCAAAAAGTTTACGATCGGTTAGGCTGGTTTCGCCATTTTTTTCTTCCAGTAAATTTTTAAGACCTTTATAATCCTCTACCGAAGAAACGCATAGCACATCTTTAAAGTTTTTTGCTGCGGCGCGAATTAGCGAAATCCCGCCAATATCTATTTTTTCAACAATATCCTGCTCTGAAGCTCCCGAGGCTACGGTTTTTTCAAATGGATAAAGGTCTACAATCACAATGTCTATTTGCGGAATTTTGTATTCTGCAAGTTCTTTTACATCACCTTCATTATCCTGGCGATTTAAAATTCCGCCGAAGACTTTTGGGTGGAGCGTTTTCACCCTTCCGCCTAAAATTGAAGGATAAGAAGTTACATCTTCTACAGGTACTACGTCAATTCCAAGATCTTTGATAAATTTTTCGGTGCCTCCGGTAGAATAAATAGTGATTCCCAGATCGTTAAGTTTTTTTACGATAGGTTCCAGGCCTTCTTTACTAAATACAGAAATTAAAGCAGATTTTGCTTTTTTTAAGTCGCTCATTGTGTTGTGTTTGTTAAAGTGGCAAAAGTAAGTATTTAACCCAAAAACATAAAAGGCATTTACTTTATTTATCCAGAAATTTTGTAACGAATTTTAAACCCTGGCGTCATACCAGTAAACACATCAAAATCCCGGCTTTACTTACTCACTAAGTGAGATTTGAAATGTACCGGGCTGGAGTCAAAATGTTTTATTTTTCAATCAAATGCTTTGCGGTTCTGTCCCGGGCTTTATTAATTATGCTTATATATTTACGCGTACTTAAAGAAAGTTTTAATTTTGCGATAAACGCACTTAAAAACAACAAGTTAAGAACATTTTTGTCTTTGCTTGGGGTTACTATTGGAATTTTTTCCATTATTGGGGTGCTTGCCGCGGTAGATTCTTTAGAACGCGAAATTAAAGGAAGTTTAAGTGCTTTAGATAACAGCACTATAATTGTAATGCGTTTTTCTTTTGGTCCTACTGAAGTTCCTCAATGGAAGCGCCAGCAGTTTCCCGATGTCTCTTATGATGAATATCAATTCCTGAAAAGAAATCTTCCTAATACCGAAGCTATAAGTTTTAGCATTGGTGTTCCAGATGAATCTATAAAACACCAGGATGTAACCAGCACCGGCGTTGGTGTTGCTGCGATTACCCACGAATATTATGATATTGAAGCCCTTGAATTGGAAGAGGGTAGATTTTTCAATGAATCTGAATCGGTTAGTGGTTCACCGGTAATTGTTTTAGGACACGAAATTGCAAATAATCTCTTTGGTGGCTTCAGCTCACTTGGGAAAGAAGTACGGCTGTATGGCCGTAAGCTTACTGTTATTGGCGTGCTAAAAAAACAAGGAGCCAGTTTATTTGATGGCTCGAGGGATGGCCAGGTATTTCTTCCGGCTAATATAGCCAGAAGGGTTTACGGCGATAATAACAAAGGCGTTTTTCCTCAGTTAATCTTAAAACCTGAAGAGGGCGTAGATAATGCTGAATATATAGCGGTTTTAGAACAACAGCTTAGAAATTATCGCGGAATAAAACCCGGCGATATCAATAATTTCTTTGTGAACCAGTTACAGGGTTTTGCCGATTTTATAGATAATATTACCGGGCAGCTGAATTTTATAGGTCTGATTATTAGCGGGTTTTCATTACTGGTTGGTGGCTTTGGAATTGCTAATATTATGTTTGTGAGCGTTAAAGAGCGAACCAATCTTATTGGGATCCAGAAATCATTAGGGGCTAAAAACAAATTTATCCTATTCCAGTTTTTATTTGAAGCGATTATCCTGGCCATAATTGGTGGACTCGTGGGATTAGGACTGGTTTGGTTGGTTTCGCTGGCGGCTTCACAGTTTACAGGTGATTTTCAGTTTGTACTTTCACCCTGGAATATGTTTATAGGTACTGCGGTTTCAGCGGTAATCGGATTGATCTCGGGAATAATTCCCGCAATTTCGGCTTCAAAATTAGATCCTGTAGAAGCGATTAGAACGGGAATGTAAAATTCAAGAAAATAGAAAATAGATTTTAGAACAAAGACTTTTCTGATCTTGATTCTTGCATCTTTTTTCTATTCTTTCTATTCTCTCTATTCTCTCTATTCTCTCTATTCTCTCTATTCTCTCTATTCTCTTTTCTTTTTTATGCCTTTAAAACTTCAGCCACTTTCTCATTAACCCATTCCAGAAATTCTTCATCTTCCTTAGAAAAAGGATTTGGTGTGTGGGAATCAATATCAATCTGGCCAATGTTCTCGCCGTTTAGAAATAGCGGCACAACAATTTCAGCTTTAACATTAATACTACAGGCTATATAGTTAGTTTGTGCTTTTACATCGGGAACAACAAAGTTTTTATTAGAAACCGCTACCTGCCCGCAAATCCCTTTTCCGAAGGGAATAATGGTATGATCTGTAGGTTCACCGGCGAAAGAGCGTAATTTCAATTCGTCTTTATCACCATTTTTAAAATAAAAACCTACCCAGTTATAATAGGGGATATTCTCTTTTAAAACTTCACAAACCTGCAATAACCTGTGGTCTACCGATAGATGTTCGTTTTCAAGAATAGTTTTAATTTCCGGTTTTAGTTTCTGAAATGGCATAGTTGATATTTTGGTGCAAAAGTATTTAAAAATAATAGTAAGCGCAGGCTCATATTTATATAAATTTGTTAAAAACCCACTCGGAACTTGCTTAAGTTATTCGTTAAATACAAATCGGTACTTCGTTTCATCTTTATGTTTTTGGGAAGCTACCTGGTTTTCACTCTAATCTATAATCTCTATTTAGAGTTCTTTAGGTCTCCGGTTTATTTCCCTGATTATTTCACCCATCTCGTAGCAAAACAAAGTGAAGCTCTTATTACTAGTTTTGGTTATAATGCCCAAATTCTGCCACATCAATCAGAACTTTCTATGAAACTTATAGTCAATGAAGTCTACCTGGCAAGAATTATAGAGGGGTGTAATGCTATTAGTATAATCATTCTGTTTGCGGCTTTTGTTCTCTCATTTTTTGGAAGGTTAAAATTAACCTTACTCTATTTCCTGGCAGGCACCGTAATAATTTACGCGATGAATATTATTAGAATCGCTATTCTCGCGGTCGGGATTTATGAATACCCATATTACACCGATTTTCTACATAGCATCATTTTTCCATTGATTATTTACGGCACTGTATTTATCCTCTGGGTAATTTGGGTGCGTATTTACAGCCGAAAACATAAGGTATGAAACAGCTATTAAGACTTTCGGGAATTGGAATTTTGGTTGTTTTGCTGGTTTTGGTAAGGCTGTTTGAGCACCAGCTATTTTATGATCCATTTATAGATTTTTATCGTTACGGAGGGCATTTAGCTATGGAAGTTCCTCCAATTCACGTTCCCAAATTATTGCTGAATGTAAGTTTACGCTACTGGCTCAACACCCTAATTTCGCTGGTAATCCTTTTTGTAGCTTTTCGTGATAGAAATATAGTGAAATTCGCAGCTTTACTTTTTGCCCTGCTTTTTGGAATTAGTATTGCCACTTTTAGCGTACTTTACTTTAATTTGAATTCGGACAATGTAATGGGCTTGTTTTATGTTCGACGGTTTTTAATTCATCCACTATTTATTCTCATTTTGCTGCCCGCTTTTTACTATTATCGATTGAAAAAACGGGAAAACCCATAATCTCGAAAGTTATTCCCAAAAACCGGAAAGTGCTTTATTTCAAAATTTTACCTATTTTTGTAGCGGATGAAAAACGCTTTTCAACATAGCATTTCTGTAGCAATGGCATTTTTAGTGCTGTTTTCAACCTTTTCTTTTACGGTTGATAAACATTTCTGTGGAAGCTTTTTAGTAGATAAAGCCATTTTTGCTGAAGCTAAAACCTGCGGGATGGAAATGGAAACTTCAACTGAAGATTCCTGCTGTACCAACGAAAAAATAGCGGTTGAAGGCCAGGATGAGTTAAAACATCAGTTTGATTCTCTAGACCTCAGCCAGCAGCTTTTTCTTACCGGTTTTGCCTATTCTTACATATTTATTTTTGAAGATTCTTCAAAAGAAATTATTCCGTTTAAAGATTATTCCCCACCACTTTTGGTCAAAGACATACAGCTCGAAGACCAGGTTTTCCTTATTTGATATACATTTTTCTAATTATTTGTCAATTCGAGTGATTCCGATGAAATTGGAATTGTATCGAGAATCTTTTCAAATAAAATAACAATTTTAGCTCCAAAGATTCTCGCAAGATTAAACTCAACTTGACGCTGTGTGATAGTTCAAAATCAGATTGTTATCTTCTGTTTTTTGACCGCAAAAACCAAATAATTCACAATGTATATCCACATTCATGTTCAATAAGATTATCAAATATTTTCTTTATAATCGGCTCGTTTCCGTCCTGTTATTGGCTCTTCTAATAGGCTGGGGATTGGTAACCGCGCCTTTTAACTGGGATACGGGTTTTTTACCAAGTGATCCCGTTCCGGTAGACGCCATTCCCGATATTGGGGAAAATCAGCAAATTGTTTTTACCGATTGGCCCGGCCGTTCTCCACAGGATATAGAGGATCAAATCACCTATCCGCTTACCAGTTCGCTTTTGGGAATTCCCGGAGTAAAATCTATTCGTAGTTCTTCTATGTTCGGATTTTCCAGTATTTACATCATTTTTGAAGAAGATGTGGAGTTTTACTGGTCCAGAAGCAGGGTTTTAGAAAAATTGAATTCGCTTCCTGCCGGCTTACTGCCAAACGATGCCCAACCTACTTTAGGACCGGATGCTACCGGCTTGGGCCAGGTATTTTGGTACACCTTAGAAGGTCGCGATAAAGACGGAAATGTTACCGGTGGCTGGGACCTGCACGAATTACGTAAAGTTCAGGATTATTATGTTAAGCTTGGCTTAAGCGGTGCCAAAGGAGTTTCTGAAGTAGCTTCTATTGGCGGATTTGTGCAGGAATATCAAATTGATGTAAATCCCGATGCCCTTAAAGCTTACGGAATTGGCATCAACCAGGTAATGATGGCGGTTAAGAATTCCAACCGCGATGCAGGTGCGAAAACATTAGAAGTAAACAAGGTAGAATACCTTGTTCGCGGTCTCGGGTATATTAAATCTATTGAAGATATTGAAAATACCGTTGTTGCCGAAAATGATAACACACCTGTACTTATTAAAGATCTTGGCCGGGTAAGTCTGGGCCCGGCTCAGCGACGTGGTGTTTTGGATAAAGGCGGCGCTGAGGTCGTTGGCGGTGTGGTTGTAGCACGCTATGGCTCAAATCCGCTGGCGGTTATTCAAAATACTAAAGATAAAATTCAGGAAATATCATCGGGCTTACCTTCTAAAACGCTTTCTGATGGTACCGAAAGTCAACTAACCATCGTGCCATTCTACGATAGAACTCAACTGATCAATGAAACCATAAATACACTGGAGAGGGCGCTTTCCCACGAGGTGTTAATCAGTATCATTGTAATTATTGTATTGGTTTTAAACCTGCGGGCTTCTATTTTAATTTCCAGTTTATTGCCGGTGGCGGTGCTTATGACGTTTATCGCGATGCGATATTTTGGGGTAGATGCCAATGTGGTGGCACTTTCGGGAATTGCTATTGCAATTGGGATTATGGTAGATGTTGGGATCGTGTTTGTTGAAAATACCATTCGATGGCTCGAAATGCCCGAAAATAAAAATCTCCGTGGCAATAAACTGGCAGGAGTAATCTACAAAGCAACTGCTGAAGTAGCTCCCGCCGTAACCACAGCCCTTGCCACCACTATTGTGAGTTTTATCCCGGTTTTCTTTATGGAAAACGCTGAGGGTAAATTATTTCGCCCACTTGCTTTTACCAAAACTTTTGCATTGGTAGCGGCTTTTCTTATCGGTGTTTTTGTGTTGCCAATGCTGTCGTATTTCTTTTTCAACATTAAAATCGATAAAAGTAAAACCAAACGAATTTGGAATATTATCCTGATCGTTTCAGGAATCGCTTTGGCCATTGCCTTTAGTTTCTGGTTGCCTTTAGCCTTAACGCTAATCGGAATTGTAAAAATTGTTGAAGACAGGAATCCACAGTTTTTTGGGAAATATACAAATTTGGTGATTCCGGGTTTAATTTTGGCGGTTACCATATTTTTCCTTGCTGAAGAATGGATGCCACTTGGCTTTCAGAAATCGGCTTTTGTCAATTATATCTTTGTGATCCTGTTGCTTAGTATCACTTTGGTGATATTAATGATGGTTGTAAAATTCTACGAACCCATCTTAAATTGGTGTCTAACCAATAAAGGGAAATTTCTAAGCCTGCCCATAATTACTATATTTTTTGGTGCGATGATCTGGTTTGGCTTTCCAAAATTATTCGGATTTGTAGCCAACGGATTTGATAAAGTAGGCTGGAATGTGAGAACAACCCAGGTTTGGAGTGGGCTGACACACACTTTCCCCGGGGTGGGCAAAGAGTTTATGCCCTCGCTAAGCGAAGGAAGCTTTTTATTGATGCCAACCACAATGCCACATGCGGGGATGGAAGAAACCACCAAAACCCTGAGGCAACTGGATATGGCAGTAACCAGTATTCCGGAAGTTGATGTTGCCGTTGGTAAATTAGGAAGGGCAGAAACCGCTTTAGATCCGGCGCCAATTTCTATGTTTGAGAATATAATTAATTACAAACCGGAATATATTCATTCTGAAGACGGTTCAATGCAACGTTTTAAGGTTGATGATGACAACCGTTTTATTCTGAAATCCGGGGATACTTTAACCAATTCTGAAGCTATTCAGCGAGATGTTACGGCAGTAAATTTAATAGAAGATGAAGATGGCAAGTTTTACCGAAACTGGCGGGAGCATATTAATAGTCCCGACGATATTTGGAACGAAATTACCAAACGCACCAAACTTCCCGGGGTAACTTCGGCACCAAAATTACAACCCATAGAAACCCGTCTGGTGATGTTGCAAACCGGGATGCGGGCGCCAATGGGAATAAAAGTTTACGGACCTGATTTGAGAACCATTCAGGATTTTGGAATGGAACTGGAAGATTTACTAAAAGAAGTTCCTTCGGTTAAATCGGAAGCTGTTTTTGCCGATCGGGTTGTTGGAAAACCTTATCTGGAAATCGATATAGATCGAAATGCGATTGCTCGTTATGGACTTAGCATTGAAGATGTGCAGCAGACCATTGAAACCGCTATTGGCGGAATGGAAATTACTTCTACGGTTGAAGGCCGGGAGCGATTTCCGGTTAGGGTAAGGTATCCTCGCGAATTAAGGAACGACCCGGAAAGTATTAAAAACATTCTGATACCGACCTCAGATGGGGCTCAAATTCCCTTAGGAGAACTCGCTGAGCTTAACTATGAGCGCGGACCGCAAATGATAAAAAGTGAAGAAACTTTTTTAACCGCTTATGTGCTTTTTGATAAACGCGACGGTTTTGCAGAAGTAAACGTGGTAAACGATGCGCAACAGCATATTCAGGATAAAATTGATGCCGGTGAACTACAGGTGCCGCAGGGAGTGAGTTATAAATTCTCCGGGAATTATGAAAACCAGGTTAGGGCCGTAAAGCGCCTCGCAATCCTGATTCCTATCTGTTTGCTTATCATTTTCCTGTTGCTCTATTTCCAGTTTAAAAGCATTATTGCATCAACAATTCACTTTTCAGGGGTGTTTGTTGCCTTTGCTGGTGGTTTTATTATGATCTGGCTTTACGGGCAGGGCTGGTTTATGGATTTTGATATGTTCGGTACCAATATGCGTAATCTATTCCAGATGCACGAGATTAATTTAAGTGTGGCGGTTTGGGTAGGTTTTATCGCTTTATTTGGTATTGCTACAGATGATGGCGTTTTAATGGGAACTTATATTCACCAGGTTTTTGAACGTAAAAACCCAAAAACAGTTTCAGAAGTTCGTGATGCGGTAATGGAAGCCGGTTTAAAAAGGGTGCGCCCCGCAATGATGACCACTGCGGTAACTATAATTGCGCTTTTCCCCGTATTGACTTCAACCGGAAAAGGTTCCGATATCATGGTGCCTATGGCCATCCCAATTGTGGGCGGAATGGTGATTCAGATTATGACGATTTTTGTGGTGCCGGTTTTACAGGCCATTTGGAGGGAAAATGCTTCTTCTAATTCCACAGAAGAAAATGGAGAAGAACCAACAACAATTCAGGCTTAGAATTTCTGAATGAAATAAGAATCAGATAATGAAAATAGACACAAAAAAAATAATTATAAGCTTGCTTTTAATTCCGCTTTGGGGGGCGGTGGGATTTGCCCAAGATTTAGAGAATTATCTCCAAATCGCAGCAGAAAATAACCCGAAGCTACAATCGGCTTATACACAGTTTGAGGCAGCATTGCAGCAATCTCCACAGGTTTCTTCTTTGCCCGATCCCACGCTTACGGTAAGCGCATTTGGCAGGATGATAGAAACCCGGTTGGGTGCCCAGGAAGCCCGGTTTAGCTTTATGCAAATGTTTCCGTGGTTTGGCACTTTAAGAACAAAAAGGGAAGCCGCAGATTTACTGGCAGAAGCTCGATTTCAGGAGTATCTGGCGACGCGGGCCGATTTGTTTTTCGAAATCAAAAAGGCTTATGCTGAGCTTTTTGCCATCGAGAAGACTATTACTCTAAAGGAGGAAAATCTGGATGTTTTAGATTCATATCGCGAACTTTCCCTTAGTAAGTTTAGAAGCGGAAGTTCAAAAATGGTTAATGTAGTGCGGGTAGATATTGAACGGGAAGAAGCTTTAACCGAAATTGAACTTGAGGAAGAACAATTGCAAAGTTTAAAGAAACAGTTTAATCTTTTACTGAATAGAGAGCGAGAAGCTGAGGTTACACTCCAGGATACTTTGATTTTTAATTCTGAAATGCAGAATAAAATAATTAATCCTGAAGAAGCTTTTAAAATGCATCCTGAACTTACCAAATTCGATAGGGAACGGGAGGCTTACGAAAGTCGCGCAGAAACAGCTCAAAAATCGGGTTTACCTAATTTTGGGATTGGAGTGGATTACTCGATTATTTCAAAGCGCACAGATGCAAATCCGCCTATGAATGGCCAGGACGCAATAATGCCGATGTTTTCTGTGAGTTTGCCAATTTTCAGAAAAAAATATAAAGCCGCCGTACAGGAGGCCGAATTAATGCAGGAAGCAGCAATTCAAAATAAAGAAGCGCGAGAGAATCAGTTGCAAAGTGAATATGAGAAAACTGTGTACGATTTAAATAAAGCTGCTAAACTGCTAAAGCTTTATGAAAGGCAAATAGAAAGTTCTGGCCAGGCAAATAGACTTTTGATTTCAGCCTTTAGTAACAACGATGGTGATTTTGAAGAAGTACTTCGAATGAACCAGGATATTTTAATGCTGAAAACTCAGCAGATAGAAGCCTTGAAAGCCGGATTTACGGCTCAGGCAAAAATGGATTATTTATCAGCTAAAACTGAAAATTACGATGAAACGAACTAATTATATATGGAAAGCTGCCGGAATTCTTATTGTGGGAATTTTACTTGGATACCTGTTTTTTGGAGGTGGAAATGATGTTGAAGAAGCTGAAGATCACGATCACTCTGAAATGAGCGAAGATCAAATCTGGACCTGTTCTATGCACCCTTCAGTACGACAAAATGAACCGGGAGATTGCCCAATTTGTGGAATGGATCTTATTCCGGTTTCGGTAGATGAAAGCCAACTGGATTTAGACATGTTTGTGATGAGTGAAAACGCACTGAAGCTTGCAAATGTAGAGACCATGGTTGTTGGAACAGGGGAAACTTCAAAAGAAATTCGGCTTAACGGCAAAGTTGAGGTAGACGAACGCAACACTTACACACAGTCTACTCATATTCCGGGGAGAATTGAACAATTGCGTGTGAATTTTACGGGTGAAAAAGTGAATAGGGGTCAGGTTTTGGCCAGCGTTTATTCGCCAGATCTGGTAACTGCGCAGGAAGAATTATTGCAGGCAGCCGAGATAAAGGAAAGTCAGCCGGAGCTTTTTGAAGCCGCAAAACAAAAGCTTAGAAACTGGAAAATTAGCGAGGCTCAAATTACCAGTATGCTAAGCAGGGGTGAGACCATAGATCGTTTTCCCATTACCGCAGATGTAGGTGGTGTAGTGACCGACTTAATGGCCGAGCAGGGCGATTACCTGGAACGGGGAATGCCTATTTACGAAATCGCGAACCTGGATAAACTTTGGGTGCTTTTTGATGTCTACGAGAGCAATATGTCCTGGATTAAAGAAGGCAATACGATTAAATATACTATTCAATCTATACCGGGTGAAACTTTTGAAGGTGAGGTGAAGTTTGTAGATCCTCTGTTAAACAGCAATACCCGGGTTGCCACTGCCAGAGTGGAGGTTGATAATCAAAACAGGCGTTTAAAACCGGGAATGTTTGCCACAGGAATTATAGAAAATAAGCTCGACTCGGAAAATGAGGGAATTGTAATCCCACAATCTGCTGTTTTATGGACGGGAAAACGCTCTGTGGTTTATGTAAAAGAAGATGTACAAAGCGGTGCAGGATTTAAGCTTAGAGAAGTGGTTTTAGGTTCTTCTTTAGGCGATTCTTATGTAGTGGAAGAAGGTATAAGTGAAGGCGAGGAAATTGTGGTAAACGGAACCTTTACGGTAGATGCTGCAGTACAGCTTTCCGGAAGGCCCAGTATGATGAATCCAGATCAACAGCAGGGGCGGCCAGCAGGATCAAGACACGATCATGGGGTTAATATGCAGGAGTCACATCTGGAAGTTAAGGTGGGAAATGAAGCTAAAAAGGAACTGGAAAAAGTTCTCAACTCTTACATGACTTTAAAAGATGCCCTTGTAAATGATGATTATGCCGATGCAAAACAAAAAGTTTCAGAATTAAATTCACTCCTTGGTTCTTTCAATATAACTCTTCCTTCAGCTGAAGAAAATATATGGGAAAGCTTTAGAGAGGAGCTAAGCACCGCTGCACAAGGAATTTCTTCCGCAGAAAATATTCAGAATATCAGGAGCGGCTTTGACGAATTATCTGAAACTATGATAGGAATGGTAAAAACATTTCAATTGGGGGAAGGGACACTGTATGTGCAACATTGCCCTATGGCCAACAATGATAAGGGCGCCGATTGGTTGAGTCTTTCTAGAGAAATTAGGAATCCTTATTACGGTAGTGCGATGTTAAGTTGTGGAGAAGTGCAGGAAAGTATTGAATAATTTATGATTACAAACAGGTTTATGGGAAGTTTAGCTGATGTTTAACATTTTAGGGAAACCGATAAGTTAACTTTATAGTGGATTGGAAGATCATTAGATCATTAGAAAATAATAAAACTAAAACCAATTAAAAACCAACACTTATGAAATCAGGAGCAAAGGAAGATCAAATGAAAGGAAATAATTACGGGCGATTTTTTTTAATGCTGGGGCTTTCCTTTATAGCTATGTACATTACAATGTACCTGAATACTTATCAAATAGACCATGTGTATTTTAGCCTAACCCGGTTTTATATGACGTGTTTAGGGATTGCTGCTATGGCGGTTATTATGCTTTCACTAATGCTGAAAATGTACCAAAATAAAAAGAAAAATATTGCAATTTATATAGGCAGTCTGGTGTTGTTTTTAAGTGCCTTAGGTCTGGTGAGGGCCCAAAGCCCGGTGATAGGCGATGTGCTATGGATGAAAGCCATGATTCCTCATCACTCAATTGCTATTTTAACAAGTGAACGTGCCGATATTGAGGATCCGGAGGTTAAAAAACTAGCTGAAGATATTATTAAAGCGCAAAGAGAAGAGATCGCGCTAATGAAGAAATTGATTGAGAAGCTGGAAAAATAAAATTTATATAAGTTTGTTGAATTAAAAGCCTAAAAGTGGTTAAACGAAAAACAGCGCTCAAATTAAGACAGGCTCACAGGTACCTTGGGCTTTTTATAGGAATTCAGTTCATCATGTGGACCATTAGCGGTATGTATTTTAGCTGGACCGATCTTGATGAGATTCATGGAGACCATTTTAAGAAAGAATTTGTAGAAAATCCATCTTTTTCCAATCTCCAGTGGCCAGGAAAAATACTACCTGTCACTCCGGTTAGTTCATTAGAGCTCAAAGATATTGGAGGTGAAGCCTTTTACCTGATTAATGGTAATAGCTTGATCAATCCCAGAACGGGAGAAAACAGGCAGGGAATAACCCAGGAAGAAGCCCTGAAAATTGCTAAAAAACACATGCGGGAAGATCTGCAGGTAGCAGGTATTAAACTAATCAAAGAAACCGGAGACCATCACGAATATAGAAGTGGCGCTTTACCGGCTTATGTAATCTCCTATAAGGAACCTACCGATCTTAAAGCTTATGTCTCGGTTCAGGATGCCACATTCAGGTCAGTGCGTCATCGTGACTGGCGATGGTTCGACTTTCTATGGATGACCCACACGATGGATTATGAAGGCAGGGATGATTTTAATAATCTGGTACTTCGAATCTTTTCCCTGATGGGACTAATTACGGTTTTGAGCGGTTTCGTGCTTTGGTATATTTCGTCACCATCAGTAAGAAAACTTCAAAAACGATTTTAAATAAGAATAATTTTAAACACAAATCAGATTAAAAACAGAAACAATGAAAAGAAATCTTAGAAGCTTAACAATGCTTAGTCTTATCGCAGGAAGTTTAGTGATATTTTCCTGTAAAAATGAAGAAAATAAAGATGATGCGCCGCAGCCTATGCAGAATGAAATGCACCAGCCGGATGACCAGACTACAACTGGAGAATATGGGGGTGACAAATTAGAAGCAGAATTTAAGGATGAGAATACTGCCGAAATCTATAATTTATACGTAGAAATTAAAGATGCTTTTGTAAATACCGATGCTGAAGCTGCAGGTGAAAAAGCAGCCGAACTTGCTGAAAAGGCCGGTGAAAATGAAGAAATTGCCGCTATTGCAACTACTATTGCAGAGAGTGACGATGTAAAAAAGCAGCGAGAAGAATTCTCTAAACTTACCGTAGCTATGGAGCCTGTTTTGACAGATGCTTTAGAATCTGGCGAAATTTATAAGCAATATTGCCCAATGGCTTTTGAAGGAAAAGGTGATTATTGGTATTCTAATTCCAAAGATATTTTTAACCCGTATTACGGTGATAAAATGCTGAAATGTGGTAGGGTAGAAGCTACTATTCAATAACTAATTTAATCCTACAGGGTTTTCAAAACCCTGTAGGTCTTTTAACTGAAAAACTATTTTGAAAGAAAACATCCTGCATATAAAAAATATGGTTTGCGATCGCTGCCTTGGGAGTGTTAAGAACACTTTAGAGCAACAAAACCTTAAATATGAACACATAAGTTTAGGCAGGATCGAGTTTAAAAAAGAACTTTCAAAAGATCAATTCCATCTTTTGGAAAAAGAGCTAAAGGCCAATGGATTTGAAATCGTAGCCGAAAGAAACGACAAAATCGTGACCGACATAAAGTCTTTGATTATAGCATTGGTCTACGAACATAAAGATTTTGGAAATTATAAGCTTTCAGAAGTTTTAAGCGAAGAGCTGCATTACGATTATAGCCATCTTACCAGTATCTTCACCAAAGCCGAAGGACAAAGCATTCAAAGTTTTCAGAATAAAATAAGAGCAGAGCGTATTAAGGAATTACTGGAATATGATGAATTGAATATTTCAGAAATTGCCGATAAAATGGATTTTGGCAGTGCTGCTTATCTTTCTACTTTCTTTAAAAAAGAAACGGGCTTAAATCCTTCACAATATAAACTCAAGCATTCAGAACGAAAGTCTCTGGATAAATTATAATTAGTTTTTTTGCCACGAATTCTCGAATCATTTTTTAGAAAATGGTGGTTTGATTGATTAGTTTCTTTCTGTTTTAGAGAGTTTACTCGATAATCGAGATTTAAATGCTCCGAGGCCTTCCCGAATCATTCAGGCGGGCTTGCCTCGAAATCAGGATATTTTTTTCATTAATGCCTCTTGGCCTGCCCCCAAGGTAGTTTACTTTCCGAAATTTATATTAAAATCGTCATGCTTGTTTCAGTATCTAATATCTTTTGAGTTTAAGTCTGTAAGGAAATTTTCAGGCTCCATATTTCCCCGTTTTCTTATAACTTCTTACCATAATTTTAAAACTCATTACGGTTTATTGTGCTTAACTTTGGGTTAAACCATTAAAAACCAATATTATGAGAAACGAAAAATTGCTAAGCACCCTAGGGAATTGCATTAACCACTGCAATTATTGTGCTGATGCCTGTCTGGATGAAGACAATGTGAAAATGATGAAAAACTGCATTAGAACCGATAGGGTTTGTGCAGAGGTTTGTAGCACGCTTAACCAGGTGTTGGTTACCGGTTACAAAAATGTAGACGGACTCGTAAAATATTGTATCGAAGTTTGTAATGCCTGTGCCGATGAATGCGGCCAGCACGATCACGATCACTGCCAGGAATGCGCCAAAGCCTGCCGTGAATGTGCAAAAGCTTGCGAAGCATATTTGGCTTAAAATTTAAATTTTTAAAGGCTGTTTGAATTTGTTTTCGACGTCATGCTGAACTTGTTTCAGCATCTAAGTTGAAAGATATTAGACCCTAAAATAAATTCAGGGTGACGAAATTAAATAATTCAAACAGCCTTTTCTCTCCAATAAAATCTATGAAACACAGCTATCAAATTTCCGGAATGACCTGTATGGGTTGCAGGGCCCACGTTGAAAATACCTTAAAAAATGTGGAAGGGGTGACCAATGCCCAGGTAAATCTCGAAAAGGCCTTGGCCGAAATTGAGATGAAGAAACCTATTAAAATTGAAGAATTTCAGAAAACACTGCAGGATAGTAATTATGAAATTTATCGAGAGGATGAGATGTCTCAAACTTATTCCGTTAGTGGAATGACCTGCAAGGGATGTAAGGCTCATGTTGAAGAAACATTAAAAAAAGTTGAGGGAGTAAAAAGTGCAAAAGTAAATCTTGAAAAATCTGAAGTAAAAATTTTTTCTAAAGAGAATGTCCCTTTAAAGAAATTGCAGCAGACCTTAAAGGATGATGGTGACAACTACCAAATTCATGAGCCGGGAAAAGAACCGAAATCAAAAAAGCAAAAAACTAAAGGAAGTGGCACCGGAGTTTATTATTGCCCTATGCATTGCGAAGGGGATAAAACTTATGACGAACCCGGAGATTGCCCGGTTTGCGGAATGGATCTGGTTGAAGAAGCAAGTCTAAAAGCACAATCGACAACCTACACTTGTCCCATGCATCCTGAAGTGGTGCAGGATGGTCCCGGTTCCTGCCCAAAATGTGGGATGGACCTGGTGCCTAAAGAACCCGAAGAATCTTCAGAAAGCAAATCCTACAAAAAGCTGCTGAAAAAGTTTAAAATCGCGGTTGCGTTTACCTTACCTATTTTCATTATCGCAATGTCTGAGATGATTCCGGAGAATCCCTTGTATGATGTTTTAGAAATGAAATACTGGAACTGGGTACAGTTTGGACTGTCAATTCCCGTGGTATTCTACGCTACCTGGATGTTTTTTGAACGCGCCTGGCGATCTATAAAAACCTGGAACCTCAATATGTTTACGCTTATTGGCATTGGTGCCGGGGTGGCCTGGCTTTTTAGCGTTTTTGGTATGCTGTTTCCAGATTTCTTTCCGCCACAGTTTAAAACTGAAATGGGTACCGTGCACGTCTATTTTGAGGCCGCAACGGTGATTCTGACCCTTGTATTACTGGGCCAGGTTTTAGAGGCCCGAGCACATAGTAAGACAAATTCGGCGATAAAAGAGTTGCTGAAACTCGCTCCGAACAAAGCGATAAAGGTTGTTGATGGCAAAGAAAAAGAAGTTTCTATAGATGAAATTCAAAAAGGAGATATTTTAAGGGTAAAGCCCGGCGATAAAATTCCGGTAGATGGGATTATTGAAAAAGGAAACTCCAGCATAGACGAGTCGATGATTACCGGAGAACCCATCCCGGTTGATAAAGCTGAAGGCGAAAAAGTGAGTTCGGGAACCATTAACGGAAACCGGAGTTTTACAATGAAAGCCGAAAAGGTAGGAGAGGAAACCCTGCTTTCACAAATTATAAAAATGGTGAATGATGCCAGTAGGTCGCAGGCCCCTATTCAGAAATTAGCCGATAGGATTTCAGCTTATTTCGTTCCTGTGGTGGTGATTATTGCAGTGATCACTTATATTGTCTGGGCTATTTACGGGCCCGAACCTCAATATGTTTATGCCCTGGTGAATGCTATCGCGGTATTGATTATTGCATGTCCATGTGCTCTTGGCCTTGCCACACCAATGTCGGTTATGGTGGGTGTTGGGAAAGGTGCGCAAAACGGGGTGCTGATCAAAAACGCCCGTGCCCTGGAGCAAATGGATGATATTGATACCTTGATTATCGATAAAACCGGAACCATTACCGAAGGCAAACCCAAAGTGGAAAAAGTTGAAGTGATTTCCGAAGGAAATAAAGATGAAATTATAAAACTTATAGCCTCGGTAAATTCACAAAGCGAACACCCATTAGCAAAAGCCACAGTAGATTTTGCTAAAGAAAAACAGCTGAAATATACAGAAGCTTCAGATTTCAATTCGGTTACCGGGAAAGGTGTGACTGGAATGGTAGATAATAAAAAAATTGCCATCGGGAATGACAAGCTGATGCAGGCGGAAAATGTTGAAATTCCTTCAGAAATTACCGAAAAGGTAACTGCTGAACAGGAAAAAGGCAAAACTGTCTCCTTTGTTTCTGTAGAAGGGAAAATAGAAGGATATTTCACAATTACCGATCCCATTAAAAAAACAAGTAGGGAAGCTTTGAAATCTCTAATGGATGACGGGGTAGAGGTTTATATGTTTACCGGTGACAATGAGAAGACCGCTAAATCTGTTGCTGAAGAACTGGGGTTAACCGGATTCAAAGCAGGAATGCTTCCGGAAGACAAGCAAAGCGAAGTGAAAAAACTTCAGCAGGAAGGCAAAAAAGTAGCGATGGCGGGGGACGGAATAAACGACGCGCCCGCGCTGGCACAGGCCGATATTGGGATTGCGATGGGAACCGGGACCGATGTTGCTATAGAAAGCGCGGAGATCACTCTGGTTAAGGGTGATCTAAAAGCAGTGAAAAAAGCAAAAAGCTTAAGTAAGAAAGTGATGCGAAATATTAAGCAGAACCTGTTTTTTGCTATGATTTATAATACGCTTGGAGTGCCGATTGCTGCCGGGATTTTATACCCGGTTTTCGGGCTTTTATTATCACCGATGATTGCTGCCTTGGCAATGAGTTTTAGTTCGGTTTCGGTGATTGCTAATGCGCTGAGGTTAAAAAATACTAAATTACAGTAGCTACTATAATCTACCTAGCCAAAAATTAATTAAATGCAGGATTTTTTAAGTAAGTGGGGAGAAGCGGCATACACCAGTGCCGGTTTTTTTTGGATGGCTTTATGGGCCTTTATTCTGGGGTATGTAATAAGCAGTTGTATCCAGATTTTCCTAACTGAAAAGCGCATGGAAAGAACTATGGGGAAAGATGAGTCTAAGAGTCTTCTATTGGGAGCTTTCTTTGGTTTTATAAGTAGCTCCTGTAGTTTCTCTGCATTAGCGTCTACCAAAAGCCTGTTTAAAAAAGGTGCGAGTTTTTCTTCCTCTATTGCTTTCCTTCTTGCTTCGACCAACCTGGTTATAGAGCTGGGAATTTTAATTGCGATCTTTTTAGGCTGGCAATTTGTAGTAGGAGAATATGTAGGTGGAATATTGCTTATTCTTATCAGCTGGATATTGATTAGGCTTATCAATCCGCAGAAATTAATTAAAAAAGCACGAGAACGGCTCGATGAAAAAGACGATGGTGAAGAAGATTCTGATAAATCCTGGAAGAAGAAAGTGAAATCTGAAACCAGTTGGGCCAAGGTTTCAAAGCAATACGCAATGGAATGGAAAATGGTTTGGAAAGATGTGACCCTGGGATTTACCGTTGCGGGGGTTGTTGCCGCCTTTGTTCCGGATTCTTTCTTTCAGACTTTATTTATAAACACTGGAGATGGAAATACAGACTTTAGCTTTTTTACTATTCTTGAACATATTATTGTTGGTCCAATTGCTGCCTTTTTGACTTTTATAGGGTCTATGGGAAATATTCCTTTGGCAGCGCTTCTCTTTGGGAAAGGAGTGAGTTTTGCGGGAGTAATGGCCTTTATTTTTAGTGATCTGGTAGTTTTTCCCGTATTAAGAATTAATGCAAAATATTATGGCTGGAAAATGTCTTTCTTTATACTTTTCCTCCTTTTTGCTGCGCTTGTTGGTACTTCCTTATTGTTGCATTACGGGTTCAATCTTTTTAATTTATTACCAGATCCATCTGCAGTAAAAATAACCGATGCCGAACACTTTAAAATAGATTATACTTTCTGGCTGAATATGCTCTTTTTGGCAATTTCCGGGATTCTAATTTATCTTGGGTTTTTTAAGCGAGCAGATGTGATGCATATGAAGGAAATGGCACCTAAAAGTCAGTTGCTGGAAACAAGCTTGAAATATATTGCTTTTGTATGTTACCTGTGGCTTGCCGGAGGACTTATAGCTAAGTTTTTTCTCTAATAAAAATAAAAAGAGAGCAGAAAAGGAGATAAATTTTATTTGGCTCAGATATAAAATTTAGATTTTCAGTTTTCCTTATGCTGCTCTCATTTCAAAATTCAAACAAACTCAACTAATTTATCTAAAAGAGTCCCACTTTGATCTTTAGAAATCTAATCTAAAAAATCTTTTTCATAGCAATTTAAGTGGGGCTTTTGTTTTAAGACTTTAAAATTTTAAAAAGGTTTAATTTAAAACATAAAAAAAACCACCGTGTAGGGAGAGGGCACTGAAAAACTATCTCCTTTGAGGTAATTTTATGAAGGCGATCAAGCAAAAATATATTTTTTGACTTGGTCGCTTTTTTTATTGGTGATTTTTAAGGTGTAGATATTTTTATTATTCTATGCCTCAAAATGGTCTAATAACCCTTCTGATCGCTTTTTAAGCTTACTTCCCTCAAGATCTCGGACTTATATAGTTAATTTAAGAATTCTCTTGAGGTTTACGGCGAAAATAGCAAGTGCCCCCTGCATTTGCATACTATGGATACCATA
>NZ_JAIQZA010000028.1 GCF_020164485.1 Salegentibacter tibetensis
ATATCTTCCATCGGGTCAATCCTATTGCCCCACAATACCTGGAGAACGAGGAAAGCGTGAATGAAGTTTCCCGGGTACTGGTGGAAAACCTGCTAGAGCAACGGGAATCCGGCCCCTCGGGAACTACAAAATTTTTTAACGATGCCGCCGAGGGTTTGATCGGGGGACTGATCTGGAAATTAAAAACTACGTACCCGGAATTTTGTACGCTCCCTCACCTTATCGCTATCTACCAGTACCTGGATACCGATAGCCTTATCCAGTTTTTGGAAACCAATACCACCTCCCGCGCCATGGCCGATGCCTTTATCAGTGGAAAGGACTCCGAGCGACAAACGGCCGGGGTAAAAAGTACCCTGGCAAATGCCCTTAAACGGATCAGTACCCAACAGATTTTTATGGTACTTTCTAAAGATGAGGTACCACTTCATATTAATAATGAAGCAAACCCTGCAGTTATTTCCGTCGTGAACAACCCCAAATACGAAGCTTCATATTCACCGGTCATAGCCACGATCATCCATACCATGACCAAACAAATGAGTGTTCGTAATTCCAAAGCTTCTTTCCTTTTGATGGAAGAGGCGCCAACTATTCGCCTGCTTAATATGCACCGTATTCCAGCCACGCTTCGCAGTTATGATATTGCTACTATCTATGTGATGCAGGATAAGATCCAAAACGATATGATGTATGGAGAAAAAGCTAGCAAAGCAATTTTAAGTAACCTGTCCTACCAGTTTTTTGGAAAGGTCAACGACCCCGATACCGCAAAATACTACGAACGTTTTTTTGAAATTGTGAAGAAACCTACTACCAGTGTGAACCGCGGGTACAGCCTTGATTTTGATACGCGAGTAACCACCGGTGAGAAGGAAATCCCAAAAATCCGTGCCGATGTTTTCTTTAGACTGAGAGAAGGAGAGTTTATAACCTACGCGGATGGAAAGGATAAAAAAGTGCAGTTTAAATTGCAGAGAATTAGGCGTGAACTACCTGGGGCTAAAGATCAAATACGTTATTCTAAAGCTGATTTGGAAGCTAATTTTGAACAGGTATATAAGGATGCCAAATCAATATTTGGGTAGCGCAATATAATTCTAGTTATAATTTCATTCTCATTATTTGTCAAGTAAATACTGTAAAAAACTTGACAATTTGTGATCTAATTCATTATCTTTGTCGTGCTATGAATATTGCGACATCCATAAAATCTAAAGTAGATCGTATAAATACCGGGAAAGTATTTACATATGACAGCCTATCTATTCCTCAAAATGAATTCTCTGCTGCTGCAAAAGCTTTAAGTAGGTTGGCTGCCAGGGGTGTGATTAAAAGATATAAAAATGGCATGTATTATAAGCCTAAACAAACTATTTTTGGAGAAATAAAACCAAGTGAGGAAGAATTACTTTATAACTACCTTTTTGAAAACGGTAAGCAAATTGCATACATAACAGGCCTTCGTTTGTATAATGAATTGGGCCTTACTACTCAAATCCCTACAAGCGTAAGAGTTGCCAGTTGGGATAAAGTGATAAAAACCAGGATCGGAAACCTTGTTGTAAAGTCTGCCAAAAGCTATGTTCCTGTTTCAAAAGAAAATATTCCTTTCTTGCAATTACTGGATGTAATGAAGGACTTTAAGAAGATCCCGGATATGGACAAAAAGAAGGGTGTTGATTTTTTAAAGAAAAAAATTAAAGAGCTTTCTGATACCGATAAAATTAAATTGGTCAATTTTGCTAAATCCTATCCTCCAAAGGTGAGGGCATTTTTAGGTGCTCTTCTTGAATCAATTTCTTATAAGGAGGTGAGTGAACCGCTTAAAAATACCATTAATTATTTAAGTAATTATGAATTCGGAATATCCGAAAAAATATTAACGACGAGCTCAAACTGGAATATTTCATAATGAAATTACATAATTATAAAGCTGCATTTCAAGGAGCTATTGTAGCTACTGCCCAACATTTAGGGATTTCTGAAATCTATGTGGAAAAAGACTATTGGGTTACTTTTGCACTTAAGGAGATTTTTACCAATGAATCAACCAGGGAGCTCGCAGTGTTTAAAGGTGGAACATCCCTTTCCAAATGCTTCGGAATTATTGAGCGCTTTTCGGAAGATATTGATTTGGTCGTCATAAAAGAAGCGGGGGAAACCGATAATTCTCTAAAACGAAAACTCAAAAAAGTCACTGGTGTTCTGGAACCGGTTATGACCGCAATTCCTAAACATCCTTTGGAAAACAAACGTGGGAAAATTAGAAAACTGGTGTATGGTTATGATAAAGCAGGCGTGGAGGGGGCATTCGGCCAAGTCCGGGATCATATTGTAGTGGAAGCTTCAAGTCTGGGCAAATCCCATCCTTCAGAGAGAGTAAGTATTCACTCTATGATTACCGCATTTATTGCCACGACCAATAATATAGACCTTATCAATGAATATCAACTTGAACCCTTTAAGGTTACGGTTTTAAGTATAGAGCGTACATTTTGTGAAAAAATAATAAGCCTGGTTAGGTTTTCCTATACGGAAAAACCTTTGGAAGATTTAACTGATAAGGTTCGCCATACCTACGATTTACACCAACTGCTGCAACGAGATAAAATTTCTTCGTTTTTGCAATCAGATGATTTTGAAAAAATGTTGCTGCAAGTGGGGAAAGATGATGATAAGGCCATCCCCAATGATAAGGAGTGGTTATCAGCACATCCATCCGAATCCCTGTTCTTTAGCCAAACAGAGACAGTTTGGAAATCCTTAAGCAAAACTTATTCTGGTGCTTTTAGGGAGCTGCTAACCGGAGACTTTCCTGAAGAGAGGGATGTGTTACAATCCCTGATGAGGATTTCGGTAAGGTTAAAAGAAGTAAAATGGGTAATTTGAAATTAACGGTCAAAATAAACCAGGGGCTAAATAAATTTTAAAATTAACAACCTGAGCCCTATTTCGGTAACCAAAGTGCCCCGCAAGTTGCCCGCAAGTCACCCCGCAAGTTCAAGAAGACCTCTTTACTGGTGTTAGGGGAGAAGATAGCACAAATGAATTGCAACATTTTAAAACTTTCCGATAAGGAAAAATTTTAGATAAAACTATGTGCAACCTGTTCTTACGGGGGGATTGATTGAAATGATTCTTGCTGAAAAATCACAAAGTAGCAAACAACAATATAGGTAACGGCACGGGGCAAGAAAGCTAAAGAATTAAATCATTATAGTAAGGTGCTTATTAAGTTCACTAGTTTGGGTTATTAATAAACCGATGCGATATCTTTAGTTTTAAATTTCGTTCCCCGCGATTTTCATTGAGTTCCAAAACTGCCCTTCTATCATTGGATAATGAAAATTTTGGCAGTACATATACCATTTTTGCGGTTTGGTTTTTACCAATCTTAGCCGGTAAGCTATACTTGAAAACGGGCTGCTGGTATAAACGCTGTAGGGATTTCTTCTTTCCTTTTTTGCGCGTTTCATTGGAAAGTTTTAAGAAATTGAGGTCATAATCCAGGCTGGAATTATTCTCAATTTTGATTACAAAATAGAGCTGCTCCTTATTAAAAACGATATTATCAACGCTTAAAACTATGCCGTGCTTGCGTTTTTTGATTCGGCCTATGCGTTGCTTTATACTAAGCAGGTAGCTACAGAATCTACGGAAATGATCTTTATTACTACTTAAGTCCTTTTGCGGGTTTTCGTCCTTAACCGAATCCCTAACAACAGGCTTTTCTTTCCCGATGCTTTCCTTTTTCGCGATAAAATAATTCAGCCTGGAAAGTTGTTTTTTGTATTTCAGGATATAGGAGAAGACCGATCCATCTGCCCCGATAACAAGCAAGTTGCTTTCTTTTCCGGCCTTGGCCTGCAGTAGTCCAAAGTGCTGTTGTTTTTCCCGGTTATAAGTAAAAACAAAATGCTCAGCACCGGTAATGCCCTGGTTGATCGCTTCAGGGAAAAATAGCGCGACATTTTTATGATCATTGGCGTAAATAGTGTCCAGCTTTTCCTGATTTTGTGCATTGGTGAAAGCAAACACCAGTAGCGTGGATGTGATTAAAATATAGTTTTTCATCGGATTCGTTTTTATTGGTTAGCAGTTCCCCAGTTTATTCCGGGCTTATCGGCTTTTAAGATCAATCTGTAATTATTAAGTATGGTCACTTTTACGTTCCGGTTATTGCGCCGGAATACTTTGCTTATCCCACTGACTTGTGGCACGCTCGGGATGTTGATATCGCTTATCACATCATCCAGGACTTCCGTTGTAACTTCTGCCCGGAAATTATTCTCGATATAAATGCCTTCACTACCATCTTCAAGATCAAAAGCTTTTAGGCTGGAGGGATGGTTATTGATATTTTGAATCTCGATAAGGACCCGATTGGGCTGAAAACTGACAAAACCGAAAACCGGGGTGTTTTTAGGAATAAGTTTAACACCGATCCTGGCAGGGCGTGCAAGCCGCATCCGTAGCCTGGAGTTGGCTTTGATTACCTGAGTGCCGTCGACCACTACTTTAATTTCCTTATCGGTAGCGCCTGTAATATCAGGCTCGGACTTCTTAGGTGCAGATGCAAAGAATAATTGATGCTCTAATCCCATTTCTTTGGCTTCTATTTTTTGCGTTTCCCGGTTTTCTGTTGTATCTGACTTTGATGGTCTTTTTGTTTGGGTAGGACTGTTACTCTCAGGTGGGCTGGGTATTTTCGTTATTTGCTCATATCTGGTTTGTCCCAGCTCATAAATGCTATCTATCTTGCGCTCTTTTTCCTTTTCCAACAGCTCGGTGTCATAGTAGCCTAAAGAATCAATAAGCTTTTCATCGTAAATACTCGGCGCATTCTTCTCCCGAACTTCTTTGAGATCGTCAATTGCCTCCAGTTTGGAACCGTAGGTTTCCTGGCTTTCTTCTTCAAGAGCCGGGACCTCTGTTTGCCGGAGGTTTTCTTGTTCCTGCTCATCGCCTCCGGTGATTATTAGGGTATAGGTTATAAGGAATACCACAATGACCACAAGTACACTGATAAATACTATTTTGTTTTTCTCTATTTTCATCTGTTGTAGTTTTAATTTTGCTGGGTAATTTTTCTTAGGCTGTTTTCAAAATAATCTGTGATGAGTAGCCCGTGTGGGTTATGGGGGAAGTGGCGATCTACGATGAGCAGTTTTCCTGTGGAAACCAGCTCATAGGTGTCGACAATACTGCCGCGGTTGATCTCGAAAATAACTGTGGTCTTAAAATGATGCGAATCTTCCCTTTCTTCGAGCTGGGATTCAATACTCAACACCTTTTGAACCAGTGAATATTGCAATAAGCGGTTGTACACTCCTTCGGCTTTTTTTTGCCTGTAAAGGTTGTCTACCGAACTATTGCCCAGCCATAATACTTTTTCCAAATTTTTCTCGTAATTGCTGGCATCGATATTATAGAAGTAGGTGTGAAACAATTCCAAATGAGCCAGAGCTTCCACCCGGAAGTTTTCCTTCTGGGTTACCAGTTTTAAAGGAATAATACTGCCGTCGGTATTGATGGCGAAGGCACTGTTCAAGGCTTTGTTTCTGGTTGAGATGGCCATCCAAATTGCAAACACACTGCAAAACATCGAGCAAAGCACTACGGCCAGCACGATAAAGCGGTTTAGCTTTAATACCGAATAGATATTTTTATAAGGTGTTTTCATTTTTAAAATATTTTTTTCAATGACTTAAAGTGGTTATATCGGTTGCTATTGATTAAGTGGTGAACAGTCTCAGGGTAAATGAAATGGCACGCCGGTAGAGCTTGAATTTTAAAAACACGATAAATACTATCGAACCCAGTTCTACCACCGGTGCAAAAAAACCGCTTCCGTAATCCGTACCGAATAGGTTCTGCCAGAAATTAGTATTGATTTCCGTATAAAGAGCGTTAATAAACACATTGACCAGGAAGAAGGCCGGAACCAGCATATACACTGCAGCATACAACCTGAAAAAACCATAGGCCATCGTTCGGAATTTCTCAAATACGGCCAGGCTAATCACCAACGGAAAAAAGGCTTGCATGATTCCAAGGAGGAAATAACGCTCTGCCAAAAATAGCGGGTAGATAAATAAATCAAGGATCCATAAAAACAGGCTGATTAGAAATGCAAAGGTTTTAAAGCCGTATAGGGGAGTCACCAGGGCTTCATAAAGTAAAGCCATGGCTTTACGCATCGCCCCCATAGGGGAGACATCTTCCTCGATGGGAATCTCCTGCATTTGCAGAGGGAGAAGGGCAGGGGCCGTATCGCGGTACTGATTTTCAATAGCCACAAGAATATTGTCAAAGAACCCCAGGATTTGGGTTGAGAAAATAACCAGCAGTACCACTGCGAAATTTTTAGCCAGATCCCCGGGAGAAAGCCCCCAGGTATAGCCCTGTCTATCAGCTACGCCTTCATTATACTTTTTAAGGATGTTCACCAAAAAGAAGAGTACAGCCAAAGTCTTCATGCCCACAATGGTATAGCGGGAAAACTCGCTCTCCTGGATGGTTTGGAAAACGCTATCGATATATTCGACGCCTACAGCCAGTATGATTACCCCGCTAATCATCAAAAGCCTGTTTCCCGGTTATTGATCTTATCCTGCATTTTCCTAAAGGAAATGATCTCGCGGTAGCGTTTAGTCTTTAGCCGCACATCGGAGACCATTTCTTTGGACTCGAGTTCTTTTTGTTTTAAAACTTCAGCCCGCTCGGCATCGCTCATTTTTAAATGATCACTCGATAAAATCTCATCGATAAAGCTTGCGGTCTCCAGGGAGTTTTCAACCACCGCACTGAAGGATTCGGTAACACGGCTTACTTCATCGGGTTTGATATAAGGGGAATTCAATATATCCCGAAGGTCATCTTGCATAACCGAAATAAGACGTTGATTGTTGCGGCCGATCTCGCGAACGGCTTTTAAATCCTGCACCACGCTATTGACCTTCTCAATATTTTCCTTCTGTGCTTTTAAGAAGTTAACGGTCTTGACCAGGTTAGCGGTTTGCTTGGCCGATTCCACCAGGGATTTGACCAGGCTTACAAAGTTCGTATTATCATACACCGGCATCCCCTGGGCCACAATGTGGCCAGATGAAAATAAGGCCAAGGCCAGTGTTAGTATCCAGGTTTTGTGATTGTTTTTCATATCGAATTGTTTTAAATATTAATGAGTGTTTAGGATTGACTGATGAATTCCTTTATAGCCTTTTCCATATCTTTTGTTTTATTGTAAATGGCCATTATGGCCTCATTTTCGCTACCGTCGGTGAGGTAAGCTGCATAGACTTCGGGGGGAACTTCCAGGCGGAAAATGTTGCTTTCCTTGCCAATTTTTATGAATATCTCGGTGTACTTGCGTTTGCCGGTTAGATTATTCCTGATGGATTTGAGTTGATTGAGATCGTGGCTGGAAAGGCTAAGGCGCCGGGCTAATTCATCATAACCTTTTTCATTGTTCAGGCTATAGATCACCTGGGTATTTTCCAGAATGCTTGAGGAAGTAGCGTTATTAGGAAGCTGGTTTATGGATTGTAAGATGATTCCAATGGCCCCGTTTTGTTTACGAATCGCCTGGTAGTAGAATTCCACGCTTTCCAGGACATTTTCAAACTTGAGTTGTTTGGCAAATTCATCAAAGAGGATAATTCCCTTTTCGGCCCGGTTTTTCCAGATGGTGCGTTGGATGGCCGATTTTATCAGTTTGAGCATCACCGAGAGGATCTCTTTATTGTCCTTTACTTCGTCGAGTTCAAAAACAATCAATCGCTTATCTTCGATCTTATAGGTTTGATCTTCGCTTACTTCGAACAAAAAGCTATATAGACCATCGCCGACATACTCCGAGAGCACGTGCAAAAAGCTGGTAATATTGAAGTAGTCGGGATGGATTTTAAGGGTGTCGAGAAGCTCATCTTTTCGCTGCTCTATAAAACGGTAAAAACTATCTAAAGAATGGTTTTTAGTTGTGTTTTGGTAATAGTAGCGGAGAATCTTTTTTATGGCTACGGATTGCGCTTTGCCCACTTTACTATCAGCCGCAAAGAGTTCAAATAGGAAGACCGATAAATCCTCCAGCCGCTCAGGACCCACATCACCGTCATTGGATATATAAAAAGGATTAATTCCTAAACTCTTGCCACTCTCGTAGCGTAAAACAGTGTATTGTTCGGGATAAAGCTTTGCGAACTTGGTATAAGAACCTCCAAGATCGATAATAACCAGGCGCACCCCGTTTTCAAAATATTGACGCAGGATGTTATTGGCCAAAAAGGATTTCCCTTCCCCGGTAGGGGCGAAGATGGCAAAATTGCGCGCCTTGATCCGTTTTTTTCGCTCATCCCAAACATCTTTGAGTACCGGGATGTTATGCTGGCGGTCATTAAAAATGATGCCGGCAGGGTCCGTTTTATAATTGGTGTTATTGATAAACAGGCACAAAGCGTGTTTTAAATCGGTCACATAAAGATCTTCATCGGAAAAATTGGAAGAAAAGCAGCAGTAACTGTTAAGCAGATAATTCTTTCGTTCTTCTCCTCGTGGGGCGTAAGGAATGATATCCAGTTCTTTAAACTCTGCTTTAATTTTAGAGGCAATTCGCTCTAAATTATCGGGTTCGCGATCCCAAAAGACTACATTGAGATGGCCACGGATGATCCGGGCATTATCATCACCGTTTATCTTCTCCAGGATATCCTGAATCTTTTCAAGCACGACTTTGTTTTGAGAGCCGAAATTGGAACTCTTGCTAAGTTCTTCTACCTTTTTATCCAGCAGCTTACGCCACTTGTGTTTATCATCCAGGTAGAGGATCTGGTTGACAATATGGTTCTCCTTTAGATTAAGCCCTAGTCCATCAATAAACCCCTGGTGAAAAACAAAATCATCGGATGTAAATCGCTCATTGGTTTTGCTTGTCTGTACACTTTCGCCAAAGCACAGCTCGCTATTGATGGCCAGGGCATCAAAATAATTGTCCCCGGTTTGAATATGTTGTTTTTCCAGCAGGATATCAGTGTCGAAACCTTCATTAAAACCGTTGAAGTATTCGGTAGTGAGGTTGGTGATTTCTTCTGCTGCTAATAGTTTTATTGAAACCTTCCGGCTGTTAGAAATAAAGGATATACAATCACTTACCGAGCTGATAAAGCTTTGGAGGTTAGCATCAAGTTCCCTGATGATGCCTCTGGAAACTTTTCGGAAAGGGTTTACGTATTTGGAATTTTGCAATGCCTTGTTTCCAGTCAGGGTGAAGAATAGTAAGCAGCGATGGGCCATGTACTCCCGATCTTTAAAATAGTCACGAGTGGCTTTTTCCAAAAAGGTTTTCTTTGGCAGTCCATTGGCAGTAAATGCTTTTTTCTCATAGATATCTTGTTTATGCACGACCGTTCCAACGGGTAGGGATTTGATAGCCTGGAACCAGGTTACATGCAGGTCTTCAAAATCTTTCTCTGAGAGGGAATAAATTTCAGGCAGGTCGAGCCGGTAGCATAATACCACATTGCCATTTCCGGCAAAAACGATATTGTCCCGGATATCGGCAATTGGCCAGTGGGAGGAAAGCTTAATTTTTTTCATAATCGATACCTGAATTTCTTTTGTTACTGATAATCTTTGGAAATGCTCCGGTCATCTTTAGAAATTCCAGGAGCCTGCTGATACGGTTGAGTCCGATATATAATCCGGCATTAAAGAGCAGGGCACTTATTATTACACCCAGGCTGAAGGAGAAAATGATCACCAACAGGGATGCGATAATAGATAGCATCATTAGGGCGAATAAGGGAAGGGAAAGCCCGAAGATGACCGCACCTTTTCGAATGTTTCTATAAGGAAAATATTTTTTCATAATGATTCCTGTTCGCGATTTAGACTACCATGGTGATTAAATAGCTGAAGATGCCTACCACGACGCCCGCAATAAGCACAAAGACTAACACCCGGGTAATTCCTTTTTTGAGATCGGAGTTTTCCCCAAAGAAGTGACCGGCATTAAAAAGGAATCCGACCAAAAAGATGACTCCAAGGATAATGGGAAATATATTCCGAATGGTATCGGAGATATCGGCCACGGAATCTTCGATCCCACCGATTTGCGCAAAAAGTGAAGTGGAGAGCAACAAGAAAAAAGTTGCCAGGAAGATTGATTTTTTCATAACGGAAAGTTTTAAATTTTTGACTCGTTTTCGTTATGAGAAAATTATAAATTAAAAGGGTTAAATACCTGAAAATCAATTATTTGTTAATAAAATATTGTTTGTATTTAATTGAATTACAATGATTCTATTTGCTATCAAATTTTATGTGATTTTGAAGTCAGGCTGTTGATAACTTGAAAAGTGGAAAAGAGGAGGAAGCCTAAAAACGTCAATTTTAATATTATGTTCCATAAAAAGAGAATGATTAGGGATAGTATTTTGCCTTCAAACGAATTTTCATTCTATACCCTTTTATCCCTGGTTTTTTCATCAAAAGCAATTAGGTTAAAAAGTTCCCGCATTCGGCTACGTACCCTGTTTCCATAATGTTCTTCCAGTTCTTCAGCATTTAAATTAGTGGTGGCATGGGTTTTAAGTTTTTTCCTGGTCTCCTGGAAAAGTTCATATCTGGATAGTAATACTTCGCCCATCACATTTAAATCTTTGCCATAAAATCTTCCTACCGGTTCAACTCCCAAATCATCAAAACAATAAAATTTCGAGTTGCCGTAATCCTCAATGGTTTTGTAACCCAGGTGGTTAAAACTAAAGGTGACATTGCGACTGGGAATCATTTCGTATGGTCGCTGAGCAGGGACTAAATGCCGTAATAATTTCATCAAGGAAGTTTTTCCACATCCCACGGGTCCCGATAGTAATATTCCTTTATTCAGATCAATACCGTATTTTTTACAATTAGCTTCATCCCGGATGAAGTACGAGGTTAGTTTTAGTAAGAAGGTCTTATCTTCTTTATAAATTTTAAATTTCTTACCAAAAAGAAGTTTTCCTTTTGCATTGAGATATATCAGGATTTTTGAAAAATCATAATGCACGCAGTGTCCATCGAATTTCCCCAGGGAATATTCAATTCCACCTTCAGTAATTTTAGAGGGGTTGTCCATAATCTTTATTTTTAGTGGTTCGCAGGTTGTCCCGGAATTGGGATACTTGCGAGTTATTTAAATTCCTTTTTTTTCTCATTAGCGAATTTTTTTCTACCCAATGCCTAGCCAGGGCTCGCCAATCTCTAATCTCCATCCCATCGCTTGTTTGCCAATGTCGAGCCTCATAGTACTCGAAGAATTTTTTGGCGTATTCTGGGTCAAGATTTTTATCATTAAAAAAATCCAGGACCTCCTTCAAACTGTTTGGATGTTTAGTATGTTTAATTGGTTTATTATTGTTTATAGTAGATACCAATGCTTGTCCACTGGTGGGACGCTGCGAGTACACTGCCTGTCCATTATTGGGAGGGTGGCGTCCTATTTCTGGATTGTCCATGGGATGGTAGTGTTCAGCAAGCTGTTCTAATTTGGGATCGTACTGTCCCTCATCCGGTTCATCACTTGTCCCAAAAACGAGCATCTTGATTTTACTACCCTTATACGGGTTATTAGAAGGATAATAGCAAAGATACTCCCAGCTATTAAGGTCGGTTACACACCTGTGATAGGTAGATTTGGAACCGATCTTGGCTACACGCATCAAATCCCTTCGGTTCACAAAAAAATCCTTTGCGAACCTGTTGCTATTCCATTCCTGGAATAAAGCCATATATAAGCTGATATGGGTAGGATTTAAGCGATCGTCAAAATAGAACTTTTCAAAAACGGCGTTCAATTGCTTTATGTAATTCATAACCTATAGATCTAAATAGTGAACGCGGTTGTTTTCCATCACTTTCTGAATTTCCGCTGAATCATAATAAATAATGCCTCCTACCTTAGTGAACGGTAGGGTGCCATTCACTCGTAAATTCTGAAGCGTTCCGGGACTTATTTGTAATAAATCCATGACCTCTGAAGATTTCAAATATTTCTTTAAATTTCCAGAATCCTGATTACTGAGAAGTTGTTTAATTTCTTCGAGTAATTCCATTTTGAAATCTCGAAGATCATCGGTGGTAATAATTGATGTTGGCATAATAGAACAAATTTTATGGCTCGGAACATTACATTTGTGAGTTCCTGACCTGGTTTGACAATTGTTCTACAAATTTGATTTAGTTTATGTTTAACTATTCCATACCTCATTCGTACTACGAGAAAGTTTAACGTTTAATAGTAGATGATAAGAATTGTTGAAGTATGATTGTAAAGTGGGAGGGAAGTAGAATTAAAATGCTATAAAATTAATGGAGGATTGGTTTTCCGTAGTACCGTTTTACTACGAGAAATTACTTTTCATCATCTTTCCGCATTTTGGCCTCCAGGTTGGTCGCAATTTGATATAGGTACTTTGCCCTTGGATCTTTTCGGGCCCTCATTTCGCCGTAGGTTTTGTAGAAATTATCAATTTTAATATTGAAAAAGTCTTCAAAAGCAGAAACGATGGTTTTTAGATCTGCAGTTCCGTGATTAATGTCCCCCTGGTGATACAAAGCGTAAATAATTTCTACCAATGAAATTTTTGACCCTGACCATAATAATAAATTGGGTTGGCGTTCCCGGAAATCACCACTGCTTCCTGGCTGGATGAGTTCTAGTTTTTCCCTAATGTAATGTATGAAGCGATATAATGCCTGAACTTTGGCCCATAACATATCGTGGGAAGTGGAGAATTCAGGGTTTTGATAATAATTTATACTGGGACTAAAGGAGAAATCTCTTCTGCCTTTTCTGCTAAAAAATTCATGATCCAGGTAATTATGGTTTTGTTCCATATAATTAACGAAACTATTATTGGCCGAAAAGAATTTATTGATCTTCTTAATTTCTTTTTCTAAAAAGCGAACCTTATGAGAATTGCCGGCTTTGGGTAGCAGGAGTTCGCAAGACCTAACCTCGGTGAAATAAATCAGGTAACTCATGGGTAAAGGTTTTATATTCCTGAAAAATTCAATCTCCGACTGGGTATCATCGAAATCCTCCTTATCAACCTGCTTTTGCAGTTTTAATAAAGTTTTAATGCATAAGCTTATACCGTCATCAGCCTTCTTCAAATCGGTTTTACCCGACTGAATTAAGCGTTCGACGTTTTCGCTAAATGTCGACATGGCTTTTTCAAACATATGATTCGTTTTTAGAGAAAACAAATAATACCGTTGCTGCGCTATTTTCAATATGGTTTTTTAAGGAGGATATATTAAAAATTATGCTTTTATGGGGGCGTTAATCTTTTCTAAGCCAATCTAGAGCTTCTAAAGCAAAATTATCCCGAGTTTGAATATAGGCGCATTTATCAATGATTTTAGCACCAACTTTTCGCTTTTCAAACCCTGCTGTCAATCCAAAATCAATTCTAATAAAACCCAACTGCTGGGCTCGAAGTATTGTTTGGTATAAAAGCTGCCTGTAGATATTATATTCCCTGGAGAATTCATAATCCATCCCTACAACAGCGGGGGTATAAATTTTTTCAGAATTTTTATAACAAAACATGACCCCCGCCAATGTCCTGTGCTTGTCATATAGATATATCAAAATGAATTCCCATTGTGAAGAAGAATTCATATGCTGAAATAAGGAGAAGGGATAAGTAAATGTATTTAAACCGAGGTTATTGTCCTTTACCGCCATATAAAGTTTAAATGACCTTTCAAGTTCGGACTGGGATAAATTATCTCTAATCTTGATTTCAAGTTTATCTTTAAAAGCTTCAATATCGTTTCTGAAATGTTTTCTTGAACGCTTGCTCAACGTGTTTACATACTCTTTCTTGCATCCCCAATTGAATTCTGTGTAGACTGCTGATTCTGGCATTGCAACTTGAACATATCCCTTATTTTGAAGAAAGGATTTAATAGCTTCATTACCTGCATCGAAATCTCGTAGGATGAGGTACTGAGGTTGAAGTCGTTTTTCCAGTTTCTCGATCTCTTCCAGCAATAAATTAAACGCCTCTTTCCACCTTGGAGAGTCCTGATCCAGGTATAAGTGATCTCCCTCAGAAATCATCGACCCAAGACTAAGGCAGGTACTTGTATGGTAATAAGGTTTTGTTTCCCTAATCTTTTCTATGGCAACCGAAACTGACTTAGGTGCCAGCATATCTTCCTTCCATATACCAAACGATAGAAATGTTGCCAGTAAGCATTTTTGATTTTCATCCCGGATGATATAATAATAGAACTGGTTATTATGTTCGGGGGAATTCTGATCTTTTAGTATATTCTCTAAAGATTTAAGGCCATTCCAATCATAAAAGCTATGTCCTCCTACAGTACTATTCCATAGTCTAGGATCGATTTCTACAATAGAATTATAAGCTTCTAAACTCAGACTAGATTGGTTTTGTTTTGCCAGGCTTAAATTTTTACTGCCACGGCCAAAGGCGAAATTTACACGTTCAAGGTTGGTTTTAGTCTCTTTCAGGGCTTTCGGAAATTCTTCTACCAGGCTATCTACAAGTCCCTTAATTTCTTCTTTCTGGTTATGTCTTGATATTGTAATCCTTAAGCCTGTATTTTTAGCAGGAACAGCTGGAAAGAAACCAATATTTACATAATACCCATTTTTAATAAGTCTGTTCACTAAATTAAAACCTGTCTCTGGCATTCCTGCCCCTATATAAAAAACCGGGGAATCATTTTCCACAATTATTGGAAGATTCGTCTGCTTCAAGTAATGGTTAAAATAAGATATGCGGTCAGCCAGTTCCTCCTGCATTTTATAAATTTCATCACTCAAATGAATTTTTGCAGAAGCAATAGCCGCTCCAACCGCAGCCGGTTCCAGTTGTACTGAAAATGTTAGTGGGCCTCCAAAATTCTTTACCCTTTGCTGGATTTTTTTATCACTGCAAACCAGTACCGCTCCGCTGGCACCAAAAGTTTTGCTCATAGTACCAAAGAGTATCACTCTATCCGGAAGTTCTTTCAAAATGCTCATAACATACCCGCTACCGTGCTTACCTTTCCAGCTCATTCCGTGTACGTCATCAAAATAGATATGAAGTTGCGGATATTTTTTGCAAAGCACCATTAATTCTTCAATAGGTGCATAATCTCCAAACATCGAATACATACCATCGGCCATATACCAGATTTTTCTGCATTTAGATTGAAGTTTTTTAATTTTGCTTTCCAGCATTTCCAAGTTATTATGCCGGATCATTTCAACAGGTACCGAACGAAGCTTTAATGGGTTAACTGCACTTTGGACACTCCAATGAACCTGATGATCTAAAATTACCCCGTCTCCATCATCCACTACCGAAGGAATCACACCCATATGTCCCAGGGTGCTATTTTTTGTTATTACAATTGGATGCCCGTATATCTCAGTCATTAGTGCTTCCAGTTCCGCGTATAACGGATGAGATATATAAGATTTGGAGAGTGGAAACTCAGTCCCGTAAGCGCTAATAGCTTCTATAGCTCCTTGCTTTAATCGTTCATCCTGTTCAAGGCCTAAATAGCCGGTTGTACCAAAATGGAAAAGTTTCTTTCCTTTAATCTGGATCTGGCGGCCATCAAAATTATCGCCTTCAGCATATAAATGGATGGCCCCTGCTTCTTTAGCATTCGTCATCACAGATACTACCGTATCCAGTAAGTTATTATGTTTAATTTTTGCCATGCCCTACGAATTAAGCAATATGAAACTATGAAAACATTTTGGGTTTCAGAATTTTATAAAAAAAAATGGCTTTTAAGTCAAATCATAAACTTTAAAGTCAAATGCTTTCAAATGATACCAAAATAGGGCGTGTACCGCGATATGTATAGGTTAATAATAAGGTTTTGTTATTATTTTTTTATTTAAATTGGAGATATAATAGGGCTTTTCATGATTAAAGGAGATAAGTATGCGCACTTCTGGATAGAAGAGGGTATTCTAAATTTTGTCTATAAACCAAATACCGTACTCGATCTGGAAGCTGCCAAAGCAGTAGTTAAGACCAGGATCCGTTTTCAAAATGGAATTTCCTATCCTATTCTCTGTGACGTTAGACAATTAAAAACAGCAAGTAAAGCTGCCAGGGAATACCTTGCCGAGAATGGATGTTTAAAAGCGCTCGCTGTAGCTATTGTGATGGAAAATGCGTATGCAGGAACCTTGTATAAAGCATATATTAAAATTAGTAACCCTTCAGTACCAACCAAAGGCTTTAACACGATTTCAGAAGCTCTGGGTTTTTTGAATCACTACAAGTGATCGTTTTTTAAATCATGCTATTATGTTTAATGATAACTTTAAGGAAAGAGTCCAGGAAATCCTTGATTTCATAACTGAAATCACCCTTGGTACTTACACATATACACTTCCGCTTAGAAATCAGAAAGACGAACTGGAACAGATAGTGGTTTCCCTAAATACTATGGTGGAAGAAATTGATACTGCTGTTCATCAAATCAACCACGAGAAGAGTAAAGAAGTATTTGAAAATATTATTTTCAACCTCGATCGTAATTTTCATATTACTTCCTATTCAGATAATGTGCAGGAGATTCTTAAATACTCAGATAGCGAACTTTTAAATAAGCCTGTTAGATTATTAATAAGCGAGAATACAGAACTACCTGACGATCTCTATAAACTATTAAAACATGCCATAGAGAAAAACCTTTCCTTTAAAGTGGAGTTTAAACATCACAGCGGTTATTATTGGACCGGCTTAGGCTACCTTCATAGATTGGTTTCTGAGGGAAAGAAAACCTATACTTTATCGGTGTTCAAAGAAGCTTACAAAAATGAGAAACTAAATAATTCGCGCAACGATAAACCCTACTCAGCTAAATATCCAAGTGAGTACCGAAGCCTACTTCTGCAAGACCAGCGTGTGCTGGTCAGGAAACTGCATCAGTATGTTATGGAAAGACTTGATAGGAGGCTTCCAAAAATTTCCGATATCGGCAGTGAAGTAGGTTGCAGTGTGAGTAAGATAAAAACGATATTTAAGCGTGCCTACGGCGATACAATTTATACGTATCATAGAAGGAAACGTCTGGAAAAAGCATATACTTTAATTAAAGATACGAGTGCTCCCTTCAGTGAAATTTCTGAGGAATGTGGCTTTTTAAGTCTCGCTCATTTCTCAAGGGCTTTTAAAAAAGTGTATGGAGTTAACCCTACACAGGCTCGAAATTCCTAAATAAAATAACTTCTCAGACAAACTCAAATTCTTTAAAGTCAAATGACCAGCTATTAAAAATCAGACCTTTATGAAATCAAAATAAAGGACTGATGAAATGGAAAGACCACATACAGGGATTTATAAGATATGCATTTATCTTATTGTTGTTCTATGCAGCCCTTAGTAAATTAATAGAGGCTCCACAATTTTACAATGATTTATTAAACAGCCCGGTTTTTGGAAATGAAAAGAAAGCAGTTTTTATTTCCTGGGTCGTACCTATAATAGAATTAGCCATAGCAGGACTTTTAATTAGTACCAAATACAGGGAGTTAGGTTTGTACTTAGCATCAGGTTTAATTTTTCTTTTCACTGTTTATATTATATGGATCCTGGAATTTAGTGACAATATTCCCTGTTCTTGTGGTGGGATAATAAATAATTTATCCTGGCAGGAGCACCTCGTATTTAATACGTGTTTTCTGTTCTTAGGGGGACTGGGAATATATCTTCAATTTAGAAATCATAAAAAAGTATATATAAAATAGTATTGCGCAATACTTAGAGCGCCTAGAGCTTTGAAAGGGCATAGGCATATTGTTTAACTTAATTTTTATTAAAATGAAAAATTTCAAATTTTTAATGCCAATGTTGGCATTCGTAATGGCAGTTGGAATGGCATTTGCCAATAAAGCAAATGTCCAATCTCCCGGATGGGTAGAAAGGGATGGAATGCCTTATCAGTTAGAGAATGAGACGTGTACTGCGCCTTCTGAACGCACCTGTGAGGTAATCTTTACCGATGATCCAAACACGGTTCACCAGGTATATACTGATTCTGACCTACTGGTACCAAAGGATGGTGGTTCCGAGATACCTTATATTCTTAATGAATAAAAAGGTGTTAATTGTAAGGCCCCGGATAATAACTTCCGGGGCTTTTTATTTACTTTATAATTTTTATCCTTCTTTTTTTTCCGGTGGACTACCGATAAATGTAGATTTATAATCATTATTAAAGTACTCAGTTGCTGTATTTAAAAGATTTACTTCATCAAATTCTTCTATAAATTGTTGGGCCTGCTTTTCACCTGTAATAGGAACGTCAAATCGATAGAAATCATAAAGGGTTTGCATTGCGGACTTATTTCTCCTGTTCAAAGGTTCCTGCCATTTTGGGAATAGGGATGATAATTTAATTGTTTTTAGAAAATCACTTGAAACAGGTTCGGTTTTCAATTCCTCAAAAAAGCCATGGCAGGCCGCCAGGACTTTATCGAAATCCTCCCTATTGCTCCGGAGATAAAGTTGTATCTCTTTGGTTTTATTAGGGTAATCAATAGATCCCGATGCAACCGAAAAATATACTCCCAAATTTTTATTATAGCGAAGTTCTTTTAATTTTAAATCTAATACCTGTTTAATAAACTCCAGGCGTATTTCTTCTTTAAAACCAGGATCATCACCTAGGGGAGTAATATATTTAATGACAAGAAAATCCTCATCTACATTTTTATCAAGAGTCAATTTTACGTCTTGGGCTGGCTTTTTTAATTGAGAGTTGCTCTTCCCTGCTTCTTTACATACATAACTATTTTTAACACTAGGAAGGTTCCCTAGGTACCTCTGGAGAATAGGGAGCATAGTATTCTTTTTGAAATCCCCCGTGATTATAAAAGTAAAATCTTCAGCATTCGCATGTAATCTTTTGTATGCATCGAAGGCTTCTTGGTACTCAACTTTCAAGCTTCGTTTATATCGATCACCGCCCTTGGGAAGTTTAACCTTACCTAAGGTTTGATTAAGAAGGTCTAAAAAATTATTATTCGGCCTATCGTTGCGTAATGATTTTTGTAGTTCCTGTATTTTCCAATCTCCAAAGGCCTGGGGATCATAACGCGGGTTTGTAAAGGATAAATAGATTAATTGCATTAGGATTTCTATATCATCGGGGGCAACTTCAGCTTTTATCCCGGTTTCCCTTTGTTCTATATAATCATTAACACCAAAGGGAATACTGGTTTTTGCCAATAGTTTATTAATTTGAAATTTGTTGTAGTTTCCCACTCCTGCATTCTGAATTATGTAAGGAGCAAATAGTGCATCATTCCCCTTAACTCCTAAACATTCTGCTCCCTTAGGACTAAAACCGTGAACCATAATTTTATCCTTATACCTCCCTGCCGTGGGATTGGTAGCTTTCAAAATAATTCTTACTCCGTTTTCTAATTGAATAATATCTTCATTAAAATTTCCGAAGTTCCTCTTAAGAATATTTGTCTTCTTTAAGTCCTTTAATTCCTCGTTTGAAACCAACTGGTCCGGGCTAATCACAGGTTGATATTTAACGGGATTTTCCAGTCCCCGGTTAATCCATTTTTTAATTTTGTTTTGGGTATATTGGTCTTTATCAGCTTTGGGGGGAACTGTTATTGCAATATCATCAGGTTTCCAAGCAATCTCTTTTTTAATTAGGTCGTTGATTTTTTCAGCATCCATACTCTTTAAGAAGGCTATCTCACTTTCATGATTTGGATCCGGGAATGCTTTTCCTTGCGTAACTGTTTTGAATATTAAACCTGACCATAGGTTTGAAGAAGAATAATCCCGTTCCTGGAGGTTTTTAATTTTTTCATTGACTACAGGTTGCCATTCCTGCGTGGTAAACCCAAATTTAGAAATACCCGCTAAGGTTTTAAACACTTTTTCCAATGCATCTTTTTCATCATCAGAGGTTTTTACTTGCAATGTAACGGCCGGTAGATCATAACTAGTGTAAAAAAATGCCTGGTAGTTTATATTGTAATTAAGCTGCTGATTTTTAAGCCTGTGATCAATCATCTTTGGAAGAAGTTCCCATAATAATTCGTTTTGCCATTCAGAAAAACCTTTAAATTGGTTATGGACATTACGAAAGTGAAACTCGAAACCGGTTTGAGATATTAATTCTTTTGACGATTTTGGAGCTCCTTCCTGTACGATGAAATGGGGTGGGCTGTCAATATAATTCTCCAAACATTTATTTCGCTGCCGTGGGTTACTGGGCATTTTAAGATCCTTAAACCTATCTCTAATTTTGCTTTCTACCAGGTCGACATCTTTTATATTTCCTACGATAGAAACGGTCATTAGGTCAGGCCTATACCAGTCCCTGTAAAATCGTTTTAATGCTTCTATAGATAAGTTCATTAAGGTTTTTTCCAAATCCTGGGGTTCTGGAATAAAATCTTTGCAATTAGTTAAAGCTTGTTGAATTTTAGTTGCCGGATATGATTGTATCATATTACCATAAAGAGCTTCCTGGTAAAGCGCCTTGCGTTCCCTGTGAACGACATTTTTATCAAAAAGGACGTTACCGGCTGCTATATCATAATATAGTGCCAAGGCTGTATCCAAAGCTTGAGGAACATCCTGGGGGTAGCGAAACCTATATTGTGTACTAGCCCCCCCAACGAAAGCCGATATATCCCTGGGTTGCATTTTCAATTCGGAAAAAAACTTGGGATTATTTTTTAAGGATGGAAAATTTTTAGTGGAATTATGAGGCATATGCTCTAAAAGATGAGCCAATTCATATTGATCGGCATCTTCTTCATTTCCTCCTGCGTTCACAATCAATCTCATCAGGATCTTTCCATCATCCCCTTCTATTGGTTTTATAATGTAACGAAAGCCATTTTCAAGTTGGCCAACCCTAATGTTAAGCTTTGAATTGTCAATATTTGCCTGGTTTACGATATGCTGTCCAACAACAATACCTGGGATGCCAAGAAATAATATTAAATAAATAAATTTTTTCATTTTGTAATTTTTCAAATTAATACCCAGGATTCTGGCTAAGATTAGGGTTTTTTATTCGTTCACTGGAGGGAATAGGAAATAGGTTAGAGCTTGAATTCCAATTTGAATTTTCCTTATTCGCTAAAATTTCAGATTTACCTAAACGGTTTAAATCAAACCAACGATGCCCCCATTCTGCAAATAATTCCCTGCGACGTTCCAGGATAATCATTTCCAATAATTCATCTTCTGAATTTAGAGGTTGTGACTCCTCAATAGAGGGAATTCCAGCCCTGGATCTGATTATATTCAAATCCTGTATAGCTCCTGGTAAGTTTCCTAATCTCGCTCTTGCTTCAGCGCGAATCAGATATTGCTCAGCAAGTCGTAATACCATTGAATATTCGGTAAGTTCCCCACTGGAAGCATCATATTGTATTTTGTACTTATAGGGAAAATGAAGGGTGTCCTCTTCCGCAATAAAAGTACTTACCCATTCTTGATGACGTTTATCCTGTGAATTTTCAAAAGCGTTTAGAAAGCTTTCTGAAAGGACTACCGGGGTGTTTGCAGTTGCATTTTTAATAAATAAATTCCCTTCACGTGTATGGGTAAAACTATTCCCCCATCCTATAGGTGAAATCTGCCATATAGCCTCCCGACTATTCGCCAGGAAAACTTCATTCGGATCATTCAAAATCTCATAAAGCTCAGAAGCCCCTATTACCTGTGAATTGTAATATTCTGCCTCTTCCCAATTTCCTAGAAAAAGATGTACTCGTGCCAACAGGGCCAGTACGGAAAACCGATTAGGGCGAGTGCGGTCTTCATTTAAATAATTCTCGTCCAATAGTACTGAAGCATTTTCAAGATCTTCCAGGATTTGGTTGTAGACGATTTCAGAAGAGGTCCTGGAAGCCAAAGCATTTTCCTGGTAACCGGTCCCTAATAGCAAGGGAACATCCCCGTATAGATTGACAAGGTTAAAATAGGTTAACCCCCTAATAAATTTTCCGCTTCCCTCCATGTGGTCTTTAAGATCCTGGGAGAGGGAAGGGTTATCTTCTATACCAGCTAACATCGCATTTACCATATAGATCATATTATAGGCACCTGACCACAAAGTGAGGTTGTAACTATTTGTAGGTATTATTTGATTTTGATGAAACTCTACAACTTCTTGCGTCGTAGTGGTTACCGAAAAATTATCGGCAGAAAGACCGGCGGTAAATGTTACTGACTGGTTACCACCATTAACGAAACTCGTATTAAATAATTGATTAAAAATTCCATCTAAGGCACTTTGTGCTGTTTGATCGCTGGCAAACACTGCTTCGCTGTCGAGCTTATAGCCCGGTGTTTCCACTTCTACAAAGTCCTCGCATGAAATCAACATAAGCGATATCGCAAATACGGAAAGACTTCGAAATATTGTTTTATTTTTCATAATTACTTAGTATTAAAAATTGATTTGTATTCCCCCGGTTATGCTTTGAAGCGCTGGTAGTGCAATGGTTCCAGGATTTTGGGGATCCAGTCCTTTGTAATTTGTTACGGTGAATAGATTTTGGCCGTGTAGAAACAGTTGTACCCCCGTCAACTCAACATTTTTCAGTATTTTATCTGGAAGGTTGTAACCTAATGAAAGTGTCTTTAGTCGAGCAAAAGAAGCATCGGTCAGCCTATAAGTACTGGAATAGGCATTTAAATAAGAGATCAACGCGCTTATGGATTGGGAAGATTTTTGTACCTCCGCGGTAGTATTTTCTGTTGTCCAACCATTGCTATCCTCCTGGAAAGTATTGCCCAGGAAACCCGGAACGCTATTATATATCTTTAGCCCCTCTTGTTTTACAAATTCTACGAGGAAACCAATAGAGAAGTTCTCGTAATTAACCTGGTTATTAAGTCCTCCATAAAATTGCCTCCCCAGGTTTCTTGAAACTACCCGGTCATCAAAGTCAAATCTACCATCCTGGTTAATATCTTTAACGCGGAACAGGCCAGTTTCAGGATCTATTCCATCATACTCGTAAAGAATAGATATGTTCAGTGGCTCCCCTATCTTATACGTGTTGGCGTAGGAGGTTTCCTCAATATTTTCAAATTTTATCAGTTTATTGGAAGGTATACTAAGGTTTAATGAGCTTCGCCATTGAAACTGTTCACTCTGTATGTTAAGTGTGGAAAATTCAATTTCCACCCCTGTGTTTTGAACAGTTGCCGGTAGGTTCGCTTCTACCGTATTAAAGCCCGTAATTGCAGGGAGACTATAACCTACAAGTTGATTGGAAGAACGGTTTCTATACCAGCTAAGGTTTAAATTTATTCGATCTTGTAGAAGGCCTAGTTCTAATGCAGCTTCAATCTTTTTATTGGATTCCCAGGAAAATGAAGGGTTGGTCAGCTGTGTAGGATACAACCCGCCTGGGCCAGGAGTAGATTCATAGGCATCCAAATATCGATAATCCCCAATTTGGTCATTCCCTGTTATCCCGTAACTTCCCCTTATTTTCCCAAAACTTATAAATGGTAAATGTTTGCTCACAAAGCTGTCGTTTGAAAAAATCCATGCAGCTCCTATAGCCCCAAAATTGGCAAAACGATTATCCGGTCCAAACCTGGAAGAACCATCCCTTCGTCCCGTTAAATTAAGAAAATAAGTATGATCCCAATTATAACCTACTCTCGCAAATAGGGCATTATACTTATAAACCAGGTCCCGATCCTGGCTATTATCTACAGCATCTGCGGCCTCCAGGTTACCTATAAGGTGCCGGTCAGCATACCCCGTACCAATAATCCTTAACTGGGAGTTATCATTTCGTTGGAAAGTAGCCCCAATTAAAGCATCAACATTATGTTTTTTATAATTTCCAGTATAAACCAGTTGTGGCTCAGCTATCCAGGATTTCCTATTTATAAAGGAATGTTGAGAACGGTTTGCTACCCGGTTCCAAATAGCAGGGTCGTAAATCTCAATTGGTAGTAAGATATTCTCCTCGCTATCCAAATGAGTATAGCCAAGATTAGCTTTAATCGTTAGCCCTTCTAGCAAATGATACTGCAGACCTGCATTGGCAATGAGGTTATCGGTATTGGATTTACCTTCACTTTCCAAGGCTGAGAACGGGTTGTCCCAGGTAGAATTTTCCCAGTTTAGCCTACCATCATCCTGGTAAACTTCAGGAGCGTTTGGGGGCAAGCTCAAGGCAGTTCTAACAAAATTATTACTGCTAAAGATATCATTATCATTGATACCGTAATTTACAGAAAGGTTAAGACGAAATTTTTGATTATTCGATTGGTGGTTCAGGTTTAGGTTTATGGTCTTTTTCTCGAAAGAATAATTCCCGGGAAATACGCTACCCTGTTTAAAGTAAGATGCGCCCACACTAAAGGATGTATTTTCTCCACCCCCTGAATAATTTAAATTGGCATTCAAGGTAGGTGCCGATTTCCCATACAGAACCTCCTGCCAGTCGGTATTGCGTTCCTGGTCCCAAAGGAGTAAATCTTTAGCGTTGGCAATGGTAGGCTCAACCCCATCATTCTCAAAGGCCTGTCTTCTCAGGGCAAGATATTGTGGGGTATCCAAAAGATCTACAAAATGTGAAACCCTGCTTATACCACTATAAAAACGGGCTTCAATTTTATCCTTACCACCTTTGAAGCTTCCTCCTTTCGTGGTAATTAATATCACCCCATTAGCGCCACGGGAACCATAAATGGCTGTAGCATCTGCATCCTTAAGAATTTCGATACTTTCTATATTTGAAATATTAAGGCCATTGAGCGGATCTGTGCCCGTTGACGAAATAGACTGGTTAATAGAACTTACAGGACTAGAATTAATGGGCACCCCATCAACTATATACAAAGGTAGGTTTCCATTATCGCTACGCGTATTTCGTAAACTATTTTGCCCCCGAATTCGAATGTTAGGTGCAGCTCCCGGCACACCGCTCTGGTCTACCACTTCTAACCCGGCAACCCTACCTTGTAAGGCCTGTAAAGGATTCACTGTCGGCTGTAGTTCTATTTCTTCGGCCGTTACCTTAGAGATACTACCAGTACTTTCCCGCTTAGTAGTATTGTAATACCCCGCATTTATTTGTACTTCGCCAAGGGCAGAAATATCCTCGTCTAATTGAATGCTAATTTCTTTGTTGTTATCTACCGGGATTTCTACAGTTTTATAACCTATATAAGAAAATACCAAAATGCCATTGGCAGGAGCAGAGACACTGTATTCGCCATCCAGGTTAGTTACAGTTCCTCTATTGGTATTTTTAACTGATACGGTAACACCCGGGATGGGAAGGCCGTTTTGATCTTGTACTAAACCTGAAACTTCTTGCTGCTGCAAGGGCAAGGGAATAGTAGTTGCTGCATTAGCAGTTTTGGACAAGAAGAAGAGTATCCCGCCTATAATAATTAGCGCCACCCATTTAAGGCGCGAGTAATTATTTTTCATAATTTTACGTGTGATTTAAATGAAACATTGTTTTATTTAAGCTTAGGCCTTCCCCACTCAGACGCCAATCTTTAGGGGAAGGCTTTTTGGCTTAACACCTTTAACTAAGGCTAATTCACTTTCTTTTCATAAACAATTTCTTTTTTTTACTAAACTTAACGGCCCTATGCGTTAACACCTATTAACCCAAATCAATTTTTCCCAGTGTCTCAAAAGAGACCCCACCCAAAGCTGTTATTGAATAATAGGGCACATAACAGCAGCCCACGGGATTGTTTATAAGATTTCCTTGTTCCCGCAAACAAGAATTAGTGAATACAGTAGTAGTTACTGCCGGCCACTTTGGCCTATAATGATGTAGGGCAAAAGAAAGCGAGACTTATGCTTATAAATTGTAGAAGATTACTTTGAAAATTAAGAAGAGAAACGACGCCTTTAGAACTAAAAAATAGGCGTGGAACTCAGCTTATTGCCCTCAAGGTACTGGTATACCATCCACGCAAATAAGTGAGCCCACGCCGTTAAAGCGTGAGCATCTACACTTATCATCTCGCGTGTTTAAAAATTACCAGTTTTTGAGGACGAGATTCAAAGCGAATGCTTCTAATATTTTAATTAAGAAGAATCGCTAAATTACATTTATTCAGTAATTATTTATCAAATATAAATAAAATATCTTGATGGTATGATATATCATACCATTTTTTCTTCAGATTAATTAGAATTTAGCCAAGACTGGTAAAAAAAATAAGGATTGACTGAAAAGGAAAAGATAGGAAAGCAGGTGTTGAAGCTCAGAGAAAGACTCCCAAGTAAAGAATACGATAAGGAAAAAATTTCACAGCAGGAACTTGCGGATACAAATTTTGGATTAACGAAACATTTAATCGGTACGGTGGAGAGAGGTGATGCAAATCCTACATTAGAAAAAATGATGCTTCTCGCAAAGGCTTTAAAGGTTAGAAAAATCGAACTTTACGAAATCGAAATTGATGTCAATAAGTTCATTGATGAAATCAATTCAGAGAATAATTGAATGTTTTTTGAGAAGGACGAACAATTCTTGTATACCAGTAATAAAGCTTAAAAGAAGTTAATAAAAATCATTGTCTTTAAAATTTGAATAAAGATTTAACTTTTCCCCGCTTATAAAACTTACTTTATTTACAATTTTATTGCTCTTAGGGTTATACTCCACTTCTACAAAGAATTTGTCTAAGGCATACAAGGAGAACCTTGCAGTTGGTTCGAGCCTATAGCTTATAAAATAGCCTTCATTAAAAAGTATACGATATTGCTCTTGTTCTGGCAATAATTTAAATTCATAAAGTGGCATAACTTTTAATTTAGGGGGAAAAACCACCTGGTAGCTTAAGAATACTTTCTATATTTTTCCAGTAAACTGATTACAAGTGTTTAAATTAATAATTTTTCTTCTCTTCCCCGTAATTATGCATGGCCAAACTTTTAAAAGTTCGGCAACAGCACATATTATAGAATCCTATGAGGTTGAATATATGGAAAGAACAATAGAAATTAGTGAAGATGAAATTATAATTATTTCACAGGGGAAGGAATATAAGGATATTCAAACCTTGAACGTAGTTGAAAAAGAAGAAAAGCAATTTGGAAAATTCGGTGTTTGTTCCTGGTATTATTGTAACACTAAGGATATACCTGGGTCTGAAAAACTCATCATTGTTCCTATTCAGGAGAATCCCAAACAATTAAGCATTTTTGAACCTTCGAAGGATGGAGCTAGCACTAAAGAGTTTAAAATAATGCTGGATTAGTTATTTTTACGGTTTATCGTACTATTCTCCTATTCGATTTATCTATTTTTAGCAAAACTGTGTTTATCCTGGTATTCTTTTTAATTATAAGAGTATTTTAGGTGGGAAAGAAGGACTTGGGTGCCATTTGAACATATAATATGAAATATGATTTTTTAAATCAATTATTTAACGAAGAAGATGAATTTGAAGATTTATTTCAAGATTTTGATTTTAATCTTTTAGAATCATCAGATTTTAAAGAAGATGCAGTTCGAGAAGAAATTGTTTTTCCCATTTTAAAAAAAAATTAGGATATTCAGCATCCTCAGATAATAAAATTATTAGAAGTAAAAACTTAAAGCATCCCTTCTGCTATTTTGGAACAAAAAAACATTCCGTAAATATAGTGCCAGACTACACATTTGAAATCGATGGGGTAAACAAGTGGATTTTAGATGCTAAAAGACCGACAGAAGCCATTAGAAGTGGGAAGAATGTCGCTCAAGCGTACAGTTATGCCGTCCATCAGGAAATAAGAAGCGAAATATATTGCTTATGTAATGGAAAAGAAATAGCTGTTTTTAATGTAAAGCATCCTAAGCCTATTCTAGCATTTCACATTAAAGACCTAAAAGAAAATTGGGATGACCTTGAAAAAATATTAAGTCCAGAATTTGTTCAAAAACCATTTTTGAAGGGATTCAAGCTAGATTTCGGGTTGTTTCTTGCCAAAACTGCTACTGATGAGATATACTATAATCCGTTTCCATTCCCATTTGAGGCAATACATTTTATTGGTAAACTTAAGGATGATGAATATTCTATAAATGGTCGATTTAAATTCAATTATAGAGGATATGAACATTTAGAATTTGCTGCAACCTTTGATTTTAAAGAAAAAGAATATCAAGAGTTATTAGCCATTTTACCTAAAAATATTAGAAAAAATTTAGAATTAAATTTATCACATCATCCATTTAAATATTTTAATCAAAATCCGGAGGTATTTCATTTTAATATCTATGCAACTTTAGGGACTCAAATTTACACTAATGATAATGAGAGTTACATGCCTTTAATTGTAAGTCACTTTGCGAAAAAAACTGCGGGCAATAACTAAGATTCGTGTGACCGGAACAGCTTGTCCCGCTGTTTCGGGAGCCAAACAATTATGCAGATTTGCCTGAGCAGGATTCTTTGACCATAAATAAGTTACTACGATCTGGATGTGCCAGGCATTCTGGTTTTACGTTATCTAATTTGAATAAATATAGTTAGCTTTATGAAAGTGAGTTTATCTTGGTATTTTTTTGATTAAAAGGATATTTTAGGCGAGATAATGAGTTATGTGAAATTTTAAAAATTATCTGAATGCTTTATAAATATAATTTACCAAATACTGTATTACGTCCAACGAAAAATGTTAGAGTGCTCTTTGATAATGGTAATTTTCATGAAGCCTATTCAGTCGCAATTCTAGAATGGAATAATAATGATGTTTTAGCTATTAGATGGAATATTACAGAAAATGAAGCAAAAAATCCAGAAAAAATGAAAGGTTCTGAAGTATGTGTTGGAGAACCAAATTCTCATGGCTATTCAACGTGGTTTATAATACCAGACGATTTCATTAAGCAAAAAATGAACAATACTCCTCTTAATAATAAATTAGAAGAATAATTAAAAAGCAAAGTAGATGTATAAAGATCCAATGGAATATAAAAAAGAAGATATTTCCGAAATTCTAAATAAGCCGTTAAAAATTTCAATCGGACAATGGGGCTCGGATAAAATCATAGAAGTAATTACTGGGGAAATCATAAAATGTACATTAGCTGCTAACCCACCACATCAACCAGCATCATTCAGAGTAAAAACTGAAAAGGGTGAAAAATCATTAAGTGTTGCTTCAATAAAAAAGATTGAGGATCTATAATTATCCAGAATTAATACTTAAAAAGAATAATTTGATACAAGAGGCTGTCTTTCCCATAGTTACATTTAACCCAATTAATAAGGAATGGAAATGTTTAGGTACAGGTTATTTTATAAATCCTAAAGGTGCTTTTGCAACTGCAAAACACCTATTTATGAATAGCGATAAGAAAACTGAACCAACGTTATATGGAATTCAGAAGGTTTCTGATGATGAATATCATGTAAGACCAATTTCAAAGTTGATAGCTCATGAAAATGCTGATATAATGATAGGAACATTAGGTCCGCGAAGGCTCCCCAATAATAACCTGAAACCTGCAGATTCAAAGTATTTCAAATTAGATTTAAATAAATTAGATAATGGAGACTTTATAAGCACATATGCTTACCCAAATTCTAAAAGAGAACAATTGCAAAATAACTCCTATGAATTTACTTTTCAGGGTGATTATGCAACTGGTAAAATCATAGATTTTCATGAAAGATCCCCTGTAGTTGAAAATAGATGTTATCAGACCAATATGAGAATGGAAAGCGGTGCAAGCGGGGGTCCAGTATTAAAAGATAACCATATTGTTGGAGTTAACTCAAGCTCTTTTACTCTTATAGAAGGTGAAGAGCCAATCTCATATATTACTCCTATTGACTTTATTTTAGACTTAAGCGTATATGAAAATAAAAGGATTATATCGGTTAATGAACTAATTAAGAATAAACATATTAAGGTAAAATAAAACTTCACATAACATTGGTTCAACGCAAATAGCGGGTTTTGCCGAAAAAGTGTAATTTAGAAAACCAGGAAATAATAGGTTAAGCAGACAAATCAGGGCCCCTCCTCCCGCTACTTGTCCATAACAGTAGCCGTTGTGCGCCAGCTAAAAAACTTACAGATGAACATTAATTGGGACATATCACGGATTGACATCGAAAAGGTTAAGAAAATAGTTACGAAGAATGAAAACCCTTTTTTACGAGCAAGACAATTGAGAAACGTTGAAAAGCAGAATATTGTGATTAATAAGGACAGGATTATTAAAACAATGATTATGTGTCTTCTGACATCACAACAACGCTCAGGACCAAATTCTTCGGTTGGACAATTTTTAAGACTTGAACCATTTCCCATTACTATTAAAAACTTGGCATCAGTCAATAACGTAGAAGGATTTATAAAGGACACTTTACAACAAAGTAATCTAACAAGATATGTGAATAGGATTAGTTCTTTTTTTGCTTCAAACTACGTGAAAATCGTAGAAAAAAATTGGACATTAATCAACGATCTTGAAGAACTAAAAATCTCTGACTCGAAAATAAAAGAGAGGAACATTGCGGACAATTTAGCTAATGATTTTAATGGATTTGGTCCGAAACAGGCGAGAAATTTTCTTCAAGCACTTGGACTGACAAAATATGAAATCCCGATTGACTCACGAATAACGACTTGGTTAAATGATTTTGGTTTTCCAGTAACATTGACGTCTTCTCCACTCGGCGATAAAGGATATTATCATTTTGTTTCGGACGGAATCCAAGAGCTTTGTGAGAAAGCTGAAATTTATCCTTGTCTTTTGGACGCAGCAATATTTTCGAGTTTTGATAATGATGAGTGGACAGAAGAAAACACAATATTTTGAAAATGAAAAAGCCGACCGCACAACAAAAGCTATACGTAATGCGGGTTTTTTGCGCTAAGTTGAATGTAAATGAATTTTAAGAAAAATATCGGTAAGCGGACAGTGAAGTGCCTTGAAATTTTGCACTACGCATAGCCAAACCGTTGTGTGTAAGTTAAATTAGGATTTAATGAAAAATAAAATTAGGAACCTATTCAATTCCAAAGTCAACTTGTTTATACTGCTTGCATTTTTAGGTATTCTTATAATAATCATCCTAGATTTAAATGATAAAGACTTTAATTATCACGACATACTGGTCGAATTGCACGGACTGATATATGACCTATTTGTTTTCGGAATAGTTCTAACCATTTATGAAGTGAATAGAGAAAGGAAACGAGAAAAGGAGAAGCTTGTCCAGGAGGTTAAAGAAAAAATAGAAAGATATCAAGAAGAAATAAATGATTTTAGGTTCTGGCATAGTGAAGAGGCAAAATTTCGAATTAGTGGATTGGTAAAAAGGTTAACTAACCTTGGTTTTAAAAAGGTGAATTTGAGTCATTGTTATTTGCAAAATGCCAATGGTGTAATGAGTCACGAAGAAATGCAGGAATGGAATTTTTCAGCAGCTAATTTAAACGATACCCTTTGGATAATGAATGATTGTTCAAACGCACAATTTTATTTAACAAAATTGTTTCAGAGTTCATTTCGAAACGTGAACCTGACAAACTGCAAATTTGATTCTGCAATTTTATTTGACACCCAGTTTCGAAAATGTAACTTTTCAGGAGTATCGTTAGAAGATGCAGTTGTCCATACTCAGGACTGGTTTGAAGAAATGAATATAAATGAAAATATGGGAGTGGAAGAATTAATGAATAAATATGAAATTTATGAAATCCCCAAGGTGAAAAATGAAATTCAAGGTTATAAGATAGTTAGAAAGTAAAACCTACACACAACAACAGTTGCCTTTGCACAACTCCAAATTTTTAAGAAGATAGGATGTTCAATATTTTTGAAAATATATAAATTATTGATTTTCAAAGGCCATTCGTTTTTAAAAATAGATATAAACTGATTTTTTTATTGAAATAAGAGTTATACAACAGCCACACTATATAAAAACAATGCCAAGTCTGTCTCAAATCAAAATTCGGTGCGTGCTTGTTGCGCCTGATTTTCCTACGGAAAATCAAGCTCACCAGCGCACAGTTTTTATGTGTGCCGAGAAGCAATGACGGCAAAATATCATTGCATGCTGTATTTGAGATGGTGGGATCCAGTTTTACTGGACGATCCACCGCAAGCGCTGTATAGGCGGGGCTTGCAAACTACCTAAAGGTGCTGTGGTAAAGAGCCATGGTGCTGAGCGTTTAGGAAAAGGTAAACCACGAGTTTATCAGGTATGGATAAAAGAGATGAACGAAAGTGAACCACTGAAGAGGTGTCGAGAAAGTGCTTACATTCTGTCAAAAGCTGTAGAGGTAAAAATGCAGTGAAAAAGTACAGCGGAAACCTATTTACTGGCTGTGCGGCAGGCGTCATTCAGGTGGCATGACTTTTATCCGGGCTCATTTACGGAACTCGGGAACCTGTTCAATAGTGTTAAGGGAAATGCACAATAGGATCAAACTAGAGGCGAAATACCAAGATATTGTCCAGGGGCGGACTAACTCGTAGTAGTGATGAAGTTCCTGTAATGGGAATGGAGCGAAGGGGTTAGGTTATACAGTTTCATTACATTTACCAACTCGATAAGAGGATGAGTTCACGGAATGAAACAAGAATCCTAAGGGATTTGTATAACAAAAGCCGTATGATGGGAGCCTATCACGTACGGTTTTGTGAGAGGTTTAGGGGTGAAACTCCCCTTTACCTATTCGACACGCAACGTTGAAGCAAATTATTGAAGAAATAATCAAATAATGAAAGACAATTATCAAAGCTTTTTAGCTAGTATAGCTTTACACCAAATACTTCCTCTAATGCCATTATTCATAGAATTTACATATCTAGGTCACGTTACAGATAAGTCATTAACAATGACTTCTGCTATTTACGCCTTTTCTATTGGTGTTTCTTCGAGAAGTCCAGCTACTCTTGGTTTGTGTATATTAATTGGTATCTTAATGTCAGCCAGCTATGGTGCTATTGAAAAATATCCTAAAGAAGGCTATCCTCAATTTTATAACTTTTTGTCTTTCTGGCTAATTCTTGTCGTTTTTCTTATCCACTTGATTGAAAGATTTAGAAGGCATATAAACGAAAATGAAGACTTCCTTCTAATCAAGAAAAATAAATAAAATGGAGAATTTAAATGTACTAGAAATATTGGCTTTTATAATAGCTATTATCGGATTGATTGTCTCTGTAATATTTAATTTTAAAAGCAAACAAGTTGATAAAGACATAGAACGTCTAATTGCAAATAGTCGAATCAATAAAGATCTTGAAAAATTTATAAAGATTCGTAATTCGAATTTAAATAATAAGAGAAGAATAATAACTCACAAGGAATATTATACTTTAATGAATAAATTGAGAGGACTCACGGATAAACTAGACGAAAATGAGAAGAAAATTTTCATAAGAACCTTAGATTCAAAGAGTGAAAAAAATAAAATAAATTATTTAAAGAAACTTCTATACGAAAGTCAAAAAGATTCTAGCTTTAAAGATTTTGAGGTACAAAAATAACTTGATACAAGTCGGTTAATTGCAAATATCGGGTTTAATCGAAAAAGTGTAATTTTAGAATCCAGGAAAGAATATAGGTAATCCGACAAGTCCGCGCCCTACTCCTACAACTTGCGACCGCAAACTGTAAACGGACAGAATGAAACATATGCTAAGAATGGATAACTGTAATTACGGCGGATTCCACTACCCCCGAATTCACTGACTTTGATAAGGTTCGTTCCGAACTGAAAATTAATGATTAATAATCCATAACTTCCGGTTTTACGGGGTGTTATATGGAATTCGACCAAAATTAAATGGAAAGACCAATATTATTACTTAAAAAAGAGCTGATTAACCCAATCGAACAGGCATTAGACCGAATTGAAAAAATCAGACAAAGAAAAATGAACAATGAAGATAGTATCATATTGGAAGGTTTATTTGCATTAGGAGTTGCATCTTTCGAGCATTCAATAATTGATACTTTAAGAATTTTATTAAATTATATCCCCGACAAGTTAGATGTAAAAAGTGAAAATATTTCCAAACAGCACCTCATTGACGGAAATCCTTTAGAGAAAGCAATTGAGAATAAGGTGAATTCTGTTTCTTGTAAAAACTTACCCGATATAATTAGGTATTTTACTACAATTAGTGGTATTCCTGAAAATATAGTCACCGAAGATGAACTAGCTGAATTGATAGAAATTAAGGCCACTCGAAATTTACTTATCCATAATAATTTAATGGTTAATTCTTTTTACAGAGAAACTTCTGGAACAAAAGTACGAGAAGGTCAAGGCAGTAAAAATAGACTAGTAATCAATCAAGATTACCTATTTGAATCACTAGTAATTATGCGGTCCGTTTTGGGAAAATTTAAACACGAATTAAACCTAAAATATAATGATTTCACGAAAATAAAAGCTATGAAAAGCTTGTTCTCTTACATTTTTCAAACACCCGTTATGAAATTTGAAAATGAATTTGAGGTTGACGAAGACAGAGATGTGATTATTAACTTAAAACCAGAGACAAGTATGAAAGGAAGACTGTCATCTAGCGAAACTCTTTTTTATAATATTTGGGTAGCACATTCGCACGGTAATAAATTTGAATTCGACCGAGGTTATTTTTATGGTTTAGACAATAGGAACCGAAAGAAAATGGCTTTCTTAATAGAAAAATTAGACATATTAAAACCATAAAAAACTTATATAATAATTAAGCGTGCGTGTTGGTCGGAACGGCTCAAAATTAATCACTGTCTAATAAACCGGATACTTGGCCTGTATGCAAAGTTATTTCGATATAGAAGTGCCAGGCTTATCGCTTTCCTGTATTCAAGTTTAATATTTATTGTAGTTTTATAGAATTGCATTTTCCCCAGTATTCTTTTTTGTTAAAAGGATATTTCAGGCGGGATATGACGTGTTGGGGCACATGCTAAAAAAGACATCGAACACATTGACAATGATGAGTAACGACTATCATATTCAGGAGAAAGAAGATGCTATTACAAATGGTTTTTCCATCAATGCTAGTACCTGCACTTTAAAATATAACTCCCAAAAAAATGGCGGGACAATTTTTGGTCATAGTACCAACTATGTTATTCCGATTTATCAACGTCCTTATTCCTGGACGGACGAAGAAGTGAGAAAATTCCTCTCCGATATATTTTCTTCCTATTGGGGTAATGAAGGGCACGTATTAGAAGAACCCATGTTCATTGGAACTATGCAACTATCAGATAAGAATGGAAATAACGAGCAAGATATAATTGACGGGCAGCAGAGATTAACAACCTTTTTTGTTCTATTGAAAGTTCTCAGTGAATCCTATCCTACTAATAGTGAATTACAATCAATGACCTATGATTGGTTGAGTACCCGTGTAAATAACGGAGAACAGCAGCGTTATTTAGAAGAAGCAATAAAGTGTGATCTAACATTTAATGATGAAACCCTAAATCCATACTTAAAAAATGCATTTCTAATAAAAGAAGTTATAGCTGAACAGTTAAACGATGAAAATGATCAGTCTTTTGACATAGACCGATTCATCAAGCACCTATTTAGCAATATCTATTTCGTGGTTATAGAAACTCATGCGGGTCTTTCAAAGACACTCCAAATTTTCAACGCTATAAATACCACCGGACTTGACTTGAATGGCGGAGACATCTTCAAAATAAAGATGTATGAATATTTGCGAGACAAGAAAAACATGGATGAATCGGCATTTGAGGAAATAAGTCGATTATATCAAAAAATAGGAGAACAAAACAAAGCTCTCGAACATAAAGCATCAGATATACTGGATGTTTTGAGCATATATCAGTTCATTCTTATTGCTAAATACAACCTTCCAGTTGTTCTTTATACCTACGCAACTGAAACATTTTATGAACGCCTGTTTGATACGATTTTCAAGATTAATCAGTGGGAACATTTTAAAAACAATGTAAAAAATCTTGAGCTAACTCTTGAAGAAATTGAGAGGATTATTGACATGCGGTATGAATGGGAAAGAAATTGGTATCGTACAGCGGAAGATGCTTGTGCCTATTCGTTTATTGCCTGGTCTAGATATGGCAGATATTGGAGATTACTCATTGTGTTTTTGTTTAGGTTCAGAGAAGAAGAAAACTTTTGGGGGAAATTTTTCTTGTTTACTCGACAACTTAGCAAGTTGTATGTGATTTATAGTATCCGATTCCTGAGAGCCGTTAATGAATTACATAAGTTCACCTATTCCCTAACCAAAGAACTGATGACAATATCCATAGATGAAGTCATTGAGGTCGTAAATAAAAAAATCGGAACGCTTGACGACCATAAAGGCTGGGGTGATTTTGAAGTAGCAATTACAGGAGACATAACCTATAACCGCAAGGTTAAGGACATTACTTGTCGTTTATCGGCAATGTTGGAAGAAAACTACAAGACTACTGACAAAGAAGAAATTGATACAATTAGGGAAAAATTATTTCATGCCCCAATTGATATAGAGCACATTCAGGCATACAATGACATTAAAGAAGAGCAAAGAGAACAAATTTGGAAAGAATGGGGAGACTATATTAATTCCATCGGGAACTTAGTTGTTCTTGAATATAATATAAATCGTTCAATTCGGAATTATGATTATACTAATAAATTGAAACGATATCCTGAAAGTTGCTATGGTATTATTGGCAGCATAATTTCAGAATATCCTGAATGGCATTTGGAAAGCTGTAAAAAAAGGAAAGAAAAAGAAGTTGACAAAATACTGAATTATATTTTTCCATAAATGGTAGGCACATTTGCAATTCAAACTATGCCGACCTATCCAACTGTGGGCAAAAATTATAGAAATGAAATCATACAAGGACTTTTATAGAAAAACAATTGAGTCTAATCCAGAACTGAAAGGTTTGAAATTAGTATTAGGTGGAACAGGGCTCGGTAAAACCTATGGTTTACTTGAAACAATAGACGAGTACGTGAACCAACAGCCTGAGAAAAATCATAAGTTTATTTATCTTACCCATCGGCATAATCTTATAACCCAACAGGAAAAGAAACTGCGGGAGGAATACGGTATATCAACTACCTACCTCAAGAGCAATAAAGAAATTATTCTAAAACTTCACAAAGAAATTGGTCTTCACAATGTTATTGATCAACTAGAAGCTATGAATTATTTTCACTTTGATCAGGAGCTTAAAAGTAAATACCTACGACAAAGCAAATTCAAAAAACTCATAAAAAATATTGAATCAAAATGTAACATTATTGAAACGGAACAACAATCCGAAATAAGAGAAACCATTAATAAAGACCTCAATTTTGATTGTAGTGAATTGTTTAACATTTTGAAAAAACAATCCGTATTGATTTATCGTGAGGATAAAGTAAAATATGAGGCCATTCAAAGGGAGAAAATTATTTGGAACCTTTTTCCTTATATAGAGTTTGAGAACAACCCGGATTGTAATGTTCTATTAGTTACAATTCATAAAGTACTAAGCGGATTTTTCAATGGAAAAACAGATATAAAGCTCACCTCAATAGAAGATAAAATTATTTTTTTGGATGAATTTGACTTTTTAGAAGCAGATGTATTAAAAATCCTTTGTGATGAACCTTCCATAATTAATCCTTTGGAATTTGTTTCCATATTTTATCAAAATTTCAAGCATTGGTCAAAGGCCGATTTTTGGAATATTAATGCTGAACTAAAAACAGTAAAGGAGAAATTTGAGGATGTCCTTCTATATATCGATGAAAGCTGTGAAAAGTACAATATTGGCCTAATGAATGTGTTTGATTTTCGGTTATCAGAAAATACCAATACCATTCAGGCTAATGTACTTTTTCAAACAAATCAGATAATCACACCAAAACCATTCTTTCTCCGGGAGGAAAAAAACTCTTGGGTTATCGAAAGCAACTTACCAGAAAGCTCGATAAGTCCAAGAATTCTCTTCAATATTTTGACAATTTCTACCGGTAAAATTATAGGAGTATTTAATTATTTTAAACATAACCCTAACCTAGTCAATGAGATAATCCAAAAAATATGGAATCAGAAAAACGATAATCAAGGTGGAGTTTATGAAAAGTATATCAAAGAAAATATGCTTTATCACAGAACTAAACCAAAGAACAGAGAAGATGAGACTTCTAATAAAGAAAAGTCAGCATATGATATGGGGTATCGACTGATAAAATTGCTCAAAAGAACTAACACATTTGATCCATATAGTGCTGAACTAAGCCAGGTGGAATTATTTACTACCCCCGAGTCTCTGATTGCAAAACTGGCTGATTCTAATTTAGTCTTTGCATTATCAGCTACCACTGATTTACCACGAACCCTGAGATGTTTTAACTTGGAATGGCTTAAAAAAAATGCTCTATACCTCCCAATGGATGAGGAGGACTATTCTATTATCAAGCAATTGCGAGATGAAAAAGAAGAGAAACGAAGTACTCATTTAAATTTTAAACTTGCGAGGACCTTAAAGGAAAATTCGCCATTACAAAAAGTCCTAGTTGCCCTTTCCCATATTAATTATTTTAATGATAGCACATCTGAAAATTACAGGCAACAGAGAGTTTCCAAGACATTAGAAACAATAGGTTCAATCATGCAATCCGAGAAATTTGCTCACTTAGTTTTTCTGACAACTTTTAAAGAAATAAGAAGGATGTTAATAGGAGATGCCACAGTAAAACAAGTGTTTGAGGAATGTGGTAAGCCTGATTTTAAAGCTTCTAGTATAGTTGATAAGACAGAAAAGTATTTTCACCTAGAATGGAATGGAAAAAGTTGTAATATCATTTTTCTAAGCGCGGACGATGCAAGGAAATTAGAAGATTCCAAGATAGCCTTAGCCAATTATAGGAAAGCATTTACAGCTGATAGGGTAATCGTAATCACCCAATACAACTCCGCAAGTAATGGTGTGAACCTTCCATGTTATGATAAAAGCGGGTATGAAACAGATTTTAGAGGATTACATTTATTGGAGGAAAATCATTATTGGTTTGACGATGAGGAAAAAGATTTCTCCAAATTTAAAAATATTGAAAAACAAGCGTTTTGGTACCTATGGAAACTATGGGACAATAGGCAAATTGACAAATTTAATTTTAAAACCTTACTGAATAAAAGGGCTCCCGAAAACACATATAAGCCTAACATTAAATTATTTAATAGACATTATAAGGCAACCCCAGAAAAAATATTAAATGCTATTTCACTTTATCATCAGGCTATTGGTCGTATCGAAAGAAAATGGGAACATATACCTGAGGTCGAGATTACTCTTGATGAGGGAGTTTTCCTTGAATTTCACAAATACCTGACTAACGAAGATTTTCAAGAGTTGATCCTCCGGCGTGATAAGCAAATTACATCGGGATTGATACTTGAAATACAAAAAAACGTTCTTAAGTTAGCTACTGAGAAAAAAGTTAAAGCGGCTTTTTCAAAGCCTAAATCCATAGCATCCGATAATAAAAGAAGTATTGATTTGGTCCAACGCTTTTTGGAGGTCATTGAAAAATTAAAATTGAATGAATATGATGCTAAAAATTCAGCACAAATAAAAAAGGACTGGTTCAAACTACGTGAACTTGTTTTAAAACATGAGTTTAAGGCTCGGTTTGATTTGACAAGCCTCTCCGAGACACTGGATGCGGAAAGAGATTTGTGCTTTGAAACAAAACAGATCAAGAATAATAAGGAAATTTTTATTGATCCAAGGGGTTTGAAAATTTATAATGAGATGCCTTTAACGGAAGTCTATCGTTGGAATTTAGATTTAGTGTATGAAAGAATAAACAAGAATAATATTATCACCGACTATTTTAAAAAAAATGACTACAAAATATCATTTGACACAAAAGCAATTGGCTACAAGACTCTTTTCACACCCTATATATACCAAGCTGTTTTGCAAGGAGCAATTGGTGAAAAAGCGATTGAAGCATTGTTGGATCACCATGGTATTGAGTTAGAGGATCAGAACGATTTGCCCAATGACCTTTTTGAAATTATTGATGCCAAAGTTAAGGATGCTCCATTTTATCTCGATTTTAAAAACTATAGTAATAGTACTTTGAATAAATTCCACCTTCCAAAAGAGGATGCTGCCTACCAATATCAATTTGATTCGCAAAACTTTATTGCAAAACAAGTGGAAAAGTATAAAAAAATCAAAGCTATTGACCCTGATGCTATTCTATACATCGTTAATCTATTTTCAGAAGATTATCGTGAAATAGATTATTTTGACGGAAATGGGAAAAGACAACATAAAGTTGAGAAAAGCTGCATTCGCATAATTCCAAACATTCTAGTTCCTACCAATGATAACGAAACTAGCACCTATTTTCAATTTTTAGTTCACGAAATAAAGTCGAAGTATGAAACAGCGTAAAACGTCCTCTTTTATAATTGATTTAAATGTATCGTCTTTTAAAAACTTTATTGATGGATGGAAAATTTATCAATATTCATTACCCGCTCACTTAAGGTTCAAAAAAAATTATTTTGGAGTATTACATAATTGGGCGAAGTCCAATATTGACTTCCCTTATTTTTTGCATTTTGCCACTAGAAAAATATATGTTCTTTATGAGAAAGGGGAAGCTCCCGAAAAATATTCATTTGAGGATCATGCTTTATCTATGGAAACCTTTGATGGTTATAAGGATGCAAATCAGTCGCACATTTGGTTGAAGGTTCTGCTTGCTCAATATATGGAATTGAATAATTCTTTCATCAGTAGCGATTCTTTTTATATTCATTCTGAATTAAATAAGGATAAAACCTGGGCTACGGTCCTAAAGGTTAATTTAAAACACGACTATAAAAATACCGAAAGTGCCGTTTTTAATATCGAGGACACGGCGACTAGACTTAGAAGAATTAACCGGGAAGAATACAAAAGATATTATAACCGAGATATACCGTATGGATTAACTTATATAAACGGCACCCCATTTTTTAAACAACTTAAGAAAAATGAACTAGAGGGATTTGATTCGAACATTTTTGTTAGGCCAAAACCCATAAGTGGTAATACTTCTAAAACTACTATTAATTTTCATTCCATTATGGATGAAGCCCACCATGAGAAATCGAAGTCCTATATCATTCAAAATTTTCTCAGTAAGTTTTTAAAATTTCTTTCCAAATATGATATATCTGTTTGGGAAAAGGAATTGCTGTTGGAGAGGGTTGACAAAAAAAGTGATACAGAATCCCTTAAAACCCGAAATTTAAAGATTTCATTAATAGATGGGCGTAAAAACAGATCCATCCCTTTGAGTGAATTGTTTAATGTCTCAAAATCACTTCAACAGAAAATTAATATTACTGAGAAAAAAAATGACAAGTTAAATCCGAATGAATCTTTATTGTTTGTTATGGATTACAATAAGAAGGACTTCAAAAGGTACTATCCTGATGAGGAAGATCCTTATCTAAAACTAACCAAGGCAAGTTCCGAGGCTAAAGCCGCAAAACAGGGTATTTGTATAAACGATCTAAGTTTTACGGATGTGGATTCTTTGCCAAGCAAGGATTATTTTAATTACTCAGGAATTAACCAAAAGGATTTAGAAAGAAATTTGTCCATCTGTATAAACCAGTTAATACTGAAATCAATTCTGTTATCTGGAGACTATAACTATTTGCCGAAAATCGAGATATTAAAGAATAAACTTTTCATTTACAGAGGCAAAGCTCTTTACCTGACCCAGGGTAAGCTGCAAATTACAGATATCGATTCTTTTGAAGAATTGGAAGAGTTAGTTCATCAGGTAACGGGAAGGAACGGCGTTTTGGAAATTTTCTCAGAAATTCATCAATATCACAATCCATTTTCAAAAAAAGAACTGGAATTAACGAAATTTCGTTTAATTATTTCTCAAGATTCGGTCATTGAGTTGATAGACTATCCTGAACGAGCTTTTTATGACGATAATGAACTTCATAATCGGATAAAAAATAGAAATAAAAAACGCTCTATCGCGGAATTTAGAGCAAATGAAACTTCAGAATTAGCATTAGAATATAACGAGTATATTGATAATAATATTGAAGAATTGTCATTGTCTTATGAAGAGCTAAAAGCAAAATACGGAAAAGGAGAAGATGGTTTTTTAAAGACCATATTCTACAATCATCAGGAAAGAAAAACTTATGCAGATACGGTATTTCGAAAGTTTTTGCAGGAGAATAAAGGAATTAAGATAAAGGGGCTTAAGGAAGATGGAATTTTTGCCACTCATACAGGAATATGGTTTGACCGATCAGAAATGCAATACTTTGTTGGTAGAACCCACGGTTATGGGAAATTTAAGCAAGACAAAGGATTTCAAATGAAAAAAATCCTGGTGCATTCTGGACAATTTAATGAAAAATCCTTTTTTCCGTTACTGAACATAGACTTTATAAGGTTCAAAGAATTAACTGTAAATCCATACCCTTTTAAACTTATTGATATGAAAATTGAAATGGATTAATTGGAGGAGATACTTAAGGTTTTATAATTGGCAATTGATAAGCTCTACATTGCTAAACTACAATCTTCGGAGTGATTATTTACCTTTTCAAAAAGAGTTATTTCGTGGCCATTAACCTTTCGTACTAGGAGGTTTTAGCTCACTTAATCTACCCATGCACTGGCACCTGCCCTCCAACTACAGTGTGGATATTTAATGTTTTAGTGGTCACTATGGGCTGATCGGGGGTATAATCACCGGAATTTCAACCATTATAAAAAAATTTGAATACTATGTTTTTTAGATATACTGGTGGTTAATTATGATAAGTGAACTATTACCCGGTAAAATCTTTATATTTGACAAATATTGTCCAGAATATATTTTCTTGAAATAATTTGCAAATGCAACATATACAATTTTTCGGCAATCATCTAAGGCAACTTCGGGAGGAGGCTAATTTACCTTTGAGAAAGGTAGCCGCTGCCTTGGATATTGATCCATCTACCCTTAGTAAAATTGAACGAGGTGAGCGCGTTGCCAACGAGGGAATGGCACAAATTATAGCTCAGCTATTTGATCAACCAGTTGATGAGTTAAAAATTATGCTATGGAGCGATCGTATTGCCGGAGAACTCTGTAATGAAGAGAATATTCCGGAAATTTTAGAAAATACCCGAAAAAAAATAAATTATTTAAGGGCTCAGAGCCTCGAACAAGGGAAATTAGATTTTGAAGAATGAGTATTGAAAAATTAGTTCAAGACTATGAGTCGGATCGTCAGAATTGTTTGAAGACGACCTATAACGAGACACAGCTCAGGAATGATTTTATAGATCGTTTTTTAAAATGCTTAGGTTGGGATGTGGATAATGAAAAAAGGAGAACCCAATATTTAAGAGAAGTATTGCAGGAGGAGCCCATTGAAGTTGAGGATGAGGATTATAAAAAAAATCCTGACTATACGCTCCGAATAAACGGCTCGAGAAAACTCTTTGTAGAAGTGAAAAAGCCTTCGGTAAAGATTTCCGAAAAATCAAATCCAGCTTTTCAAATACGTCGCTACGGTTGGAATGCCAATATGATGGTTTCCGTGCTTACTAATTTTGAATATTTGGTCATCTATGATTGTCGGTATAAGCCCATATACCAGGATAATCATTTGGTAGCTCGCTATAAAATATTTCATTATACCGAATATGCTGAAAAATTCGAAGAGATCGAGGAATTGATTTCCTATGGGTCGGTAAATGCAGGTAATTTGGAGGACCTTTTTTCTAATTTCGGTCCTGAAACACAAACTTTTGATGAATATTTTCTAGAGCAAATAGAACGATGGAGAAGTCTTCTGGCTAATACCGCTGTTGAAAAAAATAATTCTTTGGATGAAGAAAAAGTAAATTTTCTTATTCAACGATTAATCAACAGAATCATCTTCCTTAGAATCTGTGAAGACCGTAGAATTGAAAAATTCGAAACGCTGAGAAAAGTCAAGAGTTATGAGGAACTGAAAAAGTTGTTTCAAATATCTGATGAAAAATTTAACTCGGGACTTTTTGATTTCATAGAAGATACACTATCTCTTAATGTGGAAATTGATAGTTCGGTCTTAATCGAAATTTTCAAGGAATTGTATTACCCTCTCAGTCCTTATGATTTCTCTGTAGTCGATCCCACAATCCTTAGTCAGATTTATGAGCGGTTCTTGGGTAGCCGCATTGCGATGGAAGAGGATCGGGTTGTAAGTATTGTTCAAGAACCGGAGGTTTCCGCTTCAAGCGGAGTGGTGCCGACTCCGAAAATAGTAGTTGAGCAAATTGTGAGGGACACCTTAAGTCCTGTATTAAATCAAAAGGATGATTTGGAGAATCTAAAGGTCTTGGATATGTGCTGTGGTTCCGGTACTTTCTTACTCTCGGCCTATGATTATTTGATGGAGTATTTTTTAAAGAAATTGACGCAGGGGGAACCCGGGAATGGAGAATTAATATCTGAGAATTCCTCTGGCACTTTTAGGCTGACATTGCAGGCGAAGCGTCTAATTCTTACAAAGACATTATATGGAGTGGATATTAATCCTTATGCCACGGAAGTTACAAAATTCAGTTTGTCATTAAAGCTCTTGGAAGAGGAAAACGAAGCGAGTATAAGGGATTTTCGAGAGACTTACGGTGATAAGGTCCTGCCTAATCTTAGCAATTCAATTAAATGTGGAAATTCCTTGGTGGACAGTAATTTTTTCAATTATATGCCGGAGGCATTGGATGATGATGAGCTGCTAAGAAAAATTAATCCATTAGACTGGGAAGACGAATTTCCATTTCTAAAAAATAATAAATTTGATGCCATAATAGGAAATCCTCCGTATGTCCGAATTCAAAATATGGTTCGTTACATATCAGAAGAGGTGAAGTTTTATCAGTCTCAAAAATCATCTTACATTGTAGCAGCCAAGGAATCTCCGGACAAATATTACGTGTTTATTCAAAAAGCCCTGGGTTTATTGAATGACAGAGGATATTTAGGGTATATTGTTCCTCATAAGTTTTTTATTCTAAAGGGAGGTAAATCCCTTCGAAACTTTATAACTTCCAATAGTTACCTTTCCAAAATTTCACATTTCGGAGTTACTCAGGTATTTCCCGGTCGTTCGACCTATACGGCTATATTAATCATACAAAAGGCAAAAACTGATCACACATTATTCAGGCGTATTCAAAAAATCACGCCTGAAGTACTGGATACTTCATCCTCCTATGTCTCCTATGAAACTGCGGAATTCGATTCGGAACCTTGGATATTCGTATCCCCGGCAATTCAAAAAGTCTTTAATAAATTAGAAACGAAAGCCGTACAACCACTGGATACATTCGCCGAAGTTTCGGTAGGTGTGCAAACCAGTGCCAATCCCGTGTATATTTTCATTCCAACGGCAGAAACGGATGAGACCTATACATTTAAATACAAAAAAAAGGAATATTCCATTGAAAAAAAGCTGTGTCTACCGGTTATTTTCAAGACAAAATTCGATCTGTTCGATACTGCAGAAGCGGCAGCACGCTTGATATTTCCATATATGATTACCGACGAAGGAACTTTTCTTATTGACGAGGAAGATTTAAAGAAAACCTTTCCTTTGGGTTATGCTTATCTATGTGATCAGAAAGAACAACTACTTGACCGAAAGGTAAGTGGGAAAAAAATTATGGAGCATTATGAATTGGCTAAGAAAACTAACAAGGAATCGCCGGTGATTTGGTATCAATTCGGACGTTCACAAAGTTTAAACCGATTTCATGACGCTCCTAAATTGGTTTGGTCCGTGATGAAGCAACGGGCACCTTATGCGTATGATGCCAACAACTTGCAATATACCGGCGGAGGGAACGGACCTCATTACGGGTTACTCGTGCGTGATGAATACAAACAGTATTCTTTGTTCTTTTTTCTCGGAATTCTGGCTCATCCGGTTATTGAACGCATGGTACAAGCGGGAGCCAGTGAATTTCAAGGAGCTTACTATTCCCACGGGAAACAGTTCATTAAAAATATTCCTGTCCCCGAAATTAACTTCGGGAATCAAGAAGAGAAAACAAAACATGACACCATTGTTCATACGGTGGAAAATTTAATTGCCACCAAACTCGAAATCAAACGGAATGCTTATGGGAACAATATAGCTTTGTTAAAAAGAAAAATGAACGTTTTAGAGAGGCAGTTAACTGAAAAAGTCAGTGAGTTGTACGGTCTCACGCAAGATGACGTTAGAACTGTAGAAGAAGATCAAACATTTACCGCGGATTTAGTAGTGAAATAAGCAATGGCAAAGGAGCAACCTAGCAAACAAAAACTTAGGGGAGGATATTATACTCCCCAGCCAATTACCGATTTTTTATGTCGTTGGTGTATCGATGAAAACAGTCAACATATTTTGGAACCAAGTAGTGGAGACGGCAATTTTTTGTCGGCTGCAGTACGCAGGCTTCAAGAGTTGGGAGTTAATTCCGAAGAGATTTCCAATCGACTGCAAGGAATAGAATTATTAAGTGAGGAAGCCGTCAAGGCTTCTGAACGACTTCGGGATATGAGAGTCGATCCCGTAAACATTATAAATACGGGAGATTTTTTTCACTTCATAGCAAACCACCCTAATCAACGATATGATGCGGTTATAGGTAACCCCCCTTTTATAAGATATCAGAATTTCCCCCAGGAACATCGGGATGTTGCCATTGACATGATGAAAGATCTGGGTTTAAAACCTAATAAACTTACCAATATTTGGGTTCCCTTTCTGGTTCTCTCTGCACATTTATTAAATGATGAGGGTAAGATGGCCATGGTGATTCCGGCTGAGCTTTTTCAAGTTAAATATGCGGCCGAGACGAGAATATTTCTCTCCGAGATTTTTGAAAGGCTCACCATCATTTCATTTAAAAGATTGGTTTTCGACCATATTCAACAAGAAGTGATATTATTGCTTGGAGAACGAAATGTGGAAAGTCAACGAGGTATTCGTGCAATTGAGCTGGATGGTCTCGATGATTTGGAAAACTTAAACCTGGAGCAACTTCATCAAACACCCGTAAAATCCATTGATCATGCTTCTGAGAAGTGGACCAAATACTTTTTGGAGGAGAATGAAATCCAACTGTTAAAGGAATTAAAACAAGATCCGCGCGTCATAACCTGTGGAGATATTATGGAGGTGGATGTAGGATTGGTAACCGGTAGAAATGCCTTTTTTATGTTGCAAAAAGATCAGGTTGATACTTGGCAGTTGAGTAAAAATACTAATCCTGTGGTTAGCCGATCAAATCAATTGAAGGGAATTAGGTTTAGTGAGGAAGACTTTACGGAGATTTCAGGGACCCAGCAGTCGGTTCACCTTTTTATTCCGCCCAATGAAGCTTTAGAAAAGCTATCCCCGGCTGCACAGAATTATATTCATTACGGAGAAAAAAATGATTTTCATACAGGTTATAAAACACGTATTCGAAAGCGTTGGTATGTCACACCCTCCTTATGGATTCCGGATGGATTTGCGCTGCGGCAAATACATGACTATCCCAAATTAATTTTAAATGAAACCGGAGCATCAGCTACCGATACAATTCACCGTATACGTTTTAAAAAGAATATTAATGGTCGTTTGGTTTCAGCTTTGTTTTTAAATTCTTTATCCTTTGCATTTTCAGAAATTACCGGAAGGAGTTATGGAGGAGGGGTGATGACTTTTGAACCTACGGAAATTGAGGAAATCGCCATTCCTCAAATTGCGGACCTGCCTTTGGATTTTGAAGAAATTGATCAGCTTATAAGAAAACGTCGCATTGAAGACGTCTTGGATATAGTGGATGAAGCTTTTTTAATCGGTTATCATGGTTTTTCAAAAGATGAAGTAAACCGGTTAAGAGATATATGGCGTAAATTATCCCAACGCAGGATACAGCGGAAAAGAAGAAAACCTAAAGCCAATAGTTAAAGCCGTATTATGGAAATAAGTAAAATAGAGGTTAATAATTACAGATTGTTGAAAGATTTTTCGATAGATATGGAAGATAAGCTCTCTCTAATTATCGGGAAGAACAATACTGGTAAAACATCCATTTTATCTATTCTTTCTAAGTTTTTAAAAGAAGCGAAGCCAAACTTTCGTTATGATGATTTCAATATTGATTTTAAAGGAAAATTGGAAGAATTGATTAAGGAAGAAGTTGAGGAAGAGACATATGGATTTCAGGGTGTCAGACTACGCATTTTCATCAGTTATACCAAAAAGGATAACCTAAAGAATATCAGTCAAGTGATGATGGATCTGGATCCAGAGAATAATACGGTAGTTTTAGATTTTACTTATCAGCTGGATTATAGCGCTTTATTAAAACTTAAAAGCGATTATGCTGAATTTGAACAAAAAGAAGTTCAAAAAAAATCAGAAAAGGAAGAAAAGAATGAGCCATATCAGGTAAGATCTATCACGGATTTCCTTAAAAAATTTCATGCACTTTATTTTAAGGTAGGTAAATATTCCCTATTATTTGATCGGGATTCAGAAAAAGTCATTACCAAAGATTTTATTGATTTAAATGAGGATAATTTCAAGGTTCAAGACCTTATAAATTTTCAATACATTAGTGCCAAACGTGGGGTAACCAATACAGAATCAAACCGCACATTATCCGGTCAAACTTCTAGAATTTATAACCGATCTGCGCCGAATGAAGATCAATTGAAAAAAATTGAGGAATTCCAGGATAAATTATCTCAAACGGATGTAGATCTGAGTGAAATTTATAAAGACTTATTTAGTTCTATTCTTGAAAAAATAAAACTTTTTGGCGGTTTGAGGGCCGAGGAAAGTGAAATTGACATCATCTCATCCCTACAGCATCGTGAATTGTTGGAGGGGAATACCACTGTGGTTTACAAACATGATGACACGAATCAACTACCCGAAAGTTATAATGGTTTAGGCTATTTGAATTTAATAAGCATGATTTTTGAAATTGAGATCTTGGTCGAAGAATTCAAGAGAAAACAAGATGAGCGACCTTCGGATATCAATTTACTCTTTATAGAAGAACCGGAAGCACATACGCATCCACAGATGCAATACGTTTTTATAAAAAACATAAAAAAATTGTTAGGTACGGGCATCGAGAAAGAAATTGATGGTAATAAAAAAACTTGGCCTTTGCAATATGTTATAAGTACCCATTCTTCTCATATTGTAGCGGATAGTGATTTTGATGATATTAAATATTTAAAAAAAGAGAATAATAATATAATCGCAAAAAACCTGAAATCCCTTAAAATTATTTATGAAGATTCCAATCATTATCAATTTTTAAAACAATATTTGACCATTAGTCGAGCCGAAATATTTTTTGCGGATAAAGCCGTTTTAATAGAGGGAGATACCGAAAGAATTTTGGTGCCAACCTTAATGCGTAAAATTGACCTGGAGCAAAAACTTCAATTTGCAAAGGCAAATCAAAAAGATACTAATTTGCCGTTATTATCTCAGAATATTTCTATTATTGAGGTGGGAGCTTATAGCCAAATATTTAAAAATTTTATTGAGTTCCTTGGTATAAAATCCTTGATCTTAACCGATATTGATTCGATCAAATCGGAGGATTCCGAGAAAAGTAAACCTAATACCACAGCATGTACAGTGGTAGAAGGTTCGGGAACGAGTAATTCCGCTATAAACTATTATTTTAAAAATTGGTCTTGGGATAAAATTAAATCTGCTTCTATTGAAGATCGAACGCTTACATATGGTAAAGCAAGCCTACTAGTATCTTACCAATTAGAAGAGAAGGGCTATCATGCTCGTAGCTTTGAGGATGCTTTTATCCATATCAATAAAAAATTTATTAATGAAAACATCGAAAATTTTCGAGGTATTAAGAATCGACCAGATTTTAAAGATAAAGGAAATAATGCTTACGTTTTGGCAGACAAGTGCATAGCAAAAAAAACACACTTTGCGTTGGATATTATTTACCACAGTAATAAAAAGTTTAGTAACTGGTCAATTCCTCATTATATAAAAGAAGGTTTATTATGGCTAAAGACAGAGTAGCGCTAGAACCGGAAGTACAGAAAATATTTGGAGCTATTGATAAAGGAGAGAATTTCTTGCTCAGTGGGGGTGCAGGGAGTGGAAAAACCTATTCTTTGGTACAGGTTATTAGACAAATCTTTATTGAGCAGCCTTCAGCAAACATTGCTTGTATTACGTACACCAATGCTGCAGTAAAAGAAATTGAAGATCGTGTCTCTTATGCCAATTTGCAAGTATCAACTATACATGATTTTATATGGGATATCATTAAACATTTTCAAAAAGAGCTGAAAAAAAGTTTAATAAAAATTCTCAATGATAATGCAATAGGGATATCAATAAGCGGATTAAAAAATGTTCCGGAGGATTATTTTGATGATAATCCTATAAATTATAAAGAGTATTTGCGACTTCAAGAAGGAATAATTTCTCATGATGAAGTATTATTGATTGCTCATGAGATGTTTAGTAACTATTCGCGGTTAAGCGATATCTTAAAGGATCGATTTCAATTTGTTCTGGTTGATGAGTACCAGGATACAGACAAAGCTATCATAGAAATACTCTTAGTTCATTTAAAACAAAGCAACAAAAAAAACATAATTGGATTCTTTGGTGATACAATGCAATCGATCTATGATAATACTATCGGTGATTTAAGTGATTACAAGGAACATATTATTCATATCAAAAAAGTACAAAACCGTAGGAATCCCAAAAAAATAATCGATTTGGCTAATATCTTAAGGACCGATGAAATTGAACAGGAGCCGTCCAAAGATTTAGATGCACCAAATATGGAAAATGGTAAAATACAGGAGGGGCAGTTACTATTTTTATATTCTAACAATCCTAATATTACAAATATTAAGACCTACCTGCATGAGCAATATGACTGGAACTTTGAAAATGTAAAACATACAAAGGAATTAAATTTAACCCACAATCTTATTGCTGAGAAGGCTGGTTTTCAAACCTTGATTAATATCTATGATGGTGATGCTATCGTTAAATACAGAGACCGAATTAAAGCCTACATTAAGGATTATAATGTAAATGAAGATTTTTCCGAAAAAACTTTCGGCGAGGTGCTCGATTATTTAGAAGAACTCGTATTGGACAAGGATAAATTTAGGATCCGCCCAACCGCCAGTATGAAACCTTTTATGGAAGAGCATCCTCGGCAACTGGCCAGAGCTAAAGCTTTATCCTATGAAGTTTTTAGGAAGATGTACTTCAGCAAGGATCAATTAATCGATGATAAAAAGCAGTCTGTAAACGAGGAATCTAAAAAGGGATCAAAAAGGGATCGCCTGATTCAACACTTGTTTCGTATTCAACAAACTATTGATTTATATTCCAAGGGGCGCTTTAACGAATTTCTGAAAATTACTGATTATCGATTTAAAATTAATTACGTAAAGGATAAAGAAGAACTAAAGACACATATAGAGGCTTTAGTTCAAGTAGGTGATAAAAGTATAGAAACCATACTTAAGGAGGCTCATACCTCAGGAATTTGTATTATTGACGATCGTTTAGAAGAGTTTAAATTGAAAAATAAATATCTCTACGATCGTGTTATGGAAGTCCCTTTTAAGGAGTTTCAAAAGGTTTATAATTATTTAGAAGGAAAAACGCCCTTTACCACTCAACACAAGACAAAAGGAGCAGAATTTGATAATGTATTTGTTATATTGGATAATGGACGATGGAATAATTACAATTTTGAGAATTTATTCTTAGAAAAAGGATCTCCATCTGTACTCGATAGGACGCAAAAATTGTTTTATGTATGTTGTACAAGAGCTAAAAAACGGTTAGGTATTTTTTATTATAAACCTAGTGAAGATGTTTTGACAGTTGCTAAGAATTGGTTTGGAAAAGAGAATGTTATTTCAGTATAATAGGTCTGGAACTATTAGAAAATAAAAAGATCTCTTTTGAAATATAGAAAAAACATTATCGAATTTCGAGGTGGTGGTATTAGAACAATGAAGCTTTCTACCCGGTATGGCACCACGGAAAATATAGTCTGTAGTGCGGGAATCAAATAATATTTAAAAAATTGCTATTTTATCGTAGCCGTTGAAATAACTCATTCTTGGTTAACTAAGAAAAGAGCGGGTGTAGACTCCCGCGTTCGTGTCACATAACTAAGCTCCGGGTGAGACGGAGCTTAGTTGCAGATTAATATCAGATAACGCCGTCCTTATCAGCCGAAAGTTGCCCCCATCATCTGCTAGGTGTTGGCCACTCCTTAACCGCTATCTTCAACTTAGGATAAATATAATAATTTTCACTAAATAGTTTTTATATGTTTTTCTTAGATCAGAAATAAGAGAAGCAGAACATATATTCAGCCCAAGCCCATGTAATAGCCAGATTTTTCTTAAGTAAATTAATTTCGATTACAGCTATTTATCACCCTTATTTAGAAATTGATTACACTATCCAGTGCCTCATCAGCTTCTTTGTGAATAAAATTTGCTTGATAATTTATGGTGGTAGTTACAGAGGAATGTCGGTAAAGTTTTTGTAGCATTTGAATGGGAATTTTATCACCAGAAATATTTCCAAAGCTGTGACGGGCGATATGCATGCTCATTTTCTTCTTTATCTTCAGTTTTGATGCCACCCTTTTTAGGAGTCGGTTTAAGTTTCTGTTTACACTTTGGGTTCTTATGGAAACTCTATGGGTATCGGATAAGTCTGTGTCTTTGAGATAATCAAAAATCAAATCCTGATGGGACTCTTTCTTTCGATAATGTTTGAATATAGCTTCAGCCTTTTCCGGTGTTTTAAGGGTTACCAGTTTACTGTTTTTGTTCATCCGGTACATTAGCCTACCATCATTAAAATCTGACCATTTTAATTTTAACACATCACCCACTCTGATTCCGGCAAAATAAAAACTGATTAGCCATACGTGCACTGCTTTTTGCTGAGGTTCGGTCAGGCCGGTAGCATTTTCCAGGCGTTGTATTTCCTTATGGTTTAATCCAATTTTTTGGGTTTCTGGAATTTTGATCTGAATTTTTCCTTTTCCGAAGGGATACATGCCTCTGTCAACTAAAGACTCAGATATCGCAAGATTGTAAATAGTACGTATTAAAATCAGATAGTTAACTACCGTTCGGGGTGAGCGCTTTTTATCGTGAAGTAAATAAGCTTCAAATTTTTTAAGAAGCGAAACAGTTATCTCACTAAAGCCTAATTCGTTCTTCTTTAGAAATTTTTTTAGCTTTTTTAAACGTCCTACCTCAGTATCATATTGATGATGTCTGTTCCTGTTTTTTAAATTTTCTAGATGCTTATCTGCTATTTCAAAAAAATCGACTTTTTTATTCTGAGTGATTTTTCTTTTTATGGATCTAACGTTTTGGTATTCTTCACTGCTTTCAGCTTCGAGGACTTTCTTATTTGCTTCGGCAATTTTCGATATAATAAAATTGTTGATGTAATTGGCATTAGGATGTTTTTTCCTCACACACCTATTTGTTTTATCCCAGTATTTTTCTTCAATATACTGACCGGTACCCAGAAACGTACTTTTTCTGTCTTTTGTAATCCTAATTGCTATCGGAAATTTATTTTCTGAGTTCTTTTTTTTACGTAAAACTGCTCTAATGGTTGCCATAATAAATACATTGAATTATAAATATAGTGAATTATGGGTACAACATAGGTACAACATTTATTAGTTTCAAGCCTTATTTTTTAATATTGAAAAATATTAAGCTAATCATAAATCATTGAAAAACAAGGGTTTTAAGTGTATTTGTAGTGCGAAGGTTGAAAACTCATAACCCGAAGGTCACTGGTTCGAGTCCAGTTCCCGCTACAAAGAAAAAAACCACCTAAATCAGGTGGTTTTTTATTTTATACATTTTATTTTCAGTGATTTAGATGGTTCGATTTCGTTTTCCTGTAAATAAGATTAATTAAATGGAAAACATCTAAATTCTTAGTTTTCAATTTCCAGGTCAGTAGCTAAATCCAGGCCGTCCGCAACAATATCAAAAATATCAGAATTGTGTTCTTCACTTATCACTATTATACCATCCATATTTTTATTGGCACTTTCCATGTGCTCATCACTAACTCCAGCAAACCAAACAGATGGGTCGAAGGTGATTTCAGCAATAGCCGATTGATTTTCGGTAAAAACTATTGTTCCTTCCCTTTCTACTTCGAATTCTTCGTCTGAATTAAATTCAAAACGAACAGGATGTGTGGTTCCATCAGGGGATGTGTAAATACCGTTCAAAACAACCCCAGGTTCATCCGTCTCATCGGATAGCTCTACTTCTATTTCTACTTCTTCATAAGTTCCTGCAGGAATTGCTATTGCCCTGATATCTGGTGTAGGAATTCCCGTAGCAAAATCTATCATAACGATTCCTTCAAGTTCAAATTCAACAGAAGTAGAATCATTCTCCGTTTCAGCTTCATACTCCAATTCTGATATGGTAATAAATCCATCACTAAAAACAAAGTTGCCCCCAGAAGTTTGTTTATTAAATGAGGATGCCTGGGCATTTGCCTCAAAAGGGGATGTAACGGTATTAAAATTTATCGATAGTACTGGTTGTTTGGTAGAATCATCTGAACTACAAGCATAAAGGCCAACAACAAGTGTAATTGCCAGCAATTTTGAAAATAACTTTTTCATATTAATAGGTTTTAGATTAAGGGTATTGACATTGATAAAGATAAGTTAATATCTTTTTATATAAGACAACTGAGATACACTTTACCCTACCCGTTTATGTTTCTTTGTTCAATGTAGCGACCGCTACCAAATCTTGCATGAATTGATTCGATATTTCAATTTTACTCGCTACAAAGAGAAAAACCACCTATTTTGGGTGGTTTTTTTATTTTATACTATTCTTTTTTTGGACTTTACATTTCTTTTCTTGGTTCGAGTCCACTTCTTTTGTCAAAATAAAATCTCTGCATTGAGTTGCAGGAGATGTAGTTTATTCGTAGAATTTCTTCAGTTTTAGTTAGTAAAACTGGTAGTTATCAGAAATTATTATATTTAATTGATAATTAGTCAACTAACCAGAAAAAACTATTATGAAACCAAAATATTCTTTAAAGAGTACAAACGTAATTCAACTTGCACCATGCTTTTTGTTTTTGATAATAACCTGTTCTCTGCAAGGCCAATCATTTGAAAAATTAAGTAGATTGGAGACCACTCAAACTCCCACCTTCTTCAGTGAAGGAGCCAATGACCAAGCCCAAGCAATGGCAGCCAGTATTGACGGAGCATTAGCATTTTACAATAAGCATGTGGGTTTTAAGCCCAATGTCACTTTATTGGTTCTTTCACCAGATGACTGGGGAAACTATACGAACCACCCTGTATATGGAATGCCACATTATACTGATAGCAAAACGCTGGTTGTTGCTTCTGAAAACAATCCTTTTTGGAAAGGGTTTTTACCACCATTAGAGAAATTACCAAATCAGTTAGCTGAGAAAATTCGAAGCACTTATACTAACAAGGAAGGGAATTTAAATCTTCAGCCTTTTTTTGATTTAATAGCAATTCACGAGTTGGGACATGCTTATCACATACAGGGGAACCTAAATATCCAGCGCAAATGGCTGGGCGAATTGTTTTGTAATGTATTTCTGCATACATACATAGCCGAAAAAGAACCATATTTACTGCCTGCTTTAACTGTTTTTCCCGAAATGGTGGTTTCTACGGCTAACGCAGACCAATTTCCTTTTACGACCTTAGCGGAATTGGAAGCTAATTACAGGGAAATAACAACAAAGAACCCTGACAACTATGGATGGTATCAGTCAAGATTGCACAGGGCAGCGGGAAATATATACGATGAAGGAGGTATAGAAGCCTTCCAAAAATTTTGGGTAGCCCTAAAGAAACAAAATGAGGATTTAAATAATTCCTTGCTTATATCCTTTTTGTCTGAACAGGTCCATCAAAGTGTTGCAGATGTAATATTGGAATGGGATAAATAAAATCACCAGATATATTAATATTGAAAAATTAGAGTAGGGCAATTGCCTGTAAATCTTGTATGAATTGGGTCGATATTACAATTTTACCCGCTACAAAGAGAAAAAGCCACTTAAAATAGTGACTTTTTTGGATTTATAACTTTTTGTATTTCTTGTTACATCAGCAATTACAGTTATATGAATATTTATTTTTTTGGATGGATATTGCCTTGTTTCTGTAATGACCAAACTATCAGAGAAAGTGTTTTATGATTTTTTTTGTTTTTTGATGAATATCGTTTCAAGCACTATAGCTACTTATGTTATGACAAAAATCTAGACCTTTATCAAGCCGATTCTAACGGTGGAATATTCCCTATATTTGAGTTAAATCAAGAAATTATGTCAAAACCACTTTATTATCTGTTTTTAGCCTTTTCTGTATTCTTCTTAGGATGTGCGGATGCTGAAAAGAATCTAATTTAGCGGAAGCAAATCAGGTATCAACATCAGGCACAGTATTAAATAAAATTGATATCGAGCTTCTGAAAAAGGAGTTGGGAATGGAAGGTGAGGAAAATGATGGTCAGTTTAAAGTTACAGTCCCTCAAAACGATTTAAATGTCTCCGTTGACGACTTTAAAATTATTCCTCCGATGGGATTAGGAAGTTGGGCTGCATTTGCGCCAGGTGCAGAGCAGATAATGTTAATGGGAGATATAGTTGTAACTGAATCTGACTTAAAGCCCGTCCAGCAGGAGATTATTAGACAAGGTTTGACCATTACTGCGATTCACAACCATTTTGTGCGAAACGAACCTGATGTCATGTATATGCACATAGGTGGTATGGGTGATGAAAAGAAATTAGGAAGAAGTGTCAAGGCTGTTTTTGATAAAGTAAGTGAAGTGCGAGGTACGAATCCAGCCAATGCCGAGAGTTTATCTGTCGAAAACACATTGAATATTAAAATTATTGACAGTATTCTAGGTTATCAAGGGAAAATGAATAATGGTGTTTATAAAATAACCATTGGACGTCCTGATGTCGAACTTAAAGAACACGGAGCTCCTGTAAGTACCTTTTTAGGTTTCAACACCTGGGCCAGTTGGCAGGGCACCAACGAAAAAGCTGCAGTAGCAGGTGATTTTGCAATGCTTGCAGATGAGGTAGCACCCGTTATTGAAGCGTTGGTAGAAAATAATATAGAAGTTGTGGCTGTACATAATCATATGGTTCACGAAGAACCAAGAATATTTTTCCTTCATTATTGGGGAGTGGGGCCAGTTGAAGAATTAGCTGTTGGGTTGAAAGCCGCCTTAGATGAGACGGGTAAGAAAAACTAAAGTTTAGACAAACTCCCCGAAGTAGGGCTAATCTACCTATTAATGTTTGCTGTACAACGCAGCCACTTCAATCAAATCATCAACAAATTGGGTCGATATTACAATATTTCCAGCTACTAAGACAAAACCACCTTCAAAGAGGTGGTTTTTTATTGTACCAAATTGATTTTTAGTAATTTAGAATATAATCTCCAGTTCGAGTCCTCCTTCCTTCTTTAGACTTTGATGTATTTAAGTTATTGCTTAAATAGTTTATTTCATATACCATTTGTGAAATGGAAGAGAATTACTGCATTCGGAAAGAGGCCGATTTGAATCAAATCAGGCGGTGTAAAGAACAAATATCAGAAGTTGATGAGGAAGTAAGTGCTTTAACCGATAAACTCTCATTGGTGAGTAACAGCGTAAGACTAAAGATTCTTTATGTCCTTCAGACAGAAAAAAGGTTATGTGTTTGTGATTTAAGTGATATCCTGAACATGACGATACCTGCGGTTTCCCAACACTTGCGAAAGTTGAAAGATAGAGATTTTGTGAAATCAGAAAAGGAAGGTCAGACCATCTTTTATTCACTGCGGAATGACCACCGAGAACTTCTTGCCCCCTTTTTTAATTTACTTAACCATCAAATTGAAGCTATATGAAAACAAAAAATGGATTGCTCGGTGTGGGTATCCTAACTGGTGTCGCCAGCTCCCTTTGTTGCCTAACTCCTATACTTGCTCTGGTAGCTGGATATTCCGGTGATGCTGACCCCTCATTCCGGCCATACTGACCCCCCTAAGGATTTTGGTCAAAAAGATAAGTTAATGACAATATTACAGTTTTTTTCTTAGACTTTCCCCCTTAAGTTCTATAC
>NZ_JAIQZA010000029.1 GCF_020164485.1 Salegentibacter tibetensis
GCGCCTTCGCTTGCATTCAAAGGCGGTCATTTAATATGTCGCCGCCTTTCTTTTGAACCCTTCATCATTTATTTGGTGAAGGGTTTTTTTATACCTTAAAGGGAAGGAAAGCCTTATTGCAATTCAGCTAATGATTTTGGAGAGGGTACAATATTTTCTATCGGCTCCAGGCTTTTGAAATAAGTGTACATTGCTCGCAGATCGTCATCTTTTACTTCTTTAAAATTCTGCCAGGGCATTGGAGGTAGTAACATTCGACCATTTTGCAGTCCCTTATACTTTCCTTCTACCATAGCTCTTTTAAATTGCTCGAAATTCCAGGAACCTATTCCGGTGTCGTGGGGCGTGAGGTTAGCTGAATAGGAAATTCCCCAGGGCCCTACAAAGGCGGTTAAATCAGAATTCATCAGCATCCAACCATTTTCAAGCGCTTGTTTATCAATTTTTGGTAATTCGGTATTTGCCTGGAAACCTGAAAAGGCTAATTCAGAAATTAGTTCAGGGCCTCTTTCTCCCATTTTTTTTGGAGAATGACAGTCGTGGCAGCCCAATATTTCAACAAGATACTTCCCTCTATTTTCATATTCTTTTTCACTTAATTGTCTTTTTTGCTGTACATCGGCTATCACGTATTTTCCTATATTTTCTTCTTTGTTTTGTTTACAGGATAAAAAAAAGAATATTAATAGAATTAAACTGGAATAACGATAAGGGAATAGCTGGAAAACTGAATTTTTTTCTAATTTCATATTTCAATAGATTATAATTACTAAAATTAGAAAATCAGAAGAATAAAAAATATGGGGAGAATCTGGAGTTTTAGGTTTAAATTTCCCTGTTGATACTCAGTACGGGAAAATCATAATTATTAATTATTTCTTCAGTAATACTTGGGCTAAAAATGGTATTAAAGCCCGAACGCCTATGTGTTACGCTTGTAAAAAGATCGGGTTTTAATTTATTTATAGCCATACCAATTCCACGTGCCTCATTGTGAGCATTGAAGTATTGTATCTGTATGTTTTCTATGCCGCTTTTTTTTAAAAAAGTATCCGCTATATTATCAATTTCGTCGTTTTCTTTAAATTCATAAGGCGTATTTACATAAACCAGTTTAATATCAGTGGTGAACTTCTGCAGAATTCTGTATATCTTCTGAAATGGAATTAGTGATTTTTCTTTTAAATCGGTCGCAATTAATACCTTCTTTAGATTTTCAAAATCAAATTTATATTTGATGGCCAAAACGGGCACTCTAGAATGACGTATATGTTTCTGAGTATTTGATCCTAATATTTTTTCAAAACCTTTAGTACCGTGGGTGCCCATGATCACTAGTTCGTAATGATCTGGTTTTACATAACTTGTTAATTCATCCATACTGGTGTTGAAAATTAAGCTATGATCTGCCTCCACACCTTTTTCTTCCGCCTTTTTCTCCCAGATTTTTAATTGTTCCCTGGCATCATTAATCCGTTTTCTTGTTTCAGGATATTTTTTTTCTTCTTGTATGTTTAGTTTCGGCCAATCCACAGGGGTTTGTACGCTATGTAAAAAGCGTAAAGGAAGTCCCAGTCCTTTAGCCATTCCAATTCCAAATTCTGAAGCGTTAATGGCAGATTTTGAAAAGTCGGTGGGTATGAGTATATGTTTCATGATGCCGAATATTTTTATATAAAGTTAAAGGGCTTAGGTGTTAGATAAAATGATAATCATCAGGTTTAGTGGAGGAGAAATTCCGTAGAAAAATAAATTCTTTTATTTTTGACCACTTATGAAAGTAGATAACTTAGAACAGGGATTTTTCGGGATTGGTATTCAAAATGGGAAGACACCCGAAAATTTAGGTGTGCTCTGGCGATCTGCACAAAATATGGGAGCCAGTTTTATTTTTACTATTGGTAACCGCTATGCAAAACAGGCCTGTGATACTCATAAAGCCGTAGGGGCAATGCCTTATTTTCATTATAAAACTTTTAAGGAATTCTACGACCATCTACCAAAAGGCGCGATGCTGGTGGGAGTGGAACTGGCTAAGAATGCCGAACCTCTGGAGAATTTTTCCCACCCAAGGCGTTGTGTTTATTTATTGGGAGCTGAAGATCATGGCCTTTCAAATGAAGCTATAAAAAAATCTCATTTCCTTGTAAAGTTTCAATCGAGTTTAAGCCTTAATGTTTCTGTTGCCGGAAGCATCATTATGTACGACCGTAATTCTAAACTTCAATAGGATAAGAGGGTATTAAATTGAATTACTTGACCTTCTAAATTTTCTTAAAAACTAATTCAGGACTTTCTAATTAAATACCCTCTTTACCGTTTTATAAGCTGCATTTTGTCAGGATTTTTTAATCAGTTTGGTTAAATTAGCGCCTATTACAATAAAACCTTAAAAGAATGAGATATTTATCCAAAGCTATGCTTGGCTTCGCGGTTGCAGGAATGTTAACTACCGGTGCCAAAGCACAGGAGGTTGTGGGAAACAACCAGAATGATTTTAATGAATTTATGGATCGTAGCGGTAATATGTACCGCACGGCTTCAGGAAAGCCGGGCCCGGAATACTGGCAGAACGAAACAGATTATGAGATTGATGTTACCTTAAACGATGAAGATCACACTATAAAAGGCCAAATCACCCTAACTTATACCAATAACAGTCCACAGGAATTAGATTTTATCTGGATGTATCTGGAGCAAAATCGCTTTACTGAAGATTCTCGAGGTACGTTAACCACTCCAATTCAGGGAAATCGTTATAATGGAGATATTGATGGTGGTTATACCATTTCTAACCTTGAAGCGAAAGTAAAAAGAAGTTCTTCTTCAGATTATTTAATTAACGATACCAGGATGCAGGTTTTCTTTGAAGATCCTATTCCGGCAAACGGAGGTAAAGCCACCGTTTCTATGGATTTTGAATATAAAATTCCTGTAGACGGGATGGATCGTATGGGAAGACTTGATGTTGAAGACGGCACCATTTACGCATTGGCACAATGGTTCCCAAGAGCCGCAGTTTATGACGATGTAGAAGGGTGGAATATAGAGCCATATCTTGGGGCAGGTGAGTTTTATCTTGATTATGGCGATTATGATTTTAAGGTTACTGCCCCGGCCAGCCATATTGTAGTGGCTTCTGGAGAATTGCAGAATCCTAGACAGGTGTTATCTTCTACCGTTAGAGATAGAATGGATAGAGCTGCTAAAAGCGATTCTACCGTATACCTAATTAAGCCCGAAGAAGTAAACGATATGTCTTTGCGTGCAAAGCAGGAAGGCACACTTACCTGGCATTTTAAAATGGAAAACGCCCGGGATGTAGCTTTTGGTTCCTCAAAAGCATTTATCTGGGATGCGGCGAAAATAGATTTGCCCAGCGGAAAAAAAGCTATGGCACAATCGGCTTACCCTAAGGAAAGTGATGGGCAACATGCCTGGAGCCGTTCTACCGAATACTCTAAAGCTTCTGTTGAGCATTATTCTGAGAAATGGTTTGAATATCCATATCCTGTAGCTGTAAACGTTGCAGCTGATATTGGCGGAATGGAGTATCCCGGCCTTAATTTTTGTAGTTGGAAGAGTGAAGGTGCTTCCCTTTGGGGTGTTACCGACCACGAATTTGGACACAATTGGTTCCCAATGATCGTTGGCTCTAACGAAAAAAGATACGCCTGGATGGATGAAGGTTTTAATACTTTTATCAATTACTATAGTACACTGGAATTTAACGATGGGGAATATCCTGCAAGATTGGGTAAAACCAGGAATATGACTGGCTGGTTCACGAGCGAGCAAAGGGAAGGAATAGATACTTATCCAGATGTTGCTAACTTAAGAAACCTGGGGATGATTGCTTATTATAAGCCCGCTATTGGCCTATTGTTACTAAGGGAATATATTCTGGGGGAAGAGCGTTTCGACAATGCTTTTAAATCTTATATAAAAACCTGGGCATACAAACACCCTCAGCCGGCCGATTTCTTTAACCATATGGAAAATGTTTCCGGAGAAAACCTTTCCTGGTTCTTTAAAAAATGGTTCTACGGCACAGGAAATATTGACTTAGCTCTGGATGGGGTAAGGCAGTATGAAGGTAATTACATAATTTCTTTGGCAAACAATGGTGAAATTCCAATGCCGGTGAAAATGAAGATTTCTTATGAAGATGGTTCTACTGAAAATATAATGCTCCCGGTAGAGATCTGGCAACGTGGCGATACCTGGAATTACCTGCACCGTACCGATAAATCTATTGAGAATGTAGAGTTGGATCCTGATAAAATTTTACCAGATGTAAATTCAGGTAACGATGCCTGGCCAAATTCTTTTTACCAGGATTAATTGAAATTTAATCATTTCCTGAAGTAAAATACTTCAGATATGAATTTATATAGAAAGCTATTCGATTTATTTTGAATAGCTTTTTGTATTTTTAAACTATTCCGATTCTAGGTAGAGAGGGCTTTTTTCGGAATAAAATTAAAGAGTTAAAACAGATGGACAACCAGGAAGTTATAGATAAAATTAAAGCTGAAATTGAAAAAACTGAAGCGCAGATAATTCATTACAGGGAACTCACAAAACCAATTTCCCCAGAAAATGCGATAGGGCGTGTATCCCGCATGGATGCTATTAATAATAAAAGTGTCAATGAATCGGCTTTGAGACAATCGGAACAGAAATTAAAAGATCTCCATAAAGTTTTGGAAAAAGCCGGTAGTAAAGACTTTGGAATATGTGTGCGCTGTAAGAAACCAATTCCAGTAGGTAGGTTAATGATTCGGCCAGAAAGTTTGTTGTGTGTAAACTGCGCTCAATAAAATAAAAGAAGCTGTTTGAAATGGATTTTAAATCGCCTTTCTGTCCCGAAGTTTCGGGATATAGTTTGAAATAAATTCAGCTTGAGGAAATTAGACTTTTCAGACAGCTTCCTTATATAAGCATAATTATTTCCTTGTAAATAATTTTTTTTCATTAATCATTTTGGCGGTGTTCTCCGGAAGCATAGCTTCCCAATTAGTTTTTCCTTCTTGAATCATTTGAAAAACGTGCCTTGAATGGATGTCCAGTGTTGTAGGATCGTAATTTTTTATGTCCACAACACGTCCGTTATCTTTAAAATATTGATAAAGCTCATGCATTCTGGGATGCACCTTTAAATTCTCGCTGGTAATGATCTCGCCCGTTTCTTTATCTTTAAGTGGATAAAGGTATATCTTAAGCCTTTTAAAGAATAATTTTCCAAAAGCTTCTAAAATACCACCGCTTAAATGGCGGTAATATCTTTCATCAAAAATATCCTGAAGTGTGCTCACGCCCATAGTAAGCCCCATTCGCTCTTTGGTGTGCTGACTAAAATATTCTACCACTTTATAATATTCCTGGAAGTTGGAGATCATTACTGTTTGGCCCAAAGAACCCAGTAAATCTGCCCTGTCAAGAAAATCCTGTTCGTCTATTTCGTCTATTTTTCCTTCGCCTTTTAGATTGGATAGCGTGATTTCAAAAATAACTACTGTTCTTTCTTTATCTACTTTTCTTTCATTTAGAAAAAGCTCGAGCGATTCTTCATACATCGCCATATTTACTTTAGTCACCGGTCTAAAACTCCCGCGTAAGGTTAAAATATTTCTCTTATAAAGAATACTTGCTGGAAGTACATTATTACCATCAGGAGCAAACATAATGGCCTGGGTGATACCGTTTTTTAACAATTCCAGGCTCATTAAACGATTATCTACACCTCTAAAAGCCGGACCGGTAAAATTAATAGCATCAATTTCAATCTTATCTGTAGTAAGATGATCAAATAAATGTTTAAGCAGGTTTTTGGGGTTGTCATGGTGATAAAAAGCACCATAAATGAGATTTACTCCCATAACCCCCAGGCTTATTTGCTGATGAGAAGCATTGTTTTCGTGAAACTGCACATGCAGCACAATCTCACTATAATCTTCTCCCGGTCTGGTTTGAAATCTAATTCCCAGCCAGCCGTGGCCTTTATATTTTTTTGCCCAATCTATGGTCGCTACGGTATTGGCGTAACTAAAAAATAATTTATTGGGATGCTTAAGACGGGAAATACGTTCTTCTATAAGCCCCGTTTCGTAACGCATCATCCTGGTTAGCCGGTCTTCGGTAACATAACGACCATCATCTTCAATTCCGTAAATAGCGTCACTAAAATCTTTATCGTAGGCACTCAGGGTTTTAGCCACGGTACCAGAGGCATTACCCGCCCTAAAAAAATGGCGCACGGTCTCCTGACCGGCGCCAATTTCAGCAAAAGTTCCATATATATTTTCATTCAGATTAAGGCGCATTGCCTTGTTCTGCACGGAAGTTACTTCTTCAAACTTTTTTTCTCCTTCAGCAATAGTAGACATCATGTTTGTTTTAGTTGAAGTATAAAGTTAAGAAACTTAAGCTTTATCTACCGCAACTTTATATGAAGGATCTTCAAGAATATTAACTTCAATAATCGCATCGGCATTGCTCAGTAACCTTCGGCAATCCTGACTTAAATATCTTAGATGTAATTTTTTACCTTGTTTGTGATATCTTTCGGTAAGTTTGTTTAGGGCTTCAATACCAGACATGTCTACTACACGACTTTCAGAAAAATCTATAATTACTTGATCTGGATCGTTCAATACATCAAATTTATCATTAAAAGCCTGTACAGATCCGAAGAAAAGAGGTCCGTATATTTCGTAATGTTTCACGCCGTCTTCATCAATACGTTTTCTTGCACGAATACGTTTTGCGTTATCCCAGGCAAAAACAAGGGCAGAAATAATAACTCCAATTAATACCGCTAAAGCAAGGTTGTGAAGAATTACAGTTACTACAGTTACTAATACCATTACCAGAATATCAGATTTTGGCATTCTTCTAAAAGTTCTTAAACTGGCCCACTCAAAGGTTCCTACTGCAACCATAATCATAAGTCCGGTTAAGGCGGCCATTGGCAGTAATTCAATAACTCCAGATCCAAACATAATAAAGATCAATAAACTCACTGCGGCAACAATTCCTGAAAGACGAGCTCTTGCTCCGGAAGAAACGTTAATTAAACTCTGGCCAAGCATAGCACAACCACCCATCCCGGAGAAAAATCCTGAAAGTACGTTGGCTGTTCCCTGGGCGACACATTCTTTGTTCCCACTTCCACGGGTTTCAGTAATTTCGTCTATAATGTTTAGGGTAAGTAAACTTTCTATTAAACCAACCCCGGCCATAATTGCGGCATAAGGAAAGATAAGCATTAAAGTATCCAGGTTAATAGGCACCATTGGAATATGAAAAGGAGGGAAACCACCTTTTATAGATGCAATATCTCCAACTGTTTTCGTTTCTATTCCAAATGCAGCAACAATACCAAAAACCACTAAGATCGCTATAAGGGTAGCAGGAACTACTTTTGTGAGTTTCGGCAATAACCAGATAATTAGAATTGCGGTAATAACCAAACCAAGGTAAGTGTACATTGGCGCGCCAGTCATCCATTCCAGTTCGCCCGTTACTGGGTTTATAGCTTTAAACTGGTCTAATTGTGACATAAAAATGATGATCGCCAAACCATTAACAAACCCAAAGATCACTGAATGCGGCACCAGCCTAATTAATTTACCAAGTTTTAAAACTCCCGCCAATACTTGAATTAATCCGGCCAGGACTACGGTGGCAAATACATATTCCGGTCCGTGGGAAATCGCGAGAGCAACTATAACCACGGCAACCGCTCCTGTAGCACCAGAGATCATTCCCGGTCTACCTCCTAAAATAGAAGTAACCAAACCAACTACAAAGGCCGCATATAAACCAGTTAAAGGGGAAAGCCCTGCGATTAATGCAAAGGCTACTGCTTCGGGGATTAACGCCAAAGCAACAGTTAGCCCGGCAAGTACTTCATTTTTGTAATCTACTTTTTGTGAAAAATCAAACAAGTTGAAGATTTTGTTCATCAGAATATAGTTTTAAAAAAATATTGGAAAAGCGGATTTTTTCCGCAGAAAATTAATTTCAGGATATAACAGAAGAATGCACTTAACTACCTAGGGCGGAGTAAGTGGTGAGGATTGTATATTTCTTCTTTTCTTCATAAGAGCCGGCAAAATTAGTTAATTATTTTTAATAGAAAAGCTTGAGGCAAATTAAGTGTAAACTTTTAATAGTTTGATAATATGAAGGTGCCTGATTATCAAATTACTAATAAATTTTGTTAGAAAATTATCAGAAAAGCTATTTCAGAAATAAATTTAAATCAAAAGGAGATAACTGTTAGTGAATCGTCTTACCTTTGCAGTATAAAAATTATCACAATGGCACATAAAGCAGGATTTGTAAATATTATAGGGAACCCGAACGTAGGGAAATCTACCCTTATGAATGCTTTTGTAGGCGAAAAGTTGTCTATCATAACTTCTAAAGCACAAACTACCCGCCACCGTATTTTAGGAATTGTGAATGGAGAAGATTTCCAAATGCTTCTTAGCGATACCCCGGGAATTATAAAACCGGCTTATGAGTTGCAGGAGTCTATGATGGGTTTCGTGAAGTCTGCTTTTGAAGATGCCGATGTTCTGGTTTATATGGTAGAAATTGGTGAAAAAGAGCTTAAAGATGAAGCCTTTTTTAATAAGATAATTTCAACCGAAATTCCTGTTATTTTATTGCTGAATAAAATTGATAAATCAAACCAGGAAGAATTGGAAAGCCAGGTACAAATGTGGACTGAAAAAGTCCCCAATGCTGAAATTTTCCCGGTTTCGGCCCTGGAAGGTTTTAATGTGGCTGAAGTTTTTAACCGAATTATTGAATTATTACCCGAAGCTCCAGCCTTCTATCCAAAAGATACGCTTACCGATAAACCCGAGCGCTTCTTTGTAAATGAAATTATACGCGAAAAGATTTTAATGCACTATAAAAAGGAAATTCCTTACGCGGTAGAAATTGATACCCAGGAATTTTTTGAAGAAGATAAAATTATTAGAATGCGAAGCGTGATTATGGTAGAGCGTGAAACCCAAAAAGGGATCATCATTGGCCATAAAGGAGCGGCTTTAAAACGAGTTGGAGTGGAAGCCAGGAAAGATCTTGAGAAATTCTTCGGAAAACAGGTTCATCTTGAGCTTTATGTGAAAGTGAACAAGAACTGGAGAAGTGATCAGCGCCAACTAAAGCGTTTTGGATATAACGAATAATTATTCCTGAAGAAACATATAAAAACTTCGATTTTCCTTTTAGAAAACTTCCGTTTTCTAAGTTTCGGGTAAACCCGAATTTTTACACTAATTTTGCAAAATAAATAAAGAGACCATTATAAAAGTCTTGTTTTCGTCAAGCTAAACTTGTTTCAGTTTCTAATATGTTTTAACTATTAAAAAATTAGATCCTGAAATTAATTCAGGATGACGTATGAAAACTTTTTTGATCAGTCTTATGTTTAAGAATCAATTAAGTTTATTGGAATTAAATTCCAGTAAATACTCTCTCTTTGAGGGATTAAAGAATAAATATTATGGGCAATATTGTAGCCATTGTAGGAAGACCAAATGTTGGCAAATCTACTTTTTTCAACCGTTTAATTCAACGCCGCGAGGCGATTGTAGATTCGGTTAGTGGGGTGACCCGCGATCGTCATTATGGAAAATCTGACTGGAACGGGCGTAATTTTTCCCTTATCGATACCGGTGGTTATGTAGTTGGAAGCGACGACATATTTGAAGCCGAAATAGATAAACAGGTAGAACTAGCCATAGACGAAGCCGATGCCATTATTTTTATGGTAGATGTAGAAAGCGGCGTGACTCCAATGGATGAGGATGTTGCGGAATTGCTGAGAAAAGTGGACAAACCTGTACTGTTAGCCGTAAATAAGGTGGATAATAATAAAAGACTGGAAAACGCAGTAGAATTCTACTCGCTGGGTCTTGGGGAATATTATCCTATTGCCAGCACAAACGGTAGTGGTACCGGAGATCTTCTCGATGCTTTAATTGAAGCTTTACCTGTAAGCGAAGCCGAAGAAGAAACCGAACTGCCAAGATTTGCCGTTGTGGGTCGTCCCAACGCCGGGAAATCTTCATTTATCAACGCCTTAATTGGGGAAGAGCGTTATATAGTTACAGACATTGCCGGGACTACCCGCGATTCTATGGACACTAAGTACAATCGCTTTGGTTTTGAATTTAACCTCGTAGATACAGCCGGGATAAGAAGAAAATCCAAGGTTAAAGAAGACCTTGAATTCTATTCGGTAATGCGATCTGTTCGCGCTATAGAAAATTGTGATGTTTGCCTTGTAATCTTAGATGCCACCCGCGGATTTGACGGGCAGGTGCAGAATATTTTCTGGCTGGCACAAAGAAACCGAAAAGGAATTGTAATTCTTGTAAATAAATGGGATTTGGTGGAAGACAAGGAAACCAATACCATGAAAGAATTTGAAGCAATGATAAGGCGCGAAATAGAGCCTTTTACCGATGTGCCAATCGTATTTATGTCGGTTCTTACCAAGCAGCGTATTTTTAAGGCTATAGAAACTGCCGTAAAGGTTTATGAAAACCGAAGCAAGAAAATTAAAACCCGCGAGCTTAACGATATCATGCTTCCTATAATTGAGCAAAATCCGCCGCCGGCTTATAAGGGTAAGTATGTGAAAATTAAATTTTGCACACAATTACCTACCCCTCAGCCGCAATTTGCATTTTTCTGTAATCTTCCACAGTATGTGAGGGATCCTTATAAACGATTTATAGAGAACAAATTAAGAAAGGAATTTGACCTTACGGGAGTGCCTATTTCAGTGTATTTCAGAAAAAAATAATTTCCCTGTTAAACTTTGTAACAAATCGAGAGTCTAACTACCAATATAGTTAGAAAGACATTTTATTGTCTTGATTTATTCAATTTTTAACACCTATGCTCTAAATGAGAATTTTCCTTTCCCTTGCCTTGCTTTTCCTGGCAGGAAACCTAACAGCTCAAAATTTTGAAATTAATGGTAAAGTAACCGGCCCGCAGGGGGAACCGCTGGAATCGGCGACGGTTTACCTCGAAAAACCTGCAGATAGTAGTTTGGTAACCTATACTATTTCAGATAATAGGGGAGAATTTCAACTCACGGGAAATGGAGGGCTCGAAGTCACTAACTTACTCATCTCTTACGCAGGTTTTCAAACCCACAGCCAAAAAGTTGAGATAGATGAAGATGTTGATTTAGGTACCATAAAAATGCAGGTGGCCGATAATTCTTTAGATGAAATAACGATTACTTCTTCCCGCGCTCCGGTAACTATTAAAAAAGATACCCTGGAGTTTAACGCGGCTTCTTTTAAAACCCGTAAAGACGCGAATTTAGAAGAATTACTAAAAGAATTGCCGGGTGTAGAAGTAGCTACCGATGGAAGTATTACTGTTAACGGGACTCCGGTTTCGCAAATTAAGGTGAACGGAAAAGAATTCTTTGGTGATGATCCAAAAATCGCCACTAAAAACCTTCCGAAGGAATTAATTAATAAACTCCAGGTGGTAGATAGCAAAACCAGATCTGAAGAATTTACCGGGAAAGAAGGGGATGCTGAAAATAAAACCATCAACATAACTATAGATGAAGATAAGAATAGAGGTTTTTTCTCCAGGCTTACTACAGGCGGAGGAACCGATGATCGCTACGAATTAAGCGGAATTGGAAATTACTTTAAAAATGATATGCGGGTGAGTCTTTTGGCGAGTTCGAATAATATCAATTCCTCCGGGTTTTCTTTCGATGAAATTTATGATGCTATGGGCCGGAATGCTTATTCAATTTCCAGGAACAGAAGTGGAAATTTTAGCATTAACGGGAATAATTTTGGAACAGAAAACGGGATCACAAAATCTGATAATGCCGGGTTTAGTTTTGTGAACGAATGGCCGCAGGACACCGAGCTTTCTTCCAATTATTTTTACAGCCGGGCCGATAACATAACCGAAAGCAGAACTCAAAGAGAGAATATTTTACCAAATAGAAGGTTCTTTAATAATTCTGAATCCAGTGGTAACCGGGTTAACAATAATCACCGTTTTAATTTAGGTTTCGAGATTCAGCCAGATACGCTAACGAGAATTTCGGTAAGGCCAAATATTACCACCAATAACGGAAGATCTTCTAATCAATCTTTTACTGAATCTATTGAAGATGATGGAACTCCTATAAACACCGCTTTAACCGATAATTATTCTGAAGTACAAAGCGTAAATTTCTCGAATAGGTTAAATTTCACCCGAAAATTTGGTAAAAATGGAGGCTTCTATAGTGTAGGTTTCAATAACCAGAACAACACCCGTTCGCAGGACAATAATTTCTTTTCAGAAAGGGAGATTTATAACCAGGAAGGTGAATTGGTAAATACCGATTTGCAGGATCAGTTAATTTCCGAAGAAAATAAGGATAATAATTACGGGATTGATGTAAGCACCCGTTTTCCAATTACCGAAGAATTAATGCTGGATGTAAGTTATAATTTTGATAAAGAAGACGGTCGAAATGAACGATTGGTCTATGATGCTAATGCGGAAGGTGACTACACCTTCCTTGATGATGAATTAAGTAACGATTTTGTATCAGAATCTTTTAATCACCGGCCAAGTTTGGGACTTGCCTATAATGGGGAGAAACTAAGAGCAAGTGTTTCCGGAGGTTTTCAAAGTATAAGACTTAAAAATGAAGATCTTTTTACAGAAACTTCTATAGATAATACCTACGAAAATCTTTTTGCAAACGCTTATTTAAGGTATAGTTTAGCTCAGGGTAAATCTATTTATTTCAATTACAACAATTCCTGGGATGCACCCTCACTTACTCAATTGCAGCCGGTAACCAACACTATAAATCCGTTGAATATTATTACCGGTAATCCAGATCTTAGACCTGCTTTAAGGCATAGATTTTATTTCAACTTTAATAATTTCGATTTTAAAACCCGATCTGGTTTTTACGCATATTTAGGAGGAAATTTCACCGATGACCAGGTGGTAACCCGCAGCACGGTTGATGATGATTTGGTGAGAACCACTACCTACACCAATGTAGACGGAGCTTATAATTATTTTGGTGGAGGAAGTATTGATAAGACCTTTAAACTGGAAAATGAGAGTTCTATTAAAATTCGGGGAGGTGTTTATGGAAACTTCAATAAAAACATCGGGTTTACGAACGAGCAACGTTTCACCTCTAAAACCCTGAACCTAACTCCTAATCTAGGAGTAGAGTATAATTTCAGAGACTTGGTAACTATTGAACCGTTCTATAGCGTTGAATTTGTTGATGCTGAATACAGTTTCAATAATAGAGAGGAAAATTATAAAAATCAAAATATTTCTCTGGCACTTACCTCTTTCTGGCCGGATAAATTTGTATTAGGTAGTGATATTGCTTACCAGTCTATTGGAAATGCTTCTCCCGGATTTCAGAATTCTTTCTACCTATGGAATGCCAGTTTGGGCTATGAAATTCTAGGAGATAACGGAACCTTAAAAGTAAAAGTTTTCGATTTGCTGGATCAAAATATTGCAACCCGAAGATTTACAGGGGACGATTTTATCCAGGATACTCAAGAGCTTGTTTTGGAACAATACTTTATGCTGAGCTTTACTTATAAAATAAGCAAATTTGGAGGGAAAGATCCAAATAATAATAGGACAGGAAGAAGGTAAATAATAGCTCCCCTCCTTTCAAAGAGGGGAATGAATTCAGCAGAGCTGAAGAAAGGGGTGGTTGCCCAGAACTTATAAATTTAAAATAGACTTGGTAAGAAAAACTCCTCCGGCCGGTGGCCACCCTGCCCGACTTTGTCATTCAGGCGGGTTCCCCTTGAAAAAAGGGGAGGAGCTTTTATAAATTTCTAAAACATTTTTCGATTAGGTTTCAGCCCAAAAATCACTGCAAACTGATTTCCTGCCAACTGCATACTGCAGACTGAAAACTGCCAACTGAAATCGCTGCCAACTGCCAACTGGAATACTGCCTACTGAACCCTACCAGCTTCCACCGGCACCGCCGCCGCCAAAGCCTCCACCGCCGAAGCCGCCACCAAAGCCGCCTCCGCCGCCAAAACCTCCACCGGAACTGCCGCCGCCAAATGTACCGCGTCCTAGTGAGCTTAAGATAACAGCATCTAGGAATGTGCCTCCGGCACTCCTTCGGCCACCATTTCTTCCGCCTTTGTTTTTGTTGGCAAGAGAAACAATGATTACGAGTAGAATAATTCCCATTACAAGAAGCTGTACGGGAATCCCATCAGATTTACCACGTCTTTGTGGTGTACCTTTAAAAGAGCCGTCTAAGACCTGGAAAATAGCTGTAGTCCCTGCGTCCAGACCATTGAAATAACTTCCATTCCTAAATTCAGGAAGGATAATTTGTTCTATTATTTGTTTACTTCGTGCATCGGTTAGATACTCTTCGAGTCCGTAACCAGTGGTGATCCAAATTTTTCGATCATTTTCAGCTACAAGAATTAAAAGTCCGTTGTCTTTTTCGCTCTGTCCGATTCCCCATTCCTGAGCCCATTCTGCTGCGTAAACTCCTTCATATTCTCCCTGTAAAGATTCTATTGTTGCAATTACAATTTGGGTTGAGGTGGTATCAGCATAATTGATCAACTTCTGCTCCAGTTGACTTTCTTCCGAAGAAGATAGAATATCAGCTTCATCGTAAACGCTGGTTGCCTCTGATGGTTTAGGCGGAATATCGCGCTGTGCATATATAAACCCCGAGAAACCGAGGAAAAACAAAAATATTAGTTTGAATCTTTTAGTGAATTGTGGCATTTATCCTTTTGAAATTTCGTTGGAAAGTTCGTCCCGGGTATCTTCACTCCACGGGAAATGTTTTTTAAGCTGCTGGCCGGCAATTAGAATACCGTCTACCAAGCCTTGCTTAAACTCTCCTTTTTTAAATTTTTCTACAATAGCATCTTTTGTGCTTTCCCAGAAATTGTCTGGAACTACATCATTAATTCCTTTATCACCATAGATCACAAAATTATGATCATCTACGGCAACATAGATAAGCACTCCATTATCGTGCTTGGTGTTATCCATTTTCAGCATATGAAAAACCTCCATGGCACGATCAAAAATATCCAGATCGCCGGTGGTTCTTTCAAGGTGAACCCTTACTTCACCGGAAGTGTGGCTCTCTGCCGTCCTAATGGCTTCAATGATTTCCTCTTCGTCTTTTTTGCTTAAAAAATCTTCTACTTTACTCATCTCGTCTAAAAATCAAATTCAACATCGGGGGCGTTTTCTGCACCTTCTTCTGCTTCAAAGGTTGGTTTTCTTTCAAAACCGAACATTCCGGCAAAAATATTATTAGGGAATTTTCTAATGTAGGTGTTATATTGTCTTACCGCTTCATTGTAGCGGTTTCTCGCTACGCTAATCCGGTTTTCAGTTCCTTCTAATTGTGATTGTAATTGAAGGAAATTCTGATTCGATTTAATATCGGGATATCTTTCTACAGTAACTAATAGCCTGGATAATGCTGAAGATAGTCCCCCCTGTGCCTGCTGGAATTGCTGAATTTGCTGCGGGTCTAAATTTCCGGCATCAACATTTACAGAAGTGGCTTGTGCTCTTGCTTCAATAACATCGGTTAGAGTTCCGCGTTCAAAATCGGCTGAACCACTTACAGTATTTACCAAATTAGGAATAAGATCACTTCTTCGCTGATATGAATTTTCAACATCGGCCCAGTTCTTCATAACTCCTTCTTCATATTCTACCGCGGTGTTATTTACTCCTGCCGTAAGACTGTAAACAATAATGCCTAGAACTACGATAACTATAACCGGGATTAACCATTTTTTCATTTCTATAATTGATTTTTAAGATTGATTAGTTTTGCTTTTACTCCTTCCAACTTACGAATTATTTCAAAGTTGCTAAGGGTTTTGTGTTTTTCTTCTTTTAAATGTGTTTTTGCACCTTCAAGGGTGAATCCGCGTTCTTTTACAAGGTGATAAATAAGCTCTAAATTCTTAATATCCTCAGGTGTAAATTTACGATTTCCTTTTGCATTTTTCTTGGGCTGGATCACATCAAATTCCTTTTCCCAAAACCTAATTAGGGAAGTGTTTACCTTAAAGGCTTCTGCGACTTCGCCAATGCCGTAATATCTTTTGTCTGGTAAATTGAGGTGCATTAATCCAGGGATTGGTTTTCTTGTTGTGCTTTTTCCAGAACTTTATCAAATTCTTCCGGCGAAAGGTTTCCGTAGTAAAAATTAATCGGGTTAATTCGCTGGTCATCTTTAAAGATCTCATAATGTAAATGCGGTCCCTGGGACCTCCCGGTACTGCCTACGTAGCCAATAATATCGCCACGTTGAACCCGCTGGCCAACTCTCACATTATACTTATATAAATGAGCATAAAGACTGGTGTACCCATAGCCGTGGTCTACTCTTATGTGATTTCCGTAGCCGGTAGAGCGGTTATCGGCTCTTTCTATTCGGCCATTTCCAGTGGCATAAACCGGAGTGCCGCGAGGGGCACTGAAGTCCATTCCGTGGTGAAACTTTCTCACTTTGGTAAATGGATCTGTTCTCCAGCCGTAACCGGAAGCAATCCTGCTTAAGTCTACGTTCTTTACGGGCTGTATAGCGGGCACGGAAGATAATAAGCTCTCTTTTTCCTTTGCCAAACTTGCAATTTCATCAAGTGATTTAGATTGCACCACCAGCTGTTTGGTGAGGATATCCATTCGTTTGCTGGTTTCAATAATCAGTTTGGAATTATCAAAACCTTCCAGGTCTTTATAGCGGTTAATACCTCCAAAACCTGCGCGTCGCTGTTCTTCAGGAATTGGATTGGCTTCAAAATAAACCCTGTAAATATTATTGTCGCGATCTTCAATATTAGCCAGTACATTTTGAATCTGCCCCATTTTTTTATTCAGCAACCCATATTGCAGCTCCATGTTCTGAAGTTCGCGTTTTAGCGCTTTTTCTTTGGGGGTTACAATCTGCGGAATGTTTAAATAAATCACCAGTAAAAGAAAACCGGCCAGGAAAGATCCTAAGATACTAAGCAGTACAATCCCTATACGGCGGCCCTTTCGGCGCTCTATTTTTCTATAGGATTGCGTGTCGCTATCGTAATAATATTTAACCTTCGACATGAGTCAAATTTATGCTATTTTTGCCAACAATACTGAGCAATTACCGTGCTAAGTTTAGTCTGGTAAACGAACAAATATAGGAAATTGTTTCAGCAACAACACAAATAATAATTTTTGATTAGAGCAGTTAGATGAAATCTCAGGAAATAAGAAGCCAGTTTTTAGAATTTTTTAAATCCAAATCTCATAAAATCGTTCCTTCAGCGCCTATGGTGCTAAAAGACGATCCCACGCTTATGTTTACCAATGCCGGGATGGTTCAGTTTAAGGAATATTTTTTAGGAAATAGCGAGCCTACCAGTTCCCGTGTGACCGATAGCCAAAAATGCCTTCGAGTAAGCGGAAAACACAACGATTTGGAAGAAGTGGGCATGGATACCTACCACCATACAATGTTCGAGATGCTGGGCAACTGGAGTTTTGGCGATTATTTTAAGGAGGAAGCCATCAACTGGGCCTGGGAATTACTGACCGAAGTTTTTAAAATTACTCCTGAAAATCTTTACGTTTCTGTTTTTGAAGGAAGCAAGGAAGACAAATTAGGCTTAGATACTGAAGCTCTGGAACTTTGGAAAAAGATTGTTCCTGAAGACCGAATTGTCTATGGCGATAAAAAAGATAATTTCTGGGAAATGGGTGATCAGGGACCTTGCGGACCTTGCTCTGAAATTCATATAGATATTCGTTCTGAAGCTGAAAAAGCCAAAACACCCGGGAGGGAATTGGTAAATGCCGATCATCCGCAGGTGGTTGAGATCTGGAACCTGGTTTTTATGCAGTATAACCGAAAAGCCGATGGTTCTTTGTTAGAATTGCCTGCTAAACATATAGATACCGGGATGGGCTTTGAGCGTCTTTGTATGGTGTTGCAGGGAACACAATCTAATTACGATACCGATGTTTTCACTCCGCTAATTTCAGAGCTTGAAAAAATCACAAATTCCACCTACGGAAAGTCTGAAAAAACCGATATCGCGATCCGGGTAATTGCCGATCACGTGAGAGCGGTAACTTTTTCTATAGCGGATGGGCAGCTGCCATCAAATACCGGAGCAGGTTATGTGATTAGAAGGATTTTAAGACGAGCCATTCGCTACGGCTTTACCTTTTTGGATATTAAAGAGCCTTTTATTTATAAGCTTGTAGATGTTTTAAGCAAACAAATGGGCGAAGCATTTCCTGAACTCAAATCGCAAAAAACTTTATGCGAAAATGTGATTAGGGAAGAGGAGCAATCTTTCTTGAGAACTTTAGATCAGGGTCTTGTTTTGCTGGAAAATATAATTTCAGAAACCAAAGGAAAAACTGTTTCGGGAAAAAAAGCATTTGAACTTTACGATACTTTTGGTTTCCCAATAGATTTAACCGCTTTAATCTTACGCGAACGCGGATTTGACCTTGATCAGAAGGAATTCGAAGTTCAGCTTAAAGAACAAAAAGACAGGTCTCGTGCTGCAACCCAAGTTACAGCAGGGGACTGGGAAGAAATAAATGCGGTTAATGCTGAGGCTTTTGTGGGTTACGATCAGTTAGAGGCAGAAACTAAAATTGCCCGCTACAGAAAAGTAGAAAGCAAAAAAGGTGCTTTATTTCAAATCGTGCTTAGCCAAACTCCGTTTTATCCAGAAGGGGGTGGACAGGTTGGTGATAAAGGTTTTCTTCAGGATGCTGAAGGCAACAAGGTCGAAGTTACCGATACTAAAAAGGAAAATAATTTAATTGTGCATTTTGCCAAATTCCTGCCTAAAGATCCAAAAGCTGATTTTAAGGCGGTTGTAAACTCAAAAACCCGAGCTGCTACAGCGGCAAACCATACGGCTACGCATTTATTGCACCAGGCGCTTCGGGAAGTTCTGGGAACCCATGTAGAACAAAAAGGCTCTTTGGTGAAAGGAGACTATTTACGTTTCGATTTTTCGCATTTCAGTAAAGTAACTAAGGAGGAGCTTGAACAGGTTGAAAGGCTGGTAAACGAAAGAATTAACGAGCAATGGCCCTTGGAGGAACAACGAAATATTTCTTTTAAAGAGGCCGTGAATCAGGGGGCTTTGGCGCTCTTTGGTGAAAAATATGGAGATTCGGTTCGTGCTATTCGTTTTGGAGAATCTATGGAACTTTGTGGCGGAATACATGTGCAGAATACCTCAGAAATCTGGCATTTTAAAATTACTTCGGAAGCCGCGGTTGCTTCTGGAATTAGAAGAATTGAAGCGATTACAGGGGAAGCAGTAAAAGATTATTTTGCCAATCAGGATGAGGTTTTACAAGAAATTAAAGCTGAACTGAAAAATGCAAAAGATCCGGTAAAAGCGGTAAATACTCTGCAGGAAGAAAATGCCAGTTTAAAAAAGCAGGTTGAAGCTTTATTGAGAGACAAAGCCAAAAATTTAAAAAGTGAACTAAAATCTGAAATTTCAGAAATAAACGGTGTGAATTTCCTTGCTAAAAAAGTAGATCTCGATGCCGGTGGAATAAAAGATCTTGCCTTCCAGTTGGGAGATGAGTTTGAGAATTTATTTTTATTATTTGGGACCGAGCAAAACGGGAAAGCACTTTTAAGCTGCTATATTTCTAAAGATCTCGCTAAAGAAAAGGATCTGCACGCAGGAAAAATCGTAAAGGAACTGGGTAAATATATCCAGGGCGGTGGCGGTGGCCAGCCGTTTTTCGCAACTGCCGGTGGGAAAAAACCGGAAGGAATAAATGAAGCTTTGCAGGAAGGAGCATCTTATTTAAAATAAAATATTAGCCACACAGGTTGCTATTTGAGCTTGTGTGGCTCGCTTTACATTTATGGAATTCAGGACCAAAATACCTATAAAACAGGCTGAGCCTAAGATAGATTATGAATCTAAGCTTTTTCTCATTGGTTCCTGTTTTGTAGAGAATATTGGGAAAAAACTGGATTTTTATAAACTGCAGCATTTACAGAATCCCTTCGGGATTCTATTTCATCCTTTGGCTATTGCGAAGTTTTTTCAGAAAATAGCTGAAAATTCCTCTTATACAAAGAAAGATGTTTTTCAGCATCAGGAGCGCTGGCATTGTTTTGCTGCGCATTCTTCTTTGAGCAATCCCAATGCTGAGGTGTTGCTTGAGAACCTAAATTCTGCCTTGCAGAATGCCCGCGAGTTCCTTCAGAGGAGTTCACATTTGGTAATCACTTTAGGCACGGCCTGGAGTTATTTTCATTTAAAAACCGAACAAAGCGTTGCGAATTGTCATAAAATTCCGCAGAAATTTTTCAGAAAGGAATTGCAGTCCTCAGAAGAAATTCAGCGATCATTACAGGGGATTTTGGAAGATTTAAAGCAAATAAATCCTAACATTGAAATCATTTTCACCGTCTCTCCGGTTCGGCATATTAAAGATGGATTTGTGGAAAATCAGCGTAGTAAAGCTCATTTAATTAGTGCTGTTCATCAAATTAATGAAGAAAACGAAAATACCCATTATTTCCCTTCCTATGAATTAATGATGGACGAGCTGCGCGATTACCGTTTTTATGCTGAAGATATGCTGCATCCGTCCCAAACAGCTATAGATTATATTTGGAAAAGATTTACAGAAACCTGGTTTTCAGAAGCTTCGTTTTCGATTTTAAAAGAGGTCGAAAACATTCAAAAAGGCCTTTCGCATCGTCCTTTTAATCGCAACTCTGAAGCTCATCTACGTTTTTTAGAGAAACTGAAATCTCAAATTTCAACACTTCACAAGCGATATCCTCATTTGAGGTTTTAAATTAAATTATTGTCAAAAAAACTTTAAATTAACTTCTCACTTGACTTCATATCGAAATATTTCGTATTTTTATTTTAGAATTATTGATATAAGTCATTGATAACGAAAGGCTGAAAAGCCCGAAGGTTTTGATAAGTATCTTAATTCGTTTTCTAAAATTTGTTGGGGTAGATTTTAGAAATTTTAAAAACTTATGGACGGGTGGGGCCGTCCATAAGTGTTTTATAGCACCAATGTTTTCTTCAAGAAACCCTAAATCACAATCTTTGTATCTTTAGAAAAAATTGATAAATGAGAAATTTCCTTATTGGAGCCTTTTTAGTATTACTTGTTGTTTTTGGCATTCGCTATTGTGAAAATAGAAATAATGAAAGGGACCAGCTGGAAGAAAGCACGGCCCTTTTACAACAGCAAATAAAAAATGTAGGGAAGCTGGTGGTGACTGAAGGTACTTTCTCCCAGGTATATTCTTACAAAGATTCGAAGAAATTTTATCTTGATGTTTTTTCGGCCAGGAAAAAAGCGCTAATTGTAGTTAATGCAACGGCAACCGTGGCTTATGATTTAAGTAAACTGCAAACCGAGATTGATGAAGAAAATAAAATTGTACGCATCACTTATATCCCTGAGGAAGAAATTTCCATCAACCCAGAGATAAAATATTACGATGTTACACAGGATTACCTAAACCAGTTTGATGCCGAAGATCATAATAAAATAAGAACCCGAATTGAAAAATCTATCAGGAAGAAAGTAGATGCTTCTTCGTTAAAATCCAATGCCCAAAACAGGCTGATAAGTGAACTGCAAAAGATCTATATTCTAACCAGTTCTATGGGGTGGACGCTTCAGTATAACGACCAGAATTTTAAGGATTCGGAAGAATTACAAAAAATAAAACTTTAATTTAATTTACTCGGGGCTTATCGAGGGTAATATTTTTTTAAATAGCTCCTGGTATTGCCCTGAGTTAGTTAACTAATTGCTCATCAATAAGGTTAATTCCACCTTCAATTAAATGAGAAATATCCGGTCGTCTGGATTTTACATCCTGTAGATGGTTTAATACTTCTTTAGTAAGTTTTTCATCTTTCTTAACCGTTAATTCGTAGATTTCTACAGAAAGCAACCAGTCTTTGGGATGGTGTTTTTTTGCCAGGTCAAAAGCGGCGTTTAGCGAAAATTTTGCGTCTTTTCCTTCCCTAATATTTCGAACGGAAGCATAAAGGGAAGCCAGTTCTTCGCGTTCCGGAGTTTTTTTGCTTTTTATGGTAGTACTGGAAGTTTTATGGGTAATTAAATCGAAAGAAAGATTATCGGCCGGGCCGGCAAATGCCGAAATAATTTCTTTGCCAATGGCCATATCATATTTGCCCCATTCGGGTTTAAACAGAATTTCGTCACCATAAGTTACGCTGCAATCTTTAAGGCTAATCAGAATGATTTTTCCCTGTAAATTTCTGGTTCCGGTAATGATCTCACCTTTCACTTTTATTCCGCCTTCAAATTCAAATTCAATCTTTTCGCCTTCGTAAATATCGTAAGCCCTAAGATCGCGCGGACTCATATCTTCTATCGCGAGATTAATTCCTTTTAAAGATCCAATTGGTGATCCAAAACCTTCAGGATGGTCTTTTACGCTATGCCCAACCAGTTCTTTTTCACGATGCGAAAGCGCGGTTTTTCCCGAAGTTTGGACATAAATTGGTTTGCCTTCATGTGAAATTACTTTTGAAAAATCTCCCGAAATCTGTAACCCGGTACTCAATTCAATTGTTCCGAGGTTTTTGGAATCAATCAATTTTTGAATTCCTTCCAGACCGCCTTTTCTTAAGGCCATTTTGTTGGCAAATTCTTCTAATACAGAACTTAAATGAGCGAAATCTGGGGTTACATAAAGCTGAGGTTGAGGTTTGGTGATATCAAACTCCTGTTTGCAGGCTTCTATGGAATATGGGATCTTCTTTACCTTATCTGTCATGCACCAGGCGCTTTCTCCAATAGAAGAAAGCAAGCCGGCGCCGTAAATTTTAGGATTTTCCAGGGTGCCTATTAATCCGTATTCAACGGTCCACCAGTGCAGGTTTCTAATTTGTGCCATTTCAGAAAGTTCGCTGGCTTCATTCTGAAGTTTGTCAACTTTCTTCTCAGCCGCTTCAATTTCATCTTGTGGCGTGTCTTCTGCTTCTTTAATAATAGAAAGATGCCTTATAGCCTCATATATTTCGTAATCCCTTCCGCTGGAAATCGCTTTACAACCAATTTCCCCAAAACGTCTCAAATATTCAGCATATTCAGGATTGGCAATAATAGGAGCGTGGCCGGCACCCTCGTGAATAATATCGGGGGCCGGGGTGTATTCTATATGTTCAAGCTGGCGAATATCACTGGCAATCACTAAAACATTAAAAGCCTGGAATTCCATAAAAGCAGCCGGCGGGATAAACCCGTCTACAGCCACAGCAGCCCAACCGATTTCCTTTAAAATTCGGTTCATTCCATACATATTTGGAATGTGATCTATAGAAATTCCTGTTTGTTTTAAACCATCTAAATAAGAATCGTGCGCGACTTTACTTAAATAATCTACATTTTTACGCATAACATAACGCCAAACCGCATGATTTACCGGGGTGTAATCATCGTAATTCTGTGGTTTTATGTATTGCTGGAGATGGGCCGGTAAACGGTCTAAAATCGCGTTAGATTCAATTTTGTTTAGCATAACTGTGATTGACTAAAATTCAATATAAAGATAAGAAATTAAGCTGAAATTCATAAATTCTTAATCAAATGCGCTTAAAAATAAAAATGCCCCTGTTTAAGGAGCATTTTCGTTCAAAAAAATCTGTGGGGCAATTAATCGATTTCCGGTGGATACTTTTCAAGTATCTCCTGAACAATTTCGTTTATTCTTTTCTGTTTTTTATCAACATCTTTGGCCAGGGCAGCGGTACCCATTCCCTGCCAAACCAATTCTTTTCCGTCTGCATCTATTAAATCTATATAAAGGGTGCCATCGCTGGTACGGTTTACTGTATTAAAGCCGGAACCCCAATACCATGGGTGCCATCCCCAGCCGTATCCCCAGCCCATCATATTGTTCTGGTAAATATTAATATTTTCAGTGGTTTTGGTGAAAATACTTACCAAAAGATCCGGGTCATCAGATTTTGTAAAACCTTTACGTTGCATTTCGCTTTCAATAGCCCGAAGAATACGTTTTTTATCCAGATCAGAGATTTCGGCTTTATCTATTCCCGGTTTAAAAAATGCAAAAGTTTTATATTGGTTAAAATCCACTTCTCTATCGTAATCAGAAGCAACTCTTACACTACTGCAGGAAGTTACCAAAACAGCCAGCAGAAGTAAGACCGGTGTAATTTTCAAGACTTTCATAAAATAATAGTTTTTAGATGTTAGTGTCGAAGAGAGCCGGATCTACCAGATTCGGGATGGTTACTTTTAGCTTTGGTTCCATTTGCATAGCCCTTTTTGCAGCGAAGACTGCTTCTTTGTTCCGGGCCCAGCTTCGGCGGGCAATTCCATTGTTAACATCCCAGAAAAGCATAGATTTTAAGCGCTCTTCCGATGCTTTGTTTCCTTCAAGAATCATACCAAATCCACCGTTAACAACCTCGCCCCAGCCAACACCACCGCCATTATGGATGCTCACCCAGGTAGCTCCCCTAAAGCTATCCCCAATAACATTTTGAATGGCCATATCGGCTGTGAACTGTGATCCGTCGTAGATATTTGAAGTCTCACGATAGGGTGAGTCTGTCCCCGAAACATCGTGATGATCCCTTCCTAAAACCACCGGACCAATTTCATCTTTCCCAATAGCATCATTAAAGGCTTTGGCGATTTTTACGCGACCTTCGGCATCGGCATAAAGAATTCTGGCCTTAGAACCCACCACCAGTTTATTTTCGCGAGCACCTTTTATCCATTGAATATTATCGGCCATTTGTTGCTGAATTTCCTCCGGGGAATTCCTTTTAAGTTCCTCTAAAACTTCAGTGGCAATCTTATCGGTTTTATCCAGATCTTCTTCTTTTCCTGAAGCACAAACCCATCTAAAAGGCCCAAAACCATAATCGAAACACATAGGCCCCATAATATCCTGAACGTAGCTTGGATATTTAAAATCTTTACCGTTTTTAGCAAGAATATCTGCGCCGGCCCGTGATGCTTCCAGTAAAAATGCATTTCCGTAATCAAAGAAATAGGTGCCTTTGGCGGTATGTTTGTTAATGGCTGCGGTTTGTCTTTTCAGACTTTCCTGAACTTTCTTTTTAAATTGTTCAGAATCTTCAGCCATCATTTTGTTAGCTTCTTCCAGGCTTAATCCCACCGGATAATAACCACCTGCCCAGGGATTGTGCAGGGAAGTTTGATCGCTGCCCAGGTCGATATAAATATTCTCTTTGTGAAAATATTCCCAAACGTCAACGATATTTCCCTGAAAAGCGATAGAAACTACTTCCTTATTTGCTTTGGCCTTTTTAACCCTTTTTGCAAGTTCTGAAAGATCTTCAATAACTTCATCTACCCAGCCCTGGCTGTGGCGGGTTTGGGTGGCCTTGGGGTTTACCTCAGCACAAACCGTGATACAACCGGCAATATTCCCGGCTTTGGGCTGTGCGCCGCTCATTCCCCCAAGTCCCGAGGTAACAAATAATTTTCCTTCCAGGCCTTCACCCGATTTTGATATTTTTCTTCCGGCGTTTAATACCGTGATCGTGGTGCCGTGCACAATTCCCTGTGGACCGATGTACATATAGCTCCCGGCCGTCATTTGACCATATTGGGTTACACCCAGCGCGTTGAATTTCTCCCAGTCATCGGGCTTCGAATAATTAGGGATCATCATTCCGTTAGTTACAACCACTCGAGGCGCATTCTGGTGGGAAGGGAACAAGCCCATAGGATGCCCGGAATACATTACTAAGGTCTGGTCGTTCTCCATTTCAGCTAAATACTGCATGGTAAGGAGATATTGCGCCCAATTTTGAAAAACCGCACCGTTCCCGCCGTAAGTAATCAGTTCATCTGGATGCTGTGCCACCTTGGGGTCCAGGTTGTTTTGAATCATTAACATAATCCCTTTTGCCTGGATGCTTTTTCCGGGATATTCTTCGATATTTCGGGCATATAGCTTATAATCGGGTTTGAAGCGGTACATATAGATCCTCCCGAATTTCTCTAGCTCTTCTTTAAATTCAGGTAAAAGTTCTTTGTGATGCTTTTCGTCAAAATATCGCAAGGCGTTTTGAAGCGCTAATTGTTTTTCTTCAGTATTTAAAATATCCCTGCGTTTTGGCGCGTGATTTACCGAAGCATCGTATTCTTTTTTAGCAGGAAGTTCACCGGGAATTCCCTGTAATATTTTTGCTTTAAAGTCCATTTAATTTCTGTTTGCAATAGGTTTTAATAATAGGAAGAAATGTTAAATTAAGAAGTTTTAAATTTCATTTTCTATAAATTTAAGGCTCTTTTAAAGATTTAAATTATGAAATCTATTGTAATTCTACTGGTTGTTTTTTGTCTTGTTTCTTGTAAGGATGAAGTAAAAACTTCAGAAATAAATTCTACCGAAAATAGAGAAATCACTACAGATAATGGGCACAACTCCCGGAATTCGCTGGATTGGACCGGAGTTTATGAAGGTGTATTGCCGTGCGAAAATTGTGATGGGATTGAAACCAGCATTCAGTTAAATAAAAACCTGGATTATGTGCTTTCGCAGCATTATTTGGGCAAGGCAGAAGCTGAAGAAAATAATCTTAACGAAACGGGGAAATTTGAGTGGAATAAACAGGGAAATACCATTAATCTGGGAGAACGACAAAAACTTTATTTTAAGGTGAGTGAAAACTACCTGCTGCAGGTTTTTAAAGACGAATCTAAAGTAATGGGAGATTCTGCTATGAAGTACAGGCTTACCAAAACCAATAAATTATAAGTGTTTTCCGGTTTTTTTGTCGAAACCATATGGGCAATGCCGGCAACCGCTTTCACAACAATAGCCTCGTTTTAAATGATATTGCTCGGTAAAGCAGCGATAGCCCTCCGGTGTTGTGTAGTAATCGCCTTCTTCTACCGGGATTCTTTTTTTGAAAAAACTCATAGTGCAAAAATACAATTTCTTAACTTCCACACGTGATTCTAATCGTTAACAAATATCTCCTGGGAAAATCATTTAAAGGTGTGAGTTTATGGCCTTTTGTGATCCTTAAGAATATAGAGCTTAAGGAGGATGTTAACTTTATTAACCACGAAAAAATCCATCTTAGGCAGCAAATTGAGTTGCTTATTATTCCTTTCTACATTTGGTATTTCACTGAATACCTGTTTCGTTTAATTTATTATAAAGACAGGTTTCTGGCTTATAAAAATATAAGTTTTGAGCGCGAGGCTTACAGCCAGGAAATGAAAGAAAATTATTTGCACGAACGCAAATTCTGGGCATTTCTACAGTTTGTTTAGGTGGCTCAGAGCATAATTCTGATATTTGCAGTATGCCGAATTTTCCAAAATTTTTTATTGAAATTTCTTCTGAAAATCAGTTTGTCGCTGAGTTTTCCGACGGAATTTCTTTATATCTGAAACGCGAAGATTTACTGCATCCTGAAGTTTCCGGGAATAAATTCAGGAAATTAAAATATAATATTGCTGAAGCATTGGAACAAAATCGGGAAACGCTACTGACGTTTGGCGGTGCTTTTTCCAACCATATCGCAGCTACCGCAGCTGCCGGGAAACTTTCCGGTTTAAAAACCATAGGAATTATAAGGGGTGACGAATTAGGTAAAGATTTGGGAAGGACTTTAGAGGTGAATCCCACGCTGCGGTTCGCAGATTCCTGCGGAATGAAATTCAAATTTGTTTCCAGATACGATTATCGAGAGAAAGAAAGCCTGGAATTTCAGCAAAAATTAAAAGAAGAATTTGGTGAGTTTTACCTGGTGCCTGAAGGAGGAACTAATCAATTGGCGGTAAAAGGTTGCCAGGAGATTTTGACTAAATATGATAAAGAATTTAATTTTATAGCTGCTTCAGTAGGAACCGGTGGAACACTTTCGGGCTTGATCAATGCTACAACCGATAATCAAAAAGTTCTCGGTTTCCCTGCTTTAAAAGGTGATTTCCTTTTAGAGGAAATCAAAAAATATAGTTTTAAAGAGAACTGGGAATTAATACCAGACTATCATTTTGGCGGTTATGCTAAGGTAGATTCGGAATTGATAAATTTTATTAATAATTTCAAAAAAAAATATCAAATTCAGTTAGATCCGGTATATACGGGAAAGTTAGTTTTTGGTATTTTTGAACTCATAAAAGATGGTTGCTTCCCTTCCGGAAGTAAGATCCTGGCAATTCATACTGGAGGTTTGCAGGGAATTTCGGGAATGAACGCACTTTTAGAAAAGAAAAAATTGCCCTTAATCAATAAGTAATATGAAACTCAACCGGTTTTTAGTTTTAATGTTTTTGGCAGTTTTCGCTATTTCCTGCGGAAGCAAGAAAAAAGTGGTTACCACTAAAAAGGAAGCAGAAAAAAGAGGCGTACTTTCTGAAAGTCCGCGGGAAACCGACAGGGTTAGGATTATCGAAGGTGAGCCTAAACTACCACCGGTAAACCCCAGGTTGTATACGGTAAAAGATTACATTAGGGATTTTTCCAGCATTGCGATGGAAGAAATGCGGCTCTATAACATTCCTGCGAGTATTACCCTCGCCCAGGGTATTTTAGAATCGGGTGCAGGAAAGGGTGACCTTACGATGCGGGCCAATAATCATTTTGGGATTAAATGCCACGACTGGAAGGGTGCTCGTGTTTACCACGACGACGATGAGCGCGGTGAATGTTTTAGAAAATATAAAGATGCCCGTTATTCTTACCGGGACCATTCCCTCTTTCTAACAGAAAGAAAGCGTTATGCTGAACTTTTTGATTTAGATAAAGACGATTATAAAGGCTGGGCGCGCGGCTTAAGAAAAGCCGGTTATGCTACAGACAGGCGTTACCCTGATAAATTGATCAGCTTAATTGAGCGCTATGAACTTTATCGTTTTGATGGAGATGTTTTAAAACGCCCCTCCCCGAGTTATACCCACACTCCTGAATCACCAGAATCGGTTACTTACAGGGTGAAAAAAGGCGATACCTTGTACGGCATTGCAAAACAACATAATATGACTGTAGAAGAATTACAGCGATTTAATAACTTAAGGGATACCAATATTTCCGTTGGGCAAATGTTGGTGATTATCTCTCCAGAATAAAAACTTATGATCTATAAAAGAAGTAGCGAATTGTTCGCTTCGGCACAAAAAGTAATTCCCGGTGGCGTAAACTCCCCGGTAAGAGCTTTTAAAGCAGTGGGCGGTGAGCCTGTTTTTATTAAACAAGCCGAAGGAGCCTATCTGTATGATGAAGACGGAAATAAATTAATAGACTATATAAATTCCTGGGGGCCACTAATCTTAGGTCATGCTCACAAACCAGTTATTGATGCGGTAATAGATATTGCCAAAAAAGGAACTTCTTTTGGGACTCCAACCGAGATTGAAACCCAAATCGCAGAACTGGCGGTAAAAATGGTTCCAAATATCGATAAGATAAGGATGGTGAATTCGGGGACCGAAGCAACCATGAGTGCGGTTAGGCTTGCTCGTGGCTTTACCGGAAAGGAGAAGATCATCAAATTCGCCGGTTGTTATCACGGGCACAGCGATTCTTTTCTAATCCAGGCCGGTAGTGGTGCAATTACTTTTGGAACCCCAAATAGCCCGGGAGTTACAAAAGGCACGGCAAAAGACACTTTGCTTGCAAAATATAATAATCTTGAAAACGTAAAGTCTCTAATTGAAGCCAATAAAGGGGAAATTGCCTGCATAATTATCGAGCCGGTGCCTGGGAATATGGGATGCATTCCGCCAAATAAAGGCTTTTTGGAAGGCTTGCGCCAACTTTGTGATCAAAACGATATCTTATTGGTTTTTGATGAGGTAATGAGCGGATTTAGGCTTGCTGCCGGTGGCGTGCAGGAAAGATTGGGTGTGAATGCCGATATAGCTTGCTTCGGAAAAGTTATTGGCGGTGGTTTACCGGTTGGTGCTTTTGCTGCTCGAAATGAAATTATGGATTACCTTGCTCCGGTTGGACCGGTTTACCAGGCGGGAACTTTAAGTGGAAATCCTTTGGCAATGGCCGCCGGACTTGCGATGCTAACCGAGTTAGATAATAATCGTAGTATTTTTGAAAGTATAGATAAGAAGACCGCTTATCTTCACGAAGGCATAGAAAAAGTGCTTTCTGAAAATAAAGTCGCACATACCATAAACCGCGTAGGTTCCATGATTTCCATTCATTTTGGGGAAGAACCGGTTGTAGACTTTGAATCTGCGGCTAAATCGGCGCGAAATGGAATTTTCAATAAGTTTTTCCACGGAATGCTGGACAACGGAATTTACATTGCTCCAAGTGCTTTTGAAACCTGGTTTATAAGCGATGCACTTTCCTACGAAGATTTGGATACCACTATTGAAGCGGTTGATAAAGTTGCTAGAACGCTTTAATCCCTCATTGAGGGTTTAATTCCCCGAGGCTTGCCTCGAAATTATAAAATAGTTTTCCAATTCATACCTCGTGGGCTTGCCCCGAGGTTCCTGGTTTTAGAAACCTCACAGGTTCTCAAAACCTGTGAGGTTTACTCTTTAACGTCATCTTGAATTTATTTCAGGATCTAACCTGTTTTAATTCTATCATCTTAGATCTCCGAATAAATTTCGGAGCAAGCTCTGAAACCAGTTCAGGATGACGACTTCAAGAACATTTGAAAAGAATTACCCCTCCGGCCTATGACCACCTCCCCTCGAAAATAAGGGGAGGAGCTATTTGAAATGTTCTATTTTAATTTAAATGTTGACTGCTCAACCACTCCTTTCCTCTGTAAAATCTGAATTCATTCCCTCCTTGGAAAAGAGGGAGCCATTTATTTAATACTAAGAATGGTTCATCTCCAGCAACTCTTCTACATAATCGCGGGAATTAGAAAGTCTCGGGATTTTATGTTGCCCGCCTAATTTATCGTTTTTCTTAAGCCAGTCATAGAATAGTTTCTCCCGGGCCTGATGGATTTTCGGCATATTCAGCGTCATATTATTATAGCGTTTCGCTTCATAATCACTGTTTACCTGTTGTAGCGCTAAATCAAGTTCAACCCTGAATTTCTCAAAATCTTTCGGCGGGTTCTTAAATTCAATTATCCATTCGTGAGCGCCTTTTTCCTTTCCTTCCATAAAAATAGGAGCCGCGGTATAATCTACAATTTCACAATTAGTAACCAGGGAAGTCTTTTTTAGTGCTTCTTCAGCATTTTCAATAATTAATTCTTCCCCGAAAGCGTTTATATGATGCTTGGTTCTGCCGGTAACTTTTATTCGGTATGGACTAATAGAAGTAAACTTAACGGTGTCACCTATCTTATAGCGCCATAAACCCGCATTTGTGGTAATTACCACGGCATAGTTCTTTCCAGTTTCGACTTCAGCCAATGGAATGGCCTTTTCATTTTCGCTTCCGTAGCTATCCATAGGGATAAACTCGTAGTAAATGCCGTAATCCAGCATCAGTAAAAGTTCTTTGGAATCGTTCTGATCCTGGCAGGCAAAAAAGCCTTCCGAAGCATTATAGATTTCATAAAACCTAAAATCTTCTTTGGGTAAGATCTTTTGATATTGCGGGGCATAGGGATCAAAACTTACCCCGCCGTGAAAATAAACTTCCAAATGTGGCCAAACCTCAAACAGGTTTTCCTTGCCGGTAGTTTCTAAAATATTATTCAGTAAAACCAACATCCAACTGGGAACACCGGCAAGACTGGTTACGTTTTCTTTAATAGTTTCGTCTACAATCGCCTGCATTTTTAGTTCCCAATCGTTCATAAGGGAAACCTCATTGCTTGGCGTGCTACTGAATTCTGCCCAAAAGGGCATATTCGCTATAAGAATTGCTGAAAGATCGCCGTAAGCCGTGCCGTTATTTTTGTAAATTTCTTTACTGCCGCCTAACCTTAAACTTTTTCCATTAAAAAGCTGCGACTGCGGATTATTATTCAAATACATACAAAGCAGGTCTTTACCCGCATTGTAATGACAATGCTCCAGGGAATCTTCACTAACCGGGATAAATTTGCTTTTTGCACTAGTGGTACCACTTGATTTTGCGAACCATTTTATTGGTGTGGGCCAAAAAATATTGGTTTCTCCCTGGCGACTACGTTCAAAACAGGCTTCGTAATCTTCATATTTTTGAATGGGAACCCGGCTTGCAAACTGGCTATGGTTTTTGATTTCAGAAAAGTTATATTTTCTGCCAATTTCAGTATTTTTTCCTTTGGAAATCAGGTGCCTAAGCAGTTCGTGCTGCACCTCGTGGGGATATTTTATAAACAACTCCATCTGGTGAATTCGCTTCTTTAGGAACCACGAAGCAATGGAGTTTACTAATGGAATTGGCATTATTCTTTATATCTTTATCGCTGACAATGCTTCAGCTGGTTGGCTGGCTAAAATTAATTTAAACTTCGAAGCTTACAAATCACTTCGGTTAAAAATAGGGAAAAAAAGATGAGATACGAAGGGGTGTTTAGAAAAATGAAAACGGAAATCACCGATAAGGTGCAATATTACCTCATTTTTGAAGACGATTTTATCAATATAAATCAAATTCTCGGAAAAAAAATAAGCCTTAATTTTCTTCGGTTTCAGTGTCTAAACTGCGGATTGCAGAAAAAGATATTCCGTCAGGGTTATTGTTACGATTGTTTTACTTCCATCCCGCAAGCCGGGGATTGGATTATGAGTCCGGAGTTGAGCAAAGCACATTTAGATGAAGAAGACCGCGATCTGGATTTCGAAAAACAGGCCCAGTTGCAACCTCACGTAGTTTATCTGGCTAACTCCAGCAATGTAAAAGTGGGGGTAACCCGAAAAACGCAAATTCCCACGCGTTGGATAGATCAGGGTGCGCACGAAGCTATTGAAATAGTGGAAGTACCTAATAGGTATCTCGCCGGAATAACCGAAGTAGCTTTAAAGAGTCACGTTTCAGATAAAACCAACTGGCGAAAAATGCTTACCAACGAGGTTTTAGATTTAAACCTTGCTGAAGAACGGGATAAACTAAAGAATTTTATTCCTGAAGAAGCTAAAGAATATTACCTGCCCGATAGAAAGGAACTGGAAATTGAATTTCCTGTTTTGGAATTTCCGAAGAAAATAAAAACCCTGAATTTGGGTAAAAATCCTTTCTACGAAGGTGTTTTAAAAGGAATTAAAGGACAATACCTAATTTTTGAAGACGGTACCGTTTTTAACGTCCGCGCCCACGAAGGCTTTGTGGTAGAATTGGGAGTGAGGTAAAGATTTATAAACGTCATTACGATCCCGATGCTAATTGAGAGAAGTAATCTCTACATCGGTCACCAGTAATTTACAGATTGCCACGTCGACTGCGTCTCCTCGCAATGACGAAAAAAAACAAACCCTCACAATTTCCAAAAGTAATGGGAAACTGTGAGGGTAACTTTTAATTACTAGTTGTATCTTTTTTCTGAGTTCTGTTTTTCAAGATCCCGCCTAAAATATTTCTGGCGGCATCTTTAACTTCCTCTTCCTGTGTTTTAGGTGGTTGTTCAGTTTGAGGAGTTTCGGTTTGTATAGAGTCCTGTGCCGCGGTGGTGTCGGTTTGCTGTTGCTGCTGGTTTCTTCCCGTTTGTTTATTAATAATATCCCTAATTGCATCCTGGCCGCGCTCCTGGAGGTTTTCTTTTTGTTTTGCAACAATTCGCTGGGTAAGATTGCTAACCGCCTGCTCCATGTTTATATTGATCTGCGGATTTTGAAAAGTTCCTTTTAAACCTATAGGCAGAGCTACTGTCATATTTTGAATTTCATCCCCACTTAACCTGCTAAGTGCATTGCCTACCTGGCTGCCTAACATTCTTGCCGGAACATCAAGATTAAGGTTATAATTCATGTTCATATCAAAACCGTGACTACCGGAAACCTGAACATTTACACCCTGTACATTAAAGTCAAAAGGTTCAATTTGCACCATCCCATCGCTAAATGTCAGACGGGTTTTAAGTTTATCCAGGTCAATGTCTTCCAAGTTAATAAAGTTCAATTGCTCGTCTAAACGTGAAAGCAAGGCTAATTTTTCAGGATTTACCTCTGCAGTAAGGATCTCTGCAAGTGCATTACCGGCAAGGGTAGATAATCGCGGGGTAAGGTCATCATTTAAATTCCCGTTTAATTTAAGATTGGTTTGTAATTTACCTTCCAGTGCCTGGGCTACCGGTGCCAGTCCCTGCAGCATTTCCAAACCGTTAAAGGATTCAGCGATATTTAGCGCGTTTAGCGCCAGGTCCATATCAAAAGTTGGAGTAGTTCCTTTGGTAGAAACATTCCCTTCCAGGGCGATATTTCCGCCGAAAATATTGGTAGTAATGTTTTGAAGGGTGGCGGTTTCATCACGTAAAATAATGGTTCCTGTGGCGTTTTTAAGTTCCAGGTTATCATAGATCACGGTGTTTACATTAAACGCCAGTTCAGTATCCAAAAAGGAAGGAATTTTCACCGCTTCTTTTTTAGTTGCTGTAGAACTTTGGTTTGATGTTTCCTCGGTTACCGTTTCAGTTTCTGCAACCATAAAATCGTTAATGGCAAAAACATTAGAATTTACATTAAAGATTCCTTTTAAATTCTGTTCGGTGAACAAGAAGCCTATCAGGTTTTCTATATTTCCGGAAGCCGTAATATCGGTTTGGCCGGTAGTAAGTTTTAATTCCGGCACACGAACATTACCCTGATTAAAATTCATTGTTGCATTAGCGATCTTTACTTCGTTAGGAATTTCAGGCGATTTATAACTGAAATTTCTAATGCTGGCCGTACCGCTACTTTTTACATTTTGATACTGCTCCTTTTCAATAGAATTCATATCAAACTGAGTGGTAACATCAGCGGTTAGGATTCCGTTGAGGTCCTGTTCAAGTTCTAACGGATAAGCCTGTTCAAGGTTAGCTAAGTTTAAAGTACCCTTTAAAGCCATGTCCACCAGCATATTTCCCATCAGGTTTTTTACGCTTCCGTTGGTGGCAAATCTGTCCTGATCTATTCTGAAGGTCACATTATCAAAAGTAAGATAGGTGTCCTCTAATATTCCGGTTTCATTTAAAATCTGAAGATCAATGTTAATGTCTTCTACACTTTTAGGAAGATCGGGATATTTAAAAGAGGCGTTATTAGAACTCACCTTAATATCCATTTTCGGGATATAAGTATCATCTACAATTCCCTGAATTTTTCCGTTTACGATGAAATCGCCATTAGTTTCAACGTTTTCAATGTTTTTGGCGTAGGTTGCAGGTATAATCGCCAGAAAATTCTTAAAGTCTGAAGAAGGTGTCTGGAAGCTTAAATCTATCTCATTATTGTCTTCATTCACCTGCACAAATCCTTCAAAAGTAAGCGGCAACTGATTAACCATCGCTTCATTTTCCAGGAACGTATAACGCATATTCTCCAAATCCATTTGAATTACCGCATCAAGGGAAACGTGGTTTCGGTTTAGGTAATTTACACCATCGTAATCTAAAGAAACCAGCGCGGTAGATTCAGTATCCAGTTCGCTTTCAGCTAAAGAAAAATCACCTGTTCCCTGGTGGTTCAATTCTTCTACATCCAGTAAAAGTTTCTGGCCTTCATCTAAATATTTCACCCGGGAATTATTGATCTCGTAATGCTTTAAATCGAAACTAAAGCCTGTGGAGGCTGAATCGGTAGCAGTAGTAGTATCTTCAATCGCGATATCGTAATTGGCATTTCCCAGGGAATCTACTCTAATATTCAGGAAAGTATTATTGATCTTAATATCGTCCAGAACTTTCGGCTCATTGGCACCTTTGAATAATTCTTTAATAGACATTTCAAGTTGTAGTTCTTCCCCAACGGCAAGCGTGTCACCTTTAAAAGGTTCGTTATTTATTACACTGAAATTTTCAATAACCACCGTAGCCTGAGGAAAACTCCTGAAGAAGCTAAGACTGATATCGCGGAATTCTACCTGTGCATTGACGCTCTCATTAGCAGTTTTACGTACATAATCTTTTATTTGCGATTCAAATAAAAACGGGGCGGCAACAAGTATTACTACCATCACGAGCAATACAATGCCAATTATTTTAAATGCTTTTTTCATCTTTTTATAATTTTATCCCAATTTTGGAATTAGGCACAGGCTTATAATAATGTTCCTCCCGATTTAATCGGGACAAGTTGTGTTTTGCCAATTTTTGGGTCCAGCAGCATGCTGGTTTCATTTTTATATTATTTAACCAATTTGCTAATTAGCATGGTTTTTTAAAGTTAATCATATTTTAATTCTTCGCCCTGCTTCAGGTTAAAGCGTTTCCTAAACGCAAATACCGAAGCATAGAGCAGGGGCGTATCTAAGGCGGCTACAATTACTTTAAACAGAAAACCGCTAAGTAAAAGGCTGCCAAATAAATCCCATTCAATTTTATTAAAACTACAGAGCAAAAACAAGACCGAAAACGTATCTACAAACTGCGAAAGAAATGTAGAAAAATTATTCCGCAGCCATAAATGTTTTCCTTTGGTCAACCTTTTCCAAAAATGGAATAAATGAATATCTATATACTGAGCCAGTAAATAGGCAACCATAGAGGCAAAAACAGCAATGGTGGTAGCGCCAAAAACCTTTGTGAACAAGGCATTGCCTATGGGTGACCATTCGGTAGCTGGTACTGCATCTGCGGTGTAAATAATCAACAAGGAAAAGAACGAGGCAAAAATTCCTGTAGTCACTACCTGGTTGGCTTTTTTCTTTCCGTAGATTTCACTGATAATATCGGTGATTAGAAACGTGATGGGATAAGGTAAAATTCCTACAGAAATCTCGAAAGTGTAAATCCCGAAAAAATCCCAACTAAAAAATTTCTGAAATATTAGGTTTGAAACTACTAAAGAGGCGATAAAAAGCCCTGCCAGGATTAAATAAATACGCTGTGCTGTAAGTTTGTCTTTGAGTAATAGTTTAGCCAAATTTATTTTTTAAGTCTTACCCCAAAATTAGGGGTATGTGATTTTGTTTTACTTAATTTGCTGTGAAATTTACAGGATAAGCTTTAATAATTTTTCTCCATTCAGTTTGAATTCCCCAAAAATAGTACATATCGCGCTGGGAAGCAATGTGGGCAACCGCTTTGAACTTCTGCAAAACGCATTGCATAAAATTTATTTAGAAATTGGCGAGATACAACAGGTTTCGCAGGTTTATGAAACACCCGCCTGGGGTTTTAGCGGACACTCTTTTTTAAATGCCTGTCTTGCTGTTTCTACAAGATTTTCTGCGGAAGAAGTTCTTAGGAAATTATTGAAGATTGAAACCGAAGCGGGCCGGGTTCGCTCTGATGTAAAGAATTACCAAAACCGAAGCCTGGACCTGGATATTCTGCTTTTTGAGAATGAAACTTTGAAAACCGAAAATTTGGTAGTTCCACATCCCGAGATGCAAAGCCGAAAATTCGTGTTGCTACCTTTGGCTGATATCGCAGCAAAAGAAATTCATCCCGTTTTTAAGATTTCTATCGAAAAATTACTGAAGCAGGTTGAAGACGATTCTCAAATAAAAGCTATCCCTGAAAAGCTCGAAATCCCTCAAAAAGCCTTCAATCTTAATAAACTGAATTACATCGCGGTGGAAGGAAACATCGGTGCGGGGAAAACCAGTTTCTCAACCATGGTTTCCGAAGATTTTAATGCAAAACTTATCTTGGAAAGGTTTAAAGACAACCCGTTCTTGCCGAAATTCTACGAGAATAAGGAGCGATATGCTTTTCCGCTGGAGATGTCTTTCCTGGCCGATCGCTACCAGCAACTTTCAGACGATTTGGCGCAGTATGACCTTTTTAAAGATTTTGTAATTTCAGACTACGATGTATTTAAGTCGCTTATTTTTGCAAAAATCACGCTGCAAGAAGATGAGTATGCTTTATATCACAAGCTTTTTCATTTAATGTACAAGGAGATGGTAAAACCCGATTTGTACATTTATCTCTACCAAAATACTGAAAGATTGCTGGAAAATATCAAAGCCCGTGGTCGCGATTATGAGCAAAATATTCAGCCCGATTATCTGGTAGAAATCAACAAAAGCTACCTAAATTTCATCAAGACTCAAACCAATATGAGGGTGCAAATTATAGATATTTCGGGTAAAGATTTTGTAAACAACCGCGCCGATTACCTGGCGATTTTAGAGGAGATAGAAGCTCGCTAAAATCCCCCTGGCCTCCAAAGACCGAGTAATCTTTATAAAATTTCCTACAAGGTTTCTAAAACCTTGTAGGTGTATTTTAACTTAAATGAATAATAGAAGGAGGTTTTAGAAACTTTTAAAAGAAAAATTTAATGGCTCATATAAGATTGCTCTCTGTTATTTTGGGAAATTTTGCAAAACAAATCCCATAGAACAACTCCCACGCTTACCGAAATATTTAAGGAGTGTTTAGTGCCAAGTTGGGGGATTTCGATAATTCCGTCACTGGCTGAAACCACTTTTTGTTGCACGCCTTTTACTTCGTGTCCAAAAACCACGGCGATCTTTTCTCCTGACTGGGCTTTAAAATCGTTTAGCATAACCGAATCTTCTGCCTGCTCGATAGCAAAGACTTTTGTCTGCTCTTTTTGTAGTTTTTCAACCACATCCAGCGTATTTTCAACATATTCCCAGGCTACGGTTTCAGTGGCGCCTAAAGCGGTTTTTTGAATATCTTTATGGGGTGGCTGCGCGGTAATTCCGCAGAGGTAAATTTTTTCAATTAAAAAAGCATCGGCGCTTCGAAAAACCGAGCCAATATTATTCAAGCTTCTAATATTGTCCAGCACCACGATAATGGGTGTTTTTTTAGCTTCCTTAAATTCCTCAATAGATTTACGGTCCAGCTCGTTGTTTTTTAATTTTCGGTTTTCCATAACAGCAAAAATAAGAAGAATGTGAGGGAAAAATAATACTCGATATAAAAGATTTCCTGCAACGAGTTGAGTGCCTTTTACCTGTATTAAAACTATATGCTTCCCTAGGGAGATAGGGGATAAATGATTGATGTGCAGATTTTTTTTGGGAAAATTTTAGCGGTTGCTTTGGCTAAACTTTATAAAAAAATATGCTGTTATCACTCTCTTCTTTATTATCTTTTAGTTGCTTAGAAATAAGCGGTTTACCACTTCGATTATATCGTTCACACCCCCGTTTTATAAGTTCCAGGACCCGGCAACCAGGTGCTCCTGTATCATTTTTATTAATTATTAAACCCTGTCCTGTTATGAAAATTGCACAATTTACGTTTATTGTAATCGCGCTGTTGAGCTGCAATGTTTTGCTGGCCCAAAACCCCGAAAATGACCCGGTGGATTCATCTGATCTTTACCAGATTGAATATTATAAATTCACCTCAGATAAGACTGAGGAAGCTAAAAACATTATTGATAATTATTTTAGACTTGCTCATAAACTGGCTGGAATTCCCAGTCCTGTTATGGAGATGCAGTTAACCTCTGAAGACTATAACTATATGGCCGTCTGGAAACTGCCTATAGGTAAGGACCATTTGAACTGGCAATCCTCTCCTGCAAATCAGGATTGGTATAATGCTTTACTCACTGTAGCGGGCAGTCAGGAAAAGGCGAAAATGATTATTGAGAAATATGACTCCTTTATTAGCGCTTCTAAAACAGAATTTGCACGAAAATCCAATTAGAAACTGTTTTTAATATAGTAAGGGTTGTCTGAAAAGGTCTAATTTCGTCAAGCTGACTTATCAACACCTTAGATCTCCGATTAAATTTGCGGAGTAAGCTCTCAAATAAATCCGCCAGATCGGACGGGCAGGTTCAGGATGCCGATTTAAAAACTTTTTCGACATCCGGTTTTTTCTTACATGCTATTGAGTCTGGATTTTCAGGTTTTAATTTTATATTAGGGGATTCAAAAACATGTTTTTTCTATGAAAACTTACTTTTATTCTCCTCTACTTATTTTATTTTTTGTGTCTTTTGGCCTTATGGCCCAGAATATCAATAAAGAGGATACCCGGCTGCTCTCAAAGCCGGCTATAAGTGATACTCAAATCGCTTTTATTTATGCTGAAGATCTCTGGGTGGCAAATAAAGATGGTTCTTCACCAAGAAGACTTACAGTAGATGATGGGATTGAATCCAACCCTATTTTTTCGCCAGACGGAAGCTTAATTGCTTTTAATGCAGAATATGACGGAAATACAGATGTCTACGTAGTTTCATCTGAAGGCGGTATTCCCGAACGTTTAACCTGGCACCCAGGGAGTGACCAGGTGCGCGATTTTACCCCGGATGGTTCTTCGGTTCTTTTCGTCTCACAGCGAAGCGTATTTACAAACAGGTTTGCTAAACTATTTGAAGTTTCTGTAACTGGTGGCCAGGTTAAAGAACTGGAGATTCCTAATGCATTTTGGGCAGATTATTCTGAAGATGGGAGGTACATTGCTTATACCCCTCTTTACGAAGTTTTCAATCAGTGGAAATATTACCGTGGGGGCACGGCTTCTCGTATCTGGATCTACGATACAAATGATCACTCTGTTACAGAAATTCCAAAACCTGAAAGCGGGAGTAACGATACGAGGCCTCAATGGCTGGGAGATAAAGTGTACTTCAGAAGTGATAGAAATGGGGAATTCAATCTATATAGTTATGACATGAATTCCGAAGAGGTTACTCAACATACAAATTATGAAGATTTCCCGGTGCTGGATCTTTCCGCCGGCGATAATGAGATCATTTTTGAACAGGCGGGTTACCTTCACACTTTTAATCCTGCTAATAATAGCACCACAAAACTACAGATAGGCATCGCGACAGATCTTCTTGAATTGCGACCACGTTTTGTAAAAGGTGATGAGTATATACGCAGTGCTTCAATTTCTCCCACAGGAGCCAGGGTGGTGATGGATTTTAGGGGAGAGGTGGTTACGGTGCCCGGCGAGAAAGGGGATGTTGTGAATATCACTTCTACCCCGGGTGCACATGAAAAATATCCCGTTTGGTCTCCAAATGGGAAATTCATCGCCTATTTTAGTGATGAAAGTGGTGAATATGCTCTTCACGTCCACGATCAAAGTGAACAAAAGGAGCCACAGAAATTCGAACTTGACGGTACCGGTTTTTATGCCTATCCGCGCTGGTCGCCAGACAGTAAAAAAATTAGTTTTGTAGATAACGGACGTAACCTTTATGTGCTCAATACAGACTCCGGCCGGGTAACAAAGGTATCTGAAGATGAACGCTACATGCCGGGGGTTTTCAGGGATCTGTTTGGTAGCTGGTCTCACGATTCAAACTGGATAAGTTATACGGTAGTAACAGGAACAAGCTTTGAACAGGCGTATGTATATTCTCTTTCTGAAAACAAATCCTATCCTATTTCAGATGGCTTTTCCAGCGTTTCCAGCCCGGTGTTTGATCCCAGCGGGAAATATTTGTACATGCTTGCTTCTACAGATGCCGGTCCCGTTGTGAACTGGTTTGATCAATCTAACCAGGATATGGAAATGACCAGTTCTATCTACCTGGTCACTTTACAAAAAGATGTTGAATCTCCCTTTGCAAGAGAGAATGATGTTGAGAAGATAGAGCAGGCAGAGAAGGAAGAGGAGAAAAAGAAGAAAGCTGAAGAAGAAGACAAAGAAATCAAAGCCCCTGACCTTAAAATTGATTTTGATGGGATAGAAAACAGGATTGTGGATATTCCGGTTCCTGCAGGGAAATATGCATTTTTAAGTTCACCAAAGGAAGGAAATCTGTATTATTTATCCTATCCTCCTCACGTGCAAAACAAAGGTACTTTAAATATGTATGATCTTAAGGAAAGGGAGAATAAGGAAATAATGCCTGCAACTTCCTATGAGATTTCAGCAAATGCTAAGATGATACTTTATAAGGCAGAAGATAAATGGGGAATAGCTGAAATTGAAAAGATCGAGGAAAAGCACCCTCTTAATACCGGGGATATCCAGGTAAAAATTGATCCTTTAGCAGAGTGGCCAAACATTTTTAATGAGGCCTGGAGGGTTAACAGAGACTATTTTTACGACCCTGGAATGCACGGGGTAGACTGGGATGCGATGAAAGAAAAGTATGAGCCATTTATAGATGATGTTGCATCTCGCAGCGATCTCTATAGGGTGATGGAATGGATGTTTAGTGAACTTGGAGTGGGGCATCACCGGTTTTCCAGCAGGGGAGATAAACTTCATTCCCAGGAATCTATTAAGGGTGGTCTTTTAGGTGCAGACTACAGTATTGAAAACGACAGGTATAGGTTTAAAAAGATCTATGGAGGACTTAACTGGAATCCTAATTTGAGATCCCCTCTTACCGAGCCGGGAGTTGATGTGCAGGAGGGCGATTATATCCTGGAGGTTAATGGTAGAGAGTTAAAAGCTGATGATAATATTTATAAATTCTTTGAAAACACTGCCGGTAATATCGTAATGCTGACGGTGGGTCCCAATCCTAATATGAGAAATTCGCGAAAAGTGAAAGTAACCCCCGTAGAAAATGAAGGGGCTTTGAGAAATCGCGACTGGGTAGAAGGTAATATTAAAAAAGTACATGAAGCCACCGACGGCAAAGTAGCTTATGTGTATGTACCCAATACAGCCACTGCGGGACATGAATATTTCAAACGCTATTTCTTTCCGCAGGCGAATAAACAGGCTATCATCGTTGATGAGCGTTTTAATGGTGGAGGCCAGCTGGCAGATTATGTGATAGATATCCTTAAAAAACCAGAGCAGGCGCATTGGAGATTCCGCTATGGAAAAGATCTTAAATCGCCAAGTGCTTCAATACAGGGGCCTAAGGTGATGATTACAGATGAAACTGCAGGTTCCGGTGGGGATTATTTACCGTGGATGTTTAGAAAATTTGATTCAGGCACTATCGTAGGGAAAACTACCTGGGGAGGCCTGGTGGGAGTTCTGGGTTACCCGGAATTTATAGATGGCGGCTCTGTTACCGCACCAAACGTGGCTTTTTATACTGAAGAAGGTTTTAGGGTGGAGAACGAAGGAGTGGCTCCAGATGTGGAGGTAGAACAGTGGCCGGAAGAGGTGATTGAAGGTAAAGACCCTCAATTGGAAAAAGCCATTGAGATCGTTCTAAAACAACTGGATGAAAATCCTCCGGCTGAAGTGCCTTCCCCGGAATACCCGAAAAAGGGGAATAATTAGCAATCTGATTTTAAACCTATTTTTTTAACAGAAGTTTCTAGACTGGTAATTAATCGGTTTCAGAGAAAAGAATACATAAATACAAACAAAAAATGACAAAATTTTCACCCCTTTACCTGTTTTCAGTTTTACTTTTTTTCTCCTGTAACAATAATAGTAAAGAGTCTTATGACCTTGTAATTTCCAACGCTTCTATTATAGATGTTGAAAATGATAAAGTAATATCAGGACAAACTATTTTTATTTCTGAAGATGAAATTGTTGAAGTTGGCGATAACCGCGATAAGGATTCTTATACCTCAAAAGAAGAAATTGACGCTCAGGGAAAATTTGTAATGCCAGGGCTTTGGGATAATCATGTTCATTTTAGGGGAGGCGACACCTTAATTCGGGAGAATAAAGATTTACTGCCGTTGTTTCTAGCTTACGGGATTACCACGGTTAGAGATGCCGGCGGTGATATAACTCCCAGTGTTCTGAAATGGAAAGATCAAATTGACAAAGGAGAATTAGACGGGCCAACAATTTTTAGTTCGGGTCCCAAACTTGATGGTGATCAACCCGCCTGGCCGGGATCCATAAAAGTTTCAGATTCGAGTGATATTGAGGCTGCACTGGATTCTGTTGAAAAACTGGAGGTAGATTATGTGAAAATGTATGACGGAAATCTTTCTGCAGAAAATTACTACGGAATTATAGAAGCAGCTGAAAAGCGCGGATTAAAAACCACCGGGCATATGCCAATGAGCGCCGATTTTATGAAAGCGATATCTCTTGGCCTTGATGGTGCCGAACATATGTATTATCCGTTAAAAGCTTGTTCTCCCGCTGCAGACAGCCTTACAAAACTTAATCTTGGCTATGGAATGATAGAGCCTTTAATCGATACCTACGACCCGGAACTTGCCGATGAGGTTTTCGCAAAAATGAGTGAAGAAAACGTATTTGTAACACCGACGCTTTATATTGGAAAAACCCTGGCTGAAATTTTGGAAGTAGATCATCAGCAGGATTCTTTGTTAAATTATATTGGTTCGGGAATTGAAAAAACCTATCAGGGTAGAATTGAAGGCGCAAAACGAGCAAAAGCATCGGGTAGTAAGATGCGTGAAAAAATGGAAGAAATAAGCACTAAAATGATAGGGCCTATGCAAAATGCCGGTGTAAAAATTTTAGCTGGATCAGATTGCGGGGCGTTTAATTCTTATGTGTATCCAGGGGAATCTTTGCACGGGGAATTGAGTGCTTTAGCGGGAGCAGGTTTAACGAATGCTCAGACATTAAGAACTTCTATAGTTAATGGTCCGGAGTTTCTTGATCTTGAGGATAAATATGGTAGTGTGAAAGAAGGAAAAGTTGCCGATCTCTTACTGCTTGAAAAGAATCCTTTGGAAAACCTGCAGAACCTGCAGGAGATTACAGCGGTAGTGAAAAATGGGAAGGTGATTAACCGCGAAGATCTAAGGAATATGCTTCAGAGTGTTAAAAGACAAAATGGTTTGGAAAATGAATAGCCCCGGTAGTGATTAGCCACCGGGTAATATTTCGGAGCTGAGATTTTGAATATAATAGGGGAAATCCCCCACTCCGTGAATCATACAATCCCTTATCTTTAGTTAAAAAGAGAGTGTTATGAAACAGAATGGACTTATGGGGTTGGTATTTTTACTTTTTAGCTGTAGTTTAAGTGGAGAGATAAATGGAGTGGTAGATATGGTTGTGAATAGCTATACCGAAGAATGTGTGGGCGAAATGGAAGGAAATTGCCTTCTTGTACAGGAGGGCGACCAAATAGGTACAGAAGACTGGAGTCTGTTCTATTATGAAGACAGTATAATAGGTTTCGATTATGAGCCCGGTTATATTTACCATTTAAGGGTAAAGAAGAAGAAAATAAAAAACCCTCCTATGGATGGCTCCTCAATCTCCTACAGATTGGTGAAGATAGTTTCCAAGGAGAAGGTTTAGATTGTTATAAATCAACCTTATTTGAGGGAATAATACGGTGATTTCTGCAACTTATTTCAGGTTAAATATTTAGCCTTTAGTCTTGTATCCTGGGGCTTTACTCTTATTTCTTATTATACCTGAATTTTTCAAATCTTGCTTAACTTGCAAAGAAAAAACGCACTTGCCAAGATCCAGGAAATCATTAGAAGCCAATAAAGTTACTTTTCGGGGGAGTTTTGCATCCCTAAAATTTGTTCCTCGTTTTTTTAAAGAAATCAGGAAAGTAAATCCTTTGCTGTTTTATGCTAATTTACTGGCCAGAACCGTAAATGCAGTGCTACCGGTAATTATCCTGTGGGTAGGTAAATTAATTATTGACGAAGTAGTTTTACAAATTTCCGCTGAAAGCCAAGATCTGGATAGATTATGGTTGTTGGTGGCGGTCGAATTTGGACTTGCGATTTTATCAGATCTAATGAGCAGGGCGATTAGCCTGAGTGATGCGTTATTAGGCGATCAATATGCTATTGATACTTCTGTGCGTATTATTAAAAAAACTTCGGAATTAAATTTAGATCAGCTGGAGGATTCCGAATTTTACGATAAGCTGGAACGTGCCCGCCAGCAAACCACAGGCCGGGTTGGACTTATGTCTAACATTCTTACCCAGGGCGAAGATCTGGTGGTTATTTTTTCTCTTTTGGCCGGAGTTGTGGCTTTTGAGCCCTGGCTTATCATTTTACTGGTTGTTTCGGTAATCCCGACTATAATAAACGAGATAAAATTTAGCGGCACCAGTTATTCCCTGGCTAGAAGCTGGACACAGGAACGCCGCGAACTGGATTATTTGCGTTATGCCGGCGCCAGCGATGTGACGGCAAAAGAGGTGAAGTTATTCGGACTTTCAAATTACCTGGCAGCTCGTTTTAAAAATCTCTCCGACACCTATTATTTAATGAGTAAAAAACTGGCAAAGCAACGTGCCGGGTGGGGCTCTTTATTTAACGTGATTGGTACGGGCGCTTATTATGGCGCTTATCTCCTAATTGTATTTAGAACCGTGGCGGGAATTTTTACGCTTGGTGATCTAACTTTCCTTGCGGGATCCTTCAATAGGCTACGCTCTAAATTACAGGGATTTTTTACCCGGTTTACGGCAATTACTGAAAGCGCGCTTTATCTTCAGGATTATTTTGAATTCCTGGATCTTAAATATTCCGAGGAAACTTCGGAAGAAAAATTATCGCTTCCGAAGAAAATCAAAAAAGGATTTGAATTTAGAAACCTTGGATTTAAATATCCAAAATCTGAAGCCTGGGTAGTGCGAAATATTAATTTTGAATTAAAAGCAGGTGAAAAACTGGCTTTTGTGGGAGAGAATGGCGCCGGCAAAACCACGCTCATTAAATTGTTACTCCGTTTTTATGAACCTACGGAAGGGGAAATTCTGCTAGACGATATTCCGGTAAAACGATATGATCAAACCCAATATCAGCAGTATTTTGGAGTGATTTTTCAGGATTTTGTGAAGTTTGAATTGACCCTTCGGGAAAATATTGCGATGGGTGAAATTGAAGAAATACAGAATCAGCAGCGTATAGACAGCGCTGCTGAGAAAAGTCTGGCCAATGAAGTGATTTCTGAAATGCCGCGAGGTTACGACCAGCAATTAGGAAAACGCTTCAAGCAAGGCAAAGACCTTTCGGGCGGGCAGTGGCAGAAGATCGCAATTGCCCGGGCTTATATGAAAGATGCTGAGGTTTTAATTTTAGATGAACCCACATCTGCCTTAGATGCCCGCGCAGAAACCGAAGCTTTCGACCGGTTTATTAAACTAACCGAAGGTAAGACTGCTGTGATTATTTCGCACCGCTTCAGTACGGTAAGAATAGCTGATAGGATTATGGTTTTAAAGAATGGTGCCGTGCTGGAAATTGGAACTCACCAGGAGTTGATGCAGAACGATAAGCTTTATGCAGAATTGTTCAACTTGCAGGCGCAGGGCTACCAGTAAATTAGCTCAGTGGCAAAGAAAGTCTGGATCTTAAGTAAAGTATTCTGAGCCGGATAAATATCTTTATGCTTATCCGTTTAGAAACCTAAAAACAGTTTTTGTCACCCTGAGACCCGTGATAAAAAATTTTATCTAGCGGAGGGAAATGACAGATAAATATGATCTTACTGAATTTTTAATTAAGCCTGAAATAGATTAGTGTTCTGTTCTTTTTCCATTGATGAAAAAGAACCAAAAAATCTAGGCTTACGAAAATGGATCTAAATTTTTCGTTCGATGTCTAAATTTTCTGAACTCGCGGGAAAAGTAGGAGTAACGAGAAAATGACGTTTCGCTCAAACAGCATAAAATTTAAACGACATCTCACTTCTAATTTCACGATCAATTTTCGATAGGCCGCTTATATTTCTATTGTGTATTTATAACTATTCCTATAACTTTCTAATAAATAATAAAATCTATCTCTGTCAATGGTAGCCTTTCGACTTCGCTCAAGACAAGCTTTAGTCGAAGGGTCAAACAAAAACGTCTCGCCTGCCCGCCAGTACCTAGTCGGGCTGGTGCTCGACGTAACACTTTATTTCAATTTTACCTTCTGGGTCTCTTCGCGGATATACAAATATCTTTCTTTAAAATGCTGTTTAATACGAAAAAATTAGCTTTAAGGATTTCATGGAGGCAAAAGGACTGGTTTTTAAGAAAAATATTGAGTTATTTTGTATATTGGACTTCAAACAAGCGACAGCCTATTAATCCTGCTTGTAAAATTAAATACCTTTCCTTTATGAAGAAATTTCAATTACTGCCTGTATGGCTTTTATGCGTCTGCTCTATTAGTGGATTTAGCCAGGAAAAGCTTTCAGAAACAAAACAAAAAATTGTTAAAACCGTGGAGACCCAGGAATCTGAACTGATTAGCTTGAGCGATGAGATCTGGGCATTGGCCGAGACGGCCTTTGAAGAAAATGAATCGGCAAAGTTGCTTGCAGACTATGCAGAGAACGAAGGCTTTACCGTAGAGCGCGGTGTAGCCGGAATACCAACAGCTTTTGTTGCAACTTACGGCTCGGGAAAACCAGTTATAAGTGTACTCGGAGAATTTGATGCCCTCCCGGGAATTTCCCAGAAAGCCGAACCTGAAAAATCACCCCTTCAAGAAGGAGCTGCCGGCCACGGCTGTGGGCATAACCTGTTTGGCGTTGGAAGCCTGGGAGCTGCTATTGCCGTGAAAGAATTGATAGAAAGTGGAGAAATAAGCGGGACAGTAAAATTTATTGGCACACCCAGTGAAGAGAAATATTTTGGGAAGATATGGATGGTGAGAGAAGGAATTTGGGATGATGTAGATGTAAATATAAGCTGGCATCCTTCTGCTTCTACTAAAGCCGATGTACAGAGTTCCCTTGCATTGGTAGATTTCTTAGTGGAATTCTCCGGTCAGGCAGCCCACGCCTCTGCCGATCCCTGGAACGGTCGCAGTGCTTCAGATGCGCTGGAACTTTATACCACCGGGATAAATTATTACAGGGAACATGTGCAGCCAACAGTGCGTATGCATTACCACATCCAGGACGGAGGCCAGGTAGTAAACGTGGTGCCCGATTATTCCAAGCTTTGGGTGAGAGTGCGTGATACCAAACGCTCCGGAATGATGCCGGTCTATGAAAGGGTAAAAGAAATGGCACAGGGAGCAGCTATAATGGCAGATGTTGAGGTAGAAGTTTCTTTAATTTCCGGAATCTACGAAACCCTTGTCAACAGGGCAGGCGGAGAAATTATGCAAAAGAACCTTGAGCTGCTGGGGCCAATAGAATATACCGAAGAAGAGATTAATTTCGGGAAAAAAATTCAGGAAGGTACTGGCAAAAAACAGGTAGGGATGGACAGTGAAATAAAACCCCTGGAAGAAACAAAGGAACATCCCGGCGGAGGTTCTACAGATGTAGGGGATGTTAGCTGGAACGTTCCAAACATCAACCTGGGCGTAACTACCGCGCCAAAAGATACTCCATGGCATTCCTGGGCGGTTGTGGCTTGTGGCGGTATGAGCATTGGCCACAAGGGAATGAGCTATGCGGCCAAGGCAATGGCAATGACTATGGCAGATCTTTTTCAAAACCCAGAGCAGGTAGAAAAAGTAAAAGCTGAGTATATAGAACGTAAGGGAGATGAAGTTTACGAGGCCATTATCCCACCGGGACCACCACCAATCCCCAACACTTCTGCTGCAGCAGGAAATTAGAAAAAAATATTTTCATTAAAAAACCTGTCCTTTTAAATAAAGCGACAGGTTTTTTATTTTTAGGTATATTGAAAAAATGAATTTAAACCATTATGCAATTTTTGGAACCGATTTTTCTGTAAAAGAGAGATGGATGCAAGAACTTTTAGAGGAAAAGGCTCCGGTTGAATTAGGAGAATTGCAGGGAAAAAAAGGCCTGCTGTTTTCAGAAGTGATTTTAAATGAATTTATAGCTGAAGATTATAGACACGGGAATTCAGCGTTAATTCAAAATGAAAATCGCTCTTTCTTTAAGAACATTTTCAAGTGGGGAAAAAAGAAAAGCTTTTTTAAAGTATTTATTAAACCAAAAACCTGATTTCCTGGTTTTGGACAACCCTTTTGATAGTCTGGATAAAGATTCAGTAACTGATTTAAAGGCGAGACTAAAGCAAATTTCAAAAACCACCACTATTATTCAGGTTTTTAATCGAAAAGAAGACTTATTACCTTTTGTAGGTTCAATTTTGAAAGTCGAAGACGAACAGCTTGTAGAAATTATTGAGACTTCAGAATTTTTGAAAAGTCAAAAGGAAACCAATTTTTCCAAAATAAAAACTGTTCCGCCTGCACCGGAAACTTTTCAAGGAATTCCGGAAGTTTTAGTGGAGATGAGAAATGTTTCAGTTAGTTATGAGGAAAAACCGATTTTAAAAAATATTACCTGGCAAATTAAAAAAGGTGATTTCTGGCAACTTACAGGGTCTAACGGTTCCGGGAAAACCACCCTGCTTTCTATGATCTATGGTGATAACCCCAAGGCTTACGGCCAAGATTTGTACTTGTTCGGAAACAAAAAAGGCAGCGGTGAGAGCGTGTGGGAAATCAAAAGGAAGATCGGTTATTTTTCTCCAGCGCTTTCCGAGCTTTTTAGCAGAAGAAATACTGTATTGGAAATGCTAATTTCAGGTTTAGTAGATAGCGTTGGGTTATATCAAAAAACGAGTGACAAAGAAGTCAGGTTGGCCAGAGAATGGCTAAAAGCCCTGGGTATGGAGGGTAAAACGGGAAACATTTTTACAGATTTATCTGAATTGGAGAAAAGAATGGTTTTGATTGGCAGAGCTATGATCAAGCACCCGCCTTTGCTAATCTTAGATGAACCCACCACCTCACTGGACGATAAAAGTACACTTGAAATTACTTCGCTTATTAATCTTATTGCAGAAAAAAGTGAAACCGCAGTAGTTTTTGTGTCGCATAGAACAGAGAAAGGTTTGCAACCAAAAACTGTTTACCGTTTAATTCCTTCAAAGAATGGATCAAAAGGGGAAATACTCGTAGAATAATTGTGGAAAAAAATGAATAACTTCCAGAGATAATTTTCCTTTAAAATATGGGATTCTGTACTTTAGCGGGAAATAAAATTAAAAATTTTGGCAGCCAAGAAATCCCCTAAAGTTACTCCGTTAATGAAACAATACAATGCCATTAAGGCTAAGTATCCTGATGCCTTGTTGTTGTTTCGGGTAGGTGATTTCTATGAGACTTTTGGGGAAGACGCGGTAAAAACCGCACGGATTTTAAATATTATCTGTACTAACCGTAATAACGGGAGCGAGCGGACTGAGTTGGCTGGCTTTCCGCATCATTCTTTAAATACTTATTTGCCAAAACTGGTAAAAGCAGGGGAGCGGGTGGCCATTTGTGACCAGCTGGAAGATCCTAAAATGACCAAAACCATAGTAAAGCGTGGCGTGACCGAACTGGTAACTCCCGGTGTGGCTTTAAGCGATGAGGTGCTTCAGAGTAAATCGAATAATTTCTTGTGCGCTATTCACTTCGGAAAGAAAATCTTTGGGGTTTCATTTTTAGATGTTTCCACGGGTGAGTTTCTTACCGCGCAGGGAAATTCAGAATATATAGATAAGTTACTTCAGAATTTTAGTCCCAGTGAGGTCTTGATCCCGAAGAAAAATAAGAAGGATTTTAAGCAAATTTTCGGGGAAGATTTTCATACATTTTACCAGGAAGATTGGGTTTTTAAACAGGACTTCGCCTACGAAACACTAAATGAACATTTTCAAACCAAATCTCTAAAAGGTTTTGGCGTGGAACACCTGGAAGAGGGGATTATCGCCTCGGGTGCGATCTTGTATTATTTAGCCGAAACCCAGCATCGAAAGCTGCAGCATATCACGGCGATAAATCGAATCGCAGAAGAGGAATATGTGTGGATGGATCGCTTTACCATTAGAAACCTGGAGTTGTATCATTCTAACGCTGCCAACGCAGTGACTTTGCTGGATGTGATAGACAAAACCATTTCACCAATGGGCGGAAGGCTTTTAAAACGCTGGCTGGCGCTTCCTTTAAAGAACGCCGATAAAGTAAAAAAGCGGCACGAAGTTGTTGGATTTTTACTGGAGACCCCTTCAGTTTTAGCTGAAATTCAACAAAACATCAAAAAGATTAGCGACCTGGAACGACTTATTTCTAAAGTCGCCACGGGAAAAGTAACACCGCGGGAGGTACTTCAGCTTAATCATTCCCTGCAAGCTGTTATTCCAATAAAAGAACTTGCACTAAAAAGTAAGAACGAAGCCATAAAAGTGATTGGTGATAATTTACATTCCTGCGAGGTGCTACGAAGTAAAATTACCGAAAGCCTGCACGAAGACGCCCCGGTAAATATTTTAAAAGGAAATTGTATAGCTGAAGGTTTTTCGGAAGAGCTTGACGATCTTAGAAAGATAGCTTTTTCCGGGAAAGATTATCTTGATAATATGCTCAAACGGGAAACTCAGAATACAGGGATTTCTTCTTTGAAGATTGGTAGCAATAACGTGTACGGCTATTATATTGAAGTCCGCAACACACATAAAGATAAGGTTCCAGAAAGCTGGATTAGAAAACAGACTTTGGTTAACGCCGAGCGCTACATTACCGAAGAGTTGAAAGAATATGAAGCGAAGATTTTAGGTGCTGAAGAAAAGATTTTACACCTGGAACAACAACTTTTTGGCAAGTTGGTGATCTGGATGAATGATTATATTCAGCCGGTTCAGCAAAACGCTCAGCTTATTGCCCAATTGGATTGTTTATGCTCTTTTGCGCAGCAAGCTAAAACAGAAAATTACTGCAAACCTGATATTGAAGAACACCACGACCTGAATATAGAAGAAGGTCGCCACCCGGTTATTGAAAAGCAACTGCCCATTGGGGAAACTTATGTGACCAACAATGTCACACTGGACAGGGAAAACCAGCAGGTAATTATGATTACCGGGCCAAATATGAGTGGTAAGTCGGCTATTTTGCGCCAAACAGCGCTTATCGTCTTAATGGCTCAAATGGGAAGTTTTGTGCCGGCAAAAGCGGCTAATATCGGTTTGGTAGATAAGATCTTTACTCGTGTTGGCGCCAGCGATAATATTTCTATGGGTGAATCTACTTTTATGGTAGAGATGAATGAAACCGCAAGCATCCTAAATAATATTTCTAACCGTAGTTTGGTGCTTTTAGATGAAATTGGGCGCGGAACCAGTACTTACGATGGGATTTCTATTGCCTGGGCTATAAGTGAATATTTGCACGAACATCCTGCAAAACCTAAAACCCTTTTTGCAACGCACTACCACGAACTGAACGAAATGTGCGATACTTTTGAGCGGATAAAGAATTTTAATGTTTCGGTAAAAGAGTTAAAGGATAACGTACTATTTCTTCGGAAGCTGGTTCCCGGAGGCAGCGAACATAGTTTTGGGATTCACGTAGCCAAAATGGCCGGAATGCCGCAGCAGGTTTTGCACCGCGCTAATAAGATTTTAAAAAAGCTTGAAAAATCGCACAAAATGCAAGATTCCGGGGAAGTTTTAAAAAAGTCGGCGGAAGAAGAAATGCAGCTTAGTTTCTTTAACCTGGACGATCCTATTTTACAGGAATTAAAAGAGGAGTTGCTACATATAGATATTGATACGCTTACTCCTGTAGAAGCTTTGATGAAACTGAACGAGATTAAAAGAACGCTGGTAGGGAAGGAAAAGGCTAAAGCGAAGGCTTAGCTTTACTTAACATTTGTCATTGCGAGGAAGGCCATAGCCTGACGCGGCAATCTGTTCTTTTAAACTTCTACTTCTTGCTAAACAGCTAGTTATAATGGTATTACTTTAGCAGGATTTTATAAAGATGATTTTTTATTTCAGATTTTTTTTCATTGTTGTCCGGTAAAACCGGGATTTAAATTATTCATCAACTTAAGTTGTTGATATTGAGATGTCATATTTCTGTTTTTTAAAAGTAAGCCCCCTTTATCTCTGGGAATAGAGAATTCTGATATT
>NZ_JAIQZA010000003.1 GCF_020164485.1 Salegentibacter tibetensis
AGTAAGAAAGCTTTAGTAGCGGTCAGCCATAAGATCATCATAGCAACGTATTTTATTCTTAAGAATAAAGAGGCCTATAAAGAGCCCTTGTTGCAAATCGAAAAAGCGGAGCAGAAGCGTAAAGTGAGGGAAGTTCAAAAAACAGTTGGCCACCTGCGAAAACTGGGATTTGATGTAAGGCTTACTCCGGTAGCCTAAAGATAAACCTGGAGCTCGTTTTTTTTACTAGGAAATTAAACCTGTGTATGAAATTGAGTCGAAAACTGGATAAGCACAAACACTTGTCGTAAAGAAGGGTAGCAATACCTTTTGGAAGCACGTATATGAAAATTTACATCTTTCTTATCCTTTTATAATCACGTATCTCTTAAATATAGATCACCATTATAATTGGGCCTATAGCACACTTTAAATAGTGGAAACCGGTCATAGAGCAGTAAGCCCTACGGGAGAGTTTTGGCCCTAATTGATTAAAAATAAAATAAAACACATATGAAACTAATAAAGTTACTATTTGTATTTGCATTGCTGTCATCTTGCAATGCACCAAAAGCGATTTATGATTATGATGACACGGTAAATTTTAATACTTACAATACATACCAACTTTTTCCAGATTTTCAGTCCGGGCTTTCCCAATTAGATGAAACCAGGTTAATTACTAGTTTAAAGAATGGAATGGAAGTGCAGGGCCTTTCAAATTCAGAAGAGCCCGGAATTTATGTGAATGTTTATTCCCGGGAATTTATGGATCAGAACCGAAGCAATGTTGGCATTGGAATTGGAGGCGGAGGCCGGCATGGTGGAGTAGGAGTTTCCGGCGGGATTCCCATGGAGAATAATTCCGTTGTTCTGGAAGTCACAATCGACTTTATAGATGTTGCTGAAGATTCTCTGGTTTGGCAGTCGGTTGTAGAAAGCAAGTTCAACCCAAATGCTTCTCCCGAACAACGCCGGGCAATGTTTGATAAGATCGTTAAGAAAGCCCTTGAGGGGTATCCTCCTAAGGAATAAGCATCCTCAAATTTTCATAAAAACAGTGCAATTTGCGGGATTACCAGCGAGCAAGAAGTTTGGATCGAGATTGATTTTAGCATTGTTTTATTATGCACATTGTTTCTATTTTCTATTCAATTTAGATTCTGTATTTGTTACTTCTTTTATATGTGCATTCCAGCGCTATGACTCCCATTTTTCTCTATTTCATTTAGAAATTGTTTGCCCCGGTTTTTTAATCCCTCATTGGGGTTTAATTCCCCGAGGCTTGCCTCGAAATTATAAAATAGTTCTTCATTCATACCTCGTGGGCTTGCCCCGAGGTTGTTGATTCCTTTTCTTGCATTGCTCATACCTATGTAAAAGATATCCCTCGGTTCAACTGTTTGTCCATTAAGGTTTTTGTCGGTAAAAGCTAAAAGATAGTTTCCCGGGTAATTTCCATCTTCTATATTTTTATAATTCCCAAAAAGTGGTTCCCATTTCTTATTTAAAATTTTCTGAATTTTATCAGTCATACATAAAGCCTTTTTTAATCCCTAATTGAGGTTTAATTCCCCCCGAGGCTGGCTTCGAAATTATAAAATAGTTTTCCAATTCATACCTCTCGGGCTTTCCCCGGGGTTCTTGATTTCATCTTTTAAAATTTAGCAATAAAAAAGCCCCGGAAAATTTCCGGGGCTTTTCACATTTTGGTTGGTTAGTTAGTAGCTAACCTATGGAAGATTATTCTTCCATTTCTTCAGAACTTATAGTGATTAATTCATTATAGTAAATTCACTACGTCTGTTCTTAGCATACTGCTCTACAGTACAACCTGTCGGTTCGGTACAGTCGTTAAGTGGCATGCTTTCTCCATAACCCTTAGAAGTTAATCTGCTACGGTCTATACCGTTTTCAACAAGATACTCTAAAGTAGAAGCTGCACGTCTTTCAGACAGTCCCATATTGTATTGATCTGAACCTCTAGCATCAGCGTGAGAGCCAATTTCAATTTTAAGTTCAGGATACTTGTTCATAATATTTACAACTTTATCAAGAGTTGGTTTAGACTCGTCTTTAATAGTTGATTTGTCAAAGTCGAAGTAAATGTTTCCGACATCTCTTAATTGTTGTCTACCAGTTTCAAGGTTTGTTTCTCTGTCATCAAAATCAACAACCGGAGGAACATAATCTTCTCTGGTGAAAACATAAAGGTTATCTGACCCTCTTCTGTTAGAGGCAAGATATCCTTTTTGGTTTTCTTCATCAATTATAAAAGCGAAATCATCGTGACCACTGTTAACTGTGCTTCCAAGGTTCTGAACTTCAGAAAAATCTCCTTCAGTTCTAAATACATCCAGGTTGCCAAATCCCTGATGACCATCTGAAGAGAAGTAAAGTACTCCTTCTTCACTGATGTGAGGAAATTGCTCGCGGTTAGGAGTATTAACTCCGGTACCAAGATTTTGTGGTTCACCATAAGTTCCGTCTTCGTTTACATCTACTACGTAGATATCAAAAGAGCCTTCAGAACCTGGCATATCGCTGGCAAAGTAAAGTTTGCTGCCATCTGCACTTAGGCTTGGGTGTTCAGTGGAATATTCATCACTTGTGAAAGGAAGGGCTTCAATATTGCTCCATTCGCCATCTACCATTTCAGCACGGAAAATTTTAATATGTGCAACTCTAATTCCTTCTTCGTTCTTCACTCTTTTCTCGCTGTTACGGTCAAAAAACATTACCTGACCATCCTGGCTAAAAGTAGCAGAGCTTTCGTGCTCATCGGTATTAATAGCATCAGAAAACAAAACGATGTCACTTAATTCTCCGTCTTCAGACATTTCAGCTGAGTAAAGATCTAAAGTTGGTTTTTTGTTCCAGGGATAAATTGGTCGCTCTTGGTTTCTTGTTGAAGCGAAAGTAATTCGATCTCCATAAAAAGCAATACCAAAATCGGCTGAAGAACTGTTGTTCATGATTTGATTAGTGGTATAAACGTGAGGACCAGTTGTATCCAATTTACGTGCAAAATCCTCATAGCTTATAGCTTCACCAGTATAATCACTCATATACTCATCAGCTTCATCCTGTTCTCCAATTGCACGTAAAGAATGTGCAAAGCGAAATTGATATTCAGGAGCTGCAATCTCTTCGTGTCTAAGGAAAAGTGTGCGGTAAACTTCCGCAGCTTCTTCCATTTGATTTGTGTAGAAATAAGCATCTCCAAGGTTTTGTAAAACCTCCTGATTTTTATCTACAACTTTTTCATAAGCTTCTGCAGCGTCCATGTAGGCTCTTTGAGCAAACAGTTTTTCTGCCTTCTTTATTTCAGCACTTTGCCCAAAAGCGGCAAGTCCTATAAAAAGAATAAAAAGTGTACTATATAAATTTTTCATATTATTCGTTTTTTAGAAGAATCTAGGTGATTTGTCATATCCTTTGGTAAGGCCAAACAGGTCAAGATCAAATAACAACATGATCTCGTGAGTTCCACCTAAATTGTAGTTGGCGAACCTTGAGGTGAAATGATCGTAAGCATAACCTACACGTAGGGCTGGTGTTATCTTAAAGTTCACCAAACCTGTAATGGTTTCATTAAATCTGTAACCAACACCGGCTTCTAGCCTGTCATATAACAAAACGTTTGCAGTAACATCTACTGCCAACGGAGCACCTTGAACACCTCTTGCCATAAAAGCAGGCTTCAATTTAAGATCTGGGTTAAGTTGAAAAACGTATCCACCGGTTAAATAGTAGTGGATTGCTTCTTCGCCTAAAGCCGCAAGGCCTTGTTCGTTCTCAATGTATTTTGAAGTAAATACGTTAGGGGCAGAAGCACCTAAATAGTAATTATCTCCAAACCAAAAAGCACCTAGTCCAAATACAGGAAAAACTTCGTTTACGTTTTCCAAGGCTGGATCTGTAGGATCGTTTGCACGAAGGCCGGAAAGGTTCGCGTCAAAAGTGGTAAGTCCACCTTTAAGACCGAAAGATAGTTTGCTGTCTCCACCTGTTGGAAGCACATAAGCGAAATCGGCAGTTATATTGTTTTCTTTAACAATACCGCCAATTTCATCGTGAACTACAGTTAGACCAAGCTCTACTCTTTCACTCACCGGGGTGTGGGCAAAGAAGTTGGCGGTGCTTGGAGCACCGTCAACATTTTGCCATTGAGATCTGTAAATACCCCCCAGATTTAGCATACCAGGATCATCGGTAGCATAAGCTGGGTTAATTACACTCATATTATACATATACTGAGTGAACAGCGGGTCTTGCTGAGACATACCCTTAATGGAGAAAAGGATAATGCCTGTAAATATTAAATATTTTGTGATTGTTTTTTTCATTTCTTTCTAATGTTTATCCTTTTATATTATCTGTTCAAGTATACTTTACCCTGACGTGGCGATGTGCTTCCGTCGTTAAAGTCTACCACATAGAAATATACACCTACAGGTAGTACATCGTCTCCCAGACTTCCGGATTGATTAGCAGTTCCATCCCAGGTAGGAGTAGAGGCATTACCTTTATACACTGCATTACCCCATCTGTTAAAGATCGTAATGTTGTAGTTTGGATATTCTCTTTCAATATTTTCTATTACGAACCTGTCGTTTCTACCGTCTCCATTTGGCGTAATAGCTTCCGGGAAAAGTAGTGCGCAGTCTTCAAGAGTAACTGTAACAGCTAATCTTTCTGAACTTTCGCAACCGTTATCTGAAATTAGAGTAGCGTAGTAAGTAGTCCCATCATTTAGCATAGCATTGTTACTTAACGCAGTCATACTTTGGGCTGAATCGTACCAGGTTACTTCTCCGCTTTCATTGATTTCGGCAGTAAGGTCTGCGATTGTTGGATCGTCAAACTCACATAGTTCATAATCTGAACTGATGGTTGGAGCAGGAGAATCTACAATGTTTACCATTATCATAGCAGCATCAGATTCACATCCGTTGTCTGATGATTGAGTCACATAGTATTCACCATTAACCAAAACGTCTTCTTCACTAACCATCATAGTTAGATCGGCATCAGAATACCAGGTTAAGTTGGTTCCTTCAGCTTCAAGACGCGCTGCCGTTTCACCATCTATCGCACAGAATGCAACAGATTCGTTTGTGGTTGGAGCTTCAGGAGCTTCTCCAAGCGTTATAGTGATCGTAGCCATATCATCTTCACCACATTCACCATCTTCAACCATTACGCTATAGATAACTTCGTATGTTCCAACTTCAAAAGCTGAAGGATCCATAATGCCTTCGGCGATAACTTCACCGTCTAAAGTAAACTCTCCATCCATATCTGCATCTGCAGAAATAAATGAGAATAGATCCTGAAGGCCATCGTTACTACAAATGTTTACTTCCATATCCTCACCGGCATGAGCACCTTGTTGAACTTCGATAGTGAAAGTAGTACTTGCTTCACCTTCTACACAAGGAATGTCTTCGCCCACTGTGTAGGTAATTTCAAAGCTTCCAGCTCCTACCATTGATGGACTAAAGATTCCATCTTCGTACCCTTCAAAAACACCGTCTTTATTCGCATCATCAGATAAATAAGTGAATAGATCTATGTCTGCATCACTTGAGCATACTGTTTGATCTTCGATCTCACCGGCATCTGCTTCTACGGTTTCTTTTACGGTAACAGAAAGTTCTACAGAATCAGGGCATTGTCCTTCTCCTACTGTATAAGTAGTGGTAAAAGTTCCAATTTGGTTACCGCTATCGTACTGGTCTATAAATTCCTGTAAGGAAGGACTAAATGTTCCTTCTCTTGAAACGCCTTCATCTAAAAGATCTAGATAAAATTCTCTTAATATAGTTTCAGATCCTTCAAACATACCGTCAAGGATATCCTGGTTGCAAATAATAGTGGAGTTATCTTCACCGGCATCAGCGCTGTCTATCACTTCAATTACAAAAGAAGTACTGGCTTCACCTGTTACACAAGCATCATTATCTTCACTTACGGTATAAGTAATTGTGTATCCGTCTTCATTTGACCCAATAGAAGAATCAAACATTCCGTCATCTACTCCTTCTCCAGTAAAAGTACCTCCTTCAACAGCTCCAGATCCTTCAAGATAATCGGAAAGATCTATCATGCCTTCGTTTGAGCAAACTGTTTGATCGTCAATTTCACCGGCATCCGCTGGTTCTGTGTCAATAATTCTAACTGTTAATTCTGTAGAATCTTCACAATCTTCGTTTGCTAAAGTGTATGTTGTAGTAAAATCACCTAATCCGTCTTCATCGTTCTGATATTGATTGGCTATTTCTGCAGGAGTTGGATTAAAAGTTCCATCTGTGGCAACCCCTTCATCCAAAAGACTTAAATAATACTTTCTTATTTCATCTATACTAGGGAAAGTTTCTTCCACATCAGTGATACAAACTTCACCAATAGCATCTTCGCCGGCACACCCTGGTTCCGTTGGGTCTGTTGGATCACTCGTCACTGTAACAGTTACAATAGCTGAATCTTCACAGCTTTCAGTTCCTATTGTATAAGTATAATCTCCAGGCTCATCAGTTGCAGGATCAAAAGTCCCGTTTCCTGGACTCCAGGTTCCACCTTCGTCAGGAGTTCCTTCCAGAAAGTCAAAAAGGTTAACGGGCTCATCATCTTCATTTAAAGTGACACTTCCATCTTCCCCGGCATCTACGTCCTCTACAATTCTAACTGTAAGTTGTACTGAATCCGTACACTCATCGTTGGACACTGTATAGGTTGTTGTAAAATCACCTAAACCATCTTCATCATTTTGATATTGATCAGCTATTTCTGTAGGTGTTGGATCAAAAGTTCCATCTCTGGAAACTCCTTCATCTAAAAGGTTTAGATAATATTTTCGGATTTCATCTATACTTGGAAAAGTTTCCTGAACATCAGCCTCACATACAACTCCAAGGGAGTCGGTTCCTGCAAGGTTAGGGCATTCTGGTTCTTGCAAATCAACCTCTTCTATTACAACTGTAAAGTTTAAAATCTCACAAGAATTTCCGTTGTAGGATACTTGATAGGTTCCTTCTGGATTTTCTGGGTCTAGTTCTGCGAAGGCTACTTCTAATTGCGGATCAAAAGCATTTTCATCGGGAACTCCATCGAAAAATGGAGAAAATCTGTCCACAAGATCATTCAGAATTTCTTCCTCAGTCATGCCTTCCAATTCAGAGGGATCTATATCAATAGTAATATTTTCTTCGCTTACTTCATTCACTTCTAATGTAAAAGTGGCTTCATCAGAACCGTTTACACAAGAATTATCCTCGTTAACAGAGTAGGTTATAGTATAGGTTCCTGCTCCTTCTTCCGAAGGGTTGAAAACGCCATCTTCAAATGGTGCAGAAAACTCACCGGTTTCAATAGCATCATCACTTAAAAAGCTATAGAGATCGAAATTTTCATCCTGGTCAACACAATATGTGGATGAAAAATCATCACCTGCTTCAGCTTCTTCAGCCGCAATTATTGTAATTGTTAGGTCTACGGAATCAGTACAATTATCTTCTCCAATTGTGTATGTAGTTGTAAACTCTCCCAATCCATCCTCATCGTTTTGATATTGATCTACAATTTGGTCAATCGTTGGATTAAATGTTCCATCTGCTGGAACCCCATCCTCCAATAAGCTTAAATAAAAGTTTCGTACTGCATCATTAGAAGGAAAAATTTCCTCTACATCTGATTCACATACAATTCCATCACCTTCCTGCACTCCGGCATCTGGCCCTTCAACAAGTTCTACTGTAACTGCAGTTCTATCAGCAGCAGGAGTTTCACAAGGTGGTGCAGGACTATCACTATCATTCACTACCTGTGCAGCATAATAAGTTTGACCATCGATTAATTCAGTGCTTTCTGATAATGGTTCATTTGCATTTAGAGAACGATACCATCTAATTGCCTGGGTATTATCATAAGTTCCAGTGGCCTCAAGGTCGGCTACAGTAGCACTTTCGCAAAATGTTTGTGGGGTAGTTGCGGTAGGACCTTCAATAGTAATTGGGTTGAATCTCACCGCAGTTCTTAGGGATGCGCAAACATCGTTTTCCGCATCTTCTCCAGCGGTTGGGACCTGTCCTACAAAGTAGCTTTCTCCACCTTGAAGATTGTCAGTAGAATTCATTGGAGTTGTTCCAAATTCTGAATCATATACTTCAATAGAATAAGCTAAATCGGCTTCAAAGAGTGACGCCAGATCTCCAGCATTAAAATCCTCTGATGCACAGGAAGTAAATTCAAAACCTGGGGATCGTGAATTTGTAATGTTGTTTACGGGGCGTTGTTCACTATTTACAGTTACTGCAACTTCAATTCTGTTACAATCTCCTGATGTTGAGCCGGCCCAATAGGTTCCGCTCGATAGCACTTCTCCTGAAGGAATAGGCTGCGTGTCGTTCTCATTATCTGCAGTTTGGTAGATCGCATCGCCATCGGTCGAAATATCGCCAACAGTTTCTAAATAACAGAAGGTCTGTTCAGCGTCAGTTCCTCCTGTCGTGGGGCATGTTTGTCCAAACGAGGGCAAGGTTCCAATTAACATAATAAAGGCGAAAAGGAACCAGTTTGTTCCCTTCCTCCCAAAAGTAAAATTTTGCATAGGCTAGGTGTTAAAATTCAATTATTAGTATTAGGTTTAAATAATTTTAGCAGCACAAATATTAAAATAATTTTTAACATTGTTAGTTAAAGTATGTACTACTTTAACAATTTTTATCATTTGGCACTGATTGTGTTCATTTATGTTGAACGGCACTTGGTGCTCTATGTCGAAAATCGCAATAAATTTATGAAAAAATTAATAGGATGACCAAGAAATTATTAATAATCAGGATATTTCTCTTTTCAATTGTGACAACAGCTGCGGCCCAACCGTCTATGGAAACCGGGGAAGAATATCTTAAAAAAAACCAAATAAAACAGGCGAAAAAGGTTTTTCTTGATCATCAGGATAATTTAAAGGCCATAGAGTATCTGGGAGATATCGCCAGTTTCGAAAAGAACTGGGATGATGCTATAAATTATTACGAAAAACTGGTGGAATACCAGCCTAACTCTTCGGGTTATAACTTCAAACTTGGAGCTGCTATGGGAATGCAAGCTAGGGAAGCTTCTCAATTTAAAGCAGCTTTAATGTTGGGTGATATTAAATCTTACCTGAACAAAGCAGCCGAATTAGACGAGAACTACGCTGAAGTTCGTCGGGCGTTAGTTGAATTCTATATGCAATTACCTTCTATAGTTGGTGGAAGTAAAGATTTGGCTCAGCAATATGTAAAAGAATTGCAGGCAATTAATAAAGTAGATGCTTATTTGGCTCAGGCTTATATTCATAAAATCGAAGAAGACCGGGAAGCAACAAAAACCGCCATATCTAAAGCCCTGGAAGAGGCGAAAAAGAATAAAAGCCTGGTGGAACGTAATTACCTTAATTTTGAATTAGGGGAAAGAGCTGCTTCTTTAGAGGTTATGCCCGATATGGCTGTAAAATTTCTTGAAAGTTATATAGAAAATTATAATTACAAAGATTTAAAATCTCCTGCCTGGGCGCATTTTTATATCGCTAAAATTCTGGCCTCACAAAATAATCAGGATAAAGCCTTAACTCACATAAATAAAGCTTTGGCCAATAAATTTAATTTTCCGGAGGCAGAAAAACTTAAGCAACAAATTTTAGAGTTGTAAGCTAAAGGCTTTTCCTCATGTCTTAACTATATTTGTAGCCAGTTAAAAGAGTTGGAAATAGCCAGATTAATTGGCGCACGAAAGAAAATCTAATGAAACTTCATTTTATAGCAATAGGCGGTAGCGCTATGCATAGCCTTGCCCTTGCATTGCACGAAAAAGGAAATACTATCACCGGCAGCGACGACGCTATTTACGAACCCTCCAAATCGGCTTTGGAGAAAGTAGGTTTACTACCCGGGGAATTCGGTTGGTTTCCGCAAAAGATAACACAAGATCTGGATGCGGTTGTGCTGGGAATGCACGCCAAAAAAGATAATCCCGAATTAAAGAGAGCCGGGGAATTAGGCTTGAAAATCTATTCTTATCCTGAATTCCTTTTTGAACTCTCTAAAGAAAAAACCCGGGTGGTGATTGGAGGTTCCCACGGAAAAACTACGATTACGGCTATGATAATTCACGTGATGCATTATCACGGAAAAGAAATTGATTACATGCTTGGCGCGCCTGTTCGGGGAATTGAGGGTACAATTAATTTAAGCGATGAGAATGATTTTATGCTGATTGAAGGCGACGAATACCCGGCTTCCGCAATAGATCTTCGGCCAAAATTTCATTTGTATCAGCCTAATATAGCTTTGCTAAGTGGCATCGCCTGGGATCATATTAATGTTTTTCCAACTTTTGAAAACTACGTTGAGCAGTTTCAAATTTTTATAAGCTCAATAGTAAAAGGAGGCATTCTTGTTTATAACGTAGAAGATGAAACCCTAAAAAATCTGGCTGAAAATACCGAAAACCAAATAAGAAAGCATCCCTATTTCACGCCGGAATATCACGTAGAAGATGGAGAAACTATTCTGGAAACTTCGGAAGGTGATATGCCATTGGAAATCTTCGGGAGACATAATATGAATAACCTGGCCGGCGCAAAATGGATTTGCCAGCATATGGGGATTGATGAAGATGATTTCTATGAAGCGATGATGGAGTTTGAAGGTGCCGAACGAAGGTTGGAGAAAATTTATGAAAATGGGAATGCAATTCTTTTTAAAGATTTTGCACATAGCCCTTCTAAAGTAAAGGCCAGTAATCAGGCCGTAAAAGAGCAGTATCCCGATAAAAAACTAATAGCTTGTTTAGAATTACACACTTTTAGTAGTCTTAATTCAGAATTTATTCAAGAGTATAAGGATACTTTGAATAAGGCTGATGAAGTAATTATTTTCTACTCTCCAGAGGCAATAGCGCAAAAACAAATGCAGTTTATTTCTGCAGAAGACATAAAAGTGGCATTTAATAAGTCGGATCTGGAAGTAATTTCTGAAACTTCAGAATTAAAAGATATTCTTGAATCTAAAGATTTTAATAATTCCGTTTTACTTTTAATGAGCAGCGGGACTTTTGGAAATTTAGACCTGGAGGAGGTGAAGGCTTTATTTTAGTTAGTCCAATGTCCATTTGAGACGAGATATTAATCATCTTTTTATCGATGTGATTTCGGTCAGGTTGGTGTTGTAAATTTTGCGTCCATCATCATATTGGTTTCATTTCAAATCCCTCAATGAGGGATTGATTCCCCGTGGCTTGCCTCGAAATTATAAAATAGTTTTCCAATTCATACCTCGTAGGCTTGCCCCGAGGTTCTTGATTAGTTTTGAGGATGATAAAGAATCATTTTTTATCTTTATAAAACTATGAGGCAGGAAAATCAAATTGGTTTTGGAATTAAATCCTGGGCAGAAGACGATCGGCCCAGGGAAAAATTGCTTCAAAAAGGTAAACTAAGCCTAAGTGATGCTGAACTCATAGCCATTTTAATCGGGTCTGGAAGTCGGAATGAATCTGCCGTGCAATTAAGCAAACGTATTTTAGCTTCCACTGGAAACCAATTGGGTGATCTCGGGAAACTTTCAGTAAAAAAACTTTGTGAATTTAAAGGAATAGGTCCTGCGAAAGCCGTAAGTATTGTGGCAGCGATGGAACTTGGCCGCCGTCGAAGGACAGAAGAAGCTTTAGAAAAAAAGAAAATTACCTCCAGCGCTTCGGTTTTTGAATTAATGCAGCCTATAATCGGCGAGTTGTATCACGAGGAGTTCTGGATTATTTATCTTAATAATTCGAATAAAGTTATTGAGCAATTACAACTCAGTAAGGGCGGGATTACCGGTACACTTGTAGATGTGCGTATCACGCTAAGAAAAGCGTTGGAAGTTGGCGCTACGTCTATAATCCTGGCGCATAATCATCCTTCGGGAACTTTAAAGCCCAGCGAAGCCGATAAACAACTTACACAAAAGCTTAAAACAGCGGCTCAAAGTTTAGATATTAAGGTGCTGGATCATCTTATTGTAACTGAAAAATCATACTTTAGCTTTGCAGACGAAGGCGTACTTTAAATTGTTTAGATGCTACTAATTTATACCCAGAAGATCACCCCGAGAATAGTTTATACCTTTAAACATATTTGCACAAATGTTCTGGGAATTTCTATAAAATTCACCACTAAAATCGAAGAATTCATCGCTCATGAAGGGATGAAACTTTCTTACGGAAAACAAGCCCTGGGAAACGAATTATTTGTGCAAAAAGTAGGGCTTTTGCTTGAGCAGGGTTTAAGTGAAGTAGATATTAAAGTGCAGCCCTGGGGCGATAATTTTTGTTTCTTTCCGGTCTCAGAAAACAGCGCATTGCCCTTTGATATTTTTGCGGCTTCTTTCTTTCTGCTGAGTAGATATGAAGAATATTTGCCGCATGTGAAAGACGATTTAGGTCGATTTCCGGCTTCAGAAAGTCTAGGGTTTCAGGAAGGCTTTTTACAATCTCCTGTGGTAGATGTCTGGGCTTATAAATTTAAAGAGGTTCTTCTGGAAAGATTTCCTGAAATCACCCATGCCGACAGAAAATTTCATACCCGGGCCGTTATTGCGGTAGAGCATGTTTTTAATTTTCAGAATAAAGGATTTTTGCGAAGCCTGGCGGGAATGCATCTAGATTTGGTGAAGCTTCAGTTTAATAAAGTTGTAGACCGTATTCAGGTGCTGATGCGGATAAAGAAAGACCCTATAAATATTTTTGAAGATTTAATTGCTTTTATCAAAAAACACAAGGTGTCTTTACTGTTTATGTTTCAGATAAGTGATTTCTCAATTTACGATCGTAATATTAATTACAACCGGAATCCTTATCGTTCCATTATTAAATACGTTGGGGATTATGCTAAGGTGGGTTTAATGCCGGGATATTTTGCTTTAGAGAACTTTAAAACACTTCGGAAGGAAAAACTGCGAATGGAAAACACCGTGCATACACCACTTGAAAGTGTGATTAATGTAAAATACAACCTGAATATTCCTGAATTTTACAATTTCCTGACAGAACTGGAAATTCCGCAGGATTATTCTATGGGATACCCAGAGACTCCTGGTTTTAGGGCAGGAACCTGCAGTCCTTTTTTTTTCTATGATATTAATACAGAATCAACACTTGATTTAAAAATACATCCTTACGTCTTCAATTCGAGTATTGTTGAAAAAATGGATTTTGGGCAATTGACCAGCGATGTTGGAAAAATGTTAAGTGAAGTAAAGGAAGTTGACGGTAGTTTTAAAGCCATTTTCAAAAATCAGGATTTTTCTGAATATTCTAATCACCAGAACTATTACGCGTTGTTAAAACAGATTTATGAAGTTAGATAATATCAACCATATTTTTTTTGATCTGGATCATACCTTATGGGATTTCGACAGGAACTCTGCCCTGGCTTTTGAGCGTGTTTTTAAGTTTAGGAATATTCCGCTGGGAATAAATGATTTTCTTAAGGTTTATATGCCGGTAAATTTTAAATACTGGGAACGTTATAGAAATGATGAAGTTACCAAGGAAGCTTTGCGCTACGGAAGGCTGAAAGACAGTTTTGATCTTTTAAAATTTGAAGCTGATAAAGTTTTGATAGATAATATTGCCATAGATTATATAGAATACCTGCCAGATCATAATCATCTATTAGACGGAAGTAAAGAGGTGCTGGAGTATTTACAGGAAACTTATGTTTTGCATATCATAACCAATGGTTTTGAAGAAGTGCAGCATAAAAAACTTATCAATTCGGGAATAAGTAAGTATTTTACTACAATTACTACTTCCGAAGAAGCGGGTGTTAAAAAACCTCACAAACAAATATTTGAAACAGCATTGAAAAAATCTTCGGCTACTCCGGAAAACAGTATTATGATTGGAGATAATTTTGAGGCCGATTGTACCGGTGCTGTAAATTGTGGGATTAAACCTATCTTCTTTGATTACTACGGGGACAAGGAGGATGTCGGCATAATACATATAAAAACGTTAAATGAACTGAAGATCTATTTGTAATAATAATCTTTTGTTAATTTCGTTAGTACAACCCAATCCGGTGGCTAATGAAATTTTATTCTTCTTTACTTACTAAATTTGTAAGGCTTGCTACTGTGAGTTTTCTTTTAATGGGTTGTGTTAAGGATGTAGACCTTGATCAACGCAACGATATCACCCTTGGTCCCGATTTGCAAATTGATCTTCTTATCTACGATATAGATCAATCTCATTTTAGAGATACTGCTACAGGAAATATTAAGAACCGTATTAGTGATACGGTGCGCCTGGAATTTTTGGACGATTCCTATATTCAGGAGGATCTTACTTCGGTAGAATTTTATTTTAGGCATATTAATACGTTTCCACGAGAAATTGAAAGTAAGATCAGGTTCCTTTCTGAAGGCAACCGCGAACAGTTTGCGGTAAATTATAGCATAACCCCAGGGGCTGATGGTAATCCCGTAACTACAGAACAATATGAGTTAATTGAAGAAGATCGTATAAATTTAGTGCGTAGAAGCATAAAAATGGTGGTGGAATTAGAGGTGCAGCCGGGTACAGCGGTTTTTGAAGGAGAATTGGATTTCGCTTCAAAAGGCTTCTTTTCGTTTGAATTTTGAAGATGTGGAGACTAATATTTTTATTTTTTCTTGTTTGCAGTTCGGTTGTTGCTCAAAACAAACCGCTTCTTTTCAATGTGGATGATCTTCCGCAAACTTTAATGAGCAATCCCGGAGCTCAAATTAATTTTACCGGGCATATTGGAATTCCGCTTTTTTCTCAAATTCATCTTTCTGCAGGTACTACCGGTGTCGACCTCTACGATATCTTTGCTGATGATGGCACTAATATCAATACCCGAATTCAGGAAACCATGCGAAGTATGGATGCCAGAGATTATTTTGCGATAAATCAGCAGCTTGAAATAATTTCCCTGGGATGGAAATTAGATAGGAAGAACTATCTCTCTATGGGGATTTACCAGGAAATGGATTTATTTGCATATTTCCCAAAAGGTCCTGCAATTCTCGTCAATGAGGGAAATAATGATTATTTAAATGAGCCTTTTTATTTCGACGATGTCTCTTTTACAGGCGAAATTCTGACGGTTTATCACTTAGGAATTAATCATAAATTTGATAGACGACTTACAGTGGGAGCCAGGGCTAAATTCTATTCAGGGGTTTTTAATGCTGAGAGTACGGGAAATTCGGGAAGGTTTACTACTTACACCACTCCCAATGGCAGAAATGTTTACAAGCACGAAGTTGTAGATCTGAATGTTTTAGTCAATACTTCCGGTTTTGCATCTTTAAGGGAAGAAGAAGAAGTTATGACCGTAGAACAGGCCACAGCCGAATTACTAAGCCGCTCTTTTTTTGGGGGTAATGTGGGTTTCGGACTTGATTTGGGTCTTTCTTATATTCTTGACGAACAATTTATACTTTCCGGGTCTGTACAGGATCTTGGGGCTGTTTTCCAAAGAAAAGACGTTGAAAATTATAGGTATTTTGGGGCTTATGAAACCAGTGGTTTAGAGCCTCTTTTCCCAGATTTAGATGAGAATGATGAAGCCATACCCTATTGGGATATTTTTGAAGACGAGGTAGACAGAAATCTTAGAGACCAAACAACCTACGAATCTTATACAACCTGGCGTCCCATAAAAGCGAATTTCGCTATGGAATATGGCTTCGGTCCGGGATTTTTACCCTGTCATTATCTAAGCGACAAAGAAGTGAGGTATATGAATTTGTTAGGAATGCAGCTCAGCGGGGTAAAAAGGCCCAAAGGTTTTGTTTACGCTTTAACCGCATATTATGACCGAAAAATTAATGAAAACCAGCGTTTTAAGCTTACTTACACTTTAGATGACTATTCTTTAACCAATATCGGTTTGATGTATACCAAGACTTTTAATAAATTTAATGTATATCTTGCAGTAAATAACGTATTGGCATATCCAGATCTGGCAAAAGCACATAGTGCTTCTATACAGTTAGGGATGCAGTTGGTTTTTAATGACTAGAAGAGTTTAATGAAAACCGGCAAAATGGTGGCCTCGGAAATGGCAACATTTTCGAGAGAATTTGGTAACCTAATTTCACTTCATTTTGCTGAAAATATAAACACATGAAAAAAATACTTTTTATACTATTTGTAATTTCTGGAGCACTAAATGTTTCTGCACAGGATCTAAATGAATATAAATACGTAATTGTACCGGAAGATTTTGAACTTTCAAAAGAAAAAAATCAATATCAATTAAACGCACTTACCAAATTTCTATTTGAAAAATACGGGTTTGAAACCCTGATGAAGAACGAGGAAAAACCTCTCGATTTACAGGAAAATTATTGTTTGGGCCTAAGCGCTAAAGTAAAAGACAATTCGGGTTTGTTTGTTACTAAGTTGGTAGTTCAATTAGAGGATTGTCGCGGAAATATTGTTTTTGAAACAAAAGAGGGGAGAAGTAGGGAGAAAGATTTTAAAGCAGCACATCACGAAGCTTTGCGCGATGCTTTTAGTGATATTGAAGAATTAAATTATCAATTTAATCCTGGGGAAGTTTCAGCTGCTGCTCCTTCTAGTGATAAGCAACCGCAAGCTGTAGAAAATGCTGAAATTGCACAGAGTGAACCAGAAACCCAGGCCCCTGAAGCTTCCGAAGAAGTTAAAACTCCTATTTCTGCACCCGCTGAAGTAGTGGTGGAAAATCCTATGATAAATAATGCTTCAGCAAAAGAACTGAATTTTGAAAAGGACGGTATTACCTATTTACTCGAAAAATCTGATGCAGGATATTCATTTTATCAAACAAATTCCGAAGAGCCATTTGCGGTTCTGGCAAAGTCCGGTGATGAGGATAGCTTTATATATAAATCCCTTACCCGTCAAGGCATAGCCTATTTTGATGATGGAGGTAATTTGATAATTGAATATTTAAATGCAGAAAATAAAAAGGTAAAGCTGGTTTATAAAGCTTCGGCGAATCAATAATTATACTTGGTTTTCCAACGTTTTTTAAGAAATTCCCGTTGCGCATTTTCCCTCGGATTGTTCCCCGGATTATAAAATTTGGTGCTTTTTAATTCATCGGGTAAGAATTCAGCTTTCACAAAATTGTTCTCGTGGTTATGAGCGTATTTATAATCTTTTCCGTAGCCAATATCTTTCATTAACTTGGTTGGTGCATTTCTAATCGATAGAGGCACCGAGAGATTCCCGGTTTTCTTTACAGCACTTTGTGCCTGATTAATTGCCATATAAGCCGCGTTGCTTTTAGGTGAAGTTGCCAGATAAGTGACACATTGACTCAACACGATTCTGGCTTCGGGAAAACCAATTGTGGTTACCGCCTGAAACGTGCTATTTGCGATTACCAGCGCAGTAGGGTTCGCATTCCCAATATCCTCACTGGCAAGAATAAGTAATCTTCTGGCGATGAATTTTACATCTTCACCGCCCTCAATCATTCTTGCAAGCCAGTAAACCGCAGCGTTGGGATCGCTACCTCGAATAGATTTAATAAAAGCCGAAATAATATCGTAATGCTGCTCGCCGGCTTTATCGTAAAGCACCGTATTCTGCTGAACCCTATTGAAAACCAGTTCGTTGGTGATTTCCAGGTCTCCTTCAGAAGAGGTGACTAAAAGTTCAAAAATATTAAGCAATTTTCTCGCATCACCACCGCTTAATCTAAGCAAGGCCTCGGTTTCCTTTAGTTTTATATTTTTAGCAGCAATTATTTTATCTTCCCGCATAGCTCTCTCTAAAAGCGCCACCAAATCTTCTTTACTGAAAGGCTTTAGAATATACACCTGGCAACGGGAAAGTAGGGCTGAAATCACTTCGAAACTCGGATTCTCGGTAGTGGCACCAATTAAAGTTACCCAACCTTTTTCTACTGCTCCTAAAAGGGAATCCTGCTGCGATTTGCTGAAACGATGAATTTCATCAATAAAAAGGATAGGATTTTTAGTGGTAAACAAGCCATCGCTTTTCTTAGCCTTTTCAATCACTTCCCGAACATCTTTTACTCCGCTGCTTACTGCGCTGAGTTGAAAGAATGGTCTGTCTGAAGTTGTGGCAATAATATTGGCCAAAGTGGTTTTTCCGACTCCCGGAGGCCCCCAGAAAATTATGGAAGGAATAATACCTTGCTTGAGCTGCTGGCGCAAAGCTCCTTTAGGGCCAATAAGGTGCTGCTGACTTAAATAATCCTCTAATGTTTGGGGTCGTAATCTTTCTGCTAATGGTTTGCTCATCTGACAAAATTAGTAATTTGAATAACACTTTGTCATCTATTAACAAATGGATTCTTTTTTGTAATATTAAATTAAACTTATTCATTTGAAACAGTCCAGTCCATTTGTTTTTACCACCGGCGTTTTGGGATATCCCATCCTTTTTGTGCTGCTTATATGGGTGGTTTTCTGGTTTGAAATCCGTTTCGGAATAAGTTTTAACGATTTTGGTGTGCGCCCCAGGGATGTTAAAGGTTTACGCGGAATTATATTTTCACCTTTTATTCACGGGGATTTAAAACACCTTTTCAATAATACCATCCCGCTTTTTGTACTCTCGATGTCACTCTTTTATTTCTACAGGAGAATTAGCTGGAAGGTACTTTTAATTGGTTTATTATTAACCGGAATACTTACCTGGGGTATAGGCAGGACAGCCAATCATATAGGTGCCAGTGGCATAATTTATATGCTTGCTGCATTTTTATTTTTTAAAGGTATTTTCTCGAAATATTATCGGTTGGTAGCCCTTTCTTTAATTGTTGTTTTTCTTTACGGTGGAATGCTGTGGTATGTTACCCCTATAAATCCTGAAATATCCTGGGAAGGGCATCTTTCAGGGCTAATATCTGGTTTTGTTTTGTCTTTAATTTACCGAACTAATATTGCGAAATCACCTAAATATGACTGGGAAAGACCCGAATACAAGGAGGAAGAGGATTTGTTTATGCGGCATTTTGATGAAAACGGAAATTTCATCGAAAGGCGGTTTGAAATAGAGGAAGAGGATAATACTGAAGATAACTCAGGAATTACCTATCGCTATTTTTATAAGAGATCAGAAGAAAATAAGGAGTAAAGACTGGAGATCCTTTATTTGTTTGTTTAGGAGTGCTGTCTTTGTCTAATCGCTTCATATAGAAAAACACCACAGGCCACAGAAACATTAAGCGATTCTATTTTACCAAACATGGGCAGTTTAGCTTTTTTGTCTACGCTTTTCAAGGTTGAATTAGAGACTCCTTTCGCTTCGTTCCCCATTACAATTGCAGATGGCTGATTAAAATCAACATCATAAATTGTATCATCTGTTTTTTCGGTAGCGGCTACAATTTGCACGCCTGAAGATTGTAAGTAAAAAACAGCATCCTTGATATGATTTACTTTTACAATAGGAAGGTTAAAAACCCCACCGGCCGATGTTTTAACGGTATCGGCATTTAAGGGTGCACCACCTTTTTCAGGAATAATTATAGCGTCAACTCCTGTGCATTCTGCAGTTCGAATAATCGCACCGAAATTTCGAACATCGGTAATTTGGTCGAGCAATAGGAAAAGGGGAGTGGTTTTTTCTTCAAGAATCTTTTCAATGGTTTCTTCCAGGTTCCCAAACTTTATTGGAGAAATGGTAGCTACGACACCCTGGTGGTTTCCTTTAGAAAGTTTGTTGAGCTTCTCTACCGGAACAAAGGAAATGTTATATTCACCTTTTTGAACCAAATGGTTTAATTCCTGAAATAAAGGTCCTGAAAGCCCTTTTTGTATATAGACCTTATCAATGCTCTTTCCTCCTTGTATTGCCTCTATAACAGCTCTAATTCCAAAAATACGCGTAGTTTCTTCCATGGTGCAAAGGTATGTTTTGTTTTTAAAAATTATAAGGTCTATAAAATAAAAAAAGCTGTCTCGGTTTAGTGAGACAGCTTTTTATAAAATCTAATGAAAATTAATTTAATTTCTTGGGAAAACCCAAATATCATCATCAAGTAAATGTCCACCTTGAGCTTGAATTGCAGCTTCATAGGCGTCAGGGTTTGATTGTCTTTCAGAAATAGGGTATAATAACCTTCTTGGTATAATTCCAGAAGGGTTATTACCATTTTCACCATCAGGATTAGGTGTTAAATTTGGAAATCCTGTGCGTCTATATCCATTCCATACCTGCATTGGTGATTGGCCATACAGAGCTTTATATTTTTCATTAATTATGGTTTCTATGCTAGCGTCTCCAATACTGGAAATATACTCGTTTGCATTTGCGGTGGTTACACCTAAATAGTTCATATTCGCCATAATAGCTTCCTCGAGGGCTTCAGAGCCATCCCCGCCAGTTCTTTCCAATGCTTCTGCTTCAATAAATTTAACTTCAGCATAGCTAATTACCGGAGAAGGACTGTCTAATTTGCTCCAGAATAGATTAGGATCGGCTGCATCAAAGTAAAGAAAAGTTCCTCCCTCACTCTCGGTCATATACAAAGGCATTCTTGGATCACCCATCATAACATCTGCGAAATATTCTGCAACAACCATGGTATTAGGTCTTTGGAAACCAAACAATGCTAATGGATGACCTCCATTCTGAGTATTCTCAAAAAAGAAATCCAGTTGTTCTGCATTACCGTTTGTGGCCATATCCAATTCATCCAATGCCATTTGTGCAGCGTTAGGATTAACACTGGTTTGTTGAATATAAAAGCGTGCCTTTAAAGCATGGGCAGCACTTATCCATTGCTGGTTGCTTCCTCCAATTAGATCGCCCTGGATACCTGCAGGATCTTCGGCATTCAAATCTGTAATTGCTTCTGATAATAATGTTTGTAAAACACCATAAAGTTCTTCCTGATCATCATATTTAGGTGAAAGGTTTTCCTCTCCCTCGAAAGCTTCAGAATATGGTACATCTCCCCAGGCATTTGTTGCTAATCCTAAATTAATGGCCATATATATTTTGGCCAGACCCCTTGTGTTAGGGGCGTCTCGATTTGTGGCTCTTTCAATAATATCATCAGCGTCTCTCATAGCACCGGTGTAGAGGCCAAAATCCCAGGGGTTGTTTGTATCGTTTTCACCAATTATATAAGATGTATATGCAAGCTGTTGTGCATCTACTCCTTCCCATTGTTGGGTTAGAATCCCGGCATAACGGCCCAGAACAGCACCAATATTTCTATGGGTTTGAGTTTGCATTGCCGGTACTATGGCTACCAGTTCCACATTATCGCCCCCTGGGCGCGTGGGATCCTGGTTGGTAGAGTGATAGTCACACGAGCTCAAAATTGCAATAAATATTATCGCTAATTTTGATATGTTGTTTTTAATATATTTCATGATAAAGCTTATTAAAAGTTGAGTTTTACAGTTAACGCATAACTGCGAGTGTTGGGTTGGTTAAAGTAATCCAAACCTATACCGTTCGATGCGCCGGTTAAGTTGGTTTCAGGATCAATACCAGGATAGTCGGTTATAAGGAATAAGTTCCTGCCCGCAAGAGTAAAAGATCCACCTGATAAAAACGTATTATCTAAAAGGCTTGAAGGTAATGCATACGAAATTGAAGCTTCCCTTAGTCTTACCCAGGAAGAGTCAAATACATAATCTTCTGAAACTCCTCCAAAACCATATCTTACCCATCTGTTGGCTCCCAGGCCATCGGCGGGATCTGCCAATGCCACCTCGGTAGTATTAGACTCACCGGTATTTTCATTTACCCCGTCAAATACGAAATCTGTAACATCTCTTTGATCTGCAGTAGTTTGGGAAACACCAAAATAATCGATAATACCACAGGTTCCACACCATACGTCACCACCTTGTCTTACATCTAAAAGAGCAGAGACGCTGAAGTTTTTATAAGATAGTGAGTTACGAATCCCCATAGTCCAATCTGGAATAGGGTTTCCTATAACCGCATCTTCCGAATCAACAATAGGAAAACCATTGTCTCCAATTAAAACCTCTCCCTGTTCATTTCTTTGAAATCTAGACCCGAATATTGCGCCATAAGGTTCACCTGCAATCACCCTACTGGAGGTGGAAGTAAATCCGGCTAATAGAATAGACTCTACATCTGGGGCGAGTTCTAAGACATCGTTCGTAAAAGTAGTCCAGTTTACGTCTATATTCCAATTGAAATCATCGGTTCTTACGGGTTGGAAACCGGCAGATACTTCCCATCCTTTGTTCTCTATAACTCCGGCGTTTAGAACCCTTGCGGTATATCCAGTTACTGCAGGCTGGTCAACCTGAATAATTTGGTCCTCTGTAGTTTTGTTGTAATAAGCTACATCAAGTTTTATTCTGGAACTAAAGAAATTAAATTCAGCTCCTACTTCGTATTCTGTAGTAACCTCTGGTCTAATATTGGCATTACCAAGTAAAGAAGATCTTTCAAAAGCTACAGTAGAAAAGATAGGAAACTGGTTAGCATCTATAAAGCCATCACCTCCGGCTGCTGCTGCACCATAATAAGTAAGCGTAGAAAATGTCGGAGCATCGTTACCGGTTTTACCATAAGATCCTCTTAATTTACCATAGTTCATTATTCCGCTGTCCCATAATTCTGTAAAAACAAAACTGGAACCAAAGCTATAGGACTGGAAAGAGTTATTATCTTCTGGAAGTGTTGAAGACCAGTCGTTTCTAAATGTACCGTTTATAAAGAAGGTGTCATCATAAGAAAAACGTGCATCTGCAAGTACAGCATCAAGCTGTCTTCTATCTATAGTTTCTGATACCGCCTGGCTTGCTGTATTAGAAATAACGAAAAAGCCTGGTATAGTCATTCCAAGTCCGGTAACCTGGTCAAACTGGGTTTGAGTTTTATACCCATCGTAACCAAGAACATCATTAAATGACCATTTATCGCTTATTTCTTTTTCTGTTAGAAACAAAAGCTGTGTATTGATGTCTTCGTTAAATATAGTTTGGTTAAAAACCGATCCTTGTGGGTTTCCGGCAGAATTTACATCTATTCCCTGTTTTCTTTTATCGGCATATTGATCGTATCCTAAAGTACCCTGAATGGTAGCCCATTCAAATGGCTTGTATTCAAAAGATAGTCTACCAATAAAACGTTTTACATCATCAAAGGAAGGGTTTTGAGTTACCGTCCAGTATGGATTGTCATAAATCCCGGCTCGGTAACTTCTTTGTCTTCCATCAGGCAATAGGTAGGTAGCCGGTGTATTGGCTGCCTCTCTTCCAGATAGGCCATTTCCGTTATCGAAAGTGGGTGTTGAGCGAAGTAATCCAAGCATAACACCAGAAACGTTCGATCCACGCTGTACTCTACGACCACCAGAATTAACGAAATTTGCACTCCCAGATATTTCAAAGTTATCAGTTAAAGCAGCACTTATATCACTTCTAAAAGATGTTCGGTTGAATTGTTCCTGTGGAGCAACACCAGTTTGATCCAGGTGGGACCCCGAAATGTAATATTTCACATCTTCGCTTCCTCCCCGAACAGAAACATTATTGTCCTGAAGAATACCGGTTGTAAAAAAATCATAGGAATCATATGCATTAGCAGGTTGACCATTACCCTCACCGGCAGGCACTAATCTACCATTACGATCGTAAGGATAGGAAGTGTCTCCGTCAAACTCAAGGGAAGAAATTCTTGGTCCCCAGCTAAAACCTTCGAAGGTTTCAGGTCCTCTGTAAGTAGCAACACCACCAACAGGCCGTCCCTGAGCGAATTGACTTTGTAATTCTGGCAACTTATTAACTTCACTAAATTGAAGCGTGGAGGAAACCGAAACCACTGGTGCTCCTGTTTTACCCTTTTTGGTTGTAATAAGTACAACCCCGTTAGCAGCTCTAAGCCCGTAGAGGGTTTGAGCAGCAGTACCTTTTAAAATCTCGATAGATTCAATATCTGCTTGAGCGATGTCGACAGCCCTGTTCGAGGAATCTACTCCACCAACTCCATTACCAGCAGAAGAATTGTCAATTGGAACACCATCTATTACAAATAGGGGTGCATTAGATCTGTTAATAGAAGTGTTTCCTCTAATACGAATATTAGATGAAGCACCTACAGAACCTGAAGAGCTTACCACACTTACTCCGGCAGCTTTAGATGATAGGGAATTAACCAAATTAGTTTCCCCAGTGTTTTCAATATCATCTGCAGTTACCGTTTCGGCGGCATAGGTTAATGACCGTGGGTTTGCTTTAATACCTAATGCTGTTACTACAACTTCGTCAAGTTGTGCTGCATCAGTTCCCATGGTGATCTCCACTTCAGTGGTTTCATTAGTAATGGGGAATTCTGTGGTTTCCATACCAACAAAGGAGAGAACGAGTATATCTCCTGTTTCAGCATTAATGGTAAACTCACCATCAAAATTAGTTTGGGTACCCGTGTTGGTTCCCTTAATTAAAACGGTAACACCTGGTAGGGGTAGCCCGTCCTCATCGATTACCGTACCGGTAATCGTTCGTTCTTGTGCAAAGGTGATTTGCACAGCCAACACTAATAATAGTGTTAAAATACTACTAAACTTTGTTCTCATTTTTACTTTTGTTTGAATTAGCCAGTTCCAAAATTGCTAATAAATGGTTAGCTGAACAAGCAATAAGTTTTAAATAAATTCTTGAATGTTAACTAAAAGTTAATCCTGAATATTAATAATCTGAAATACAGAAATTTATAAAAATCATTTATTTTGTTAAAAAATAGGGAGGGTTTTGATAAATCCCAATAAGCTAATGATTAGAACTAAAAATTGAAATTATTTTGATTTCTTGAGGGGTATTTGAGGAAATAAAAAAGGGAATCAAAATTTTTAGTGCCTTTCTGTTAATAAAAATAAATCTTAAGATTGAGGAAAAATATCATCAACTAATAGATGGCTATACTATACTTTGAGGACCTTGTAAGTGTCATAGATTTGCTACATTTCATTTTACTAATATGCCTAGCTATGTGTAAATAATTAAAACTTTAACTCTAGTTTAAAAATTGAATAGCTTTAATTAGATCAATTTCGTTTTTAATTTTTAGATTGTTGTCTTTTATAAAAACTTCTAGCTCCTTTTTCTTCGCTGTATCAACCATCTTTAAGAGCTTTCTGTTTTTTAAAATTATTTCTTCAATTTTATTAACACCTTTTTTTTGAAGATAGTATTCTGTGAAATGCGTAAATCTATTGGAAGTTGCTTTTACAAATGAATTTTGGGCCGGCTGGGCTTCTGTGAATTTGACCTTGGTTCTTTTAAAAAGATCATATATTTCACCATCATAGAGTTTTGTTAGGTAGCCATTTAGTGTATTGTCACTTTTATCGATGAAGGTCTTAAAAGAAAGACGTTTTCCCCCTCCCAATTCAATACTTATTGCTTTGTCGGTATGCAGTGCGTTTATAGTTTCTTCCTCCAACGGATTTTTTTTGATTTCTATTTCTTCATTATAGGCATTATAACGATAGTAAACCTGTCCCTGGTTTTCGTCCTCGTAGAATAGAAGGGCTGGTTTAAAATTATTATCAGTATATGGCGACCCTATAAAATCATCTGAGATATACCGGTTAGATTTATTTTTATTTAATGAAGAACTTAGCATTGATATAGCTGCTCCATTTACATTCTGGGCTCCGGCACCCGACAAATTGGTTGCGGGTTGCCCGGCGTATTGCGCCGATCCGGCAAAAGGCATGATTACCAGAGCACATATTAATAATATTATGGTTTTCATAATCATTTAATTTATTAAATATGTTTTCAAAGTTCCATTGTTGGATCCGGTAATGATTAATTTTTTATCGTTTAGCTGGATTAGCTCAATATCTTTTATATTTCCTTTAAGATATAATCCCGATTCTTCATAAGTAGTTGGATCGTAACCATCTTTACCATTGGAGAGAAGAACTTGCCCTGAGATAGCATCCAGCCGGGGAGTTTCTACTTCAGTTTCATAAATATTCCCCGCTAAAACAGCATCCTCGAAACCGTCATTATTCAAGTCTATAAAAATAGTTTCAAAAACCGGAAACATTTGCGCTTCAATAGGCAGAATACGGATATCAAACTCGTTATTCCCTTTATTGATCAATAGTATGGAATTAAATTGTGTTGCTTCAGCTTTATATGAGTCCTCAAGGGAATCACCAAAAATATCTTTAAGATTGGCATTTGCGAAATCTGAATATGTAGAAAATTTATCGTTGAGAAAAGGCATTTGTTGTGATGAACATTCCTTTCCTCTAACCGGGACATATTCATTAAAATATTGTTTACCCAGCACAATATCGTTAGTTCCATTTCCATCGAAATCGTTGGCAAATATTTTTAGTGGTTTTTTTAAAGAAGCTTTGAATTTAATATTCAACCCAACATTTCCTAAAATGTAATCTTTAAGGCCGTCATTGTTAATATCTGTTTCAGCTATAGAGTACCACCAGCCTTTTTGTTCAGATAAATTCTCATTGGACAAAAGCTGGAATTTGCCATTCTTATTTTCAAAAAATCCAATTCCGGTCCATTCACCCACCACTATAATGTCTTCCCATCCATCGTTATTAAAATCTGTGGTCACGATGCTATTTACTATTCCAAAATCTTGTAAATCGGGGGCCTTTTCTTTTGTGACATCTTTAAGTTCACCATTCACATTCTCGTAAACAACAGAGGGACTAAACCTGGGATAGGCCTGGGGGATTATACGGTTGCCTATAATTATATCGTTGTCTCCATCTTTATCCATATCCAGAACAGTAATACTTTTTCCGCTATAAGGATTAGAATTAAGGGCATTGCTTTCATGACGGGTAAATTGTTCATTGCCATTGTTGATATACAATCTGTCAATATAGCGTGGATCACCACTTTCAAATTCATTCCCTCCGCTTACCACGAATAAATCCTGATCACCATCACCGTCAAAGTCAAAAAAGACTGATTCCATATCTTCATAAATGCTATCTTTTAAAAAGTCTTCCACAATTATTTTTCTAAACTTTTCACCATCCTGTACATAAAGCTCCCCAGGTTGTCCGGCCGCTCCCCCTATGTAGAAATCAGTTTTTCCATCATTGTTGATATCTGCTTTTGAGATATATGGTCCGAAAGTGGATTGCTTATATGGGAGAAGGACTTCAGTTTCAAAATCATCATAATGGTTTTCCCGATGTTGATAAGATATATTTAAAGATTCAGAGGGAATCTCCTGAAATAAAACAGGTGTTTTTTTCTCCGTTAATTCTTGTTTTAAAGTCTCAGTTTTTGCAAAGGCTATAGTTTGATTTGCCTCGATGTTATGATGAATATTTTCAGTTCCATCTATCCACTTTATTTTAATACTATCTATCTTTTCATATTTGCCAATACCAAAATGAGCAATATTTTGTTGTGAAGACCTGTATCCCCTAATATTTTTCAGCTCTATAAATTGATTTTTACCATCATAAAAAAGGCTAATCTTAGGAAAAAACTGTGAATCTTGTCCCTCTATTTTTACCTTTAAAAAATTACCCAAATTTCTGTCGCTAGAGAGATTTTTATATAGAAAAGCTTCCTGGTCTATATTATTCACCAGGATATCCAGGTCTCCATCATTATCCAGATCGGCTACTGCTGCACCGTTACTGAACGAATAATCTGTTAACCCCCATTGAGTAGCTATGTCTTCAAATTCAAGGTTGCCCTTGTTTTTATACAGGATGTTTCTTAATTTTTCAGAAGGCATACTTTGATAAAGTTGAGATTTTACTCCCAGTGGGACATTCCTTCCATATTTTCTTTTTGCTTCAAGGACTCTTTGCTGTAGATCATTATCCAGAGCATAGCGTCTGTAACCGTTGGTGATAAATATATCCCTCCTTTCGTTCAAATCAAAATCATACATCAGTACAGACCAGCTCCAATCTGTATTGGCAGTATTTGAGAGTTGAGCAATATTGCTGAAATTGTTGTTTCCCTGATTCAATTGAAAAGAATTATACATATATTGATGATGGAAATCTAAAGTATCGGTTAGATAACTAAACCTTTTTGTATCCATAGAAGCCATTAAAGTTTTTGACCGAACATGATCCCTTGCGGCCATATCTAATACAAAAATGTCCTGAAGCCCGTCATTATTTATGTCGGCGATATCCAATCCCATTCCGTAGAAAGAAATTTGACTGGTATATTCTTTTATTTTATCTGAAAAAGTGCCATCCATATTGTTTATAAATAGCGCATCTGGTATGTAATAATCACTGGCAATATAGATATCCAGCCAACCATCATTATTTATATCGCTAACACCAAGCCCAAGTCCGAAAATAGGTCTTTCCAGTCCGGCTTCTTTGGTGACATTTTTAAATTTTCCATTATCGTTTCTGTAAAGATGAGAGCTATTAAAGTATTTACTCTCCTCGTCGCGGGCAGCCAAATTATAGAGATTGTAGGGATCTACCCCATAAAGTTCATTTTCATTCATTACCAGACAGTCCAGATCACCATCCTTGTCATAATCAAAAAATACAGCATGAGTGCTTATGCCCATATCGGCTAAGCCATAGTCTGCGGCTTTTTCTGTAAATGTATTATCTTTATTGTTTATAAAAAGCAAGTTTTTTCGTTGTAATCTTTGATTGGGACCCCCTTGCGAAATGTAAATGTCCTGCCAACCATCCTGATTGATATCTACTATAGTTACAGCATTAGACCATACTTTACCTACGTTAATTCCTGCTGAATTTGAGATGTCTTCAAATTTGAGATCTCCTTTATTAAGGTATAGTTTATTCTCCACCTGGTTGCCGCAAAAGAAAACATCGGGTAGCCCGTCATTATTAAAATCCCCAATACCAACACCAGCGCCATTATAGAAATAATCAAAATCGAAAAGGTTTGCGATGCCAGATAAATCTTCTTTTATATTGTTGGAAAATTTAATATTACTAACACTGCCCGGAACTTTCTCGAAGATTTTATTTTCTGGCTTGCTTAAAGCATCTTCACTTGCTTTTGTTGCGATTTCATCTTTTTTATCAATCTTATTATCACAAGAAAAAAATAGAAATGAGGATAAAATCAATATTGAAAACTTGTAGCGCATAATTTTAAAGTTCTAATAATTTTAATTCTGGAGCATTCTGTGGATAATGATAAATTCTCCAGTAGAATCCATCACCTTTAAATTTCCAAACTACATTTCCGCTGTTAGTTACCTCCCAACCACCATGGTCCCCTTCGGTAATTAAAGTGTTTCCGTTAGGAAGACGAACACCACCGGAGACTTTAGGTGAAAAAAGATTTGTAGAAGTAAAACTCCATAAAACATCAAGTTCATTGTTTTGATTGGATGCCAGGTCATATTCAGCTGGTAATTTTAACTCATAGAGAATTGACTGTTCAGCGGTAATATTGTTGTTGAAGACCAAAATTGAGCCGGTGTCTTCTCCGTTCAATAAATTGGGGAAATGATTTCTATCAAACATTCTTGTGCCTTCAGGATTTTGGTATGCTTCAGGGTTTCCAAACCTATACACGAGATCTCCGCCTTTATTAAAATTACCGCCTGATGAATCTTTAGCTTCAGCTGTAGTTGTGCTGTGGTCAATTACCCAAACCTCACTATAAAAGTTGATACTCAGAAAAATTAGATCCTTATCAGGATCATAGGCAATACCATTGCCATGCATTATATCACCTTTTTCATCTTTTACGTAGTTGATGTCAATTAATTCAGGATGGTCAGCAATAACACCATAATTTGCCTTTTCTGAATCAAAATCCTGAACTATATGGTCCCAGGAACGCCATTCCCAAACAATTGCATTAGTTGCAGGGTCTATTTCTATGATCTTCTCGGGGAAAATATCGGTATTGGTATCTACACCAGACTCTTTTGCTTCCTGGATGGGGATCTTTTCCCATACCATAGCCAGTATATTTCCATTAGGAAGCATTTCAATATCATGATGGAGATTGTAATCTTCTGTAGAGTATGGGAATTCCCATAAGATATTACTGTCTTTATCCAATAACTGGATAAGCCCACCAAAGCCGCCAAAATTTATAATGGCATCTTCATCCATTAACAGAGTAAGAAGGTTTCCATCAGGTAATAGGGTAGAATCGTTTCCTATTCCTGCAACTAAATCCCATTCATGAAGAATATCCAGGTCATAGTTCATAAGGAATACCCTATTATTGCCTGCATCATTAACGAGTAAATATCCCCCATTGACCAGGGAAGGGGAGAACACTTCAATTTTACCAGCTTTTTCATATTCTGAGCTTCCCTCATTTCCTCCTCCTTCTTGTCCTTCCTGTCCTTCCTCTTTATCAACAGGTTCTTCCGGAGTTGAATTATTCTCGTCTGGTTCAGAAAATAATTCATTATTATCACTGGAACAACCGGCAATCATAAATATTACAAGAAAGAGCACTGCCGAAGTTAATGTTCTTATTTTTAATTTTTTATCCATTCTTATTTTGTTAAAAAAATCAAAAAAAAATACTAGAGTCTAAAAGTAAGCAAATTTTCTTATTCTGGATTTTGCCTAAAACAAAAAAGTCGTCTATTTTAGACGACTTTTTTTTATATAGGTTTTGTGATTTATAAATTGTTAGGACAGTAATCCAGTAATTGCAAACCTGCTGTTGGAGAAGGTCCTAAATCCAGAACCTCGTTTCCGTTAGCGGAGGTAACCTGGAATGTAACCTCACTATCCCAGTCTCCAGAAACGTAATTGATAGCTATTTCAGAAGTTCCTTCTGGAACATTAAATGTTCTGGTGCCTGAAGCTCCATCTTCCAGAGTATAGCTGGTTTCCGTTCCATCTATGGTAACCACTAAAGCGGCACCATTCCAACCATCTCCATAAGAATCCTGAAGTTCTATTGTCCATTCTCCAGCTGTAGGTGGAGAAGGCGCACAAACTATAGGGGCAGTATATTGGAAAGGAGACCTGAAGAAAGATCCTGTTAAAGTACCGGTGTTCTGATCGAAAGAAAATCTTCTTCCATCTTCAAGAACAAGCTCAAATCTTATCCTGAATTCATCGCCCCCATCTATTGCGCTAATGGGAACTCCTGTAGAGCTTGCCAATTCAGTTGCCGGGATAGAAAAATCTAATCTTGGCAACCCGAATTCACCAGTAAAAAACTCTGAACGTGGAATTGTAGTAAATAGGTTATCCTCGGTATCTAAATCGGTACCATCAGTATTTGTATTATCTACGAATCTGGTGTATACTTCTACGGATTCTACGAGAGCACCCATTTCGCTGTCCTGAACTTCAAGGGTTATATCAAATTCACCCTGAAGTGCATTTTCGCCTACCAGTAATTCATCAGCGCGAATTTCAATTGTCCTTAAAATAGCGCCTCTGGTGGTGTTTTCTGTGATATCATCTATCAGTGCATCTCCATCGTCACAGCTCTGCATAAACAGGCCGCAGAACAAAAATAAAGGGAGATAAATTTTTATATGATCTTTCATGTTTCTAATTTTTATTTTTAGTTAGCTGGAGGAAAAGCTGGACTTGAAGGATTTGTATCCCAAAATACCTGTTCTGTTAAACCTGACTTTTGATCCAGATTAGGATTTGTTACAACCTCTGTTTGCGGGTACAGGAATGTCCTTGGGAAAGGGCCCGGATCTACTGACCAGTTAGGTGTTAAAGTAGTAGGGAATCCGGTTCGTCGGTAAAAGTTATAGGCGTGGGTTCCATCACCATAAAGCGTCACAAAGTACTGCCTTGCAAAAATGTTCCATTTTTCATCTCCTGAAGCAGCTTGTAGGGCTGAAACCTGATCGTTAATGAAATCTTCAACTTCATCACTATTTGGTGCGATTGAAAGATCGGCATCGCCATCAAGCTCACCAAAGCTTTGTACTTTTTCAATTGATTTTTCAAGAGCAGTTCTGAATAAGTCAGGATCGGCATCCTGCATTTCAGATCTCCAGAAATATACGTAAGAAGAAAGTATTATTGGTTCAATCCCGGCACCAGCGCCTCCTTCACCTAAACCAACGGTGCCAAAACTATTGTCGTCAAATTTTCCTCCTGCAGGATAGACACCTACAGCGGTTCGACGGAAATTATCTGGAGGGGTACCTTCGTTGTTACCGTGAGATCTTCCCCAATACCCATTAGGCACTGCGCAATAAGTGAAGCCACCATCCAGAAAATGTTGAGGCGGAACTGCAAGAGAGCAGGCCAAAGTTTCTTCATTAGGGTCTGCATCAGCGCCAGGTGTTGCACTAACCTGTCGATAAAAATAATATCTTATTCTTGGGTCATCATTGTTTAACATTAATTCCATTAACCAGTTAGACCTATAGAGATCAGAACCGCTGGGAGTGTAGTCTAATACATAGTCCTGGTGTCTGGTATCTGGCTGTAATTCTCTTGAACCAAAATTAAACTGAAAATCATCTGCAATATCATCTATATAGTTCCCACCATTTATTACTGCATCGAATCCCTGGGAATTACCTGTTGTAACATAAGCTCGCAAACGTAAGGTGTTTATCAATTTTAGCCATTTACCAGAATCACCCTGGTAAAAGAAATCTGTTGCTCCCTGTGGCGAAGGAGATTCAGAAAAGAGTGATTCTGCTTCATCCAACAAAGCAAGTGCGCCATCATATACTGCTCTACCTTCATCAAGTTGTGGGGCTGGAAATTCATTTGGGTTACCAGCTTCAGATAAAACTGCTTTACCTAAGTAGTCTACCAATATCATTAGCATGTGGGCTTTTAAAGTCTTACCCATGGCGATATGGAAGCTGTAGTCTACCTCAGATTGTTCATCAAATTCCTTCAATGCTTCTACGTTAGTGTAGATACCTACACTAATAGGTCTTCCTATAAGATTGGTGCCGCTACTATAGGTTCTTTCCCATACACCATCCAGCGTACTACCTGGGTAATTGTTGAAGTAATCCCGTCCAAACATATAGTCAATCCTCGTAAGCTCAGATCCCAAATCGTTTACTGAAGTCATATTACTGGCGTATGCCAACTGTATGGAATTAAGTAGCAAATTGGGATCGGCTTGATCTGAAGCCAAATCATTAGGACTGACGCGCAAGTCCATATCTACTGTTTCACAAGAATTGAATACACCTAAAAGGATAGACAATATTGTGAAAAATTTAATTGTTGTTTTCATATTTAAAATTTTTTCTACAATTTGTATTAAAAGGTTGCTTTAAGGCTCAGTCCAATTCTACGGGCACTGGGACCATTAAGGAAGTCAAACCCTTGTGAATTCCCAATTCCAGCTCCCTGTACGTTTGGATCAAAATTAGCGCCATCAGGAGTGTTGTAGGCATTGTACCACAGGTTGAATCCTTGTGCTGTGATAGATAGAGATCCAAATGGTGACTGTCCAAGAGCATCAGATGAGAATGTATAACCCAGAGATACCTCCTGTAGGCGAACAACTGAAGCGTCATATATCTTGGCCTCTGCCGGTCCAAATAATATGTTATTAAAGTAATAAGTTGAGTTGTTAATCTGAAGATCATTTGGTTCACCTGTACTTTCTCTTATTCCCGGTAAAATATAGGTGTTTTCTCTATCAAGGGTTTCTGTAATAAGTCCTCTACCTAAAAGAGTAGCAATGGTGCTCGACATGATGTCACCACCTTTTATGTGAGATACCAGGAAACTAAAGTTCCAGTTTTTGTACTGGATGTTATTACTTAGGTTCATTGTGTAATCAGGGTTGGGATCACCTATTACTGGAACATTTCCATCATTATCAGCTTCAGTAATAATATAGTCACCACCTTCATTTACTAGGAGCTCTCCGTTTTCATTACGATCAAACGCCGTTCCAACAATGGCTCCCAAAGGCTGTCCTTCTATAGCCGCGTTACCTCCAATAAAGAGCTGTGTACTACCTGCGTAAATGATGATGTCCTGTTCTTGTTGAGTCACAACAGGATTATAAGTGGCAAAATTAACATTTGTGTTCCAGTTAAAATTATCTCTTCTAATCCAATTGATGCCTAGATCGGCTTCAACTCCATCTCCTCTGATTTCACCAACATTACTTTGTGTGAATGTAAAACCTGTAGAAGGGGATAGCGGTTCATTAACAATAAGGTTTTCAGTTGTCCTTTCAAACCAGGTGAAATCTAAAGATACACGATTATCAAAAAACCTTGATTCAAATCCTAATTCAATTTCAGATAACAATTCGGGTTTTAAATCTGGATTTGCTCTAAAGCCAGCTACCTGGTTCGTAGTAACCTCACCTCCTTCTCCAAATACCTGGGTATTTTGTTCAACAATACCTACAGTAGGGTAGCCCGTTGGGAAGGTTGCAGATTGCCCTAAACCTCCTCTCAGTTTCAAGAAATTGAGGCCGTTGGTTGATCTTAAGCCCTCAAAAGCCTGGGTTGGAAGAAAGGATACACTGGCACTAGGATAAGATTGGCTGTTGTTTTCAGAGGTAAGGTTTGAAACCCAATCTGTTCTCGTAGAAGCCGTTAAGAATAGCATGTTGTCGTAGTCAAGGGTAACCTGGCCAAGTACACCTGCAATATTCCTTTTTTCAGAAAATTGGATTGGAGCCTGGTTTCTGTAGTTAAAATGTCTTTGTACACCATATACTAATTGACCGGTACTGGCAACCCCCTGCTGATCGTAATCGGTCAAACGGGAAGTGGCGCCCACGTTAAATGTCAAGCCTAATTTATCTGAAAGATCATACTCTCCATTTAAAGCCAGGTAATGGTCCCAAATGAGATTGTTGTTATCATATGTATTAAGATAACCGAAGATTGCATTTTGGAAATTTACTCCTCCTTTATTAGAATGCTGTGTGTTTCTTTCAGTATAAAAATCCAGACCAGCCCTGTAGGTTGCGTTTAAATTGTCATTAAACTCATAGGTTAAAGAAGTATTCCAAAAAACCCTATTCGTTAATTGGGAATTTTTAATGTTAGCTGCAATCCATCTTGGATTAATAATATCATTACCATTACGATAATAAACACTGGAGCCGTCTATAGGGTTTTGAAAGGGTAATCCCATTAAATCAACACTTCGCGGGGTAAAAAAGACATTCGCGAAAAGTGATAACCCAAGAGTACCGTTACCCCTACTTGCTGCAATAGGAGGAGAAGTATAATCTGTCCTGGAATAATTCATAGACCCAGAAATTGTAAACTTATTAGAAAGTTTAGAACTCCCTCCAATAGACATGGTTAGTCTCTCTAATGAATTGCCGGGAACAAAACTCTCATCATCCAAATGGCCCATATTCACGTTGTAATTAGAGTTTCCGTCTTTTGAAGAGCCGTTTATATTTACTGAGGTTGTGATTATTCTTCCATCCTGGAAGAAATTCTCTACAGAGTTATACGGCCTCCATTCATATCGTGCGCCCTGTAATTCAGGGAAAGCTTCTCTGGTACTCGCTACAGAAGTCGTTGAGTAAGGATGTTCCAGGGTTCCATTATCATCAATAGCAGGTTGACCTCCCCATCCTGATACTCCTTCTCTATCAAAACTTGGTCCCCAGTTGCTAAAGAACCAGCCAAAAGATTGATCAAATCCATTTCCATATTGATTTTGGTAATCTGGCATAGAGGCCATTTGATTTACAAAATATGATTGACTTACGGAAATTTCAGATTTTTTGGCAACGCCCTCCTGAGCCCCTGCTTTAGTGGTGATTAAGATCACCCCATTCTTTCCTTGAGATCCGTAAAGTGTAGAGGCAGCAAGACCTTTCAAAACTTCGATATTTGCGATGTTATTAGGGTCAAGATCCAGGAAACGCGAAGACCCTGTGTTTCCTGAAACGAAGTCTCCTGATGCGTTGGTGTCACTACTAAATGGAACTCCATCTACTATAAATAGTGCCTGGTTACTACCGCTGAAAGAACTTAATCCCCTAATTACAACGTTAGTACCAGATCCAGACATTCCCCCTGCAGCTGTAATACTAACCCCGGAGGCCTTCCCTGAAAGAACCCTGGCAACATCACCATCTGCTCTTTGTTCGAGTTGCTCAGAATCAACAGAAGATACTGCGTACCCCAAAGCTTTTTTCTCTCTTTTAATTCCCTGTGCTGTAACCACAACTTCTTCAAGTTGAGCAGAATCAGCTTCCATCACGACATCAATTATGTCGACATCACCAACTGAATATTCGACGGTTTGCAAACCAACAAAGGAGAATAGAAGAATGTCTCCTTGATTTGCCTGAATAGAATAGTTACCATCAAAATCAGTTTGTACTCCGGTTGAAGTTCCTTGCACTACAATGTTTACACCTGGTAGCGGAAGTCCGGAATTATCTGTCACTGTACCAGTAATTGTTTGCTCCTGCGCAAAAATTGTATGCGCAAGAAAAACAAAAATAAGCGTAAAAATACGAGTTAATTTTTGTTTCATTTTTGGTTTATTTGAATTAGTTTATTAAAAAGTAAAAAAAATGTTAATAGCATATAATGCACTTTATAAATCATTGGTGATTATAATTTTTTGCATACAATAATTAACATTCAAAGTTGAGTTTATCAGTCTTTAATACGATAAAAACCAGAAAAATTTTCTGAAAACCTAAAGAATTTAATTTCCATCAAAAGTCGGTTTGTTTTACCAGTATAGGGTTCTATTAACTAAAACAGTTGCCTGTTAGGGGTAATCTGCTTCATCGGTTGCTATGCCGGTAATCGTTTGTTTTCGTGTTAAGTTAATTTGCACAGCTAACACCAATAAAAGTGTTATAATACTGCTAAATTTTGTTCTCATTATTTGATTTTGTTTGAATTAGCCAATACCAAAAGTGCTAATAAATAGTTAATAAAACAAAAATTTTTTTTTAAAAGTTAACAATAGTATCATCACATTAACAATATTGACTGATGAATCGCAAGAATTTAGTAGTTATTGGTGAACATTTGAATGTTAAAATAATGCGAATTTAGTATTTTCTTTTGTTTGGATTATGGGTAAAGTGTAATGTAGGTGTGAGGTTATCTAATTTTTAAGCTATGTCTTAGTTGGTTCTAACATTATGATATAACTAGTGTTTTTATGAAGATAATTCTGGATATTAAATTTAGTTGCATCATCCTTCTGAAAATTAATCCATTATAGTTTGATAAATTTGTTTTTATTTCTACATTTGCAAACCCTAAAAAACAGGGGATTAAATTTAAATAATAATTAGGTAAAAGAAATTATGCCAACAATTTCACAATTAGTACGAAAAGGAAGAGCCCAGATGACCAAGAAGAGTAAATCGGCTGCTTTAGATTCGTGCCCTCAAAGAAGAGGAGTATGCACACGTGTGTATACTACTACACCTAAGAAACCAAACTCGGCTATGCGTAAAGTAGCTAGGGTAAGGTTGACTAACGGAAAAGAAGTTAACGCTTATATTCCAGGTGAGGGACACAATCTACAAGAGCACTCGATAGTATTGGTCAGAGGTGGAAGGGTAAAAGATTTGCCAGGTGTGAGATACCACATTGTTCGCGGTGCATTAGATACTGCGGGTGTTGAAGGTAGAAGCCAGCGTAGGTCTAAATACGGAGCCAAACGCCCTAAAAAGTAATTAAAAACTTTTAATGTAAAGAAATGAGAAAAAGACAGGCCAAAAAAAGACCACTTTTACCAGATCCAAAATTTAACGATCAACTTGTGACACGTTTTGTGAACATGATGATGTGGGACGGTAAAAAATCGGTAGCCTTTAAAATTTTCTATGATTCAATCGCAATTATAGAGGAGAAAAAACAAGACGAAGAAAAAACCGGTTTGGAAATTTGGAAAGATGCTCTTTCTAATGTTATGCCTCACGTTGAAGTTAGAAGTAGACGAGTTGGAGGTGCAACCTTCCAGATCCCAATGCAGATAAGACCAGATAGAAAAGTATCAACCGCTATGAAGTGGTTAATTTCATTTGCGCGCAAGAGAAATGAAAAATCTATGGCGTTGAAATTAGCTTCTGAAGTTCTTGCTGCTTCCAAAGAAGAAGGAGCTGCAGTTAAGAGAAGAGTAGATACTCATAAAATGGCTGAAGCTAATAAAGCATTCTCTCACTTTAGATTCTAAAAAAAATGGCACAAAGAGATTTAAAATTTACTAGAAATATAGGAATTGCAGCTCATATTGATGCGGGTAAAACCACAACAACAGAGCGTATTCTATATTACACAGGGATAAGCCACAAAATAGGAGAGGTGCACGATGGTGCAGCTACTATGGACTGGATGGAGCAGGAGCAGGAAAGAGGTATTACTATTACTTCTGCCGCTACACACTGTAAATGGATGTACAGAGATCAGGAATTCACGGTAAATATTATCGATACTCCTGGTCACGTTGATTTTACTGTAGAGGTAGAGCGTTCTTTACGTGTTCTTGATGGTGTGGTTGCGTTGTTTAGTGCTGTAGATGGTGTTGAGCCGCAATCTGAAACCGTTTGGAGACAGGCTGATAAATATAAAGTACCACGTTTAGGATTTGTGAATAAAATGGACCGTCAGGGAGCTGACTTTTTTAATGTGTGTAAGCAGGTTAGAGAAATGCTTGGTGGAAACCCTGTTCCATTACAAGTTCCTATTGGTGATGAAATAGACTTTAAAGGTGTTGTTGATCTTATTTCCAAAAAAGCAATTATTTGGAACGATGAAGATCACGGGATGACCTATGAAATCATAGATATTCCTGAAGAACTTATGGAAGATGTTAATAAATACCGAACTGAGCTTGTAGAAGCCGTGGCCGAGTATGATGAAGCATTGATGGAAAAGTTTTTTGAAGACGAAGATTCAATTACTGAAGATGAGATTATTGCTGCGCTTAGGGCTGCAACCATAGATATGTCTATCATTCCTATGATGTGTGGTTCTGCCTTTAAAAACAAAGGTGTGCAGGCAATGCTTGACGCGGTAATGAGATATATGCCTTCTCCAGTAGATGTTGAAGCTATTATAGGTACAAATCCAGATACCAATGAGGATGAAAGCAGAAAGCCACACGTTGACTCTCCTTTCTCTGCATTGGCATTTAAAATTGCAACCGATCCTTTCGTAGGACGCTTGGCATTTTTCCGTGTATACTCAGGAGCTTTAGATGCAGGATCTTATGTTTTAAATAACAGATCTGGTAAGAAAGAGCGTATTTCACGTATTTACCAAATGCACTCTAACAAGCAAGAGCCTATAGATAGAATTGAAGCTGGTGATATTGGTGCAGCAGTTGGTTTTAAAGATATTAAAACCGGTGATACGCTTACCGATGAGAAAAACCCAATCGTTCTTGAGTCTATGACTTTCCCTGAGCCGGTAATTGGTATCGCGGTAGAGCCTAAGACTAAGGCGGATGTTGATAAAATGGGCATGGCTTTAGCTAAATTAGCTGAAGAAGATCCAACTTTCCAGGTTAAGACTGATGAGATTTCAGGACAAACCATTATCTCGGGAATGGGAGAGCTTCATATCGAAATTCTTGTAGACCGTTTGAAGAGGGAGTTTAAAGTTGAAGTAAACGAAGGTCAACCTCAGGTTGAGTATAAAGAAACAGTAACTAAAACTGCAGATCATAGGGAGGTTTATAAAAAGCAATCTGGTGGTCGTGGTAAATTTGCTGATATCGTTTTTGAGATGGGACCTGTAGATGAAGACTTTGAAGGAAAAGGACTTCAGTTTGTGGACCAGATAAAAGGTGGACGTATTCCTAAAGAATTTGTTCCTTCGGTAGAAAAAGGATTTAGAGAAGCTATGAAGACCGGTCCAATGGCTGGTTTCCAAATGGATACTTTAAAAGTAATCCTTAAGGATGGATCTTTCCACCCTGTGGATTCCGATCAGCTTTCTTTTGAATTGGCTGCCAAAATGGGTTACAAAGCCGCTGCTAAAAAAGCCGGTGCTGTAGTTCTTGAGCCAATTATGAAAATTGAAGTAGTTACTCCGGAAGAAAATATGGGTGATATTGTTGGTGACCTTAACAGAAGAAGAGGTCAGGTAAACAGCATGTCAGACAGGTCTGGAGCTAAGATTATTAAAGCGGAAGTGCCTTTGGCTGAAATGTTTGGATATGTAACAACATTAAGAACATTGTCTTCTGGTAGAGCAACTTCAACTATGGAATTCTCTCACTATGCTGAAACTCCTTCTAATATCTCAGAAGAAGTGATTAAAGCAGCAAAAGGTACATCTAACGAATAATATTAGGAAAATGAGTCAGAAAATAAGAATAAAACTAAAATCCTACGATCATAACCTGGTAGATAAATCTGCAGAAAAGATCGTAAAGACTGTAAAAACTACAGGTGCGGTGGTAACAGGACCAATTCCTTTACCTACTCACAAAAAACTTTTTACTGTTTTGCGTTCTCCTCACGTAAACAAAAAAGCTAGAGAGCAATTTCAATTAAGCTCTTACAAAAGGCTTTTAGATATCTATAGTTCTTCTTCAAAAACCATCGATGCGTTGATGAAGCTTGAACTACCAAGTGGGGTTGAAGTAGAGATCAAAGTATAAGTGTGTCCCCGCGAAGGCGGGGATCCTAAAAGATTCCCGCCTTCGCGGGAATAAACATGTCCCAAGCAGTTGGCGAGGGAAAAACGGAAGAAAGATACATTCAGGGCGAAAGTATTTTTCTGCCCTGAATTTTTTTAAATAAATAAGTAATAATCAATAATTAATTATGTCTGGGTTAATAGGAAAAAAAATAGGCATGACCAGTATTTTTGACGAGAATGGGAAAAATGTTCCCTGTACCGTTATAGAAGCAGGTCCATGCGTAGTTACCCAAGTCAGAACCACAGAGGTTGACGGGTATGAGGCACTTCAAGTTGGTTTCGATGACAAAAAGACTGCAAACAAAGCCGCCGAAGGGCATGCTAAAAAAGCAGGAAGCGTTGCAAAACGTAAAGTCGTTGAATTCAAAGGATTTGAAGCAGATTATAAATTAGGGGATGCTATCACGGTAGAGCACTTTAACGAAGGGGAATTTGTAGATATTGCAGGTACTTCTAAAGGTAAAGGCTTTCAAGGAGTTGTAAAAAGACACAACTTTGGTGGTGTGGGTCAGGCGACTCACGGTCAGCATAACCGTTTAAGAGCTCCGGGTTCTATTGGTGCAGCGTCTTACCCTGCACGGGTTTTCAAAGGAATGAAAATGGCCGGTAGAATGGGTGGAGAGAGAGTTAAAGTAGAAAACCTGAGAGTTTTAAAAGTGGTGGCAGATAAAAACCTTTTAGTAGTAAAAGGATGTGTGCCAGGTCACAAAAACTCATACGTAATCATTAGCAAGTAATGGAAGTAGCAGTTTTAGATATAAAAGGAAAAGAAACAGGTAGAAAAGCAAAGCTTTCTGACTCTGTTTTCGCTATAGAGCCAAACGATCACGCTGTTTATCTTGATGTTAAGCAATATTTAGCTAATCAGCGCCAGGGAACCCACAAAGCTAAAGAAAGAGCTGAGATTGTTGGGAGTACCCGTAAGATCAAAAAGCAAAAAGGTACCGGTACAGCACGTGCAGGTAGCATTAAGTCACCAATCTTTAAAGGGGGTGGACGTGTTTTTGGACCTAGACCAAGAAGCTACAGTTTTAAATTGAATAAAAATTTAAAGCGATTGGCTAGAAAATCGGCTTTATCAATAAAAGCAAAAGGAGAATCAATTTTTGTAATTGAAGACTTTTCTTTTGATGCGCCGAAGACAAAAAGTATGATAGATGTTTTGAAAGCCCTTGGTATTCAGGACAAAAAATCGCTTATAGTGTTGGGTGACTCAAATAAAAATGTATATTTGTCGTCACGTAATTTAAAAGGACTTGAGGTTATAAACTCCTCAGAATTAAGTACTTACGGAATTCTTAATGCTAAGAATATCGTGTTGCTTGAAGGTTCTTTAGAAGGAATTGAGTCGAATTTAAGTAAATAAGCCTTATGAGTATCTTGATAAAACCAATTATTACAGAAAAAGCCACCGGAGATAGCGAGTTGAATAACCGTTTTTCTTTTGTGGTAGAAAATAAGGCGAATAAGATTGAAATTAAGAATGCAGTAGAAGCTGCTTATGGAGTTTCAGTTGAAAAAGTTCGTACCATAAATGTCCGTCCAGATCGCAAAACCAGATATACAAAATCTGGTATGATCACTGGTAAAACCAAAGCTTTCAAAAAAGCATTGGTACAGGTGACGGAAGGTGAAACTATTGATTTATACAGTAATCTTTAAGATTAAAAAATGTCAGTTAGAAAATTAAAACCAATCACCCCTGGCCAGCGTTTTAGAGTAGTAAACGGGTATGACGCCGTGACTACTGATAAGCCGGAAAAAAGCCTTTTGGCTCCGATTAAAAAGTCAGGTGGGAGAAACAGTCAGGGAAAAATGACAATCCGCTACAAAGGTGGAGGTCATAAAAGACGTTACAGAATTGTAGACTTTAAGCGCGACAAGCATGGTATTCCTGCAACTGTTGCGAGTATAGAATATGATCCTAATAGAACTGCCTTTATTGCATTGTTGAATTACCAGGATGGTGAGAAACGATATGTTATTGCTCAAAATGGGTTACAGGTAGGTCAAAATATTGTGTCAAGTACGGAATCTGCTGCTCCAGAAATTGGAAATGCAATGCCGTTATCGAGCATTCCGCTTGGTACTGTAGTTTCTTGTATAGAGTTAAGAGCCGGGCAAGGTGCTGTGATGGCAAGAAGTGCTGGAGCTTTTGCTCAATTATTGGCAAGAGAAGGGAAATATGCAACCGTGAAGCTACCTTCAGGAGAAATTAGAAGAGTATTATCTACTTGTATGGCGACAATTGGAGCTGTATCAAATAGTGATCACCAACTTCAGGTTTCTGGTAAAGCTGGTAGAAAACGTTGGTTGGGTATAAGACCAAGAACCAGACCAGTAGCGATGAACCCTGTAGATCACCCAATGGGTGGTGGTGAAGGAAGAGCTTCCGGTGGTCACCCACGTTCAAGAAAAGGTTTACCTGCTAAAGGTTTCAAAACCCGTTCAAGAACAAAAGCGAGTAATAAATATATTGTAGAACGTAGAAAGAAATAATAAGATATGGCACGTTCATTAAAAAAAGGACCTTACGTTCACTATAAGTTAGATAAGAAAGTTGCTCAAAATGTTGAGTCTGGAAAAAAAGCCGTGATCAAGACCTGGTCTAGAGCTTCAATGATTACTCCAGATTTCGTAGGGCAAACTATCGCTGTTCACAACGGGAAACAATTTGTACCTGTATATGTAACAGAGAACATGGTAGGGCATAAATTAGGAGAATTTTCACCAACACGTTCCTTTAGAGGGCATTCAGGTGCAAAAAATAAAGGTAAAAGATAATTGAAGCTATGGGAGTTCGTAAAAGAGAAAGAGCAGAGCAGATAAAAGAGGCCAAAAAACAGGTAGCTTTTGCAAAGTTGAATAACTGCCCTACTTCACCTAGAAAAATGCGTTTAGTTGCGGATTTAGTAAGAGGTGAGAAAGTAGAAAAGGCGCTTCAGATATTGAAATTCAGTTCAAAAGAAGCTTCTGGACGTTTAGAGAAATTATTGCTTTCGGCATTAGCCAACTGGCAATCTAAAAACGAAGAAGCCAGTATTGAAGAGGCTGAATTGTTTGTAAAAGAAATCCGTGTAGATGGAGGAGCGATGCTTAAGAGGCTACGTCCTGCACCACAGGGTCGCGCACATAGAATTAGAAAGAGATCCAACCACGTTACTTTGGTGCTTGGAGAAAACAATAATACACAAAGCTAAGTAGAGTATGGGACAAAAAACAAATCCAATCGGGAATCGCCTTGGTATCGTAAGAGGATGGGAATCCAACTGGTACGGAGGAAATGACTACGGCGATAAATTAGCCGAAGACGATAAGATTAGAAAGTACATCCATGCTCGTCTATCAAAAGCGAGTGTATCCAGGGTAATTATTGAGCGTACGCTTAAGCTTGTAACCGTTACTATCACCACTGCCAGACCGGGTATTATTATTGGGAAAGGCGGACAGGAGGTAGACAAGCTTAAAGAAGAACTTAAGAAAATTACCGACAAGGAAGTTCAAATTAACATCTTTGAGATTAAGAGGCCAGAACTTGATGCGCATTTAGTAGCGTCTAGTGTTGCAAGGCAAATAGAAAATCGTATTTCTTACCGTCGTGCAATTAAAATGGCTATCGCGGCTGCTATGAGAATGAATGCTGAAGGAATCAAAATTCAGATTTCCGGACGTTTAAATGGTGCTGAAATGGCACGTTCAGAAGCATACAAAGATGGTAGAATTCCTTTGTCTACTTTTAGGGCCGATATTGACTATGCTTTGGTTGAAGCTCACACTACTTATGGTAGGTTGGGTGTTAAAGTATGGATCATGAAAGGCGAAGTTTATGGTAAAAGAGATCTTTCTCCGCTTGTTGGCATGTCTAAGAAGCAAGGAGGGAAACCTGGAGCCGGGCGAGGTGGTAACAAATCACGTCGTAGAAAGTAATTTTTTAAAGTAAAGAAAAATGTTACAACCTAAAAGAACAAAATACCGTAAACAGCAGAAGGGCCGTATGAAAGGCAACGCCGGAAGAGGGCATAGACTCTCTAACGGAACCTTTGGAATAAAATCTATGGATTCTAGTTTCATTACTGCCCGCCAAATTGAAGCTGCACGTATTGCTGCAACCCGATATATGAAAAGGGAAGGTTCTATCTGGATTAAAATTTTCCCAGATAAGCCTATCACTAAGAAACCTCTAGAGGTGCGTATGGGTAAAGGTAAAGGTGCTGTTGAATATTGGGCTGCTATTGTAAAACCAGGAAGAATTATGTTTGAAATTGGCGGAGTGCCAATGGATGTTGCTAAAGAAGCTTTAAGGCTTGCGGCACAGAAACTTCCGGTAAGAACCAAATTTATTGTAGCTAGAGACTATCAAGCTTAATATTATAAAGTTATGAAACAATCAGAAGTAAAAGAACTGTCTGTGGCAGAATTACAGGAAGAGCTTGGGAAATCTAGAAAAGCATATTCAGATTTGAAAATGGCTCACGCAGTTTCGCCATTAGAGAACCCAATACAGCTTAGAGCTGTACGAAGAACTATAGCGAGACTTGCTACAGAGTTAACTAAAAGAGAACAACAATAAGTGTTATTCTGCTGAAAGATGGAAAAAAGAAATTTAAGAAAAGAGCGTATAGGCGTTGTTACAAGTAATAAAATGCAGAAATCAATCGTGGTTTCTGAAGTTAAGAAAGTAAAACACCCTATGTATGGTAAGTTCGTTTTAAAAACGAAAAAATACGTAGCGCACGACGAAACAAACGACTGCAACGAAGGAGATACGGTAAGGATCATGGAGACACGACCTTTAAGTAAATCTAAATGTTGGAGATTAGTAGAAATAATTGAAAGAGCGAAGTAATGGTACAACAAGAGTCTAGACTAAGAGTAGCAGACAATACCGGGGCAAAAGAAGTTTTGACCATTCGTGTATTGGGCGGTACAAAGAAAAGATACGCTTCTGTTGGGGACAAAATAGTTGTCAGCGTAAAAGAAGCTACACCTAACGGTAATATCAAAAAAGGTGCAGTTTCAACAGCAGTTGTAGTTCGTACCAAGAAAGAAGTACGTAGGCAGGACGGGTCTTATATCCGTTTTGATGATAATGCCTGTGTATTGTTAAACCCTACCGGAGAGATGCGCGGAACCCGTGTATTTGGACCGGTTGCGAGAGAACTTCGTGATAAGCAATTCATGAAAATTGTATCATTGGCACCAGAGGTGCTTTAATACATTAACAAGATGAGAAAGCTTAAAATAAAATCTGGAGATACTGTAAGAGTTATTGCCGGTGACCATAAAGGTCAGGAAGGTAAAGTTCAAAAAGTTCTCATAGAAAAGAATAAAGCCATCGTGGAAGGTGTAAACACTATCTCAAAACATGAGAAGCCTAGTGCATCTAATCCTCAAGGTGGTATTGTAAAGAAAGAAGCTCCTATTCATATTTCTAACCTTTCTTTGTTAGACAAAGATGGTAATACTACCAGAGTTGGATATAAAGAAGAGGATGGAAAGAAAGTAAGATTTTCCAAAAAATCTAATGAAGTAATTTAGTTATGGCATACGTACCAAGACTTAGAGCAGAATATGCAGAGCGAGTAAAGCCTGCATTAAAAGAAGAATTTAGCTACGCTAACGTAATGGAGGTTCCAAAACTTGAGAAGATAGTTTTGAGCCGTGGCGTTGGTGCAGCTGTAGCAGATAAAAAGCTAATTGACCATGCTGTAGATGAACTTTCTACAATTACAGGTCAAAAAGCGGTGCAAACCATTTCTAAAAAGGATGTTGCTTCCTTCAAACTTCGTAAAGGAATGCCAATTGGGGCAAAAGTTACTTTGCGAGGATACAGAATGTACGAATTCTTAGATCGTTTAATAACATCAGCACTTCCACGTGTTCGTGACTTTAACGGGATTAAGGCTAATGGTTTTGATGGAAGAGGAAACTATAATTTAGGTGTTACCGAACAAATCATCTTTCCGGAGATCGATATTGATAAGGTAAACCGAATTAATGGTATGGATATCACCTTCGTAACCACTGCAAAGACAGATAAGGAAGCGAAATCATTGTTAACCGAACTAGGATTACCTTTTAAAAAGAATTAATTATGGCTAAAGAATCAATGAAAGCCCGTGAGGTGAAGAGACAAAAAATGGTAAAAAAGTATGCTGAAAAGCGCGCAGCTCTTAAAGAGGCTGGTGACTTTGAAGGTTTGCAAAAATTACCAAAGAATGCTTCTCCTGTACGTTTGCACAACCGTTGTAAACTAACTGGTAGGCCAAAAGGTTATATGAGACAGTTTGGTCTTTCTCGTGTGATGTTTAGAGAAATGGCTAATCAGGGTTTAATTCCTGGAGTTAGAAAAGCTAGTTGGTAAAATTATAAATTGGTTGAAGGTTCTCCCGAGTGTCGGGAAGAAAACCACATCCGCAAATTAAAATAGATGAATACAGATCCTATTGCAGATTATTTGACGAGAGTTAGAAACGCTGTGGCTGCAAACCACAGGGTGGTAGAGATACCAGCTTCTAACCTCAAAAAGGAGATTACAAAAATATTATTCGACCAGGGATATATTCTTAGTTACAAGTTTGATGATGCTACTGCTCAGGGGACAATTAAAATTGCCCTGAAGTATGACAAAATCACAAAAGAGCCTGTAATTAAAGATATTCAGAGAATAAGTAAACCTGGTTTACGTAAGTATGCCGGCGCTGATGAATTACCACGTATCCTTAACGGTCTTGGTATCGCTATAGTTTCTACTTCCCACGGTGTAATGACGGGGAAACAAGCTAAAGCAGAGAAAGTTGGTGGTGAAGTATTGTGTTACGTTTACTAATACTTAAAAGACTAAAGAAATGTCAAGAATAGGTAAAAGCCCAATTACAATTCCAGAAGGTGTAAATGTAGACCTTAAGGATGGCGTTGTAACGGTAAAAGGAAAATTAGGAGAACTTAGACAAGAGGTTAGCGACATTGATGTGAAAATTGAAGATGGCGTAATTACTTTTGAACGTTCTTCAGAGAAAAGTGATCAAAAAGCAAAACACGGTCTTTATCGTGCTTTGATAGATAATATGATTGAAGGGGTGTCTAACGGATACACAAAATCTTTGGAATTGGTAGGAGTAGGATATAGAGCTTCTAACCAGGGACAAAAATTAGAATTAGCCGTTGGGTTTTCCCATAATATTGTAATAGATTTGGCGCCAGAAGTTAAAGTAGAAGCAATTTCAGAGAAAGGGAAGAACCCTATCGTGAAATTGACCTCTTATGATAAACAGCTTGTGGGCCAGGTAGCTGCTAAGATACGCTCCTTTAGAGCACCAGAACCTTACAAAGGTAAAGGTATCAAGTACGTTGGAGAACAATTACGTAGAAAAGCAGGTAAATCAGCTTAATAAAGTTTAGATATGGCAGTTTCAAAACAAGATAGACGAAATAAGATAAGAAAGCGTGTTCGTAAGTCAATTACGGGTACCGCTAGCCGTCCAAGATTATCTGTATTTAGAAGTAATAAAGAAATTTATGCTCAAATTATAGATGATGTAGAAGGAAAAACCCTGGCTGCAGCCTCTTCGAGAGATAAAGGCGTGTCAGTAGAAGGTGATAAATCCAAGCAAGCAGAATTGGTTGGTAAAGCACTTGCTGAAAAAGCTTTGAAAGCCGGTGTAGAAACCATTTCCTTTGACAGAGGTGGTTACCTGTATCACGGTAGAGTTAAATCATTAGCAGAAGGTGCTCGAGAAGGAGGACTAAAATTCTAGAAAATTATGTATCAAGATTATAAAAACGTAGAACATGTAAAACCGGGCGGACTTGAATTAAAAGACCGTTTGGTAGGAGTACAACGTGTGACCAAAGTAACCAAAGGTGGTAGAGCTTTTGGATTTTCTGCTATCGTAGTAGTAGGAGATGAGAATGGTGTTGTTGGGCAAGGTTTAGGGAAATCTAAAGAAGTTGCCGATGCTATCTCTAAAGCTGTGGAAGATGCAAAGAAGAATTTAGTACGTATTCCTTTACATAAGGGAAGCATTCCTCACGAACAAAAAGGTAAGTATGGTGGCGCAAGAGTTCTTTTGCTACCTGCTGCAACTGGTACCGGGATTATAGCCGGTGGTGCAATTCGTGCCGTACTGGAATCTGTTGGTGTGCATGACGTACTTTCTAAAAACCAGGGGTCTTCAAACCCACACAACGTGGTAAAGGCTACTTTTGATGCGCTACTTCAATTAAGAAGTGCAGATACAGTTGCTAAACAACGTGGTATTTCATTAGAAAAGGTTTTTAAAGGATAAATCAAGGAGAAAGATGGGAAAGATAAAAGTTACAAAAGTAAAAAGTGCTATTAACCGTTCTAAAAACCAGAAATTGGTTTTGGAGTCTCTAGGTCTTAAGAAAATTGGCCAGACGGTAGAGCATAACGATACGCCAAACATCCTTGGTATGGTAAATAAAGTTAAACATTTAGTTTCCTTTGAGGAAACAAAATAATAGATTCACATGGAATTAAATAACTTAAAACCTGCAAAAGGTTCAGTTAAGAGTAACAACAAGCGTGTTGGCCGTGGAGAAGGATCAGGTAAAGGTGGTACTGCTACCCGTGGTCACAAAGGGGCTAAATCTCGTTCTGGTTACTCCAAGAAGATAGGTTTTGAAGGTGGGCAGATGCCACTTCAACGTCGTGTTCCAAAATTTGGTTTCACTAACAGAAATCGTGTAGCTTACCAGGGTGTAAATCTTGATACTTTACAGCGTTTGGTTGATGAAGGTAAAATTAAAGATACTGTAGATGTTAATGCTTTGATCGAAAACGGTCTTGTAGGCAAAAACGAACCAGTTAAGATATTAGGTAGAGGTGAATTAAAGGCAAAGTTGAAAATATCTGTTCATAAATTTACAGCCACAGCGAAAGAAGCTATAGAAGCTGCCGGAGGTGAAGTTGTTACTTTATAATAGATAGCCAAATGAAATTCATCAATACTATTAAGAATATTTGGAAGATCGAGGAGCTAAAAAATAGAATTTTAGTAACCCTCGGTCTATTATTAGTTTATCGTTTTGGGGCACAGGTTGTGCTTCCCGGGATAGATGCTTCACAGCTATCTAATCTGGCATCCCAAACAGATGGAGGTCTTCTTGGCCTCTTAAACGCATTTACAGGTGGCGCTTTTTCTAACGCCTCTGTGTTTGCTTTGGGAATTATGCCATATATCTCGGCTTCTATTGTTGTTCAGCTAATGGGTATTGCGATACCTTATTTGCAGAAATTACAAAAAGAAGGTGAAAGCGGTAGACGTAAGATCAATCAGATCACCCGTTGGTTAACCATTGCAATTACATTGGTTCAGGGACCCGGTTATATCTATAACCTTTTTGCTACACTTCCTCAGCAAGCCTTTTTATTAGGTGATACTGTTACATTTGTAGCTTCTGCAGTAGTAATTCTTACTACAGGGACCATTTTCGCAATGTGGCTGGGTGAAAAGATAACCGACAAAGGTATTGGTAATGGTATTTCGCTATTAATTATGGTAGGTATTATTGCTACCTTACCACAAGCATTTATTCAGGAATTCGCTTCCAGGGTATTTGAATCTAACGGTGGACTTATTATGATTCTTATTGAATTGGTAATTTGGTTTGCTATTATTCTTGCTTCGGTAATGTTGGTAATGGCTGTACGTCAAATTCCCGTACAATATGCTAGAAGAACCGCCTCTGGAGGTTACGAAAAGAACGTTTTTGGATCAAGACAGTACATCCCGCTTAAGCTTAATGCTTCAGGTGTGATGCCAATTATATTTGCCCAGGCTATTATGTTTATCCCGGCCGCCGTAGCAGGACTATCAGATTCTGATGCTGCACAAGGGGTTACCGCTGCCTTTAGTGATATCTTTGGATTTTGGTATAATGTAGTATTTGCACTATTGATTATTGTATTTACATACTTCTATACCGCGATTACTGTACCTACCAATAAAATGGCTGATGATCTAAAACGAAGTGGAGGATTTATTCCCGGCATTCGTCCCGGAACTGAAACCGCTGAGTTTTTAGATAGAATTATGTCTCAAATTACCTTGCCAGGATCTATTTTCCTTGCACTTATTGCTGTGTTCCCAGCGGTTGTAGTGCAACTTTTAGGTTTGCAACAAGGATGGGCATTGTTTTTTGGAGGAACCTCGCTTTTAATTATGGTTGGAGTTGCAATAGATACTATGCAACAGGTAAATTCTTACCTGCTGAATAGACATTACGACGGATTAATGAAAACAGGTAAAAACAGAAAAGCAGTAGCTTAATTATGGCAAAACAACCGGCAATAGAACAAGACGGAACAATTATAGAAGCATTATCTAATGCAATGTTTCGTGTAGAATTGGAAAATGGTCACGTTGTGACAGCTCATATCTCTGGGAAGATGCGTATGCACTACATTAAATTGTTACCTGGAGATAAAGTAAAACTGGAAATGAGTCCTTACGATTTAAGTAAGGCTCGTATAACATACAGATACTAAAAGTAATTTGAGCTATTTGTAAAATTTTCAGTACTTTTGCAACCTGAAAAAATTATGAATGCTGAAATCCTGATTTTGAGCATATTTCAAAATCAGCGAATTGTAAAAAACTAAAGAGATGAAAGTTAGAGCATCAGTAAAGAAAAGAAGTGCCGACTGCAAAATTGTACGCAGAAAAGGGCGCCTTTACGTAATTAACAAAAAGAATCCTAGATTTAAACAAAGACAAGGCTAATTATGGCAAGAATTGCAGGGGTAGATATACCTAAACAAAAGCGAGGAGTTATAGCATTGACCTATATCTTCGGAATTGGTAGAAGCAGGGCTCAAAAGATCCTTAGCCAGGCCAAAGTAGATGAAAGCAAAAAAGTTTCAGACTGGGACGATGATGAAATTGGTCGTATCCGTGAAGCCGTTGGTGAATTTACAATCGAAGGAGAATTACGTACAGAAGTTCAATTGAGTATTAAACGTCTAATGGATATTGGATGTTATAGAGGTATTCGTCACAGAAGTGGTTTGCCACTTAGAGGACAAAGAACCAAAAACAACTCAAGAACCAGAAAAGGTAGAAGAAAAACAGTTGCTAACAAGAAGAAAGCGACTAAATAGTAATTAATATGGCAAAGAAGACAGTTCAAAAAAAGCGTAAAGTAACCGTTGAGTCCGTAGGACAAGCGCACGTTACGGCTTCTTTCAATAACATTATTGTTTCCCTTACCAACAAAAAGGGGGATGTTATTGCTTGGTCATCTGCAGGAAAAATGGGTTTTAGGGGTTCTAAAAAGAATACTCCTTATGCTGCCCAGTTAGCTGCAGAAGACGCGTCTAAAGTAGCTCACGAAGCTGGTTTGCGCAAAGTTAAAGTTTACGTTAAAGGGCCGGGGAATGGTAGAGAATCTGCTATTCGTTCGCTTCACAACAATGGGATTGAAGTAACAGAAATTATTGATGTTACTCCATTACCACACAACGGATGTCGTCCTCCTAAGAGACGTAGAGTTTAATAATAAGTATAACAATAAATAAGAGAGGAGTTAAGATTATCGAAGGACAGAGACCTTAATTCATAATCCCTTTCTTCTAAATTCAAAGTTAATGGCAAGATATACTGGTCCAAAGACTAAAATAGCCCGTAAATTCGGTGAAGCTATTTTTGGAGACGACAAGTCTTTTGAAAAAAGAAATTATCCTCCGGGACAACACGGTAACAACCGTCGTCGCGGTAAAAAATCTGAATATGCTATCCAGTTAATGGAAAAGCAAAAAGCAAAGTATACTTATGGTATCCTTGAGCGTCAGTTTAGCAATATGTTTAAAAAAGCTACCAGAGCGCAGGGCATCACCGGTGAAGTTCTACTTCAACTTTGTGAATCCCGTCTTGATAACGTTGTTTATAGAATGGGTATTGCCCCAACTAGAAGCGCTGCAAGACAATTCGTATCTCACAGACACATTACGGTTAATGGCGAGTTGGTAAACATACCATCTTACCAATTGAAAGCGGGTGATGTAGTAAGTGTTCGTGAAAAATCAAAATCTTTACAGGCTATCCAGGACTCACTAGCTAACTCTAGCAGTGTTTACGAATGGATTACCTGGAATAACGAGACAAAAGAAGGTACTTTTGTTTCAGTACCCGGACGTATTCAGATTCCGGAAAACATAAATGAACAATTCATCGTCGAATTATATTCGAAATAATAATTCACAGAAGTCGTAATATGGCAATACTAAATTTTCAGAAGCCCGATAAAGTTATAATGATTGATTCAACCGATTTCGAAGGGAAATTTGAATTTCGCCCTTTGGAACCCGGCTATGGATTAACCGTTGGTAACGCTTTAAGGAGAGTGCTTTTATCTTCATTAGAAGGTTATGCAATCACTTCAATTCGTATAGAAGGCGTAGATCACGAATTCTCCGCTATTCCTGGAGTTGTGGAAGACGTAACAGAAATCATCCTAAACCTTAAACAAGTAAGGTTTAAAAGGCAAATTGATGAAATAGATAACGAAGCCGTTACCATTTCTATAACTGGAGAAGAACAAATTACTGCCGGTCACTTTCAAAAATTCATTTCAGGCTTTCAGGTCCTAAACCCAGATCAGGTGATCTGTACTGCAGACAAGAAAGTCAACCTGAATATGGAAATGACCATAGAAAAAGGTAGAGGTTATGTTCCGGCCGAAGAAAACAAAAAAGCCAACGCACCTCTTGGAACTATATTTACCGATTCTATTTATACACCAATAAAGAACGTTAAGTATAGCATTGAAAACTATCGTGTAGAGCAAAAAACCGATTATGAAAAATTGGTTTTTGAAATCGTAAGCGACGGTTCTATCCATCCAAAAGATGCACTTACTGAAGCTGCAAAAACACTTATTCACCACTTTATGTTATTCTCTGACGAGCGTATTACGCTTGAAGCTGACGAGATAGCACAAACTGAAACTTATGATGAAGAATCTCTTCACATGAGACAGTTGCTAAAAACCAAGTTGGTAGATATGGATCTTTCAGTAAGAGCTTTAAATTGCTTAAAAGCGGCAGAAGTCGATACCCTGGGAGACCTTGTATCTTACAATAAAAACGACTTGATGAAGTTTAGAAACTTCGGAAAGAAATCTTTGACAGAGCTTGAAGAATTGGTAAGTAACAAAGGACTTAACTTTGGTATGGACCTTTCAAAATACAAATTAGATAAGGACTAATACATAAGTAGTTTTCCATAAAAGCCGGCAAAAGATCGCGCTTTGGGAAAATGAATTAAGAACAAAACAATGAGACACGGAAAGAAAATAAACCATTTAGGTAGAAAGACCGCTCACAGGAAGTCTATGCTAGCCAATATGGCCTGCTCTCTTATAGAGCACAAAAGAATCAATACCACCGTAGCTAAAGCAAAAGCCTTAAAAGTTTTTGTAGAGCCTTTGGTAACTAAGTCTAAAGAAGATACAACCCACAACCGTAGGTTAGTATTTAGTAAACTTCGCCAAAAGGAAGCTGTAGCCGAATTGTTTCGTGATGTAGCTCCTAAAGTTGGTGACCGCCCTGGTGGATACACAAGGGTAATTAAATTAGGTAACCGTCTTGGGGATAATGCCGATATGGCCCTTATCGAGTTAGTTGATTACAACGAGACTTACAACCTAAGTAAAACAGAGAAGAAGAAATCTACACGTAGAGCGGGTAGAAAGAAATCTACTGAAGCTACTCCAAATGCTCCAAAGGCAGAAGGAAAAACAGAAGAGAAATCTTCAGAAAATAAAGAAGATAAAAAAGAGGAATAGAAATGAATCTTTTAAAAATCTACTTTCTAAAAAGGATAAACTCTCTGGGTTTATCCTTTTTTTATATATTAAAACCAAATAGTCTATTTCCGTGTAAACGGAATCCCACAACATAACAAATTATTTAAAATGAAATACCAAACCCGAAAAAAAGCGATTATCCTCCTGGAAGACGGCACTATCTTTCACGGTAAGGCTGTAGGAGATAAAGACGGTAAAGCCGTTGGAGAAGTTTGTTTTAATACCGGGATGACCGGTTACCAGGAGATTTTTACAGATCCTTCTTACTTTGGCCAGCTTATGGTAACAACCAATGCACACATTGGAAATTACGGAACTCTAGCAGAAGAAAGTGAATCTGATAAAGCCAAAATTTCTGGACTTATCTGTAAAAATTTTAGTTATACCCATTCCCGACAGGCTGCCGATTCATCACTTCAGGAATTTCTTGACGACAGTAACCTTTTCGCGATTTCTGATATAGATACACGTGCTTTGGTGACTTACATTCGGGAAAATGGCGCAATGAACGCGATTATTTCCACCGATGTAGATAATATTGAAGGGCTGAAGAAGGAACTAGCTAAAGTGCCAGATATGAATGGACTGGAACTTGCTTCTAAAGTGTCTACCAAAGAGCCTTATTATTTCGGTAACGAAAACGCTACTTATAAAATTGCAGCGCTGGATATTGGAATTAAAAAGAATATACTTCGCAATTTTGAACAGCGTGATGTCTATGTAAAGGTTTTTCCATACAACGCGACTTACGAAGAAATGAGCGAGTGGAATCCTGATGGTTATTTTCTTTCAAATGGTCCCGGAGATCCACAACCTTTAGAAAGTGCGATTAGGCTTACCAAAGCTATTCTGGAGAAAGATCATCCTCTTTTTGGTATATGTTTGGGGCATCAGGTTATAGCCATTGCTAATGGGATTAAAACCTATAAAATGCATCACGGCCACCGCGGAATAAATCACCCGGTAAAAAATCTTAAAACCGGAAAAGGAGAAATCACTTCCCAAAATCACGGTTTCTCGGTAGATAAAGCTGAAACTGAAGCAAATGCTGAAGTAGAGATCACGCATATTTGCCTTAATGATGATACCGTTGGAGGAATTGCAATGAAAAACAAAAATTGTTTCTCAGTACAATATCACCCAGAGGCAAGTCCGGGTCCTCATGATGCGAGTTACTTATTTGATGAATTTATGGATAGAATAAAAGGTGCAAAAGCTTAAATTTATTTTATAAAAGTTAATGGAAAAGCCCAAAATTTAAAGATTTTGGGCTTTATTTTTGTGAAAACTGATTTTATTCTAAATTGAGGCCACAAATTCATCACAACGCATCACAACGCATCACAACGCATCACAACGCATCACAATTCATCAATGAAAAATTATTACTATTCAGCTTTTACCTTGTCTCATTTTTCTCCATTAATGCTCAGGAATCAGCATCTGTTGAAGATGGACTTTTGTCAATAAACATCTTAACTCCTGGCATGGAATACGAATACGGGCTTACAAATTCTACTACTCTTGATTTAAGGGCTGGTTCCTCTGCTTTTGCTTTTGGGGCGGGTTCATCTGGGAAGTTCTTTGCGATCTTTCCGGTTTTTGCTGCGCAGTATCGTTATTATTATAATTTCGCTAATAGAATTCAAAAGGATAAACCAGTAAAAAATAATAGTGCTAATTATGTAGCGCTAAGTACTGGTTTGCAATCAGGAAAACCCATTATCGGTAACATAGAGTATTCAGCTGATTACTTTGGAGTTGTTGGTCCTGTGTGGGGCTTGCAGCGTTATTACGGCAGCGGCTTTAAATTAGATCTTAATCTAGGTGCGGGTTACGGTTTTGATGAGTTAGGGGATTCCTTCTTTTCTCCAATTATAGGTATAAGATTAGGATGGCTTCTTTCAAATTAACCGCCTTTTGTTTTCTATTTCTTTGCGTCTCTCATTTGCAGGCACAAAAACATCCTGTATTTTATGCGGGCATAGAAATGTACCGGCATACTGATTTTGAGAATAACGGCTTCGCAAAATTTTCAGTAGGCTCTCAAATTTATCAGTTCAAATTTTTTGCTCCAGAAATCGGCTTTGATTTTGGAGGAAGTTCCTTTCGAGAAAAAGAGATATACGATGAAACTGTACTAATCGATAATTTAAGTGAGGGGCTTTTGCGTCAACGTTTTACTTTTTCAGTTTTAACTTTAAATCCCAAATTGAAATTTGGAAATGAAGATGCGTTTATCACTTTTTCGCCAAAATATCACATCGGTTGGTTAACAGGGCGGGCAGATTATCTGGAATTTAGCGATGATAACAGGTACGTTGGTTTAAAAGAGTCCCAGGAATCTCGGGCCAATACTTCTTTTTGGAGTTTCGCTATTGGTTTTGAAGGCTTTCAAATCACAACAAAATACTGGTTTGCGCTCTCACTTCATTATACTTTGGTAAATGCCAATAATGTGTGGGAAACGATGCAATTTTCAGCAGAAGATGCATTTATGCAATCAGCTATAACTTCTACCATAGGTTTGGGATTTAGGTTTTATTATAATCCATTCGATTCAGAAAACGATTAAAAGAATACTGCTTGCGTATTAAGGCTTCTTTAAAATATATATCCTAAAGTTCGGAAATCCTTTCTTTTTTAGGATTTAATCAAATCCGTAACAAATAAAAGCTTTTCCTAAGATTCTTTTAGTCATTTTCTTTTCGAAAACCATTTAGTGTTTCCATAATGTTATAAATGCTTTAAAACTACCTGTTTCACTCGCTATTTTGGGCTTCAATTTGTATCTTGCATTTAAATTAATTAACTAATTAAAGAAGATTATGAGTGTAATAATAAATATTCACGCCCGTCAGATTTTTGACTCAAGAGGAAATCCAACCGTAGAAGTAGATGTTTTAACTGAAAATGGAATTTTAGGAAGAGCAGCAGTGCCTTCTGGAGCTTCTACCGGTGAGCACGAAGCAGTAGAACTTCGTGATGGTGGCGATGATTATATGGGAAAAGGTGTTACTAAGGCCGTAGAAAATGTAAATGATATAATTGCTGAAGAATTATTGGGTTATTCTGTTTTCGAACAAAACCTTATTGATAAAGCAATGATTGAAATTGATGGTACTCCAAATAAAGCAAAACTAGGTGCAAATGCTATTTTAGGTGTTTCCCTTGCCGTGGCTAAAGCTGCAGCAAACGAACTTGGTTTACCATTGTACCGTTACATTGGCGGGGTTAGCGCTAATACGCTTCCGGTACCAATGATGAATATTATAAACGGTGGTTCGCACAGTGATGCGCCTATCGCTTTTCAGGAATTTATGGTAATGCCGGTAAAAGCAGAAAGCTTTTCTCACGCATTAAAAATGGGAACTGAAATCTTCCATCATCTTAAGAAAGTATTACATGACCGTGGTTTAAGTACTGCCGTTGGTGATGAGGGTGGTTTCGCGCCAAAATTAGAAGGAACAGAAGATGCTTTAGAAACAATTCTGAAAGCTATCAAAAATGCGGGCTATAAAGGAGGTGACGATGTAATGATCGCTTTAGATTGTGCCGCTGCTGAATTTTATGAAAACGGAAAATACGATTATAAGAAATTTGAAGGTGAAGGTGGAAAAATAAGATCTAGCGAAGAACAGGCTGAATATCTTGCCGAACTTTCAACTAAATATCCTATCATTTCTATTGAAGATGGAATGGATGAAAACGACTGGGATGGTTGGAAAGCCTTAACCGATAAAATTGGAGATAAAGTTCAGTTGGTTGGGGATGATCTTTTTGTTACTAACGTTGAAAGACTTTCAAGAGGAATTGAAGAAGGAATTGCAAATTCTATCCTTATAAAAGTAAACCAGATTGGTACGCTTACCGAAACTATTGCAGCAGTAAATATGGCGCACAACGCCGGATTTACTTCGGTAATGTCTCACCGTTCTGGAGAGACCGAAGATAATACTATTGCCGATCTTGCTGTAGCTTTAAATACAGGGCAGATCAAAACCGGTTCAGCTTCAAGAAGTGACCGTATGGCAAAATACAATCAGTTAATTAGAATTGAAGAGGAATTGGGCGAAGTAGCTTATTTTCCAAAGCGTAAAGCGTTTAAAATCTAATTAGAGAATTCTAATAAAAATCAAATCCCTTTTGAAGAAAGTTCAAAAGGGATTTTTTTTTGAGATAATTCAGCAAAAAAACGTCCAAAATCGGTTGTCTCAGTGAAAATCTTATCGACGCTTAACGCAAAATTAACAGTAGATTTCTTAAATTAGCAACTCTCGAAAATAAGTTAAATCAAGTATATAAATTTTAGATATGTCAAAAGTCGCGACGATTGAAATAGAAGGGAAAAAATACGAATTTCCCGTTGTAGAAGGAACTGAAAATGAATTAGGAATAGATATTAAAAAACTACGAGCTGAAGCAGGAGTTATTACCCTGGATCGTGGTTATAAAAATACAGGAAGTTGTGAGAGCGCCATTACTTTCCTTGACGGGGAAAAAGGAGTGCTTCGCTATAGAGGTTATGCTATAGAAGACCTGGCAGAAAAAGCCGATTTCCTTGAAGTGGCCTACCTGCTTATTTTTGGGGAATTGCCAACCAAGACCCAATTAGATAAATTTTACGCTGATATTAAAGAAGAGTCTGCGGTAGACGAAGAGATGAAGAAAATCCTCGATGGTTTTCCAAAATCTGCGCACCCAATGGGCGTGCTTTCTTCTTTAACCAGTGCGCTTATTGCCTTCAATCCATCTTCAGTAAATGTTGAATCTGAAGAAGAGATGTATAAGGCTATAGTAAAAATTCTTGGTAAATTCCCGGTTCTTGCAGCCTGGACGCTTAGAAAGAAAAACAGCCTTCCGCTTAACTACGGTGACGATTCACTAGGTTATGTTGAGAACCTTCATAAAATGATGTTTGAAAAGCCGGGAAAAAGCTACAAAGTAGACCAGGCAGTTATTGATGCGTTAGATAAATTATTAATTCTTCACGCAGATCACGAACAAAACTGTTCTACTTCCACGGTAAGAATGGTTGGTTCTTCTCACGCGGGACTTTTCGCTTCAATTTCAGCCGGAATTTCTGCACTTTGGGGACCACTTCACGGTGGGGCTAACCAGGCAGTGATAGAAATGCTGGAAAGAATTAAAGAAGATGGTGGTGATACCAAGAAATTTATGGCAAAAGCTAAAGACAAGGAAGATCCTTTTCGTCTGATGGGCTTTGGTCACCGTGTGTATAAAAACTTTGACCCTCGTGCTAAGATCATTAAGAAATCTGCAGATGATGTTCTTGGGCAACTAGGTGTAGACGATCCGGTATTAGACATTGCTAAAGGCCTTGAAAAAGAAGCTTTAGAAGATCAATATTTCGTAGATAGAAAATTATATCCAAACGTAGATTTCTATTCAGGAATTATTTACCGTGCATTGGGTATTCCGGTAGAAATGTTTACCGTAATGTTCGCACTCGGTAGACTTCCGGGTTGGATTGCTCAATGGAGAGAAATGAGATTGATGAAAGAACCAATAGGGCGTCCACGTCAAATTTATACCGGTGCAAACCTGCGTGACTTTAAAGAAGTTGAAAAGAGATAAGAATATCTTTTATATATTAATAAATTCGGAAAAAGCTTCATCATCGTATGAAGCTTTTTCTATATTTGACGAAAATTTAACTAGTGAAATTGAATATCAATAATGAGACTTCCCGCCTTAAAGCGGTGGTTTTAGGCACAGCAGAAAGTAACGGTCCTGTACCATCTCTTGAAGATGCCTACGATCCAAAATCAGCCGAATTCATCAGGATGGGGTCGTACCCCAAAGAGGAGGATATGGTAGAGGAAATGGAAGCTGTAGCCAAAGTTCTTAAAAAGTATGATGTACAGATTTTTAGGCCAAAAGTCATTAAAGATTACAACCAGATTTTTACCCGGGATATCGCCTTTGTTATAGAGGATAAATTAATAAAATCTAACATTCTGCCAGATCGCGAACAGGAAATTGAAGCTATTAGCCACGTAATTGAGCAAATAAATCCTTCAAAAATACTTCAATTGCCCGAAGAAGCTCATATAGAAGGCGGCGATGTCATGCCTTTGGGCGACTACATTCTGGTGGGAACTTACCGTGGTGCAGATTATAAAGATTATATCACGGCACGCACCAACGTGCAGGCAGTAGAAGCATTGCAGGAGTTATTTCCGAATAAAAAAGTGGTTTCTTTCAACTTAAGAAAGTCAAATACCGAGCCTCGTGATAACGCTTTACACCTGGATTGCTGTTTTCAGCCAGTGGGAAAAGGCAAGGCGATAATTCATAGAAATGGATTCCTCGAAGAAAAAGAGTATAACTGGCTGGTAGATCTCTTCGGAAAAGAAAATGTTTTTGAAATTTCTCGTGATGAGATGTATTATATGAATTCCAATATTTTCTCTATTGATGAAGATGTGGTAATTTCAGAAAAGAATTTTACAAGATTAAACTCCTGGTTGAGGGATCAGGGCATTACGGTAGAAGAAGTACCTTATGCTGAAATTTCTAAGCAGGAAGGGCTTTTGCGTTGTTCAACCTTACCTTTAATTAGAGAATAGAATTATGAGACAGATTACAGATACGATTTTAATGGTACGCCCGGTAGCGTTTAGAATGAACGAGCAAACCGCGGTAAACAACTATTTTCAAAAAGACCTTACGGCCGATAATGTAAATGAACGTGCTCAGGAAGAATTCGATGAATTTGCTTCAAAACTTAGGAAAGTTGGGGTGAATGTGGTTGTGGTAGATGATAAGCTGGAAGACGATACGCCCGATTCTATTTTTCCAAATAACTGGGTTTCTTTTCACGAGAATGGTCATATCGCTCTATATCCGATGTTTGCCGAAAACAGGAGGAAAGAGCGTCGTATGGAGTATTTCGCCAAATTAGAAGAAAACGGCTTCAAGATCACGCAAATAGTAGATTATACTTCAGCTGAAGAGCACGATCTGTTTTTGGAAGGTACCGGCAGCCTTTTACTGGACAGGGAAAATCAAAAAGCTTATTGCGCTTTGTCTCCTAGGGCGGATGAAGATCTTTTGATAGAATTTTGCGAGGATTTTGAATTTACGCCGGTTATATTCAATGCCAATCAAAGTGTTGGCGGAAAAAGAAAAGCTATCTATCATACCAATGTAATGATGTGTTTAGCTGAAAAATTCGCTGTTATTTGTCTGGATACTATAGATGATAGCAAGGAACGTAAAAATGTATTGAAACATTTAAAAGATGACGGCAAGGAGGTAATTACAATTACTGAAGCCCAAATGCACGAATTTGCCGGAAATATGTTGCAGGTACAGGGTGCGTTTGATAAAAAATACCTTGTAATGAGCGCTAAGGCTCATAAAAGTTTAACCCGGGATCAAATCACCAAAATAGAGAAACATTGTGAGATTTTAAGCAGTGACCTTGAAGTGATAGAAACCTGCGGTGGCGGCAGCGCCCGTTGTATGATGGCTGAAGTGTTTCTACCGAAGGCTTAGTTTTACATATTTTTTTAGACAAAATAATTAAGAGACTTTCGTCAAGCTGAGACCCGTGATAAAAAAAATTACCTAGCGGAGGAAAATGACGTTTTCGAGCAAAGCGAGTTTTAAACTCCGTGTGTGAGTGTAGAAAATCAGCAGCGTTAATAATTTTTGAAGCCTTGGAAAAAATTTAGCTGCTGATTTGCGATTTTTTGGCCCTGTTGCCAAAAAAAACACCTCCACATAGGACGCCCTTTTTTGTTTCGTTTTTTGGGCGAGCAAAAAATGAAAAAAAGAAACTTCCATACCAGTTAAGTTTCATTTTGAATTATAAAAACAAGCCTGAATAACAGGATTTTAAAAATACGTCAATGGTAATTTATTTCAGCTTCTAACATGATGGAAATTATAAACAACTTAGATCTCCGAATAAATTTCGGAGCAGGCTCTGAAACAAGTTCAGGATGACGATAGGACAAATTAGTGCTTTTTGTATAATTCCCTTAAAAACAATACCATAATCCCGGCGGTGAAAAACGCAAAAGGTAAAGAGCTTATTATTAAAAACTTTTGCATTGCGGTGAGTACATCGCTATCGGGTTTTATGTTCCCCAATATAATTATTGCTTCTGAAAATACCAGGATTAAAATCGCCCAGATTAATCTGAATTTCTTCCTGGGGTGCTCTTTCCCTTTATCGCTAAACATACTCAATACATAAATGGCTGAATCTACCGAGGTCACTAAAAAACTAACTAGTAAAATTATCGTTACGATATTAATAAAATTTGACAGGGGGAAAGCTTCAAAAAATCGAAATAAGGAAGTGAAAACATTATCAAATTCGCCGCTGTAGGAATTCATATTTCCTATAAGATCAAAAGAAGCAGAACCAAAAATGCTAAACCAAAAGAAACTCCCCAGCGACGGAATAAGTAAAACTCCCAGGATCATTTCTCGAATGCTTCTTCCTTTAGAAATCCTGGCGATAAAAATTCCGGTGAAAGGTGCCCACGCCAACCAGAACGCCCAGTAATAATAGGTCCAGTCGGTTAAAAACTCTTTCCCGGGATTGTACTTTCCAAGTGCCAAGCTAAGCGGAACAAAATCTACGATATAGCTGTAAAAAGACTCGAAGAACCGACTAAAAACCTTCAGCATATCTACCTGGAAAAATACGAAAGACATTAAAATAACGGTCACGTAGATGTTCCAGTTGGAAATTCTTTTTATGCCTTTTTTTATTCCGGCGAAGGCCGAAATAAATGCCAGAAGACAAATCACAAAAACCAGGAGAATTGTAATCCAAAGCGTTCCCGCTGATTTTGAAGTAAGATGACTAATGCCACCTTCAATTTGTGTCGTGCCCAAAACAATTGCCGCTACCAGACCAAAAACTGTAGTAAGAATAGTGAGCAGATTTACACCCTGCGGCAGGTGTTTAATCTTCTTTAATTGAGGTAAGCTTGTACCCAAAAGAATATCAGATTTTCGAACAAAAAGAGCGTAGGCGATAAGTAGGGCGAAAATCCCGTAAAAGGCCCAGGCGGTGAAACCCCACTGGTAAAAAGTATACTCCAGGGCAATTATATCTGGTGCAGAACCGGTTTGTATCGGGGGATTCAAAAACATAAAAACCGGTTCCTGTACTGCTCTTAGTAAAATCCCGGCGCCCATTCCCGCACTGTATAACATCGCGATCCAGGAGAGTCCGTCGAATTCCGGTGGTGAATTCCCAAGTTTTATTTTTCCAAATTTGGAAAAGGCTATGAAAATGAGAAAGAATACGCATAATAAGCCAAGCCATAAATAAAATCCACCGAAAAACTCCCGTACCTGAACAGAGCCGTTTTCGATTATTTTATAGAAAAATTCGGTAAAGAAAAAGATGAAAAGCGCGAGAAAAAACAAAATTCCCGAAGCAATATAAAGCAACGGATTTTTAAGAAATTCCCGGGACAGTTGCGTCAAAATTTACTGCTTTTCAGTTTGTATTTGGTTTGCCAATAAGTGGTATTTCAAATTTAAACAAATAAGAAGGAATCAGGCGATTTGCTTTTTTGGCTCGCCTTTGGCAATTTTATTCAGCATTCCTTCAAAAATAAAATAGTGAAAGGGATACATAGCATACCAATATAACCTACCCCAGATTCCTTTAGGTCTAAACGTGGCGGTTTGGTGCAAAATGTTTTCTTTATCGATACAAAATTCTAACCAGGCCTCGCCGGGAACTTTCATTTCCGCAAATAGCAGGAGCCTTCTTTCTTCTTTATCGGCTAAGAGTACCCGCCAAAAATCTAAAGAATCTCCCGAAGCTATTCTATTAGGATGGGTTCTTCCACGACGTAATCCTACCCCACCAAAAAACTTATCGATATAACCTCGAAATTTCCATAACCAGTTTCCGTAATACCAGCCGTTTAAGCCACCAATAGCCCAGATGCGTTCCAGTACTTTATCAGGATCTTCTACCTTGGCCGATTGTTTATCCTGAAGGCAGCCGTATTTTGGCACTTGTATGTATTTGTTCAATTCTTTGCTAAAGCGACCACTACTTAAAGAATCTTTCCAACTGGAAATTACCTGGTTTTGTTCGATTTTGTAGAAAGCAAGTTCTATGGCTTCGGTATATGAAATGGGTTCAATATTAAGGATATCCTGTAAACGAGTGTCTTTAGTAATCACTTCAACACTCATGCTGTCTACCAGGTTTTGGGCAAGTTTGTAAGAAGTAGAGGTTACGAAATAAAGCCAGTAGGAGGAAAGTTTTGGCGACATAACCGGTACACTCAAAATCCATAATTTGAGTTTACGAACTTCAGCATATTTCAACATCATCTCTTTGTAAGTGAGCACATCTGGACCGCCAACGTCAAAAGATTCATTATAACATTCTTCTTTCCCGATTACCCCGGTTAGAAATTTAATAATATCGCGAATGGAAATTGGCTGGCATTTAGTTTCAACCCATTTTGGGGTTATCATTACCGGTAACTTCTCGCATAAGTCCCTTATGATTTCAAAGGAGGAACTACCAGAGCCCACAATAATCGCGGCTCTAAGTACTGTGACTTTAAAACTGCCACTATAAAGAATTTCTTCAACCTTTTTTCTGGATTTTAGATGTTTGGAAAGTTCTTCTTCATTAATAATTCCGCTTAAATAAATTACCTGGTTAACGGAAGTGCCGGCCATTATTTTATTAAAATTCTTCGCGGCCTCGGCTTCCTGACTTTCAAAATCCTCAGTAGATCCGCTCATAGAATGAATAAGATAATAGGCTACATCTATATTCTTTATTTTTTCGGGAGCTCCTTCATCTTTTAAAAAATCGAGTTCTACGATCTCTACTTTTTCGAGCAATTCTTCGTTGGAAGTAAAACGGTTTTTATTCCGCACTGCGCAAATCACTTCGTGGCCTTGTGCAAGGAGTTCGGGGAGCATTCGCATTCCTATATAACCGTTGGCACCCGTAAGAAGAATTCTCATAGAAAGATTTTAAGCTTAAAATAACAATTAAATTAGTACTTTTCCCCTGGATTAGTAAAACTTTATAAAATGAATAACGTCCTTAAAATAGTGCTTTTGGTAATTGGAATAGGAATGATTGCTTACGGCGTATACCAATTAATTACTCCTGAATTCGCTATAGATGCCGGGCCTCTGCAAGTTGAAGCTCATGGTGATAACACCCAATCTTACGCGATGATAGGTTTCGGCGTTTTAGCCCTTATAGGCGGGCTCGCATTTGGGAAACGCTAACTTTAGTTCAAAGCTGAATTTAATACAGCGACTACTGAAAAGCTGATATATTCAATCCCAATAGCGATTACAACAAACCCAATAATTCTGGAAATAGCATTAATTCCCGAAGCTCCCAGCATTTTCACGATGTAATGAGAACTTCTTAAAACCAGGAAAGTCGCTATACAAACGGCAAGAATGGCGAAAATGGTAATGATTTTTTCAGAAATTACCGTGTAATCATCATACATGCCTATAAGAAGTGAAATAGATCCGGGCCCTGCCAGCATTGGGATAGCCAGCGGAGTAAGGGAAACACTATCCCTCTGAAAAGCATCGTCTTTCACCCTTTCTTTTTCCATTCCTTTATGTTTTGAAAAAGAACCGGTAAGCAAAGCGAATCCCGAAGTTACAATTATTAGTCCGCCGGCAATTCTTAGCGATTCAATGCTGATTCCGAAGAAATGTAAAATAAATCTTCCGGTGAAAAATGAGATCGTCAGGATCACAAAAATATTAATAGCGGTAAGCAGAGAGGTTTTAGAGCGTTCCGACGCAGAATGTTCCTGGGTTAGACCTACAAAAATTGGCACTGTTCCAAGTGGATTTATTACTGAAAACAAAGCAGCGAAAACATAGATAAATAATTCCATTATTTTTTTTTGGCAAAATTGCTTCAGAAGTGCCGATTAAAAATTAAGCCGGAATTAATCTTAGATTATTAAAAATAGATAAACAGAAAAGGTCTTGTAAAGTTATGGTTAAAGATCTTCCACCTGGGTAAGTGCGTTATCCGATTTATAATCCAGAATCTTTTTAAAATATTTATGGATAGCAGGCGTGTCGGCCCTTACCTTAATTTTGGAATGATCCCTGTAAATGGAATATTCCTCAGCTTTGCCTTTGTAAAGGTGAAGTTTATAATAGGGGATAATCAGCGCATAAGTTTCCAGTAAAGACCTAAACATGACAATAATCCCGTTAGGCCGCATTTCAACATTACAGATGTTAGCATTATTATCTAAAACGAGGAGATTGTGAATATCAATACTGGTATCGGTAATCTGTAGTTTAGGCGATCCTGTTCCGTTTAATTTCATACGGGCCAGCAGCGTAAATGGCTTGCCTACTTCCTTATCAATTTTCTCTTTGGTTTTCGCACGGTTATAGGAGATATTTAATAACATAGCTTTTTGTTTAAAGATAGGTAAAATATAGGCAAAAGCCTATTTTCTGTTATCTTTGCAGGGCTTAAAACTATAAACAGAAGTAAGAAATGAAACTCCAAAGTACTCTCGCTGCACACGTAAAGGATGCTGTTAAAAAAACCTATGATGTTGAAATCGAAAACCTGGAATTTCAGCCTACTCGTAAGGATTTTGAAGGCGATATTACTTTGGTGACTTTCCCAATGCTTCGTCAGCTTAAAACTAATCCCGTAAAACTGGGAGAAGAAATCGGAAGTTATTTAGCTGAAAATGTTACTGAAGTTTCCGGATTCAATGTTGTTAAAGGCTTTTTGAATATCGTTTTAAGCGATGCCTATTTTCTTGATTTTTTCAACGAAATGAAAAACAGGGAAGATTTCGGTATTATTCCCGCAGCTGAAAATGCGCAGGGAATTATGGTTGAATATTCTTCACCAAATACCAACAAACCATTGCATTTAGGGCATATAAGAAATATACTTTTAGGCTTTTCTGTTGCTGAAATATTAAGTGCCGCCGGAAATAAATCTTACAAAACCCAGATCATTAACGATCGCGGAATCCATATTTGTAAATCTATGTTAGCCTGGGAGCGTTTCGGAAATGGAGAAACCCCGGAATCTACTGGATTAAAAGGCGATAAATTAGTCGGGAATTACTACGTGAAATTTGACCAGGAATACAAAAAAGAAATTTCCGAATTAATGGAAATCAAAGGTATTTCTGAAGAGGCCGCAAAAGCTGAAGCGCCAATTTTGGTTGAAGCAAAACAGATGTTGCTAAAATGGGAAGCCGGCGATCCCGAAGTTGTTGCCCTTTGGGAGAAAATGAACCAATGGGTTTATAACGGATTTGAGAAAACCTATGACGCTTTAGGCGTAGATTTCGATAAGAATTATTACGAAAGCGATACTTACCTGTTGGGGAAAGATGTGGTAAACCAGGGGCTTGAAAAAGGCGTTTTTTATAAAAAAGAAGACGGCAGTGTTTGGATAGACCTTACCGATGAAGGCCTGGACGAAAAAATCGTTTTGCGAAGCGATGGCACCGCGGTTTATATGACGCAGGATATTGGAACCGCCATTCAAAGGGTGAAAGATTTCGATATTAACGGGATGGTTTACACCGTGGGGAACGAACAGGATTACCACTTTAAAGTCTTGTTTTTAATCCTGAAAAAACTAGGTTTCGACTGGGCAGATTACCTGTATCATTTAAGTTATGGAATGGTAGATCTGCCTAGCGGAAAAATGAAAAGTCGTGAAGGTACGGTGGTTGATGCCGACGATCTCATTGCTGAAATGACCGAAACTGCCAGGAATATTTCTGAAGAATTAGGGAAATTAGAGGGTTATACTGATGTTGAAAAAGAAGAGCTCTACCAAATGATTGGTTTGGGTGCTTTGAAATATTATATTTTAAAAGTAGATCCTAAAAAACGAATCTTATTCAATCCGGAAGAGTCGGTAGATTTTCAAGGAAATACCGGGCCGTTTATTCAGTATACCTACGCCAGGATTCAGTCTATAATTAGAAAAGCCGATTTCGATTTTAAGAAGTTGATAGAAGATTATCAATTTCACGAAAAGGAGCGGTCTTTAATTAAACAGCTTCAGTTATATCCTGAAATAATTCAATTAGCGGCAGAAAACCATAGTCCGGCGCTAATTGCAAATTACACTTACGATCTTGTAAAAGAATTCAATTCATTTTATCAAAATGTAACGATTTTAGGAACCGAAGATCTTTCAGAAAAAACCTTAAGGGTACAATTGGCCAATAGCGTGGGGAATGTTATAAAATCTTCCTTCAACTTGTTGGGAATTCAGGTGCCGGAAAGAATGTAGATCTAGTTAATGAAAATTGAAATAGGAGTGAAATAAAAACTTTTCACTTCAGGCTCAAATCATTAAATTTGCAATTCGTTGGAATACAAAATAAAAACCCCGGGAAAATTCGAGGAGGTTTTAAATGAAAAAAGTTTTCAAAATATCGAGGCTAGCCTCGGCAGAATTATACCCTCTTTGGGAAATTAAACCACAGTAGAAATTATGTTTGATAGTTTAAGTGATAAGTTAGATAATGCCTTACACGTTTTAAAAGGGCACGGCCAGATTACCGAGGTAAACGTTGCCGAAACTTTAAAGGAAGTTAGACGTGCTTTGGTTGATGCCGATGTGAACTATAAAATTGCCAAAGATTTCACTAATGTCGTGAAAGAAAAAGCGCTTGGGCAGGATGTGTTAACTGCATTGAAGCCGGGCCAGATGATGGTGAAACTGGTAAAAGATGAACTTACCCAATTAATGGGTGGGGAAGCCGAAGGGATTAACCTTTCCGGTGATCCTTCTATTATTCTAATGTCTGGATTACAGGGTAGTGGTAAAACTACTTTTTCTGGAAAACTTGCGAATTTTCTTAAAACTAAAAAGACTAAAAAACCACTTTTGGTTGCCTGTGATGTTTACCGTCCCGCGGCGATAAATCAGTTACACGTAGTTGGTGAGCAGGTTGGTGTTGAGGTTTTTTCAGATGAAGGTAACCAGGATCCTGTTGCTATTTCCAAAGCTGCAATTGCGCACGCTAAGGAAAATGGTCACAATGTAGTAATTATAGATACCGCCGGTCGTTTAGCTGTAGATGAGGTGATGATGACCGAGATCACAAATATCCACGAAGCTATTCAACCACACGAAACTTTATTCGTGGTAGATTCTATGACGGGTCAGGATGCGGTAAATACCGCAAAAACCTTTAATGAAAGATTGAATTTTGACGGGGTAATCCTTACAAAATTAGATGGTGATACCCGTGGTGGTGCGGCGATCTCCATTAAGTCTGTAGTTAATAAGCCTATTAAATTTATCGGTACCGGGGAGAAAATGGATGCATTGGATGTGTTCTATCCAGACCGTATGGCCGATAGGATTTTGGGAATGGGTGATGTTGTTTCCCTTGTGGAACGCGCCCAGGAACAATATGATGAAGAGGAAGCGAGAAAACTTCAGAAGAAAATTGCAAAAAACCAGTTTGGGTTTGACGATTTCCTGAAACAATTACAGCAAATCAAGAAGATGGGGTCTATGAAAGACCTTATGGGGATGATTCCGGGAGCAGGAAAAATGCTGAAAGATGTAGATATTGATGACGATGCCTTTAAAGGAATTGAAGCGATAATCCACTCGATGACACCAGACGAAAGAAGTAATCCAAAGATTATAAATTCCAGCCGAAAAAAACGAATCAGCAAAGGTTCGGGAACAACGGTACAGGAAGTAAACCAATTGTTGAAGCAATTCAATCAGATGGGCAAAATGATGAAGATGATGCAAGGCGGTGGTGGCCAGAAGATGATACAGATGATGAAGGGGATGAAGTAGTTGAGTAAGCAGTTTTTAAGTTAGCAGTGGGCAGTCTCAGTTGGCAGTAAATATGAGTTTTAAATCCTTATATGCATATCAAAAAGCCTTTGATCTGGCAATGGAAATTTTTAAACTTTCCAAAACTTTTCCTGTGGAAGAAAGATATGGTTTAAGTAATCAAATTGTACGATCATCAAGAAGTGTTTGTGCTGCAATTGCAGAAGCTTATCGTAAAAGGGAGTATCCAAAATATTTTGCAAATAAACTTACAGACGCTGATTCTGAAAATGCTGAAACCCAATTATGGCTGGATTTTGCTGAAGCTTGTAATTACTTACCAGAGAAAGATAAAATAGTTTTACAATCCCAAAGTGAGGAGGTTGGAAAACTGATAAATTATATGAAAAATAATCCAGGTAAATTTGGAGTCAAAAACTGACTGCTAACTGCCAACTAATTACTGCTAACTGAACATGACTATATTAGACGGAAAAAAAACCAGCAACGATATTAAAGATGAGATTGCTGCTGAGGTTGAAAAGATTAAAAAAAGAGGCGAGAAAGTTCCGCATTTGGCTGCGATTATTGTCGGAAACGACGGAGCCAGCTTAACCTATGTAAATGCAAAAGTAAAATCCTGTAAACGTGTAGGTTTCAAATCATCATTGTATCGCCTTCCAAATACTGTGAATGAAATTGAATTACTGGATAAGATCGAGGAGTTAAACCAAAATGACGATATAGACGGGTTTATTGTTCAGTTGCCTTTACCGCCACAAATCGACACTCAAAAAGTACTAAATGCTGTAGATCCAGATAAGGATGTAGATGGTTTTCACCCTACCAACTTTGGGAAAATGGCTTTGGATATGACTTCTTTTATTCCGGCTACTCCGTTTGGAATCCTGGAATTACTGGAACGATATGACATTCCTACCAAAGGGAAGCATACCGTGGTTATTGGTAGAAGTTATATAGTTGGAAGGCCAATGAGCATTTTGATGGGAAGAAGTGGTTTTCCCGGAAATTCAACGGTAACCTTAACCCATGAATTTACTAAAAATATTACCCAAATTACCTCACAGGCTGATATTATAATTATCGCCGTTGGAATTCCAGATTTCCTTAAAACAGAAATGATTAAAGATGATGCGGTAATCATTGATGTGGGAATTACCAGGGTACCCAATGATGAAGCCGAAAAAGGTTATGTGATAAAAGGCGATGTAGATTTTGAGAATGTAAGCAAACGAGCTTCTTATATCACACCTGTTCCCGGGGGAGTAGGACCAATGACGGTTTCCATGCTACTTAAAAATACCTTGCTGGCAACCGAACGTCATAAAAAAAGAGCGAAAGAAAAAAGCAAAGTTTAATATCTAATTAGAGCTTTTCAGGATATAAAAAGTCCTATCAATCCCAATTAATTTTTCGGGAGCTGATAGGACTTTTTAATTACTATTAATTCAGAAAATATTAAGTGTTTAATCTTCTTCTAATTTCCAGTCTAAATATTTATGAAGGTCGGTTTCAATAAACCTTATGGTGATTGTTAAGATTGCAAAATCATCTACATAACCAAGCCCCGGAATAAAATCTGGTATCAGGTCTAACGGATTTAAAACATATAAGAGCGCAAAAGCAATAGCGGCAATGGTAAACCACGGGACGTTGCTGTAAATTCCGCTGCGATAATCTTTTAGCATCCCAAACATCAATTTGCCAAGTTCGGTATACTTTCTTAAAGCACCTGCATTAACAATTTTATCTTCAATTTCCTCCTGATTTTTTGCAGCAATTTCCACATCACCATCCTTCACTTTGGAAACTCCTTTTTTTAAGTATTCCTCGTCAATCTCTTTCTTCTTTTTACTGAACATGTTCATAATTTCTTCATTTTGTGATTAGTAGCTATTTTAAAGTCGGTCGTGGGCATTGCCGTATTCTTTTTTATAAATTTTCAGAATTAGTAAAAACAAGGAAACCAGCAATGGTCCAAATATCAATCCTATAAAGCCAAAAAGTTGCACTCCTACAATCACACCAAATAGGGTGATAAGCGGGTGTACTGCTGCAAGTCGATCTAATATATAAAGTCTAATTATATTATCTGTAGAGCCAACTACCACAAATCCGTAGATTAACATGGCAATAGCCTGCCAGTTATCACCCTGGGCTAACAATAGGATCACTACCGGAAGAATTCCTATCGCGGTCCCAATGAAAGGGATCATGGATCCTATAGCGGTAATTACAAACCAAAAGAAAGGATCGGGAACCCCAAAAATCAAAAACCCAATAAGGGCAATAATTCCCTGGAAGATCGCAACCAAAGGGATACCCAACGCATTAGATTTCACAAGTTGGTCGCTTTCTTTCCCTATTATTTGTAGATTTTCATTACCTAACGGAATATAGGAAATAAGAGAGGATTTCATAGAATCCCTTTTTATTAGCATATAATATAGCATAAAATACATCAAGCCAATTGCAATAAATGCATCAAAGGTACCACCTGCTAAGCTTTGCAGGTTTCCAGATATCCAATTGGTAACTGAGGAGGTATCTATAGACTCGCTTAAACTATATCCTATATAGGTTTCTGCTTCTGCTAATTGGTTTTTAACTGCTCTTACTACCCGTTCAGAATTGGCTACTGCTTTACTTATTTTTGAAGAAAGCATGATCACAATCAATGAAATTGGAACTAAAATGCCCACAAAAGAACCGGCCATTAATAGCGCTGCCGATATCGGGGGTTTCCAGCCCCTATCCACCAATTTTTTCATCCAGTTACGCAGAAGCACATATAAAGTAATTGCTCCAAGCACACCTGAGAGGTAAGGAACAATTTCTTTAAAAATTAAAACCGTTAAAAAAAGAATAAGCATTAATACGAAAATCTGTCGTACCAGTGCCGGTTTTAATCTATCCATATTTTTATGATTGGTTGGTTATTTTGCAAATATTTGATCTTTATTTTTAAAGGCTTTGAATTCCAGGGCATTTCCGCAGGGATCCTTAAAAAACATCGTGGCCTGTTCGCCTACCTGGCCGGCAAAACGAATATAAGGTTCTATTTCAAACTCAATGTTTTTTGATCTTAATAAATTAGCAAATTCCTGGAATACATCCCATTCTAAAACCACTCCAAAGTGAGGTACGGGTACATCTTTACCATCTACCGGATTGCTATGTGCTTTTTCAGTTTCTTCAACCGGTTTGTAATGAATCACCAATTGATGGCCAAAAAAATTGAAATCTACCCAATGGTCACTGCTGCGGCCTTCACCACAACCCAGGGTTTCTTTGTAGAATTTTCTGGCTTTTTGTAAATCTGAAACCGGTATGGCTAAATGAAATGGTTGTACCTTCATAAATCTTAATAAAATTAAATATTATACGCTATTAAAATTAACAAGTAATCTTAACATGCTGGCAAGTAATAGCGCTAATAATGTGTTAAGATTTGTTCTTGCGTGGTCTGGGACCCGAGCGTGGTTTTGGTTTGCTTTTTAAAGCGGAAGATTTAAGCGCAGATGCTTCTTCTGTCTTGCTGGATTCATCTACCATTTTGTTGATAGTGTCCAGTTCCTCCTTAGTAAGGTCACGCCATTTTCCTACCGGAACATCCAGACTAACGTTCATAATTCTAATGCGCTTTAGTGCGCTTACCTCATAACCTAAAAATTCACACATTCTACGAATTTGGCGGTTTAAGCCCTGGGTAAGTATAATCCTGAAATCGTTCTTCCCTAATTTTTCTACTTCGCATTTTTTGGTGGTAGTTCCCAGAATAGGAATACCGTTTCCCATCCTGCGAATAAAATCTACAGTAATGGGTTTGTTTACGGTAACAATATATTCCTTCTCATGGTTGTTCCTGGCACGTAAAATCTTGTTTACAATATCGCCGTCGTTGGTTAGAAAAATAAGTCCTTCGCTGGGTTTATCCAGCCTGCCAATTGGGAAAATCCGCTTAGGATAATTTATATAATCAATGATATTATCCTTTTCTACGCGGGTATCGGTAGTACAAACAATGCCTACCGGCTTGTTAAAAGCGAGATACACGTTTGGTTCTTTTTTTTCTTCTTCAGAAACTGCTTTCCCGTCAACTTTTACCACATCACTGGGAGCTATTTTAGTGCCCATTTCAGGAACAACTCCATTGATGGTCACCCGGCCCTGATCTATGAGTTTGTCAGCGGTACGGCGGGAGCAATAACCAATTTCACTTAAGTATTTATTTATTCGGGTAAGCTTCTGTTCAGACATAAAAAAGATTGTTAGACAAAGATACAAGAATTCACTGCGAAACTAATTTTTTAAAAAATAATCGAGGTACAGGCAACCTTTTGTAACTTTCATGCGTCTATGTAAATAGAGGGCCTTTTAATTAGAAAATCGGGTGAAAGTAATTCAACTCTTTAAAAACGAAACTCAGTTAATAAAGCGTGCGGCTAAAAAAGACCGTAAGGCGCAGCGCGAATTATATGAGTTGCATTCGGGAAAAATGCTAGGTGTTTGCCGTCAGTATATTAAAGACATGAACCACGCCGAAGAAGTAATGCTAAACGGATTTTTAAAAGTATTCACCCACCTTAATGATTTTGAAGCTAAGGGAAGTTTTGAAGGCTGGATAAGGAAAATTATGGTTAGAGAATCGATTTCTTTTTTAAGGTCACAAAAGAAAATGATTTTTAGGGATGAAGAAATTGCCGATCCTGGTTTTTCTGCGGAAATGAATACAGAGCTGAATGTAGCGCATATTCAAAACCTCATAGACAAATTGCCGGAAGGCTATAAAATGGTTTTTGTGATGTATGCGGTAGAAGGATATAAGCACGCCGAGATTGCGAAAATGCTGAAGATTACCGAAGGGACTTCAAAATCGCAGTTGTCTAAAGCGAGAAAAATGTTGCAGGAGCAGCTAAAAACACAAAATACATCGGATTATGGAATTAAATAAATTCGAAAAACAAGCACGGGAAAAACTGGGAGAAAGGCAGATAAAGCCTTCTGCCAGGAGTTGGGAAAAATTGGAGGTAAAATTAAATACCGAAGAAAACAAAACTTCCAAAACACCCTGGAGATATATCGCCGCAGCGGTTGGAGCTTTGCTTGTTGCAGGAACATTTATGTGGAATAATGATTTTTCAGAAAGCCCGCAGGTTGTTGAAGAACCGGTCAATGAGATGATCCAAAAACCGGAAGTAAAAAAAGAAGTGCCTAAAACTAACCCGCAAATCGCTGCTGAAGAAAATAAAAATGAGAAAGGAATTTCAGCTGAAAATAAAGCGACAAATAAAATTACCGGGAATACTGAAACTTCAGTAGCGGAAGAAAAAACTCCTGAAATGCAAATTTCCGAAGAAAATAAATATGAAGAAGCCATTGCTTTGGAAACCATTAGCCTGGAACCATCAATTTCAGAAGAAAAGCTGATTCAATCTAAACTTGAAGAAATCATCGCCGCAGCTGCAAAAAATGATGAAATCTCTGAAGATGAAGTTGAAATTTTACTGGCCCAGGCAGCTGCCGAGATTAGCAGAGAGAGAAATTCACAAATGTTTATTTCAAATTCTGAGCTAAGTGCAAATGCGCTTTTAGCTGAAGTAGAAGATGAGATTTACCAGTCTTTTAAAGCAAAGGTTTTTGAGGTTTTAAAGGAAGGTTATCTCAAAGCAAGAACAGCGGTTGCTAATAGAAATTATTAATAAATTATTTAAAAACCCACCACAGGGTCATTCATCAAACATCAAAACCAATTATTATGAAAACACTTATTTTTTACGTCACACTTTTATTATTCAATTTTTCCATTCAGGAAGTTTCTGCCCAGGAAATTGCTTCAAAAGAAGTTGAGCTTACTTCAGAGGAGAAAGCGAAAGAATTTTTTGAAAAGGAAAAAGCTGAAATTGTAGAGAAAGAAAAAGGGAAACTTAAATATCAGATTGAACGTATAAACGACGAGCTGGAAAAAGGTAAGATCACCAAGGAAGAAGCCGAATTACAAAAGAAGGAGTTCGCTGAAAAACACGCTAAAAACATTGAAAATAAAATAGCCATTTTAGAGAACGAAATGGAGCTTAGGGACAGAAATGGTAATATGTCAGAAAATGATATTGCTATTGGCGGCAAAGGAAAAGCTCTGGATATCAATATTAATACTAAAAAGAAATATGATAAGAGAACGACAACAGATTTGGTAGTCGCCGCTGGTTTTAACAACGCACTTTCTGATGGGCAAACTTTAAACGATTCAGATTTTAAACTGGCCGGATCTCGTTTCTTCGAAATTGGCTGGGCCTGGAAAACAAGGGTGTTCAAAGAGACGAACTGGTTGCGTGTTCGCTACGGGCTTTCCTTTCAGTTTAATGGCTTAAAACCTACCGATAACCGTATTTTTGTTGAAGATGGTGACGAAACATACCTTCAGGAATTCCCCCTGGATCTCAATAAATCTAAATTTAGAATGGATAACCTGGTAGTTCCTGTTCATTTTGAGATTGGTCCTTCCACAAAAACTGAAACCGAAGATCGTTTGCATTTTTCTACCTATAAAATGTTGAAAATTGGTTTAGGTGGCTACGCCGGGTTCAATATTGGAGAACGTCAAAAACTCAAATATAAAGATGACGGAGACAGGGTGAAAGAGAAATTAAAAAATAACTACAATACCAATGATTTGGTGTACGGGGTAAGTGCTTACCTGGGATGGGGAGGCGCCACGCTTTATGGAAAATACGATCTAAACCCAATATTTCAAAATCCAAATATGGAGTTACATAACTTTTCTTTAGGACTTCGATTTGATGTTGATTAATGAAACCCTATATTTTGAAGCCCGTGCGCCCAAAATTTAGTTGCTTGAATTATCCACTGAAGAGAGGGATCAAAAAACTGCCATCCCTTATAAAATTTTAGAGTTAGCCGCTTTTTATTTAGTAATTTTGTTTACCGTAAAACAGACCTCACAGTCCCGAAGCATCGGGATTAAAACCTGTGAGGTCTAAGGCTTAAATAACCCCAATTTGATTTCAAAAACCACCATAGACAACGTATTTGAAACCTCCCGTGTTGAGGAGGTGATTGGTGATTTTGTTAATCTCAAAAAATCGGGTTCCAATTTTAAAGGTTTAAGTCCGTTTAGTGATGAGCGAACACCGAGTTTTATGGTTTCTCCCGTAAAGCAAATCTGGAAGGATTTTTCCAGCGGAAAAGGAGGGAATGTGGTAGCTTTTCTTATGGAACACGAACATTTCACCTATCCTGAAGCCATAAAATACCTGGCCAAAAAATACGGTATTGAGATTGAAGAAACCCAGCAAAGCGACGAGCAAAAGCAGCAGGCCGATGAAAGGGAAAGTATGTATTTGGTTTCAGAATTTGCAAATAAACATTTTCAGAAAAATCTTCATAAAACCGATCCCGGAAAAGCAATTGGTTTAAGCTATTTTAAAGAACGCGGTTTTACACTGGAAACGATTAAAAAGTTTGAACTTGGTTATTCTTTAGACGAGTGGGATGATTTTACCAAAGAAGCTCTTGCTGAAGCTTATAAGTTGGAATATCTCGAAAAAACCGGACTTACCATTGTAAAAGGCGAGAAGCAGTTTGATAGGTTTAAAGGAAGGGTGATGTTCCCTATTCACTCTATGTCTGGCAGGGTTCTGGGTTTTGGCGGTAGAATTCTTACCAATGAAAAAAAAGCCGCAAAATACCTGAATTCACCCGAAAGTGATATCTACCATAAAAGTAAGGTCTTATACGGGATTAATTACGCAAAACAGGCAATTGCGAAAGAAGACAATTGTTTTTTGGTGGAAGGCTATACTGATGTGATCCAGTTTCATCAAAGTGGGATAGAAAATGTAGTTTCTTCTTCGGGAACGGCATTAACACCAGATCAAATTCGGTTAATCAACCGATTAACAAAAAATATCACCGTGCTTTTTGATGGTGATGCGGCAGGAATTAGAGCTTCGCTTCGAGGAATAGACTTAATCCTGGAACAGGGAATGAATGTGCGGGTTTGCACTTTTCCGGAAGGAGAAGATCCCGATAGTTTTGCCAAAAACAATTCAGATGAAGCTTTAAGCGAATATTTGGAAGAGCACGCGCAGGATTTTATTAGTTACAAAGCTTCGCTGCTTATGGAAGAAGCGAAGAAAGATCCTGTGAAAAAAGCTGAGTTAATCCGGGATATTGTGAACAGTATTTCAAAGATTCCAGATACCATTCAGCAGGAAGTTTATTTGCAGGAATGTTCCCGAATAATGGATATTTCTGAAAATGTCCTGTTTTCAAGCCTGGCGCAGCTTAATGCAAAAAGAGGAAGAACTTCTCCGCAACAACAGCAACAAAAAAAATCTTTTGATGTAGTTAAGGAAGAACCACAGCCAAAAACGGCAAAGGTTGATGAGCAGTACGAGCTGGAGAAAAAAATTATTAGTCTTTTGCTGCAATATGGGACCATTGAAGAAGAATTTGAAGACCTGGTACTTAAAGAAAAAGAAGACGGGGAGCTGAGTTTAGAGAAGGAAGTGCAAAAAACCAGGGTTTTTGAAAAGATCTTTCTGGACCTTCAGGAAGATGAAATTGCTTTCGCAAATCCAAAATTCAGGGATATTTATGCTGAATTAATCGCTCGCTTAAACAGTGAAGAAAAATTTGAAGTTAAAAACTTCATTAATGACATAGACCCAGAGCAGGCTTCTGAAATCACTTCTATTTTAATGGAAGAGGAGCAATATAAATTACACGAATGGGACCGGCAAAACATTTTTGTTAAAGCAAAAACTGAAACCATTTCCAGGCACGTTAGCGAAACCATTCTTTCTTTGCGTAGGTTTTTGATTAATCAGAAGATAAATGAGCTTTCAGAAAAAGTGAAAACTCCCAGCGAAGAGCAGGAAACCCAGCATATTCTGGAAGATGTTAAAGATTATCTTAGTCTGAAAAAAGTCCTTTCTGAGAAGCTGAATCGGGTTATGTAGTGCTTATCTGAAGTAATCTTGACCTAGTAATAAGATCGGCTATATTGTCCACCTGTAGTTTTTTAAGCAGGCGTGTCTTGTAAGTACTTACCGTTTTTTCATTTATAGAAAGTGCTTCAGCAATATCTTTATTTCTTTTTCCGGAAGCGATAAGGTTTAGAACTTCAGATTCCCTTGTAGAAAGTTTCTTAAATTTAGCGATCAAATTTCTTCCGGGAGACATCCCGGCATTGAGTTTTTCGGTGATTTTTTTGTTGAGATAAATTCCCCCCCTTGCCACCTGATAGATGGCTTTTTCAAGATCCTCGGGCTTTGCCAGTTTAGAAATATAGCCTGCTGCTCCGGCTTTTATAGCGCTTAATGCATAGACCTCTTCAGGATGACCTGTACAAACAAGAATTTTTACTTTTGAATAATCAGTTTTAATGGTGCGAAGCGCATTAATTCCATTTATTTCTGGAAGATCTATTTCTATTACCAATACATCTGGCTGGTTTTCACTCAAAAAACCGTAAAGTTCCATCCCGCTATATACGCTACCTACTACCTCTAGCGCCGGATTATTTCTAAGGATGCATCGAATACCCTCATGCACCACAGGGTGATGATCTGCAATTAATACTGTACTCATAATTTTAGGTTGGTTGAAAAACACGCCGGGGTAGGTCAAGCATATTTATACTATTAAATTTAACAGAATTTTCCTATCATTCCATTTTTAGAGCACATTATTCGATAAAAAGATTAATTTTTAAGATTAACGGGAATATCGCAAACTGGTATCGGTTTCATTTTGTGCAAGTTAGCCCTGTGTCGGCTTTTGTATATTTTAAAAACCTCCTGCTTACGACCTTCAAAATCTTCAGCCGATTTTCCCTTTTCGGCTTCGTTCATGGCCCATTCCAATTCAGGATAAGAGGCCCCAATTTGCTCTTCATCGGTACGGCTGTCTCCAAAAAGTCCATCGGTTGGTGCTGCACTTACAATTTCCGGGTCAATCCCCAGGAACTTTCCAATTTCATAAACTTCGGTTTTCGTAAGGTCGGCAATAGGGCTTAGATCTACACCGCCATCGCCATATTTGGTATAAAAACCAACCCCAAAGTCTTCAACTTTATTTCCGGTGCCTGCTACAAGATAGTTATGTAAGCCGGCAAAATAATATAAAGTAGACATTCTTAATCTCGCCCGGGTATTTGCCAGAGTAAGTTTTAAGCTATCAGATGCTTCAACCTGCGGAACCGCATTTTTAAATTCGTCAAAAACAGGAGTTAAATTAACTTGCAGGTTGCTTACATTGGCATAATGTTGTTTTAACCAGCCAATATGTTTTTGCGCCCTGCTTACCTGGTCTGTATGTTGGTGAATAGGCATTTCAAGACATAGTGTGCGTAAACCGGTTTTTGCACAAAGTGCTGAGGTAACTGCAGAATCGATTCCACCGCTAATTCCTAGCACAAAGCCGTTCATTCCGGCATTTGTGGCGTAATCTTTTAACCAGTTAACTATATGGTCTATCACTTTTTCAGTATCCATAATTTTGGGTGATTAAGTTTGTAAATAATACCTTTGCACACAAATCTACTATTTAAACGTAATTATTAAAAGGGCAGGGCGTTAAAGCCTTCATAAAGAATGCCTATGTATAGAAAAATAATTTTGCTGCTTTGTGCTATTGCTTTTGTTTCCTGTAACGAGGAGGCTAAAATTGAAGAGGAGATCGCAGAAGTGCCGGTAGATTTTGAGGTGGTGCGCTTTGACCGTGAATTTGCCGAAGCCAAACCGCAGAAACTTATGGGATTGAAGAAGGAATATCCTTTTTTGTTTCCGCAGCAGTTTTCAGATAGCGTTTGGATAGAGAAACTTAACGATACGATTCAGCAGGAAATTGATACTGAAGTTGGTAAAGCATTTTCTTCTTTTGAAAATGAAAAAGCCGAACTCCACAGTCTTTTTCAGCATGTAAAATATTATTTTCCACAATTTGAGGCGCCAAAAGTTTTTACGGTAACTTCTGAAGTTGACTATAAGAATAAAGTAATCCTACAGGATGATTATTTGTTTATTTCCCTGGATACTTATTTAGGGGATGAGCATCATTTCTATATCGGGATTCAGGATTATTTAAAAAAGAATTTTAGAAAGGATCAGATAATTCCCGATGTTGCCAATGCTTATGCTGAAAAATATGTGGATAGGCCAAGGTCCCGGACTTTCCTGGCGCACATGATTTATTACGGGAAGTTATTGTACTTAAAAGATAAGCTTATTCCTGAAGTAGCTGATGCTGGAAAAATAGGTTATACTGAAGACGAATTCACCTGGGCGCAAAATAACGAGGCTCAAATGTGGCGGTATTTTGTAGAAAACGAATTGTTTTTTGATACGGATACTGAACTTTATTCCAGGTTTCTATATCCTGCACCTTTTTCTAAATTCTATCTGCAGCTTGACTCCGAATCTCCGGCTAGACTGGGGCAATATATAGGCTGGCAGATTGTGCGCAGTTATATGGAAAAAACCAATGCATCTCTGGAAGAAATGATAAATACAGATGCTGAAACGATATTTAATAAAGCCAATTTTAAACCAAGAAAGTAATGTCAGAATTTAAAAAATCAGAAATAAATATAGAAGTGGTTACCGATGAAAATCGCGTGCCCGAAGAAATTACCTGGAGTGCTGAAGACGGGAATGTTTATAAAGAAGATGCCAAGGCTTTAATGCTTTCGGTTTGGGACAGCAAATCCCAGGAAACCCTGAGAATAGATCTTTGGACTAAAGATATGCCCATAGATGAGATGAAAAAATTTTTTCACCAAACTTTGGTTTCTATGAGCGATACCTTTAACCGTGCCACTCAGGATCAAAAAATGACGGCCACTATGAAAGATTTTTGCGATTATTTTGCTGAAAAACTTGAAATCACTCAAAAGTAAACTACCTTGAGTCAAGCCTGAGAGATGTTTGGTTCAATTAATCATACCCGTGGCTTTTAAATCTCGTTTAAAGAAAAGGTTTGGAAAAACTCATTTTTGTCTATAATGCTTATTCCGGAACCCGCAATGTGGTTCTGGATGCACTGCATAAGTTAATTAAACCAAATACTTATGCCTGTAGTATTTGCAAGGTTACCCACGGGGTTTTTTCTGAAAACTCAAGTTGGAAAAAATACAGACAGACTTCAAAAGTAGAAATGGAGTTTCTACATATAGATGAATTTCAGAAGCGGTATGCTTCAAAATTCGGTTATAAATATACTTTTCCAATAGTTTTATGGGAAGATGAAGGCGAAATGGGGATTTTTATTTCTACTAAAGAACTAGAACGCACACAAAATGTGGAAGATCTAATTAAGCTTGTTGAAGAAAGGCTTTAATTGTTTAGCGGGGCGAATCAGAAGAATTCAATTCAATATTTATAGCTTCAATATAATCCAAAATCTCATCCTGTCCCAATTTTGAAGTTGCTGAGCTAATAAAAAACTCGGGCATTTCTTCCCAGCTTTCCAGCATTTTTTCCTGGTAGAAATTGATATTTCGCTCCAGGGCTTTTGGTTTCATTTTATCGGCTTTGGTAAAAATGATACAAAACGGAACATTGTTCTCCCCAAGCCATTGCATAAATTCCATATCTATAGGTTGCGGCTCGTGCCTGCTATCTATAAGTACAAAAGCACAAACCATTTGCTTTCGTTTTTCAAAATATGCCGTGATAAATTTCTGAAACGTCCTTTTAGCCGATTTTGAAACTTTTGCATAGCCATAACCGGGCAAATCTACCAGGTGCCAGTTCTTATTGATCAAAAAATGATTGATAAGTTGGGTTTTTCCAGGTCTGGCTGAGGTTTTCGCCAAGGCCTTCCTTCCGGTAAGCATATTGATTAAGGAGGATTTTCCAACATTACTGCGGCCTATAAAAGCATATTCAGGGAGTTTGCTTTCGGGGCATAGATCTACCCGAGAATTGCTCATTACAAATTCAGCCGACTTGATTCTCATCTTAAAATGTTTAATAAGTGATTTTTGAAATAGGCCTTAATGAAGCTGCCTTAAGCCTCACTATAGAGTTATTTAAAATTTCGTTTTTTCAACCAGTCGTGAAGCAGCTCGTTAAAAACAATGGGGTGTTCCATCATTGCGGCATGACCACATTTGTCTACCCAGTAAAGATCGGCATCTGGAAGCAAACGCTGAAAATCTTCTGCTACTTCAGGCGGAGTAACATTATCGTCTTTTCCCCAAATAATACAGGTTGGGGTTTTCATTTTTGGTAGATCTTTGGCCATATTGTGTCTAATGGCACTTTTGGCAATGGCAAGGGTTTTTACCAGTTTATTACGATCACTTACGGTTTCGTAAACTTCGTCTACTATTTCTTTGGAAGCAACTTCCGGATCATAAAAAACATCCTGGGCCTTTTTCTTGATAAATTCATAATCCCCACGACGTGGGTAGCTCTCACCCATTGAATTTTCATAAAGCCCCGAACTTCCGGTAATTACCAGTCCCTGGACGATTTCAGGATATAATTTGGTAGCCAATAAAGCAATATGTCCGCCAAGTGAGTTGCCTAGCAGGATTACTTTATCGTAACCTTTAAAATCTACAAATTCTTTTAAATATTTAGCAAAAGTCTGCACGCTGGTTTTAAGTAGCGACATGGAGTAAAGGGGAAGTTCTGGAATTACCACTTTATAACCATGCTTCGGAAAATACTCTATAACCCCATCAAAATTACTTAAACCGCCCATAAGTCCGTGTAAAATAACTATCGGGGTTCCTTCTCCTTGCTCCAGGTACGTAAACTTTCCCTCTTGCCTTAAATTATTCTTCATTGATTGGCTTTGCGGTTAGCAATCGCAAATATAGCGATTTCATTACAAGTATAATCATTTTTGAGAAATAGCAAAGGCATTTAAGAAATGCATTTCTTCCTTCATTTTTAAAATTTTTAACACCAAAAGCACAATAAAAACCAAGCCTCTGAAACCTAAACAAATAGCGCTATTTCATAGTCTTTCAGCTAAATACAGTGGAGAAACTTATCAACAAAGTGGTAGAAAGTGGTAAAATGTGGTAAAATTTTCAATATATTTGACTCTATAAAGTATACAAGTGGTAAACCTCATTGGGACATATGAATGTAAAGCAGATGCCAAGGGCCGGTTAATGGTTCCTTCGGCATTAAAAAAGCAGCTTGCGCCTATGTTGCAGGATGGTTTTGTGCTAAAACGTTCGGTTTTTCAGCCTTGTTTGGAGTTGTATCCAATGCAGGAATGGAATGTTTTAATGCAGAAAATTAACGGGCTAAACCGCTTCAAAAAGAAGAATAACGATTTTATTAGAAGGTTTACGGCAGGAGTGAAGATGGTGGAAGTTGATTCTAATGGGAGGCTTTTAATTCCGAAAGACCTTGTAGGGTTTGCCGGAATCAACAAAGAAATCGTGCTTTCTTCAGCAGTAAATATTATAGAGATCTGGGATAAAGATAAATACGAAAACACCATTGGTGAAACTTCAGATGATTTTGCCGAATTGGCTGAAGAAGTAATGGGAAACGATGATTTAGATGCAATATCATAATCCGGTTTTATTAAAAGAGTCAGTAGACGGCCTTAATATTAAGGAGGATGGCGTGTATGTAGATGTTACGTTTGGCGGTGGTGGTCATTCCCGGGAAATTTTAAGCAGACTAGGGCCTGAAGGGAAGCTTTTTGGTTTTGATCAGGACAAAGATGCTTTACAAAATACCATTGAAGATTCCCGTTTTACCCTAATTCACGAAAACTTCAGGTTTCTGAAAAGGTTTTTGAGATTTTATGGTGTTAAACAAGTAGATGGGATTTTAGGTGATTTTGGTGTTTCCTCCCACCAGTTTAATGAGGCTGAAAGAGGTTTTTCTACGCGTTTTGATGCGCGTCTGGATATGAGAATGAACCAGGGGAGCAAACTGAGTGCTTACGAAGTGATCAATGAATATGGCGAAGAACAGCTTAAAATGTTGTTTTATGATTATGCCGATTTGAAAAATGCACCAAAGCTGGCAAGCCTGATTGTAGAGGCAAGAAAAGAGAAACCTATAGAAAGTAGCGAGCAGTTAAACGATTTGTTGAAACCGCATCTTTTTAAAGGAAAAGAAAATAAAATCCTGGCACAGATCTATCAGGCAATTCGAATAGAGGTAAACCAGGAAATTGAAGCTTTAAAGGAATTTTTAAAGCAAACCGAAGAGTTGGTGGTAAAAAATGGGAGAATTAGTCTTATTTCTTATCACTCGCTGGAAGATAGATTGGTGAAAAGATATATAAGAAGTGGTTTGTTTGAAGGTGAGCCTGAAAAAGATTTCTACGGAAATATTTCAGTTCCATTTAAAAAAGTAGGTGGGCTTATAGTTCCATCTGCTGAAGAGATCAAAGGAAATAACAGGGCGAGAAGTGCCAAGTTAAGAGTGGCTAAGAAATTATAGTTTTTAAGGTCTTATGAAAAAAGGTTTTTACAACATACTACGGGCTAATTTTCTTATTAGCAGGGATGCGGTGAACAACTGGCGCTTTATAGTTTTTTGTACGCTGCTCGCTATTATTATGATTGCGAGTTCGCACAGTGCAGAAAGCAAGGTGCATAAGATCGCAAGACTTCATACTGAAGTAAGGGAATTAAAAAGTGAATTTGTAGATCGTCGTTCTGCGCTTATGCGAATTAAAATGGAATCTACAATTACCCAAAAAATGAAAGACCGGGGAATTCTCCCTTCCGAGAATCCACCGTATAAAATAAAAGTGAATATAAAGGAGTAAATGGCTACATCTGAAAAAGGCATATTGAATAGATTATACGTGGTTGCGGCCTGTATGTTCGTTTTCGCCGTTGGGGTGGGTGTGAAGCTGCTTGATATTCAGTTTGTAGAAGGAGATTATTATCGTAACCTGGCTGAAGAACGCACCGTGCGGAGTTTTAAAATTCCTTCCAGTCGCGGTAATTTATATGATGCTAAAGGAAATCTTTTGGCAACGTCGGTTCCCAAGTACGATATCAGGTTTGATGCAGTTACCGTTTCTGATAAAAATTTTCAGGAAAATATAGTGCCGCTTTCCAATAGTCTTACTGAAATGTTTGGAAAGTCTTCTGCTTATTGGTCTCAATATTTAAGACAGGCAAGGGCTAACGGCCAGCGTTATCTGCCTATTGCTAAAAACCTTGGATATTCTGAATATATGAAAGTAAAAAGCTTTCCAATGTTCAATCTGGGAACTTATAGAGGTGGGATAATCGTAGAGCAAAGAACAGTTCGTGAGCATCCGCTTGGAAAAATGGGAGAGCGAACCGTTGGCTACGAGCGCCAGGATGAAAATGGCTATTTCACCCGTGTGGGCCTGGAAGGAGCTTTTAGTTCTTATTTAAGAGGAACCGATGGCCGCCGATTAAAACAAAAAATTGCCAAAGGTCAGTGGAAACCAATCAGTGATAATAATGAAGTAGAGCCAAAAGATGGTTATGATGTGATCTCTACCATAGATGTAAATATTCAGGATATTGCGCACCACGCATTACTAAAACAACTGGAGCATTTTGAAGCCGATCACGGTACCGTAGTGGTGATGGAAACCAAAACCGGCGAGATCAAAGCAATGTCTAATCTTGGTCGCACCGAGAACGGAACTTATTTTGAAAAAAGAAACTATGCGGTTTATGAATCGCACGAACCCGGCTCAACATTTAAGTTAATGGCGATGACTGCCGCGCTGGAAGATAATGTAATTGATACCAGCTCGGTAATAGATACCGAAAACGGCGTGGTGCGATACTACGGAAGACCGGTTAGGGATTCCCGTCATGGAGGTTATGGGAAGATCTCTGCTGCAAAGGCATTTGAAGTTTCATCCAATACTGCTTTTACAAAAATTATTACTGAAGGGTATAAAGACAATCCTGCCAAATTCGTAGACAAGTTATACGAGATGGGCTTAAACAGTAAAATTGGCCTGGATATCAAAGGGGAAGGCTCTCCTAAAATTCCACATCCTAAAGATAAAAACTGGAATGGTTTAAGTCTTCCGTGGATGGCTTTTGGTTATGGGGTTTCCATTACGCCTTTGCAAACTTTAAACTTTTACAATGCCATTGCCAACAATGGTGAAATGGTAAAACCAAGGTTTATTAAAGAAGTAAAGGAATGGGATAAAAGTATTTTGAAGGTTGAACGGGAAGTGATGAATCCAAGGATTTGTTCTCCTGAAACCGCTAAAAAACTTCAAAAAATGATGCAGCAAACTGTAGAGAAAGGTACAGCTGCAAATATTTATACGCCCAATTTTTCAATGGCTGGTAAAACAGGTACCTGCCAGGTAGAATATTGGATAGAACCCGGAAGATATATTTCTTCTTTCGCGGGATACTTTCCGGCAGAGGATCCTAAATATTCCTGTATCGTAATTATTCACAAGCCTAATAAGAGTAAAGGTTACTACGGAAATATCGTTGCAGCCCCGGTTTTTAAGCAAATCGCCCAAAAAATTTATACCGATACCCCGGTGATGGACACCCTGCCATCCCTGGATATTCAGAATGATAAAGTCACAGACGATTTTGAAGCTTATTACGCGAAAATTGACAATGAGAAAATAGTGATGCCAGATGTAACCGGAATGCCAGCAATGGATGCTGTTTCGCTTTTAGAAAACCTTGGTTTGAAAGTGACTTTTCAGGGAACAGGAAGAGTTAGCGGGCAATCAATATCGGCGGGACAGAAAATAAAAACTAATCAGCAAGTAAATTTAAATATAGGTTGAGAGTCTTAAAAGACATATTATATAAAGTACAAATCGATGCCGTAGTTGGAAATACTTCGGTAACTATTAACAAGCTACAGTTTGATTCAAGAAAAGTTGAGTTAAATGATGCTTTTGTAGCTATTCGTGGAAGTATTTCAGATGGGCACGAGTTTATAAACCAGGCGATAAATAAAGGAGCACTTGCGGTAGTTTGCGAGGAATTACCGAAGGAACTCGTAAATGGGGTTACTTATATAAAAGTTGAAAATGCCCAGCGCGCTTTAGCCTTTATGGCTGCCAATTATTATGATAATCCTTCGGAAAAATTAAAACTTATAGGGGTTACCGGGACTAATGGAAAAACCACTATCGCCACACTTTTATATAACCTATTTACAAAAGCCGGATTTAAAGTTGGTTTACTTTCTACGGTGAAAGTGATGGTTGCTGAAAATTCTTATGATGCGGTTAGGACTACCCCAGATTCTATCACTATCAACAACTATTTAAAGCAAATGAATGATGAAGGGGTGGAGTTTTGCTTTATGGAGGTTAGTTCTCACGGCATAGATCAGCATAGAACTACCGCTCTGGAGTTTGCCGGTGGGATTTTTACTAATCTTAGCCACGATCATTTAGATTATCACAACAGTTTCGCGGAATACCGCGATGTGAAAAAACGCTTTTTTGACGAATTACCGGCTTCGGCATTTGCACTGGCGAATACCGATGATAAAAATGGTCAGGTAATGCTTCAAAATACAAAAGCACAAAAATATACCTACGCCCTAAAATCTTACGCCGATTATAAAGCACAAATCCTTGAAAATTCTTTCACCGGATTATTACTGAAAGTAAACGACCAGGAATTATGGACGCGCTTAATTGGAAGTTTTAATGCTTACAATGTATTGGCGATTTATGCTACTGCAGAACTTTTAGGTTTGGAAACCCTGGAAAGTCTAAAGATTATAAGTGAACTCAATTCGGTTAGCGGAAGGTTTCAATATATCATTTCGGGAAAAGAAAAGATTACTGCGATTGTAGATTACGCCCATACGCCTGATGCTTTAAAAAATGTGCTGGAAACTATAAACAGCATCCGTACAAAAAATGAAGAGCTTATTACTGTTGTAGGCTGCGGTGGAGATCGTGATAAAACAAAAAGGCCTAAAATGGGGCATATCGCTTCGGCTTTGAGTACCAAGGTGGTTTTTACCAGCGATAACCCAAGAACGGAAGATCCGGAAACGATTATAGAAGATGTTGAGGCTGGAGTTGAACCGCAGAATTATAAGAAAATCATGTCGGTGACCAACCGCAAGCAAGCTATAAAAACAGCTTGTCAAATGGCGAGGGAGAATGATATTATCCTAATCGCCGGGAAAGGTCACGAGACTTATCAGGAGGTGAATGGAGAGCGTAAAGATTTCGATGACCTTAAGATAGTTACCGAATTTTTGAAACAATTAAATAAGTAAGCCCACTTTTTCCACTGGAAGAATAACCAGAAACTATGTTATACTATTTATTTCAATATTTAGATGCAGAATACCAGGTGCCCGGGGCGCGCTTGTTTGAGTATATCTCTTTTAGATCGGCTATGGCTATAATTTTTTCTTTGGCTATTTCTACTATCTACGGAAAAAGAATAATCAATTATTTACAGGCAAAACAGGTTGGAGAAAGTGTACGTGACCTTGGGTTAAGAGGACAAAGCGAAAAAGCGGGTACACCAACTATGGGCGGGGTGATTATAATCTTCGCCACGCTAATTCCTGTTTTACTGTTTGCCAAATTGGAGAATATTTATGTGATCCTGCTTATAGTAACCACAATTTGGATGGGAGCTATAGGTTTTATAGACGATTACATTAAAACTTTTAAGAAGGATAAAGAAGGCCTTAAGGGAAAATTTAAGGTTCTGGGCCAGGTTGGTTTAGGAATCATTGTAGGCGGCACTTTGTTTCTGCATCCGGGAGTTACCGTAAAGGAAGAGACCAACGAGCCTGCGCCGGAACAACAAGAATTGGTAGATAGTTTTCAGAATATAAGGGAAATGGGGCCTGAAATTAAAACTACCACCACCACAATTCCTTTTGTGAAAAATAACGAATTCGATTACTCGAGTTTAATTAGTTGGATAGACCCGGCATTAAAGAATTACGCCTGGCTGATTTTTATACCTATCGTGATTTTTATTGTGACCGCGGTTTCCAACGGTGCTAATTTAACTGACGGAATTGATGGTCTCGCAGCGGGATCATCAGCCATAATTGTGCTTACACTGGGGATTTTTGCCTGGGTTTCTGGTAACATTATTTTTTCAGATTATCTCAATATTATGTACATCCCCCGATCGGGTGAGATGACGATTTTTATAAGTGCCTTTGCGGGGGCTTTGGTTGGTTTTTTATGGTACAACACCTATCCGGCCCAGGTTTTTATGGGGGATACCGGTAGTTTGACCATTGGTGGAATTATAGCCGTACTCGCAATCGCCACCAGAAAAGAATTACTGATCCCTATTTTATGCGGAATCTTTTTAATGGAAAACCTCTCCGTGGTTCTTCAGGTTGGCTGGTTTAAAATCACCAAGAGAAAATATGGCGAAGGTCGAAGGATTTTCCTGATGTCGCCTTTGCACCATCATTATCAGAAAAAAGGATATCACGAAAGTAAAATAGTAGTGCGCTTCTGGATTATTGGGATTTTCCTGGCCATTGTAAGCATAATCACGTTAAAAGTAAGATAAGAAATAGTGAAAATTGAAACTCAAAATACTAACAATTCCGCTAAAAAACTGGTGATCCTTGGGGGCGGCGAAAGCGGTGCCGGGACTGCTATTTTGGGGGTTAAGGAAGGTTTTGATGTTTTTGTTTCAGATAAAGGAAAAATAAAGGAGAAGTATAAATCGGTTTTTGAAGGATTAAAAATCGATTGGGAAGAGGAAACGCATACTGAAGTTAAAATTTTAGATGCAGAGGTAGTGATGAAAAGTCCGGGAATACCAGATTCAGTAGCTATCGTAAAGCAGCTGGAGCAAAAAGGCATTCCGGTGATTTCAGAAATTGAATTTGCTGCTGCTTTTACTTCGGCAAAAATTATTGGGATTACGGGGAGCAACGGTAAAACAACCACCACGAAATTTGTATACCACATTTTAAAAAATGCTGGCATAAAAGTGGGAATGGCCGGGAACGTAGGAGACAGCTTTGCAAAACAAGTTGCTGAAACCACTCCCGACTGGTTTGTACTGGAATTAAGCAGTTTTCAGTTAGACGGGATTAAAGATTTTAGGCCGGATATTTCGGTTTTAACCAATATCACACCCGATCATTTAGACCGTTACGAGCATAAACTTGTGAATTACGTTTTTTCAAAATTCAGGATTGCCGAAAATCAAACTGAAGAAGATTTTTTTATCTACGATTTAGATGATGAAATTATCACTAACTGGTTAGAGGAACATCCCGTAAAAGCGCAAAAATTGCCGTTTTCACTTCAGCAAAAAGTGGAGAACGGTTCATACATAGAGAACGAAAATATTATTGTCAATATAGAAAACAACCAATTTAATATGCCAACAACAAAATTAGGTTTGCAGGGTAAACACAATACCAAGAATGCGATGGCTGCGGCCACTGTTTCCCAATTATTACGAATTAGAAAAGAAACTATTCGTGAAAGTATGGAGAGTTTTCAGGGGGTGGAACATCGACTTGAAAAAGTGCTTAAAATTAATAATGTGCAGTACATCAACGATTCTAAGGCTACTAATGTGAACGCGACTTTTTATGCTTTGGAAAGTATGGAAAGCGAAACCGTTTGGATTGTTGGTGGGGTAGATAAAGGAAATGTTTACGACGACCTTTTGCCCTTGGTAAATGAAAAAGTAAAGGCAATTATTTGCCTGGGAATAGACAATAGAAAATTGATGCAGAATTTTGGGAATTGCGTAGATACCATTGTAGAAACACAATCTATGAAGGAAGCTGTAAGAATGGCTTACAGGCTTTCCGAAAAAGGGGATTCAGTATTGCTTTCTCCGGCTTGTGCAAGTTTTGATCTTTTTGAGAATTATGAAGACAGAGGCCGACAGTTTAAAGAAGCTATTAGAAACCTTTAAATAGGAAGGTCTGGTTTCGTCAAGCTGAACTCGTTTCAGCTTCTAACATGTTTTTATTACTAAGACCTTAGATTCTGAAACGAGTTCAGAATGACGTAAAAAAATAGACAGATTAAAAAGAATTAAATGAGCAACATTTTTTTAAATCTTAAAGGCGATAAGGTTATCTGGGCTACGGCTGCGTTGCTTGCAATATTTTCATTTTTGCCGGTCTACAGCGCCAGTAGTAACCTTGCGTATTTATATGGTGATGGAAGCACTTTCCAGTACGTGGTGGTGCATTTCTTCCACTTGCTTTTAGGTTTTTGTTTGCTCTTTGCCGTGCATAAAATTCCTTATCATTATTTCAGGGGGCTTTCCATTTTATTTTTGCCGGTTGTAATTGTGTTGTTAATTTATACAGTGGCCCAGGGAACCATGATTGACGGTGCTTATGCGAGTAGATGGATCCAAATTCCGGGCTTAGGTGTTTCATTTCAGTCATCTACCTTGGCATCGGTGGTTCTAATGATCTATGTGGCGAGATACCTCTCTAAAAAGACCAATGAAAATCTCACTTTTAAGGAGTCAATTTTACCACTTTGGCTGCCTGTGGGAGTAGTATTATTATTAATTTTGCCGGCCAATTTCTCCACAACGGCTATCATTTTTTCTATGGTACTGGTGCTTATGTTTTTAGGTGGATATCCTATAAAATACCTTGGAATTATTGTAGCGGCAGGTCTGCTTTTATTGACAATGTTCATCCTAACAGCGAAAGCTTTTCCGGGACTTTTGCCCAACAGGGTAGATACCTGGGCGAGCAGGATAGAGAATTTTTCTAATGATGAAGACACCGAAGCAGATTATCAAATAGAAAAGGCTAAAATCGCAATTGCCAGTGGTGGTGTGGCAGGAACGGGAATTGGTAAAAGTGTGCAACGAAATTTTTTGCCACAATCTTCCTCAGATTTTATCTATGCGATAATTGTTGAGGAAATGGGGTTATTAGGGGCATTCGGAGTAATGCTTGCCTATTTAATGTTGCTTTTTAGAATTGTGATTGTAGCGACAAAAGCGAATACAGTTTTTGGGAAATTACTGGTTATGGGCGTTGGTTTGCCTATAATTTTACAGGCTTTGATAAATATGGGCGTTGCGGTGGAGCTGTTTCCGGTTACGGGGCAAACTTTGCCTTTAATAAGTAGCGGAGGAACTTCCATTTGGATGACCTGTATGGCACTGGGAATTATTTTAAGCGTAAGCGCCAAACGTGAGGAAATGAAAGAACGAGAAGAAGCTGAAAAGGAATTGGACGATGAAAACCCGTTAGATATTTTAAGTGAAGCGATCTAAAAACAGCATGATGCTGGATGCAGAAATTTGCGATAGACAGGAATATGATTATAAGCCTTTGGTGAAAATTCCAATAATGGGATTAAAATTTTAAAATGATGAAAAAGGATTTACGTGTAATATTATCTGGAGGCGGCACCGGCGGGCATATTTACCCGGCGATTGCTATTGCCAACGAGATAAAAGCCCGTTATCCTGAATCAGAAATATTGTTTGTTGGTGCCAGTGACAGGATGGAGATGGAGAAAGTACCACAGGCAGGTTACAAAATAGAAGGTCTTTGGATTAGTGGAATTCAGCGAAAGTTAACATTGGGCAATTTGATGTTTCCTTTTAAACTCCTGAGTAGCCTGGCGAAATCAAGGCAGATAATACGGGGTTTTAAGCCCGATGTGGTAATTGGAACCGGTGGATTTGCTAGTGGGCCATTACTAAAAGTAGCGAGTTCAAAAGGAATACCCAGCCTTATCCAGGAGCAGAATTCTTTTCCGGGTATTACCAATAAGATTCTGGCAAAAAAGGCCGATAAAATTTGTGCCGCTTACGAAGAAGTAAAGCGATTTTTTCCTGCCGAAAAAACCATAGTTACCGGTAATCCGGTACGGCAGGATTTGCTGAAAATCGATAAAAACAGGGAGAAGGCACTTGCGCATTTTGGACTGGAAAAAGATAAAAAAGTTGTCCTGGTTTTGGGAGGAAGCCTTGGAGCAAGAAGAATAAATCAATTGGTAGAAGCCAATTTAGAAAAGTTTAAAAAGGATAATATTCAGCTTATCTGGCAAACCGGAAAGCTGTATTTCGAAGAATATAAAAAATATAATTCAGGTTTGGTGCAAACACATTTATTTCTGAATGAAATGAACCTGGCTTACGGTGCTGCCGATGTGATTATTTCCAGGGCGGGGGCCGGTACGGTTTCAGAATTAAGTATTGTAGGAAAACCGGTGCTTTTTGTTCCTTCGCCAAATGTTGCTGAAGACCACCAGGCAAAAAACGCAATGGCGGTTGTAAATAAAAATGCCGCGATGATGTTGAAGGAAAATGAACTGGAAGAAAAATTTGAAACTGAGTTTTTCGCTTTAATGACTTCAGATAAAAAGCAAAAAGAGCTTGCTGAAAATATTAAAAAACTGGCATTGCCAAATGCGACCGCCAGGATTGTAGATGAAGTAGAGAAATTAGTTAAATAAGATTTTGAAAGAAAATAGATTCTGAAATAAATTCAGAATGACGTGAGATTTAAAACATAAAATGCAGGATTTAAACCACATACAAAATATTTATTTTATCGGCATTGGCGGTATTGGGATGAGTGCGTTAGCGCGTTACTTTAGATTCCAGGGGAAAAATGTAGCCGGTTACGATAAAACTTCAACTTCACTTACCAGAACGCTGGAAGCCGAAAATATTGTTGTGGTTTATGATGAAAAAATGAATGCTGTTCCTGCTGAATTTACAGATAAAAAAAATACACTGGTCGTTTATACCCCGGCAGTCCCGGAGGCACATGAACAGTTGGCGTATTTCAGAAATTATGAATTTACGTTAAAGAAAAGAGCTGCTGTCCTTGGGTTGATCTCTAAAGGAAAAACCACTTTGGCTGTGGCCGGAACTCACGGTAAAACCACGACCACTGCAATTTTAGGTCATTTACTTAAAGAAACCGACGCAAAAGTCACCGGATTTTTAGGAGGAATTAGTGAAGATATTCAAAGCAATTTGATCCTGAAAGGCGACGAAGTTATTGTAGTTGAAGCCGATGAATTTGATAGGTCTTTTCTTCATCTTTCGCCAAATATTGCAGCCATAACCTCTATGGATGCCGATCATTTGGATATTTATGGGAAGAAGGAAGAACTGGAAAATACCTTTAGGCAGTTCGCTAAACTGGTTCCTGAAAATGGGACTTTATTCGTGAAAAACGGTCTGCCTATTGAAGGAATCACTTTTGGAATAGAAGACGATGCTGATTATTCGGCAAAAAATATAAAGATTGAAAATGGGACTTACCATTTTGATCTTAAAACTCCCAAAGGAGTTATTAAAGGTTTTATGTTTAATCTACCCGGCAAACACAATTTGCTAAATGCTATAACCGCCCTGGCGATGGCTATCCAATTTGGATCCCCAATCCCCAAGCTGACCAGGGCGTTATATAGTTTTAAAGGTGTTAGACGAAGATTTTCCTATAAGATTAAGTCAGATAAACTGGTGCTTATAGACGATTATGCACATCATCCGGCAGAGATCGCTGCGGTAAATCAGGCAATAAGGGAAATGCATCCCGGTAAGAAAGTACTGGCGGTTTTTCAGCCGCATTTGTTCAGTAGAACCAGGGATTTTGCAGATGATTTTGGCGAAAGTCTGGCTTTGTTTGATGAATTGCTTTTGTTGGATATTTATCCGGCTAGAGAGTTGCCAATTGAAGGTGTTAGCTCAAGCTGGCTTCTGGAGAAAGTAAATAATAATTCAAAGAAATTAATTCAGAAAGAAAATATCATTGAAGAAATAAAAAAATCAAATCCCGAAGTTGTGGTGCTTATGGGTGCCGGCAGTATAGGGGAAGAAGTGGAATCTGTAAAAAACGCCTTGCAAGATGAAGCTTAAACTAAATTATATAAAACTTCCTGTTTTGCTCATTTTAGTGGGTTTTCTATTTGGTTTTGCTGAAAAACGGAATAATTCCCGAAAAGTGAGCGAGGTAAAAGTGCAATTTGTTACAGGTGAAAACCTGTATGTTACTGAGGAAGCGGTTAATAAGTTGTTGATACAAAATGATGTGGCCGCGGCGGGCATAGACAAAGAAATTTTAGATTTGAATAAGGTAGAAAGCCTTTTGAATAATCACGATATGATAGAAAATGCTGAAGTTTTTTTAAGTCTGGACGGGAAACTCCAGACAAAAATAAGTCAGCGTAAACCCATTGGTAGAATAGTGGGAAATTCTTCTTTTTATTTAGACAGAAATGGCCGTGTAATGCCATTATCGCCATATTATGCCGCACGAGTGCCATTGGTTTTGGGAATAGATTCCAGCAATGTAGAAAAGGCATATCCTTTAGTAGATTATATTCAGAAAGATGAATTTTTGACGAGGCTTATTACCGGCATTAGGCGTTTGCCCGGAGATAAATTTGAACTGGAAATAAGAAAGCTTGACTTTAAGGTGTATTTCGGTAAAGCCGAAGATATAGCCCTGAAGTTCAATAATTTTAAAGCATTTTATAAAAAAGCTTTACAAGACGACAAATTAGAGACCTACAAAAAAGTGAATTTGCAATTTGGAGATCAGGTTGTTTGCACTAAAAAGTAAATTATGGAACACAACGAGATAGCCGTAGGATTAGATATAGGTACCACAAAAATTGTGGCCATGATTGGACGTAAGAACGAATATGGAAAGGTGGAGATCGTAGGTATTGGAAAATCCAAAAGCCTTGGTGTTCATCGTGGGGTAGTAAATAATATTACCCAAACCATTCAGTCTATACAGCAGGCTATTCAGGAAGCGGAAGCAGATTCCGGATTAAAAATAAGCGATGTAGTGGTTGGTATTGCGGGCCAACATATAAGGAGCTTGCAGCACAGCGATTACATAACCAGGACAAACCCCGAAGAGGTTATTGACGCCGATGATATTCACAGCCTTTGCAACCAGGTCCATAAATTGGTGATGTTGCCCGGCGAGGAAATTATTCACGTTTTACCACAGGAATTCAAGGTAGACGGCCAGGCAGAAATTAAGGAACCTATAGGGATGTATGGCGGAAGATTGGAAGCCAATTTCCACGTTGTGGTTGGCCAGGTTTCTTCCATAAGAAATATAGGAAGATGCGTAAAAAGTGCCGGATTGGAACTTTCAGCAGTGACTTTAGAGCCATTGGCTTCAGCTAATGCCGTATTGAGTCAGGAAGAAAAAGAAGCCGGGGTTGCATTAATAGATATAGGTGGTGGAACTACTGATTTGGCCATTTTTAAAGATGGAATAATCAGGCATACCGCGGTAATTCCTTTCGGAGGAAATGTGATTACCGAAGACATCAAAGAAGGATGTTCAATTATAGAAAAACAGGCCGAATTACTGAAAATAAAATTCGGTTCTGCGTGGCCGGGGGAAAATAAAGACAACGAGATTGTATCTATTCCCGGTTTACGCGGAAGGGAGCCTAAGGAAATTACCTTAAAGAACCTTTCAAAAATAATCCACGCCCGGGTTGTAGAGATTATTGAACAGGTTTACCTGGAAATCAAGAACTACGGGCACGAAGAACAAAAGAAAAAATTGATTGCCGGGATGGTCTTAACCGGAGGTGGCGCGCAGTTGAAGCATTTAAAACAACTCGCGGAATACATCACCGGAATGGATACCAGAATTGGATATCCTAACGAGCATTTAGCAGGAAATAACGATACTGAAACTACCAGCCCGGTTTATGCTACCGCAGTAGGCTTGGTAATGAATAGCCTGGAACACGGTGAAAAGAAGTTTCAGGAAGAAGTAGTGCTGAAAAGCAAAGAAGAACGAGACAGAGAAGAAGCGGAGTTGCAGGAAGATTTTGAACAAAATCCCCCGGAAGGTGATGATTTAAAACAGGATCCCGAAGCTCCCAGGAGACAGCCCAAAAAGAGCATTTTTGATAAATGGGCTGAGAAGTTTAAAGATTTTTTAGATAACGCAGAGTAAAAGAGAGAACCAGTAAAACAGAATTTATGAGCAGTACAGAATTCGACAACATTGCATTCGACTTGCCAAAGAATCAATCGAACGTCATTAAAGTTATTGGTGTAGGTGGAGGAGGTAGCAACGCTATAAACCACATGTTCCAGTTAGGGATAAAAGGAGTAGATTTCGTGGTTTGCAATACAGATGCGCAAGCCCTTGATAATAGTCCCGTTCCCAATAAGATACAGTTAGGAGTAAGCCTAACCGAAGGACTGGGCGCCGGAGCTAACCCACTAATTGGGGAGCAGGCAGCCGTAGAAAGTTTTGATGAAATTAAACAAATGCTTGATGTAAATACCAAAATGGTATTTATCACCGCAGGTATGGGAGGTGGTACCGGTACAGGTGCGGCTCCTGTAATTGCGAAACAGGCAAAAGATATGGATATCCTTACCGTTGGAATCGTGACCATTCCTTTTCAGTTTGAAGGGAAAATGAGGAACGAGCAAGCCCAACTCGGGGTAGAAAAACTAAGAAGTCACGTTGATTCCTTAATTGTGATCAACAATAACAAACTTCGCGAGGTTTATGGAAACCTTGGTTTTAAAGCTGGATTCTCTAAAGCCGATGAGGTTTTAGCTACCGCTTCCAGGGGTATTGCTGAAGTTATTACGCACCATTACACGCAAAACATTGACCTTAGGGATGCAAAAACCGTGTTAAGCAACAGCGGAACGGCAATAATGGGATCTGCACAGGCAACTGGTGCCACCAGAGCTCAGGATGCCATTAGCAAAGCCCTGGATTCTCCTTTATTAAATGATAATAAGATTACCGGTGCCCAAAACGTATTACTGCTAATCGTTTCGGGCGGTGAGGAAATTACTATTGATGAAATAGGGGAAATCAACGATCATATCCAGGCAGAAGCCGGCCACAGTGCCAATATTATTATGGGTGTTGGTGAAGATGAAGCTTTAGATGATGCGATTTCGGTAACAATTATCGCTACGGGATTTAACGTAGAACAACAAAACGAAATTGTAAATACTGAAACCAAAAAGATTATCCATACACTGGAGGACGACCAGAAAGCGGAACAGAAATTAGATCCGAAGAAAAGAGGTTTTTATCCGCAACTGAACCAACAGAAAGAAGAGCAAAAACAAGAGGAAGAACCAAAATCGCAGGAGCCTGACAATACCATTGTACATACTTTAGATGATAGTGTAGAAGAAGTAGATGAGGTTGGGAACATCCAGGTGAAGGAGGAAGAATTATATAAAACGCCAAAATCGGCGCGGGATATGGAGGTTTCTTTTGAAGAAATTAATCCTGATGATTTTATTATCAATGATACTTCAGAGGAAGTGAGATCTATGGAAGTGAATGAGCCTGAAGAGGTTCAAAATGATAATGACGATCAAATTATGTTCACTTTCGATTTTCCAATAAATCAGGAGAAAAAAGAGGAGCCTAAACAGGAACAACCTAAGCAAGAACAATCCAGGCAAGAGCAGCCTAAGGCTCAACAACCAAAGCAGGAGCAAAAACAGGAAGTTAGACATCAGCTTGAAGAAGATGAATCTAAAAATATTGAAGTAAATGAACCTGTGGAGGTCGTTCCGGTAACCGAGAGTTCAACACGAGGTGTAAAACGTTACAGCCTGGACGATTATATGGAATTTGAGCAATCTTTAGATAGATCAAAACCTCAGGTTAAAAAGAAAGAAGAGCCAAAAGACGAAACCATCGCTTTTGAAAAGAAAACGGTAAAACCGGAACCTCAAAATCCTGAGAAAAAACAGGAAGAGAATGAAAGAGGGGAGGACCCGTTTAACAATCCTATTTCTGAAGTTTTAATAGAACGTGCTGCAGAGCGTAGAGCGAAAATGAAGGAGTTTAATTACAAGTTTAGAAGTAATGCCGCTCAAATTGATGAAATTGAAAAACAACCTGCCTACAAAAGACAGGGCGTAGATTTAGATAAAAGTGAAAAAGGAGAAGGGAAATTATCGCGGACTACCTTAGGAAAAGACGATAACGATGATCTTCATTTTAGAAGAAATAATTCCTTTTTACATGATAATGTAGACTAATACCAATCTTTATTTTATATTTCTGTTCATAAAAAAAGGTGCCTCGCAATGGGCACCTTTTTTGTTTTATAAAAGAAATTATTTATGCTCTTTTTTCTGCTTCAATATCTTCGGTATCTTTTCTTCTTTTAATAAGGGAAATTCCCGAAATAAAGAAGATAAAACCTATAATTGCCAGTGCCCAGGGGCTTAACATAAGAGCAATACTTCCAAAAATTCCAAGAATCCCCATTACCAGTGCAATAGCACCGCCAACGGTTAAGATAATCCCTAAGATTTTAATCATAACTAAAGTGTTTTGGTTAGGGGAATAAAGGTAGCCAAATGTTTGAAGATCATAGTGTGATTAACATTTCTTAAAGAAACAGGTGATTTTTTGTGGATTGCGATTTTCAGCTTCATCGCTCCAGAATGCTAGTCCCAATAAATCATAAAATACTTTATTTTAGCATCATCGGGAATTTGGGAAGCCCTGATTTTTGAGTCGGTATCGTATCTTAAATCTGAAGGTAATTCTTTTTTATCAATGGTAATGTAGGCGTTTATTTCGTCAAGAAAAACCACTGCGGCGTTTAGGGTATTTTCAATCCTGGAAATATTATAATCTTCCATAATATCCTTGAAGGTACTAGCCGTGTTTAAGCCGCTTTTGGTTTCGTATCGCGGGTCCAGGACCCGTATATATCCGATAGTGCTTGTAGTATCGAATTCCTGTAGTGGTTCTAAAATCATTAAAGGTTTTCCTCCTTTTTCAAAAACCTTAATTTCACTGGTAGCCCGAAATTCTTCTGCACCACTTTTTTGTTTAACAAGAGAATCCCCGGAAAATAGGGAATCTAACTGGTTGATTTTGATATCCCGGTGAACAGGGCCAACCTGGTTGGCAGTAATTAAAAAAGGATTGTCTTCATCTTTTTGACAGGAGGTTAGACCTAAAGTTAAGCCTAGAATAAGTAGCAATGATTTTTTCATTTTTAAATTGAAATTGATGATATTTATTTTAATAATTTATTGAGTACGCCCATTACGCCCCTTATAAAAGTAGCGCTGGTAAGCACTTTAATTAGTGCTCCCTGGGTTTTGTTGTTATTCCTGTTAGTTTTATTACTTGCTTTTTTAAGCTTTCGGGCTTCAGCTGCAGCCTTCTCTTTTGCTTTTTTTCCTTCGGCTTCATCTATTTTTTTATTCAGCAGTTCGTAAGCGCTTTCACGATCAATTACTCCGTTATATTTTGGTCGTAATTTAGATTGTAAAATAAGCTCTTCCAGTTCGGTGTCGGTTAAAATGTCCATCCGGCTCATCGGTGCTCTCAGCATCGTGGCAGCCAGGGCAGAAGGCCTTCCTTTCTCGTCTAATGCCGAAACCAGCGCTTCCCCAATACCTAACGAGGTAAGCTCGTTTTTGGTATCGTAATACCTTGAAATAGGATAATTTTCAGCCGATAATTTAATCGCTTTTCGGTCTTTAGCGGTAAATGCTCTTAGGGCATGCTGAATTTTTAAACCCAGTTGGCCTAGTACTTCGGAAGGCACATCGGTAGGGTTTTGGGTAACGAAATAAAGTCCCACCCCTTTAGACCGAATCAGCTTTATAATACTTTCAATTTGATCCTGTAAAGCAGCTGAAGCTTCCTTAAAAATAAGATGGGCCTCATCTATAAAGATTACCAGTTTGGGTTTGTCACTGTCGCCTTCTTCAGGGAAAGTGGTATAAATTTCTGCCAGCAGGCTAAGCATAAAGGTTGAAAATAATTTAGGCTTATCCTGAATATCGGTAAGCCGCATGATGTTTACAAAGCCGTGGCCTTTTTCGTCTTTTCTTTTAAGATCGTTTACTTCAAAAGATTTTTCACCAAAAAAACGCTCAGCACCTTGTTGCTCGAGGGCTACAATTTTTCTTAAAACAGCTCCGGTGGAGGCACTGGAAATCCTTCCGTATTCGTTTTCTATAGTTTCGCGGCCTTCATTGGTCACATACTGAAGCATCTTCTTTAGATCCTTTAAATCCAGTAATGGTAAATGATGATCGTCGCAATATTTAAAAATAATAGCCAGAATGCCTTCCTGGGTTGGAGTAACATCTAAAATTCTAGATAATAGAACGGGGCCGAACTCGCTAACCGTAGCCCTTAAACGAACACCATCCTGCTCTGAAATTGTAAGAAACTCAACCGGTGATTTTGAACTTTCAAAAGGGAAGCCAAGTTTTTTATGCCGTTCATACAAAAATTCTTCTCCGGCAGAGGGCTTTGCGATCCCACTAAGGTCTCCTTTTACATCCATCAACAAAACCGGAACACCCTTTTGTGAAAGGTTTTCAGCCAGAATTTGCAGTGTTTTTGATTTTCCGGTTCCCGTAGCCCCGGCAATTAATCCATGGCGGTTCATGGTTTTTAGCGGAATTTTCACCGCGGCATCAGCAAAAGTTTCACCATTTAGCATAGCTGCGCCCAAATGGATGTAATCACCTTTGGGTTGGTAGGCACTACTAATATGTTCTACAAATTCTTGCGTTTTATCCAAGATTAAAATTTTCTTAAAAATAAAAAATGTTGTGAATAATTGCGGCTTTAAGCCAATTTACTTTTAACCCCTCATTGAGGGGTTAATTTCCCGTGACCCGCCCGAATCATTCAGGCGGGCCTGCCTCGAAATTATTAAATAGTTTTCTGATTCATGCCTTGAGGACCCACCCCGAGGTTCTTGATTTGGACAATTATTTCACGGGGCTTTCCAGAAGTTCGATGCTACCTTTTGCAGCGTCGATCTTCGCTTTCAATCCGTTAGGGATGGTGATATTATCATCTATATGGCCAATCATTGCTCCCGAAAAAGCCGGGATATGTAAAGGTTTTATATAATGATCTATAACTTCCTCCATAGTTAAGGATCCATAACCCGAGCCGCCGGGATTACAACTTGTACATTTTCCAAAAACAAATCCGCTGATTTTATCCAGAACTCCGCCTAATTGCAACTGACTCATCATACGGTCTACGGCATAAATCTGTTCGCCTACATCTTCTAAATAAAGGATATTATTTTTCCAACCTGAAGGGAAATATTCAGATCCCATAATCCCGGTAAGCACCGAAAGATTTCCGCCAATAAGCCGGCCGGTGGCTTCACCCTGCTGAATAGTTCTAATTCGGTTTTCGATTTGTACAAGGTTATCACCTTTATCGGTGGGATTGGTGAAAGTGATTTTCTCTTTATCGAATAACAAACGTTTAAAATGATCAAAGCTATAGGAATTCCAGGTAGAAACTGCTAAGGGTCCGTGATAGGTTACGAGTCCGGTTTTTTCGTAAATCGCCAGGTGTAGCGCGGTAATATCGCTGTAACCAATAAAAATTTTAGGGTTGTTTTTTATAGCCTGATAATCTAATTTGTCCAGGATTCTCGCCGCACCCGATCCTCCACGTAGTGCCATAACCGCCTGAATTGAATCGTCGCGAAACATATTATTAAGTTCTTCGGCCCGTTCTTCATCGGTTCCGGCTAAATGTCCGTAACGACCTTTTACGAATTTGCCGAATTTTACTTTTAAGCCCATTGCTTCAAGGCTTTCTTTAGCAATTTCGTAAGCTTCAGTTTCAAAAATAGCGCTGGAAGGGCTCACCACTCCAACCGTATCACCTTCCTTTAATCCCTGCGGAATTATAACTGAATTATTTGAATGGGTGATTTTATCAATTTCAGTAAAATTTGCCAGCGGAAAAGCTAAACTTCCTATTCCTATATTCTGAATGAATTTTCTACGTTGCATTAGTAGCGGTGGTTTTTGAAGAATTAAAGTTAATAAATATCGCGAATGTGGAGCAGTACTTTTTCCATTTCGGCTTTTAAAACCGGGGTAGGTACGGTATAATTGCTATTCATAAAACTAAAAATCAGGATCTTTCCGCTTTTGGTTTTTAGGTATCCGCTAAGGCTGTGATTGTTTTTTAGAGTCCCGGTTTTGGCAAAAACATAAGGTTCCTCTGCTTTATAATAATTTTTTATAGTTCCGGAATGTCCGCCCATAGGTAGCATATCCAGTAATTCTTCTTGAGGTACCTCCACTTTGATTTTCTGAAGCAATTTCACCATACTTCGGGGGGTAAAAAGATTATAGCGGGAAAGTCCTGACCCGTCATACCACATAGGTTCATCCGGCAGGTCTTTTAGGTGGTTTTTCTTCATATAATCTATAGCACTTTCAGATTTTAACGTATCTGAAATTATTCCGGCAGCCATTATTAGAATCTGTTCAGCAATGAAATTATCGCTTTCCTTCAGCATTCTTTTATAAACGCTATCGGCGGGTACACTGTATAATGTTTTATCAAGCTTTTTGTTTAATGCGGAATTCTGAACTAAGCTAACCGGTTTTTGAAGGGTATCGTTTAGGAGTTTTACAAGAATTTCTGAAGAATAGTTAAAAGGAACAGATTGTGAAAAATCTGATTGTTTCTTTTGATTGTTAAACTGAAAACGGTTTCTGTTTATATCACGTCTAAGCCGGGTTGAAACCAGGCTGTCTTTAGAGCTTACCAGGGAATCTTTGAAAATTGAAGGCGAAACCACGGGAAACTCCTTATTTTTCTCAAATTCAAATCCTATCATATTGCCATAAATAGGAAAGGCAGTGCGTTCAGCTGAATAGTATGCGTTGTAATCGTCCCAGGCCCACCCGGGTCCCTGGTGTTTTTCGATATAGTTTGGAGCTACATAGGCTAAATGATTTGTGTTATCCCGTAAAAATTCAAAAACTTTGGAATCAGGTAAATTTTCATTTAAAAATGATGGGTCTCCCGTGGCCTTAAAATAAAGGGTGTCATTTTCAATATGGAATTTAAGCGCAGGGATAGAATTGCCCAGGATTTTTAAACCTGCATAAAAAGTAAATAATTTGGTGTTGGAAGCGGGAGTAAAATATTTGTTTTCATTATGGCTATAAAGAATTTTGTTTTCTTCAGGATCTACGACCATAAAACCTGAAAATCCCTGTTTGAATACCGATGAATTGTTAAAAATTTGATCTAAAGGCTTGCTTATTTGGCGGGTAGATGAGCAGGAGCTAAGCAGAATGGGAATTAATAAAAGAGCAAGACCTCTGAGTGTTGGTTTAGTAGTGGAAAAAAAATTCACGATAATAATTTTTTTAAATAGGGTTGAAGATATTTAAGCCTTAGCACAAAGTTAAATTAAATATGAAGAAATGAATGCACCCTAATTCCAGGCTTCACTGAAAGAATCTTCGATGACTACCGAACCAAAAAGACCGATTCCGGAAAAGAATTTATGCAAAGAGTGCGGGAAAAAACTAAAAGCTTTAATTTTAAACCGGTACCCAAAACCAGTAAATAATGATCAATATTAAAAATATAAATGCTTTCATTTTTCTTTTTATTCTGCTACTACCATCACTGAGTTTTACGCAGGAAAGGGAACTTTATAAAGAGTTGTATGATTCTTATGAAGATTTTAAAGAAAAATCTATTGAAAAACGCCGATTTACACAGGCTGAAATTCAACCTTTAATAGATGAGTTTAAGAAGAAAAAGGATTTCGAGGTTGCAAAAGTGGGTGAGTCTATTGAAGGAAGACCGCTTCAGTTGATTTCAGTAGGTTCAGGAGAGATAGATGTTTTTCTCTGGTCGCAAATGCACGGCGATGAATCTACGGCGACTATGGCTATTTTCGATATTCTTAATTTTTTGGATTCCGAAGAATTTTCAGAAGAAAAAGAGGAAATGCTGAAGAATGTAAAACTTCATTTCTTACCGATGCTAAATCCCGATGGCGCGCAGCGTTTTCAGCGTAGAAATTTACTGGGAGTAGATATTAATCGAGATGCCTTACGTTTACAATCTCCGGAAAGTAAAACTTTAAAAAGAGTTCGTGATAGTTTGGAAGCCGATTTCGGTTTTAATCTCCACGATCAAAGCACTTATTATAATGCCGAACGCACGCCAAAGCCGGCAACTATTTCTTATCTTGCCCCAGCTTATAATTATGAAAAATCAATAAACGAGGTTCGTAGAGCTGCAATGCAGGTAATTGTTCAAATGAATGATATTCTTCAGGGATACGCTCCCGGACAGGTTGGACGGTATAACGACGATTTTGAGCCTCGTGCCTTTGGTGATAATATCCAAAAATGGGGTACCAGCACTATTTTAATTGAATCTGGCGGTTATCCTAACGATCCCGAAAAACAGGAAATTAGAAAATTGAATTTTGTTTCCATCCTCGCTGCTGTGTTTTCTATTGCTCAAGGGGATTATAAAAACGCTGATATTTCTGAATATGAAGAAATCCCGAATAACGACAGGAAGCTTTTCGATTTAAAGCTTACAGGGCTTACTTATGAGTTACTGGGAGAGGAATATATTTTGGATTTAGGAATCAACCAACGCGAAATTCAGGACAAAAACCTGGATTATTTTTATGATGCCTATATAGTAGACAGGGGAGATCTTTCTACGTTTTACGGCTATGAAGAAATGGAAGCTTCAGGATATAGATTGGTGGAAGGGATGGTTTATCCTGAAATTTTTCGAAATTTAGATAAGCTTCAACAGGAAAATATTTCAGAAATACTTCAGGAAGGTTATGCCTATGTTGCCTTAAAAGAACTGCCGGAAGAGAATTTTATAGACTTACCAATAAACCTAATTGCTGAGGATTTTATAATTTCTGACAATTTACAAGCTAATTTCTTTCTCGAAAAAGAAGGAAAACTGGAGTATGCAGTTATTAACGGCTTTTTAGTAGATCTTTCCAAGGAAAAGTTTGGGGTGAAAAATGCGCTTATTTTAGATTAGAAAGGAATTCAGCTTTAAGCACAGCTTAAAAATATGAGATTACGTATCTTTGCAGGCTATGATTACAGAAGAGACAAAGGCGCTGGTAGACGATGGGATTATGCTTCCGTTGATGGAAGAGTTTTACACCATTCAGGGAGAAGGATTTCATAAAGGAACGGCCGCTTATTTTATTAGAATTGGAGGTTGCGATGTAGGGTGCCATTGGTGTGATGTGAAAGAAAGTTGGGATCCAACAATTCATCCACCCACTCATATTGGAGAAATTGTAGAAAAAGCGGTGGCGAGTAGTAAAACTATAGTGATCACGGGTGGAGAGCCCTTAACCTGGGATATGACCAGGCTTACCGGTGCACTAAAAGCAAAAGGCTGCGATATTCATATTGAAACCTCCGGAGCTTATAAACTTACCGGGCAATGGGACTGGATTTGTTTATCACCAAAAAAAATAAAACTGCCTAAGGAAGAAATTTACCCGCTGGCGCACGAGCTTAAAGTGATTATTTTCAATAAACATGATTTTAAGTTTGCTGAAGAACAGGCGGCGAAAGTTAGTGAAGACTGTATTTTATATTTGCAACCCGAATGGAGTAACAGGGATAAAATGATGCCGCTAATTGTAGATTTTGTAATGAAAAACCCTAAGTGGAAGGTTTCTTTACAAACCCATAAATATCTCAATATTCCATAATAAGAAATTGACTCAAAAGTTGAGACCGTCAAGCTGAACTGGTTTCAGCTTCCAACTTATTAGATCCTGAAATAAATTCAGGATGACGATTTATTTAATAATTTTTGCAGCAGCTACCTCATAAATATCTCAATATTCCATAAAAAACGGCTATTTACAATTAAACAGCCGTTTTTTTATAATTTCAATTTAAAACTATCCCGCGGGCGAGAATGGTAATTTTATATATTTGTCTGCCCAACCCATAAGTAGGTTTGCACCTGCTTCATCCTCTTTTTGTTCTATAGCCATTGAGAAATTTTCAATATCGTGGCTTGCATCTCTTACCGGAACTTTAATTCTTACATAGTCCTGTTTGTCGGTATACTCATAAGCGCCCCAGGTGTGAACTGACTTATTTAAAATAACAGTCCATTCTTTTTCCTCTGGTATTGTATAAATGGTGTAGGTGCCGGCATCTACAACTTCATTACCAATTTCCATATCCTTGTATAAAGTTATTTCGGTAGCTTCGTTGGCCCCGGTTCTCCAAACTTCTCCATAAGGTACTAGTTTTCCGAAAATTTCCCGACCCCGTGTTTGAGGACGGCTGTAAATTACCCGCATAATAACCTCGTCTTTTTGGTCGCGGTGAATTATCATATCTAATGGACTTGTGTCTAACTTAGGAAAGTTAGGTCCGTTGGTTATTTCTGTTTCCTGGGCCAGTACATCCTGAAATCCAAGAAATCCTATTAAACATAGCGTAGTTAAAAGTAATCTTTTCATTGTGTTTGATTTTAAGGTTAAAGATAGTTCACTGTTATTTCTTAAGGTGTTAAAGATTTATTTAGTTGCTGTTAAAATATTGAATTTTTACAGATGTAAAATTTGTAAGCTTTTCGGGGAGCTTTTGCTTACTTCTGAATTTTAATGTCCTGTAATTTGTTTTCATATTATACCAATATACTATTTTATGTTTATAAACTGTAATCTCTACTGCATATTTGTATGGAATTAATAAAGCAAATGTTATGTGTGGAATTTTAGCAGTAATCGGAAAACGATTATCAGAAGAAAAGATCAGCGGGCTATCAAAAAGAATGTCGCACCGCGGTCCAGACGAAAGTGATGTACATGTAACCGAAGAAGGTTATGTATTGAGTCATGAAAGATTGTCTATTGTAGATCTTGAAACCGGAAAACAACCTATTCAGGGAACTTCAACTGCCTGGATGATTCACAACGGAGAGATCTATAACCACCAGGATTTGCGAAATAATGAATTAAAAAATCATTCTTTTAGAACCACCGGAGATTCAGAAGTAATTGTTCATTTATATGAAGAATACGGTGTAGATTTTCTTGATAAATTAGACGGGGTGTTTTCTTTTGTTGTAGTAGATGGTAAAGATTTTATCGCAGCAAGAGATCCAATTGGAGTAAAGCCACTTTATTATGGTACCGATGATGAAGGTTCTATCTGGTTTGCCAGTGAAATGAAAACTTTAGTAGATCAATGCAGCAGTTTTGCGGCTTTTCCTCCGGGACATTATTACACGCCACAAACCGGTTTTGTAGAATACTATACGCCAGAATGGTTTGATTATAAAAAAGCAACTCAAAAATTAGATCTTTCAAAAATAAGAGAAAGTCTAATTGAGGCAACTCGCAAAAGATTAATGGCAGATGTTCCTCTTGGGGTGTTATTAAGTGGAGGTTTAGATTCCTCTTTAACTTCTTCTATCGCTGCCAGATTAATGAAAGATAGCGGTCAAAAATTACATTCTTTCTCTATAGGTTTAGATGAAACCGCACCAGATTTAATAGCGGCCAGAAAAGTGGCAAAATTCCTTGGAACCGAGCATTCTGAATTTCATTTTACCGTGGAAGAAGGAATTGATATTCTGAAAAAACTGGTATGGCATTTAGAAACTTACGATGTAACTTCTATAAGGGCGAGTACTCCAATGTATTTCCTTTCTAAAGGAATAAAAGAAAAAGGCGTAAAAGTAGTCTTGAGTGGGGAAGGGGCTGATGAGATCTTTGGAGGTTACCTTTACTTTAAAAACGCACCTACTGCCGATGATTTTCAGAAAGAAACCATTAGGAGGGTACAACGACTGGCAACTGCCGATTGCCTGAGAGCAGATAAATCTACAATGGCTCACGGACTTGAAGCCAGGGTGCCATTTTTAGATAAGGCATTCTTAAAAACAGCAATGGAGACTGAAGCTGTTTATAAGTTGCCAAAAACTTATGGTGGAGTAGAAAAATATATTCTTAGAAAAGCTTTTGATACTCCAGAGCAACCATTTTTGCCAGATGAGGTTTTATGGAGACAAAAAGAACAATTTAGCGATGGTGTTGGTTACAGCTGGATAGACGAGCTTATTGCGCACGCTTCAGCCAGGGTTACCGATGAGCAAATGGCAACGGCATCAGAGAAGTATCCTTACAACACTCCGGCCACCAAGGAAGCTTATTTCTATAGAGAAATATTCCACAGTCATTTCCCGCAGGAAAACGCTGCAAAAACAGTAAAAAGATGGATCCCGAAATGGCAGGAAGATCTTGATCCAAGTGGACGTGCGAATACTTCTCACGTAGCAACAAACGCCAAGAAAGAACTTGAAGAATTAGCAGGCGTTTAGGTTAAACAATCGTGTGGTTTGTTATGTCCGTAATACAGCATTTAATTCGCTGTATTGCGGACTTTTTTTTGCACAAATTGTTAATAACTTAAAGCTAGTGAAGACCTTGCAAGCTTATTAAAAATATGCGTTTTGTTATATTTGTTCGTTATTCAAAATAGACGAATTTAATTAGTAAAATATATGAGCGAAGAACCCAAAAAACAAAGTTATTCCGCCGATAGTATTCAGGCTTTAGAAGGAATGGAGCACGTGCGCCTAAGACCTTCAATGTATATTGGGGATACCGGCGTTAGAGGTTTGCATCATTTGGTGTATGAGGTGGTAGATAACTCTATAGATGAGGCTATGGCCGGCCATTGTGATACGATTAAAGTAACCATAAACGAAGATGGCTCGGTAACTACCGAGGATAACGGACGGGGAATCCCGATAGACCTTCACAAAAAAGAAGGAGTGTCAGCCCTGGAAGTTGTAATGACCAAGATTGGTGCCGGTGGTAAATTCGATAAAGATTCTTATAAGGTTTCCGGTGGTTTGCACGGGGTAGGGGTAAGTTGTGTTAATGCGCTTTCTTCTACTCTTAAAGCTACGGTTTACAGAGATGGCCAGGTTTGGGAACAGGAATATGAAATAGGAAAACCGCTTTATCCGGTAAGACAAGCTGGTGAAACCGAATTAAACGGAACGGTAATTACCTTTAAGCCTGATAACAGCATTTTTCAGCAAAGTGTAGATTACAACTACGATACTTTGTCCAGCAGAATGCGTGAGCTGGCTTTTTTGAACAAAGGAATTCAAATTACACTTACCGATAAGCGTGAGGTTAATGAAAAAGGGGAATATCTTTCTGAAAGGTTTCATTCTGAAGAAGGATTAAAAGAATTTATAAAATTCCTTGATGGAAATCGCGAACCAATTATAAGCCACGTAATCTCAATGGAAAGCGAGAAGAATGATATTCCTGTTGAGGTTGCGATGATATATAATACCTCGTTTAGCGAAAACCTGCATTCTTACGTAAATAATATTAATACCCACGAAGGTGGAACGCATTTATCTGGGTTTAGACGTGGTTTAACTACTACGCTTAAGAAATATGCCGATGCTTCCGGTATGTTAGATAAGCTGAAATTTGAGATCGTAGGAGATGATTTCCGTGAGGGATTAACCGCGATTATTTCAGTAAAAGTTGCCGAGCCTCAATTTGAAGGGCAAACAAAAACAAAACTTGGTAACAGGGAAGTGACTTCGGCGGTTTCACAATCGGTTTCCGAAATGCTTGAAAATTACCTGGAAGAAAATCCGAATGATGCGAAAACCATTATTCAGAAGGTAATTCTTGCTGCTCAGGCCAGGAACGCGGCTAAAAAGGCTCGTGACATGGTTCAGCGTAAAACCGCGATGAGTATTGGTGGATTGCCCGGGAAACTGTCTGACTGTTCTGAGCAAGATCCTACTCAAAGTGAAGTATTCCTTGTGGAGGGTGATTCGGCGGGTGGTACTGCCAAGCAAGGTCGGGATCGTAAGTTTCAGGCTATTCTTCCGCTAAGGGGTAAAATCCTTAATGTTGAAAAAGCGATGACACATCGTGTCTTTGACAACGAGGAGATAAAAAATATTTACACTGCCCTTGGGGTAACTATTGGTACTGAGGAGGATAGTAAAGCCTTAAATACTGACAAATTAAGATATCATAAAGTAGTGATAATGTGTGATGCCGATGTAGATGGTAGTCACATTGAAACACTTATTTTGACTTTCTTTTACAGATACATGAAGGAATTAATAGAAGGAGGACATATTTATATAGCGACTCCGCCTTTATATTTAGTAAAAAAGGGTAGCAAAAAACGCTATGCCTGGAGCGAGGAAGAACGCGACGAGATCGCTGAGAGTTACAGTGGAGGCGTGCAGATTCAACGTTATAAAGGTCTTGGTGAAATGAATGCAGAGCAACTTTGGGATACAACTATGGATCCAGAAAGGCGTAAATTGAGACAGGTAAACATAGATAATAGTGGTGAAGCCGATAGAATTTTCTCTATGCTAATGGGAGATGAGGTGCCACCAAGGCGTGAGTTTATTGAAAAGAACGCCAAATATGCGAATATTGATGCGTAACTAATAGGAGTGCAAAAGTCAAAATAGGCTGTTTGAAAAGTGTAATTTTGTCAAGCTGAACTTGTTTCAGCTTCTAACATGTTTTGATTATCAACATCTTAGATTCTGAAATAAATTCAGAATGACGATTTAAAAAACTTTTCATACAGCCTTTTTTTATGCTCTTTATTAGCATTATAATTGGAATACTTTTTTTGCTATTTTTACCCACTAACTTAACACCTACTTATTTTGAAATTTCAAACCAAATACCTCATTCTATTTTTTTTATTTTCAGTTTATTCCTATTCTCAGGAAGATGATGTTACAAAATTCGCAAATGAAATGCTTTATATTGCAGATGAATTTGCTGGTCCTGCAGCCGAAGGAGCCGCTTATCAGGCTGGTGCCGGTTGGTTTACTTCTGCTACTGCATTAAAGCCATGGCAGGTAGAAATTTCTTTTCAGGGTAACGCATTATTTGTGCCTTCTAATAGACGGTCGTTTACGATCTCAAATGGTGATCTCGGGGGTGTACACGAAAGTGGTGGACGAATATTGAGTATTGAGGGAGATGGAAGCAACGCCGTTGTGCCCACTGCATTTGGTGGAGAGACTGAAACCTACTTCGTTGGAGATATTAATTATGCAGGAAATAATGTGCCGATTAGATTTCAGGCAATAGAAGGAATTAATAAAAGTGTTCTTGCGTATCCTTTTATTCAGGCGAATGTTGGTTTGCCTCACGAAACAGAATTTTCCGCCAGAATATTGCCGCAATTAACTGTAGATGGTGTAGCTTTTACTAATTATGGTGCTGCTATAAAACATAATTTTTCACAATACTTTAGATTTAATCAGGAGGATGATTTTCAGGCAGCTGCAATAATTGCATTTAACAAATTTGATGTAGAGTATGAATTTATTGATCCGGTAAACCTGTCTTCCTCAGGAAGTTCTTTTGGAAACTTAACCCTTGTAAATGTAAATTCCAATCTTTGGATGGCTTCGGTTCTGGGTTCTAAAAAATATGGCGATAGTTTTGAGGTTTTTGGAGCGCTGGGAGTAACCAACTCAAACTTCAACTATGCAATGGGTGGTTCAGGTATTGCTTTGGGGCCAATTAATGCAGCGCTACGTGGTCTGGATCAAAGTCAGGCTCAAATTAAAGCTGATTTAGGCTTTAATATTTATTTCGACCGTTTTAAGATAAGTACTATGGCGACTGCAGGTAAATTTTTTCACCTGAATGCCGGCTTGCATTTTAAAATATAAAACCTGTAGTTTTAACCATATCTTATAGTAATACTATATCAATATTTGTATTTTTGGGATCAAATATTAATCGATTTAAATAAAATATAAGATGAAAGTTACTATAGTAGGAGCAGGTGCCGTAGGTGCCAGTTGTGCAGAATATGTTGCTATTAAAGATTTTGCTTCAGAAGTTGTGCTGCTCGATATTAAAGAGGGTGTAGCCGAAGGTAAAGCAATGGATTTAATGCAAACCGCAACGCTAAATAAATTCGACACTAAAATTACAGGAACAACAAGCGATTATTCTAAGACCGCAGGTAGTGATATTGCGGTAATTACCAGCGGTATTCCGCGTAAACCAGGGATGACCCGTGAGGAATTAATTGGAATAAACGCCGGGATTGTAAAAGAAGTTTCTGCAAACCTTATTAAGCATTCTCCAAACGTAACCTTAATCGTGGTAAGTAATCCTATGGATACAATGACTTACCTTGTGCATAAAACAACCAAACTTCCAAAGAATAAGATTATTGGTATGGGTGGAGCTTTAGATAGCGCACGTTTTAAATTTAGATTGAGTGAAGCTTTAGAATGCCCACCATCAGATGTTGATGGGATGGTAATTGGAGGCCATAGTGATACTGGTATGGTACCGCTAACAAGATTGGCTACAAGAAACTCAGTTCCGGTTTCAGCATTTTTGTCTGAAGATCGCTTAAACCAGGTTTCAGAAGATACTAAAGTTGGTGGAGCAACCCTTACCAAATTATTAGGAACCAGTGCCTGGTATGCGCCGGGAGCTGCTGTTTCGGCTTTAGTTCAGGCAATTGCTTGTGACCAGAAAAAGATGTTCCCTTGTTCAGCAATGCTGGAAGGTGAATACGGTTTAAATGATATTTGTATTGGAGTACCTGCAATTCTAGGAAAAGACGGACTTGAAAAGATCGTTGAAATAGACCTTAATGATGCAGAATCTAATAAAATTAAGGAAAGTGCTGAAGGTGTAAAAAAAACCAATGCACTTTTAGAACTCTAAGAAGGTTTAAACCTTGAAAATACAGCATAAAAGGCCGCAAATTATGCGGTCTTTTTTATGTTTAAAAGTTAAATTATTCAAAAAAAAATTGTTGGGATTTCATTTTTGAAACCCTATATTTGTCCGTTTTTAAAATCGACCTAATTAATTATAACTTAAGGAATAATGCAGAACAAAGGACTGATTAAGGTTTTTGCAATTTTATTTGGACTGGTATGTATATATCAGTTGTCTTTTACTTTTATTACAAATAGTGTAGAACGTGAAGCTGAAGATTTTGCCAGGCAACGAATTAGCGAAAATGTAGAGAACTATTCAGCATTAAGAGATGTTGAAGAGCAGAGGTATCTTGATTCGGTAGCGAATAACGAGATTATTGCCGGGATTACTTATAGTGATGCCAAAGACAAAGAACTAAATAAAGGGCTTGACCTTAAGGGAGGTATTAACGTAATTCTTCAGATTTCGGTTAAAGATATTCTTTCTGGTTTAGCGAATAATACCAATGATCCTGCTTTTAATAAGGCGTTAGCTGAAGCTGATGAAGCTGCGAAAGATAGCCAGGATGATTATATAGACCTTTTCTTTGGGGCTTTCAATGATATTCCTGATGCAAGACTTGCTTCGCCAGATGTCTTTGCGAACAAGACCCTAAGTGATGAGATTAATTTTGATATGTCTAATTCCGAGGTTGAATCGGTGATTAGAAGAAAGGTTGATGAGTCTATTACTTCAGCTTTTGAAGTATTGAGAAAGCGTATTGATAAGTTTGGGGTGACCCAACCAAATATTCAACGTTTAGGAAATTCCGGAAGAATCCTTGTAGAATTACCTGGCGCAAAAGATATTAATCGTGTAAAAGGATTATTGCAAAGTACAGCGCAACTTGAGTTCTGGCACGTTTATAAAAATACCGAATTAGGTAACTTTTTAGCTCAGGCTAATAATGTGCTTAAAGACGTAGTAGGTAAAGAGGCTAAAGAAGCAGCAACTCAAACTGATACTACGGCTACTGAAACCGCTAGCGATATAGATGATCTACTTGCAGAAAGTGAAGATTCTACTGAAGTAAGTACAGGAAACAATCCTTTATTTGAATTAATAGAAAGTCCAGGATTCCAGGGAGGTCCTGTTCTTGCTTATTTCTCTGTACAGGATACAGCAAAAGTGAATAATTATCTGGAAATGTCTCAGGTAAGATCTTTGCTTCCTGCAGAGCAGCGTTACGCTAAATTTGCCTGGGGTATTCCGGAAGATGAAGAAGGAGTTATTGGTCTTTATGCATTAAGAGGAAATCGTAATATGGAGCCACCACTTAGTGGCGATGTAATTACAGATGCACAGCAAACTTATGATCAAATGGGACGTGTTGCTGTTTCTATGCAAATGGACGGAAGAGGAGCCAAGGCATGGGAAGAAATGACAGGTCTTGCTTCAACGCAACAGAGCAACATAGCAATCGTTTTAGATAACACTGTATATTCCGCTCCCGGAGTTTCTACCGGACCTATTTCAGGTGGAAGAAGTGAAATTACAGGAGATTTTAATATTACTCAAGGCCAGGATTTGGCTAATGTTCTTAGGGCAGGTAAACTTCCTGCTTCCGCAGATATTATTCAAAGTGAAATTGTAGGACCAAGTTTAGGTCAGGAGGCTATAGACAGCGGGATCTGGTCATTTGGGATCGCTCTTATTTTCGTATTGATATGGATGATCTTTTACTACGGTAAGGCCGGTCTTTTTGCCGATGTTGCTCTTGCAGTAAACATTCTATTTATCTTCGGAATCCTTGCCGGTTTAGGTGCCGTGTTAACTTTACCTGGTATTGCCGGTATCGTATTAACAATTGGTATCTCGGTAGATGCAAACGTACTTATCTTTGAGAGAATACGTGAAGAGCTTGCTAAAGGAAAAGTGCAGAAAGATGCAATTAAAGATGGTTTTAATAATGCGCTTTCTTCAATTCTGGATGCAAACATTACTACCGGTTTAACTGGTTTTATATTATTGATATTAGGTACAGGTCCTATTAAAGGCTTTGCTACTACCTTATTAATAGGTATTGCAACTTCTTTATTTACTGCAATTTTTATCACCAGGTTGTTTATAGATGGTTATGGTAAAAACGGAAAATCACTTGAATTCGCTACAGGCGCAACCAAGAATCTTTTCAGAAATGTAAAAATAGATTGGCTTGGAAAGCGTAAAGTAGCTTATGTGATCTCTGGGATTTTAATTATTCTTAGTGTTGGTTCATTATTGGTACAGGGACTTAACCAGGGGGTTGATTTTGTTGGAGGTAGAACGTATACAGTACGTTTTGACAAGGATGTAAACCCAACCGATGTTGAGCAGGATCTTATCGCTGAATTTGGAAGTGCTGAAGCAAAAACTTTTGGCCCAAACAATCAGCTTAAAATAACTACTAAATATAAAGTAGACGAAGAAAGCACAGAGGTAGATGACGAGATTCAGGAATCTATGTTTGATGCTTTACAATCTTATTTACCGGCAGGTCTTACTTATGATGAATTTGCAACTGGTGGTGCCCGCCAGGATATTGGTATTATGCAGTCTATGAAAGTAGGTCCAACCATTGCCGATGATATTAAAAACGATTCCTTCTGGGCGATCTTAGGATCTCTCGTGGTAATCTTCCTTTACATCTTATTGCGATTTAGAAAATGGCAGTTTAGTATTGGTGCTGTTGCCGCAGTAGCTCACGATGTTATTATAGTATTAGGTATTTTCTCCTTACTTTATAAAGTGATGCCATTTAGTATGGAAATTAACCAGGCTTTTATCGCTGCAATCCTTACAGTAATTGGTTACTCATTGAACGATACAGTGGTAGTGTTCGATAGGATTAGGGAGTTTGTGAACGAGCACACCAGCTGGCCGTTAAGCAGAACTGTAAATAGCGCTTTAGATAGTACTATAAGCCGTACGCTTAACACCTCGCTTACCACCTTAATAGTGTTGCTTGCTATCTTCATCTTTGGAGGTGAAGGCATTAGAGGCTTTATGTTTGCCTTAATAATTGGTGTGATTGTAGGTACTTATTCCTCTTTATTTATCGCGACTCCTGTTATGTTTGACAGTGTAACCGATAAATCCAAGATTGAAAAGAAAAAGAAAATTGAAGAAGATTCAACTGAAGCAACTACCGCTTAAGTTTTCTTCGGAAAGATATAAGTAAAAAGCGCTCCAATTTGGAGCGCTTTTTTTATGCGCTGTTTTAGTTTAAATTAGGTTTATAGCTCGTAAACCCTAGTATGTTCAATTTTGGAAACTTCATTTCAGACTGCTCGATTTTAGGTTAAAATTGTATTTGATTGGATGTTATGAGTTGTATTCAATGCATCCAAGAACGTAAAAATATCTATCTTTGATTAGTGGTAAATCGAATAGAAAATATTAATTATAATTTAATTGAGTGGGCTATAACCAGAGCAGGTTTTAAGCTAGAAGATTTTTTTGCCAAAAACCCAAAGGTTGAAGAATGGATAAAAGGAAATAAGTACCCCACAATCAAGCAGCTAGAAGACTTCACGCATAAAGTTCACGTACCATTTGGTTATTTATTCTTAAATGAACCTCCACAAGAAGAACTAAATATTCCATTTTTTAGAACTGGTAAAGAAGACATCAAAAAGGTTTCTTTGAATATTTATCATACTGTTCAAATGCTTCAGGAACGGCAATCTTGGCTAACTGATTATTTAACTGAGAGTGGATATGATAATTTAAGCTTTGTAGGAGCTTTCGATGAAAATGATAACTACAAAGAAATTGTGAGTGACATAAGAAAAACTTTAAATCTAAGTGAAGGTTGGGCGAAGGAGTTTAGAACTTGGGAAGAAACATTAGATTACCTTAGTCGGAAAATTGAAGATACAGGAATAATTGTCACCTTTAATGGTGTTGTTGGTAACAATACAAGAAGAAGAATCGATGTTGAGGAATGTAGAGGATTTGTTTTAGTTAATGATAAGGCACCTTTTTTATTTATTAATTCTGCAGATGCCAAAGCAGCTCAAATGTTTACCTTAATTCACGAATTAGCTCATATTTGGTTAGGTGAAAGTGCCGGTTTTAATAATGATAATATGTTGCCGGCTGATGATCCAATCGAAAAACTTTGTGATAAGGTTGCAGCTGAGTTTTTAGTACCAGAAACACATTTTAGAAAATTATGGCTGACTACCCAAAACTTCAAAACATTGAGTAGAAATTTAAAAGTTAGTCCAATAGTTGTTTCTCGAAGAGCTTTCGATTTAAAGTTAATTACAAAAGAAGAATTCTTCGAATTTTATAATTCTTACATCAAAAGTTTTCATCTTAACAAGGAAAATCAAGCATCTGGAGGAAACTTTTATTCAACTGCTAGAAAAAGGGTTAGCCTAAGATTTGCGAACTATGTTAATACTGCTGTAAAAGAAAATAATCTTCTATACAGAGATGCATACCGTCTAACTAATTTAAGAGGAAATACCTATGAAAAGTTTGTGAACGAATATCTATATCAAGTATGAGAAGATATTTATTGGACACAAATTTCTTTATTCAAGCTCATCGTTCATATTATCCATTGGATGTAGCTGAAAGTTTTTGGTTAAGGACGAAAGAATTAGCAAAAAATGGACATATAATAAGCATAGATAAAGTAAAGAAAGAGATCTATGACAAGGCATCACATGAAGATGAACTGAAAATTTGGTGTGGTGATAACTTAGAAGATGAGTTCTTCAACTCAACAGATATAGCTCTTCCTCAATATATTCAAATCGTTCAATGGGTTAATTCAAAGAGACATCAATATCACGATCGTGCTATTGAGGAATTTTTGCAAGCAGATTTAGCTGATCCATGGTTAGTTGCTTATGCAATGAAGGAAAACTTGGTAATTGTAACTTATGAAAAAAGTGCTCCGGACTCTAAAAAACGAGTCAAAATTCCTGAAGTATGCAACCACTTTGGAGTAAGATTTATAGACACTATCGAGATGATGAGAGAACTCAATTCTAAATTTTAGTGGCAATCAGAATAAGTATAATTTTAGAAACAAATATACTTAAGGTAAAGCCGAGAAGTCCGAGTCCCTGCTCGACGAGAACTACCAAAATGTATTAAGTCTTCTGCTAAACTAATTTAAGTAAATGAAAGATGTGGTTTAAAACCTAATCTATCCTCTGGAAATCTATTTTATCACCAACTTCAATATTCCAGTCGTCGGCAAGGCCGGCATTTAATTCAAGAACAAATTGGGCCGGTGCTTCAGATGGTAAAGAAGTTTCATCTTCAGGCTGAGCATTCTTTTGAAAGCTTACCGCAGTACTGTCTGAAGCGAAATAAATAATATCTAAGGCGATATAAGTATTCTTCATATAAAAAGCCCTGGGAGCTTCATCATCGTAAATAAAGAGCATTCCCTGGTCGTCTTCCATGCTTTCACGGTACATTAAACCCGTTTGATGTTCATAAGCATTGTCTGCAATTTCAATATCAATTTGCTGTATGGTATCTCCATTAGGTTTAAGTAAGGTTGCTTCCCCTTCTTTAGTAAAAGTTATTTCCTCGGTTTCTATAGGAGTTTCAGCGTCATCATTCTTACAGGAAGATAAAATTGAAGCAGCTAAAACAGCCGATAAAATTATGGATTTGCGTATCATACGGTTCTCGGTTTGGTAGGGCGATACATAAAGTAAAGTCCAGCTATTATAAATGGAATACTAAGCCATTGCCCTGTGTTTAATAACCAGGTGGTACGCTCTTCTACCTGGGCTTCTTTTACAAATTCAACAAAGAATCTTACTGTCCATAGTAGAACCAGGAACAGGCCGAAAATATAGCCTACTTTATGGCGTTTTTCGGTTTTCCAGTATAAATACCACAAGAGTATAAAAATAAGTAAATAGCAGAAAGATTCATATAGCTGTGCAGGGTGTCTGGGGAAAGTCTCTCCTAAATTAGCGAAAATCACCCCGTAATCTGAGTTTGTAGGTTTTCCAATAATTTCAGAATTCATAAAATTTCCTATTCTTACAAAAATGGCACCACTGGCTACAGGAATAACAATTCGGTCTAAAACCCACAATACAGGTTTGTCTAATACGCGTTTGCGGTAAAGGTACATGGCGATAATAATTCCTATCGCAGCACCGTGACTTGCTAAACCTCTAAAACCGGTAAACTCAAACTCCGGTTCAAAGCGAACCGGTAAGAATATTTCTAGTAAATGATTTTGAAAATAATCCCAGTCATAAAAAATTACGTGACCCAACCTGGCTCCAATCAATGTTGCTAAAACGGTATAGATAAAAAGGGAATCCAGTTTTTCTATTGCGATCTTTTCCCTTACAAAAATGCTTTTCATAATATACCATCCAAGTCCGAAGGCTATTAAAAACATTAAACTATAATAGTGAAGGGTGAAAAAACCTAAGTCTAAACCTTCTGAAGGGCTCCAGGTGATCGCGTTAAAAAGCATAAATTAAAATTGATTAGTAGGGTAAAGATACATATTTGCAAGTAGTTGCCCTATACTTTGGTTTCTGTTTTTTCTGGAACCGGGTCGTAGCCTTTTCCTCCCCAGGGATTGCAACTAAAAATTCGCTTTAAGCTTAACCAGCCGCCTTTAAAAACCCCAAAGCGTTGCAGTGCAATTAAACTGTATTGGGAGCAGGTTGGTGTATACCTGCAAGTTGCAGGCGTTAGCGGAGAAATAAAATTCTGGTAAAATTTCACTAACAGGATAAACGGATATGCCAGCCATTTTTTAAGCATCGTTTTTCCTGTTTTTATATGTTTATAATTTTGACGCAAACCTGGGAATTCAGCATAGACTTTTAATCATTCCCCTATTTGTTGCCAGTTTTTGCGTCCAGCATCATGCTGGTTTTATACTGAAAGTAGTGCCTTCTTTTCCGTCTTTAAGCTGAATTCCCATGTCCTGCAATTGATCCCTTATCTGGTCACTTAAAGCAAAATCTTTGTTATTTCTGGCTTCCGCGCGAAGTTTTATAAGCAATTCTATAGTGGAAGAAAGCTTATCTGATGTATCATTGTTTTCTGAAACTTTATCTAAAAGTCCCAAAACATCGAACATAAAAGCCGACATGGTTTTCTGTAGTTCTTCTTTATCTTCCGCAGTTATTGTGGCAGCTTCTTCCTTGATATTGTTGATCATTTTAACCGCATCAAAAAGCTTGGCAATAAGGATTGGGCTGTTAAAATCATCGTTCATTGCATCATAGCAAGACTGTTTCCAGGTCTTGATATCTACGCTGGATTTTCCGGAAACCGGTAAGTCTTCAATTGCGTGGTATGCGTCCATCAATCGGTTGAAACCTTTCTCGCTGGCTTTTAAGGCTTCATCTGAAAAGTCAAGAATACTTCGGTAATTCGCCTGGAGCATAAAAAATCTTGTCACATTCGGCGAAAATGGTTTATCTAAAATATCATTATTTCCGGAGAAAATTTCTTCAGGAAGAATATTGTTTCCGGTGCTTTTAGCCATTTTTTTCCCGTTTAAAGTAAGCATATTGGCGTGCAACCAGTAATGAACGGGATTTTTCCCGGTAGCTGCTTCTCCCTGGGCAATCTCACATTCGTGGTGCGGAAATTTAAGATCCATTCCTCCGCCGTGAATATCAAATTCTTCTCCCAGGTATTTGGTGCTCATTACGGTACACTCCAGGTGCCAGCCTGGAAAACCGTCACTCCAGGGTGATGGCCAGCGCATTATATGCTGTGGCTCGGCTTTTTTCCAAAGTGCAAAATCCTGCGGATTTTTCTTATCACTCTGCGCTGCGAGTTCACGGGTATTGGCGATCATATTTTCAATATCCCTTCCGCTTAGCTTACCATAATGATTAGTTTCATTAAATTTCTTTACATCAAAATAAACTGACCCGTTTACCTCGTAAGCAAAACCTTTTTCAAGTATCGTTTTAACGATTTCAATTTGTTCAACAATATGCCCGGTAGCCGTAGGTTCTATACTCGGCGGCAGGTTGTTGAATTTTTGAAGGATATTGTGAAAATCTATGGTGTAGCGTTGTACTACTTCCATAGGTTCTATTTGTTCTAAACGTGCCTTTTTAGCAATTCTATCTTCCCCACTGTCGGCATCATTTTCCAGGTGACCAGCATCGGTAATATTTCTAACGTATCTTACTTTATATCCCAAATGTTTCAGATAACGAAAAATTAGGTCAAAAGAAATAAAAGTTCGGCAATTACCTAAATGAACATTACTGTAAACAGTAGGGCCGCAAACATACATTCCAACATTTCCTTCATTTATCGGTTCAAAGACTTCTTTTTCCCCGCTCATCGAATTGTACATTTTTAAGCTTTGTTCCTGGTAAAGCGCCATAGATAGTTAGTTGTTGGTTGTTAAAAAAATAGAAATTTTTAAAAGGAAGTATCCAGTTTTATATAGTCAAGAAATTCCCTTTTCACAGATTGTTCCTTGAAAGCTCCGCCAAATTCACTGGTTACGGTGCTACTGTCTATATCTCTTATTCCGCGGCTGTTAACGCAAAGGTGTTTTGCATCTACCACGCAGGCAACATCTGGAGTGCCAAGTGCTTTTTGCAATTCCTGAACAATTTGCATTGTCATTCGTTCCTGCACCTGAGGCCTTTTTGCGAAATAATCTACAATACGGTTCATCTTAGAAAGTCCTATAACGCGGCCTTTAGAAATGTAGGCTACGTGGGCTTTCCCAACTATGGGGAGTAAATGGTGTTCACAGGTAGAATAAACAGTGATGTTCTTCTCTACCAGCATTTCGCCATATTTGTACTTGTTTTCAAAAGTAGATGCGATGGGTTTTCTTTCGGGATCAAGGCCTGCAAAAATTTCATTTACAAACATTTTAGCTACCCTTTGCGGAGTTCCTTTAAGACTATCGTCAGTAAGATCGAGGCCTAAAGTTTCCATAATATGTTTTACATCTTTATTGATGAGCGCTACTTTTTCTATATCACTCAGTTCAAAAGCATCTTCACGAATAGGGCTTTCTGCACTGCTACCTGCATGGGCGTCTCCCTGCTCATCAATTTCATTCAAAATTTTGTCTATTTTCATACCGTTTTTACAATAATAGTCGTAAACCGATTGTTTGGCTTGCAAAGATACATATTTAATAGGTTTTTATGTAATCATAAAAGACTGGGTTTAAATAGATATTTGTTATTTTGTAACTTCTATGACTTATTATGAAAAAAGGGCTACTACTTCTTTTTTGTGTTTTTCTTCTTTTTGGAAGTACAGGCGTTGGTTTTGGCCAGGGAAGTTCCTGTGGAAGTTTAGATCCTTTTTGCGCCGGGAATGAAGAGCTGGTATTTCCAAATTCTAATGCAAATAATAGCAATGTAGTAAATGGCGAACCAGGACCAGATTATGGTTGTTTATTATCGCAGCCCTATCCTGCATGGTTTTACTTGCAGGTAGAAGAAACCGGAAATCTTCGTTTCAATATTTCACAATTTCAAAATGAAGATGGCAGTGGTTCTCAATATGATGTAGATTTTATTGTATGGGGTCCTTTCGAGCGAACAGACGATTATTGCACCAACGAATCTCTAAGCGCAGAAAATATAGTAGACTGTAGTTACGAACCCGATGCTGTAGAGCAAATGGATATTCTAAATGCTCAAGCAGGCCAGGTTTATGTCGTATTAATCACTAATTATGATGAGTTGCCCGGATTTATAAGCCTGCAACAAACCAATGCCGATCAGGCTAACTCTGGTTCTACAGATTGCGGAATATTAGACGAGGTGCTTGGTCCCGATAGATTCCTTTGTGATGAAGATGAAACTACTCTGGATGCAACTACAGATGGGGTAGAGCGTTACGAATGGTATAGGTTTAATGAAATGAATAATGCTTTTGAGATAATTGAGAATGAAGAGGAACCGACCTTAACAGTTACCAATTCGGGACGATATAGGGTAATTGTTTATGAAAATATAACAGGCCAGGCTGATGAAGATGAAATTGAGGTTGCTTTTTATAGCGAACCCGTAGCAAGTGTTCCTGAAAAACTTTATATCTGTGATCCAACTCAAACCACTATAGATTTAACTTTAACTTCAGCCGAAATTCTTAGCGGCAATACTTCTGAAGAAAATTACAGGGTTAATTTTTACGAAACTTCACAGGATTTGGAAGATGAGAATCCTATTTCCAATACAACAGCATTTCCGGTTGATGGAGCCAGGGAAATCATTGCCCGGGTAGAAGGTTTGGAAAGTGGTTGCTATTCACAGGAGATTTCATTTGATATAGAGCTATCTTTTATTCCTGAAAATTTTCTGCCGGAAGAAAGTGTGCTTTGCGTAAACTTAGATGGTTCGGTGAACCAGGAAGCAGGAATTGGTGAGGATTTAGGAGTGAATTATGATTACGAATGGATAGCCGAAGGAAACAGCATTAGTACCGATGCGATTTTGAATTTTACAGAAATGCCCGACTTTAATGATGTATCTTTGATTGTCACAGATAGCCGGTCTGGCTGTAGTGTGCAACTTACCACAACTTTATTGACTTATTCCCGGCCTGAAATGGTTTCTGTAGAAATAGAAGGAAGCGATTTTACAGGAGGCTATTTAATTACCGCTGAAGCTTCCGGTGGGATAGGAAGTGAAAATACGTCTTATGAATACCGAGCCGATAATGGTGCCTGGCAGCAAAGTGGGGTGTTTAGGAATTTAAATCCAGGTTCTCATATCATTAGTGCTCGTGAAATTAATGGATGCGGGGAAACTACTTCAGATGATTTTTTCCTTGTAGGTTATCCGCGTTTTTTTACTCCGAATGCCGATGGATATAACGATACGTGGAATATTAACAATACCGCAGAGATTCAAATACTAAAACTTTATGTTTTTGATCGCTACGGAAAATTAATCAAAGAATTAACTCCCGGTGGCGAAGGTTGGGACGGCACTTACAATGGCAGAGCTTTACCCGCAGACGATTATTGGTTTAGAGTTGAGTTTGAAATGCAGGACGGTAAACGTGATCATTTCGGAGCTAATTTTACACTGAAAAGATAAATGGCTGTTTGAAAAAGTCTTATTGCCGTCAAGCTGAGACCTGTGATAAAAAATTTTATCTAGCGGAGGGAAATGACGTTCTTTAAAAAAGGCCAATGTTAGGACGGAGGTAGCAGGATGTGGTAATCTGTTCTATAGAAAAAGCCACGAATACACGAATATTAAATTGCATCTATGGTAGGATGCGATAGCAGTACGTGACAGTCTTTTGTTCTCGGTTCCCGGTTTTTAGAATCTGTTTAGTGTTTGAATTTTTATCATTCTTATTAAAATACCTACGAGGTTAAAAGAAACCTCGCAGGAGAGATCGGTTTTCCTGCAAGGTTTACAAAACCTTGTAGGTCTGAATAGAGATGTGCTAAGGCATTTAAAATCCAGAAACCTTTATCTCCTCTTCATTTAAAGACCTTATTAAAAAACGTCAATGGTAGGTCTGAGATAAAAAAGTTTTATCTAGCGGAGGGAAATGACGTTTCGAGCATAGCGAGTTTTAAACTCCGTGTGTGAGTGTAGAAAATCAGCAGCGTTAATAATTTTTGAAGCCTTGGAAAAAATTTAGCTGCTGATTTGCGATTTTTTGGCCCTGTTGCCAAAAAAACACCTCCACATAGGACGCCTTTTTTTGTTTCGTTTTTTGGGCGAGCAAAAAATGAAAAAAAGAAACTTCCATACCAGTTAAGTTTCATTTTGAATTATAAAAACAAGCCTGAATAACAGGACTTTAAAAATACGTCAATGGTAACTTGTTTCAGCTTATAACATGTTTTAATTGCCAACATCTTAGATCCTGAAACAAGTTCAGGATGACGATTCTAACAAGACTTTTCAAACAGCTACTTTAACCTACAATTTATTCAGAATTCAAATTAAGCAGCGGGAAGATCGCCTTCCCCTTTTCTTGGTAACATAGATTTTCCCATTAGGTATTTATCTACGTGATAAGCGGCTTCACGGCCTTCAGAAATTGCCCAAACAATTAAAGATTGTCCGCGGCGCATATCGCCGGCAGTAAAAATATTTGGCACGTTGGTTTGATAAGCTTCGTCTCCTTTAATATTGGTTCGGCTATCCAATTCAAGTCCTAATTGTTCACTTAAAGTTTTTTCCGGACCGGTAAAACCTAAAGCTAAAAGTACTAATTCACAAGGCCATTCTTTTTCTGAACCTTCCACCTCTTTTAGCTGTGGTCTCCCATTTTCGCCTTTAACCCATTCTATATTAACGGTTTTTAGAGCTTTTAATTTTCCTTCTTTATCCCGAATAAATTCTTTGGTGTTAATGCTCCAGTTACGTTCCACACCTTCTTCGTGAGAAGAAGTAGTTTTTAGTGTAAAAGGCCAGTAAGGCCAGGGATTTTCCCTATCTCGGTGTTCTGTTGGCATCGGCATAATTTCAAAATTCGTTACCGATTTTGCTCCGTGACGATTAGAGGTGCCCACACAGTCAGAGCCGGTATCACCACCACCTATTACGATTACATTTTTACCAGCAGCCGAATATTTTTCGGTTTGTTCTTTCAAGCCGTCTACAACTTCGTTGTTGTTTTTCAGGAAATCCATTGCTTGCATCACACCATCGCCTTCAGCTCCTTCAATAGGAAGGTTTCGGCGTTTGGTGGCACCACCACAAAGTACTACGGCATCAAATTCTTTAAGTTTTTCAGCTTCATAATTTTCACCTACATGAACGCCGGTTTCAAATTTGATTCCTTCTTCCTTCATAATATTTACCCGGCGATCTATCACGTGTTTTTCCATCTTAAAATCGGGGATTCCGTAACGTAAAAGTCCGCCAATTTTCTTGTCGCGTTCAAATACGGTAACCTCATGTCCGGCGCGGTTTAGCTGCTGTGCTGCTGCGAGGCCGGCAGGGCCTGAGCCTACAACTGCAGCTGTTTTTCCGGTTCTGGATGCTGGAGGTTGCGGGGTAACCCATCCTTCTTTAAATCCTCGTTCTACGATATATTTCTCAATAAGTTCAATCGCAACCGGTGGATCTGTAATTCCCAATACACAAGCCGATTCGCAAGGTGCCGGGCATAATCTCCCGGTAAATTCAGGGAAATTATTTGTTCCGTGTAAAATGCTAAGTGCCTTTTTCCAGTCGTTTTTATAAACAGCGTGGTTAAAATCGGGAATTAAATTACCCAGCGGGCAACCGCTGTGACAAAAGGGAATCCCACAATCCATACACCGCGCTCCCTGAACACCTAGCTCTTCGGGAGACATTTCTTTAGTGAATTCTTTATAATCTTTAACTCGTTTCTCAACAGCTTCTGTCTCTTCAACCTTACGGTCGTATTCCATAAAACCTCTTATCTTACCCATAATTATGCTGTTTTGAGTTCAGTTTGTCTTTTTAACATTTTTTCTTCTTCCATTTTTTGTAAAGCCTTTTTATATTCTGCTGGCATTACTTTTATAAACTTATCTGCATTATCATTCCAGTTTTCAAGAATATCTTTGGCCACATCGCTTTCGGTATAGCGGTAGTGATTTTCTATAAGCTTTTTGAGCTCTGCCTTGTTTTCTTTTGAAGGATCTTCTAAACCAATCATTTCCATATTGAAATTATGATGATCCAAGGTATTATCCGGGTTATAGATATATGCGATTCCCCCGCTCATTCCTGCGGCGAAATTTCTTCCTATTTTTCCTAGAATTACGGCAATACCACCGGTCATATATTCACAGCCGTGATCTCCAATTCCTTCAATCACTGCTTTGGCACCGGAGTTTCTTACGCAGAATCGCTCACCACCCATTCCGTTAATATATGCTTCACCATCTGTGGCGCCATAAAGGGCAACATTTCCAATAATGACGTTTTCATTAGATTTGAAGGATGCTTCTTTAGGTTTTCTAACACTTAAAGTCGCGCCAGAAAGTCCTTTTCCTAAGTAGTCGTTGGAGTTTCCGTTGATATTCATCGTTAAACCTTTGGTCGCAAAAGCACCAAAACTTTGCCCTCCGGAACCTGTGAAATTTAAAGTGAGGGTGCCATCGGGTAATCCTTTTGCACCATGAATTTTTGAAATTTCGTTGCTTAAAATAGCGCCGGTTGTACGGTTAACGTTACTAATTGGGAAATCCAGGCTCATTTTTTCTTTTCTATAAATCGCTGGATGCGCATGTTTTAATATTTCAAAATCCAGCACGTTTTCAAGATTGTGATCCTGTGTTTCGGTATTGTAGAGCGGCATGTCTTCATCGATCTTCGGCTTATACAGAATGTTAGAAAGGTCTAAGCCCTGGGCCTTGTAATGTTCTATCGCCCGGTTCATATCCAGTTTCTGGCTCTGCCCAACCATTTCGTTAATACTTCTGTAACCAAGATCGGCCATAATCTGTCTTAATTCCTGTGCGATGAAATACATAAAATTGATCACATCTTCTGGAGTACCCTTAAATTTCTTACGAAGTTCAGGATCTTGTGTAGCGATTCCCACCGGGCAGGTGTTTAAGTGACATGCTCGCATCATAATACAACCTGATGCCACAAGCGGCGCGGTAGAAAAACCAAATTCTTCTGCACCAAGTAAAGCGGCTATAGCTACATCACGACCGGTTTTTAACTGCCCGTCACATTCAACCACGATCCTGTTTCTAAGGTTATTAATAAGTAGGGTTTGCTGAGCTTCGGCGATTCCTAGTTCCCAGGGCAGACCTGCGTGTCTAAGTGAGGTGAGGGGAGAGGCTCCCGTACCCCCGTCAAATCCTGAAATAAGAACTACATCGGCTTTTGCTTTTGCCACCCCGGCAGCAATAGTTCCCACGCCAACTTTAGAAACCAGTTTTACATTAATCCTGGCTTCGCGATTCGCGTTTTTAAGATCGAAGATCAATTGAGCCAAATCCTCTATGGAATAAATATCGTGGTGAGGTGGCGGTGAAATTAAACCTACATAAGGAGTGGAATTTCTGGTTTTTGCAATATCGGGATTCACTTTTGGTCCCGGCAATTGCCCACCTTCGCCAGGTTTTGCACCCTGGGCCATTTTAATTTGAATTTCTTTTGCGTTACTCAAATAGTTTATCGAAACGCCAAATCTTCCTGAAGCAACCTGTTTTATAGCAGAATTTCTCCAGTTTCCATCAAGATCTTTATGAAAACGCTGCGGATCCTCTCCTCCTTCTCCCGAGTTACTTTTCCCCTGCATACGGTTCATCGCCACGGCAAGGTTCTCGTGCGCTTCTTTACTTATGGAGCCAAAAGACATCGCTCCGGTTTTAAAACGTTTTACGATCTCTGTCCAGGGTTCCACTTCTTCAACAGGAATAGGATTTAGATCACGGAACTTAAACATTCCGCGAAGCGTCATTAAGCGCTCGCTTTGGTCATTTATTAATTTTGAATATTCTTCGTAAGCTTTAGTGCTATTTTGCTTTACTGCCTGTTGCAGTTTTGCCACACTGGCCGGGTTAAACATATGTCTTTCTCCGGTTCTTCTCCAGCGATAATCACCTCCAATTTCCAGATCCAGATCGGTGTCTGTTTTCTTTGGAGCAAAAGCATTTTCGAAGCGTTTTTGAATTTCTTTTTCTACTTCATACAATCCAATTCCCTCAATTCGGGTAGGTGTATTGGTAAAATATTTATTGACAAATTTCTGGTTTAGACCTAGAATCTCAAATATTTGTGCGCCGCGATAGGAGTGAAGGGTAGAAATACCAATCTTGTTCATAATTTTCACAATCCCTTTTCCAATGGCAACGTTAAAATTCTCTACGGCAACTTCAGGATCCTCAACTTCAATCTCTTTTTCTTCAACGAGGCTGTAGATAATTTCATTCACCATATAAGGATTAATGGCGCTGGCACCATAACCGAATAATAATGCAAAATGATGTGGTTCTCTTGGTTCAGCCGATTCTATAACAATTCCGAAGGAAGATCTTCGGTTATATTTTTTCACTCGGTGATGCACAAAAGAACAAGCTAAAAGCGAAGGTATAGGTGCTAATTTCGGATCAGCATTTCGGTCTGTAAGAATTATCACATTACAGCCATCGTCTACTGCATCATTTATTTCGTAAATAATTTCATCGAGTCTAGTTTCGAGTCCGTTTAAACCTTTTTCGGCTTCATATAAAATAGAAATAGAGGCGGTTTTGAAATCGGGATGCTCTATATATTTTATTTTATCCAAATCTTCGTTAGAAATTACGGGATTTTGGATTCTTAGTTTCTTGGATTGCTCGGGAATAATATCGAATAAATTTCGATCCTCTCCAATAGACAAACTGATGTCAGTTACAATTTCTTCCCTTATTCCATCTAAAGGCGGGTTGGTTACCTGGGCAAATAATTGCTTAAAATAATTGAATAAAAGTTGGGATTTATCTGAAAGGACCGCCAGAGGAATATCGGCACCCATAGAACCAATCGCTTCTTTTCCCTGAAGCGCCATTGGGCTAATTATGGTTTTTATGTCTTCCTGTGTATATCCAAAAAGCTTTTGACGGGTGTTGATATCTATTTTTTCAACCGGGGTTTTGTTACCGGTATATGCTACTTCAGATAGGTTTAGTAAATTTTCGTCTAACCATTTACGGTAAGGTCTTTCTGAAATTATTTTTTGCTTTACTTCTTCATCGCCAATAATTCGACCTTCCTGCATATCTACCAGGAACATTCTTCCCGGCTCTAATCTTCCATGTAATTCAACATTTTCCGGTTTAATCTCTAGAACCCCGGTTTCAGAAGACATAATTACGTAACCGTCTTTAGTAAGCGTGTACCTGGAAGGACGTAAACCATTTCTGTCTAATAATGCACCAATATATTTTCCATCGGTAAATGGAATAGAAGCCGGTCCATCCCAGGGCTCCATGATACAGGCATTATATTCGTAAAATGCTTTCTTTTCATCGGCCATGGTAGGGTTTTTCTCCCAGGCTTCCGGCACCATCATCATAATAGCTTCAGGTAAAGAACGGCCGGTTTGTAAAAGCAATTCCAGTACCATATCCATAGATGCTGAATCTGATTTCCCTTCAGGAACAATAGGGATAACCTCTTTTAGGTCTTCTCCAAATTTTTCACTTTCAAAAAGCTCTTCCCTGGCTTTCATTCGGCTTAAATTTCCGCGTAGCGTATTTATCTCCCCATTGTGGCACATATAGCGAAAAGGTTGTGCCAAATCCCAGGTTGGGAAAGTGTTGGTGGAGAAACGCTGGTGTACCAAAGCAAGCTTGGTTACCACATCTGGTTCGTTCAGGTCACGGTAATAGATATTGATATCCTGTGGCATCAACAAACCTTTATAGATAATGGTATTTGTTGATAAACTTGGCAGGTAAAAATATTCTGCTTCAGAAAGTTCTGATTTTTCAATTCTGTGTTCGGCGATTTTCCTGGCGGAAAAAAGTTTTGCATTAAAACTTTCATCAGAAACATCGTCTCCCTTTCCTATAAAGACCTGCTGTACGTTAGGTTCAGTGAGTGAAGCGATGCTTCCCAAACAGGCTCTGTTTACCGGCACTTCACGCCAGCCAATAAGATTAAGGCCCTGCCCAACAATCTCTTCTTCAAAAATCTCCCGGCAAATTTTACGCTGATTTTCAGACTGCGGAAGAAAAACCATTCCTACTGCATATTCCTTAAAATCCGGAAGTTTAAATTCACAGGTTTTTTTGAAGAAATCGTGAGGAATTTCAATTAAAATACCGGCACCATCGCCTGTTTTGCCATCTGCACTTACCGCACCCCGATGCTCCAGGCGAATAAGAATATCTAAGGCTTTGTGAATTATATCGTTTGTTCGCTTGCCTTTTAGATTACATATAAATCCTGCGCCACAATTATCGTGCTCAAATTCGGGTGAATAGAGCCCCTGTTTTTTTAATTTCATGTCCTTATCGTCCTTAAGTTATCGTTTCAAAATTACCTATTTAGATAAATATTATGAAGCGTTTGACACTTAAAGTAAGAAGAAATTCAGTAAAAACAATTAAATTAATTATAAATGATAATTATACAATTTGATCCCTTCTATATTATTGATTCTATAAATTTCATACTTGGGTTAAGCTCATAAAAAAAGTCCGATTTAGAAAAAATCGGACTTTAGTTTAATTAAATACTGAAAAATTAATCTCTTAGAATAGCTCTGGAAATTACAATTTTTTGAATTTCTGAAGTTCCCTCGTATATCTGGGTGATCTTCGCATCGCGCATTAAACGCTCTACGTGGTATTCTTTTACGTAACCATTCCCACCGTGTACCTGTACTGCTTCGGTAGTAACATCCATAGCGGTTTTTGAAGCGTAGACTTTAGCCATTGCTCCGGTAAGGTCATAATTTCCGCCCTTGTCTTTATCCCAGGCAGCTTTCATAACCAAATGTCTTGAGGCTTCAATTGAAGTGTACATATCGGCCAGTTTAAATGCTATAGCCTGGTGATTGCAAATCTCGGTACCAAAAGCCTTTCGTTGTTTTGAATAATCTAAAGCCAGTTCGTAAGCACCGGAAGCGATTCCCAAAGCCTGGGCTGCAATTCCTATTCTTCCGCCAGAAAGGGTTTTCATAGCGAATTTAAAGCCAAAACCATCTTCGCCAATTCTATTTTCTTTTGGAACTTTAATATCGTTGAAATTCAAAGAATGCGTGTCGCTTCCGCGAATTCCCATTTTTTGTTCTTTGGGTCCAATTTCAAAACCTTCCGTTCCCTTTTCTACTATAAAGGCATTAATGCCTTTGTGTTTTTTCTCACGGTCGGTTTGGGCAATTACAATATAATAATCGGCTGAATTCCCGTTGGTAATCCAGTTTTTTGTTCCATTCAGTAAGTAATGGTCTCCTTTATCTATTGCGGTAGTTCTTTGTGAAGTGGCGTCACTCCCTGCTTCAGGCTCTGAAAGGCAAAAAGCGCCCAATTTCTCTCCGGTTGTAAGTTTTGAAAGGTATTTTTCTTTTTGTTCCTGATTTCCGTAGGTATCAAGCCCCCAGCAAACCAGGGAATTATTAACCGACATTACCACAGAAGCAGAAGCATCAATTTTTGAGATTTCTTCCATCGCAAGAATGTAAGATATTGTATCCATACCGCCGCCGCCAAATTCTGGAGAAGCCATCATCCCAAGAAAACCAAGGTCTCCCATCTTTTTCACCTGTTCGGCGGGGAACTCCTGTTTCTCGTCTCTTTCAATCACACCGGGCAATAATTCGTTTTTAGCAAAATCACGCGCGGCATCGCGAATCATTATATGTTCTTCTGTAAGTTTGAAATCCATATTATTATTTTAATTTAGAAAAATCTAATTTTGGTCACCAAAGATAAAGTTTTGGTGTGTAATTTTCAATTAAGTTTCATTAATTTTACGAATATGAAAAAAGCTAATTACAAAATTATTGGTGTGATGTCGGGGACATCCTTGGATGGTATCGATCTGGTCTATATTAATTTTGATTTTAAAAACTCATGGAGCTACAAGATCCTAAAGGCTGAAACCGTTCCTTATCCCTTAAACTGGCAGGAAACCCTGGCAGCCGCGATAAATTATTCTGAAGAACGCTTAGAAGAGCTTAATAAGAAATATACAAATTTTCTTGCCGGAATTATCTCCCGCTTTATTGAGACTCATCAAATAAAAGATATAGACGCGGTTTGTAGCCACGGTCACACAATAAAACATGAGCCTGAAAATAATTACACTTTACAAATCGGGAATTTACCAGAACTGGCTTATCTCACCGGACAAACTGTAATTTGTGATTTCAGGGTACAGGATGTGAAATTGGGTGGGCAAGGCGCACCGCTTGTTCCTGTGGGCGATCAATTGCTTTTTTTAGATTATAAGTATTGCCTCAATTTAGGCGGATTCGCAAATATTTCTACCGATAACAATGGCGAACGCCTGGCATATGATATTTGTGCCGTAAACACCGTGATAAATTATTATGCTCAGAAATTAGGAAAAGAATTTGATGAAGGGGGAAAGCTGGCTGCTTCAGGTGAATTGAATGAAGATTTGCTTAAAAAGTTAAATAACCTGGCTTTTTACGCTCAAAATCCCCCTAAATCTTTGGGAGTGGAATGGGTGAAAAACGAGGTTTTTCCAATTCTAAAGGAATATGAAGAAAACCTTCCGGAAATTCTTCATACCTATACCGTTCACGTTGCCCAGCAGATAGCCAATACACTGGACGATAATCCTGGTTCAAAAGTTTTGATGAGTGGCGGGGGGACCTTTAATAATTTTTTAATTCGACTTCTAAAAGAAGAATCCAAATGTCATTTCACGATTCCTTCAGATGAAATTATAAATTATAAAGAAGCTCTAATTTTCGGTTTACTGGGTGTTCTCAAACTTCGGGATGAGGTAAATGTATTAAAATCGGTAACCGGGGCGAAAAAAGATCATTCTTCCGGAGTAATTTACGAGATTTAAACTTTTTGCTGAAAAACCAAAAATATACCTCCTAGTTTATATATTTGTGAAAAATTAGAGTATAAATGAAGGAATTATTAAAATTATACGAAAATAAAGAACCCGAAATAGTTTTTAACTGGAAAGATTCTGAAACCGAAGCTGAAGGTTGGACAGTAATTAATTCCTTACGTGGTGGTGCCGCCGGTGGAGGGACAAGAATGCGTGTAGGATTAGACCAAAATGAAGTGCTTTCCCTGGCCAAAACCATGGAAGTGAAATTCACCGTTTCAGGACCTCCAATTGGAGGAGCAAAATCGGGAATAAATTTTGATCCAAATGACCCGCGAAAAAAAGGAGTTTTAGAGCGTTGGTATAAAGCGGTTTCACCTTTATTGAAGAGTTATTACGGTACCGGTGGCGATCTAAATGTAGATGAGATAAATGAAGTAATCCCAATTACCGAAAACTGTGGTGTTTGGCATCCTCAGGAAGGTGTTTTTAACGGGCATTTTAAACCCAGCGAAGCCGATAAAATTAATAGAATTGGACAGTTACGCCATGGAGTAATTAAGGTGCTGGAAAACACTCGTTTTTCTCCAGATGTTACCCGAAAATATACCGTTGCCGATATGATTACCGGTTACGGCGTGGCCGAATCAGTAAAACATTACTACGATATTTATGGTGGCGATGTTACAGAGAAAAAAGCTATTGTTCAGGGCTTTGGAAACGTAGGTTCTTCAGCAGCTTATTACCTGGCTCAAATGGGCGTGAAAGTGGTAGGAATTATAGATCGTGCTGGCGGATTAATCAATGAAGAAGGATTTACTTTTGAAGAAATAACAGAGCTTTTCCTTAATAAAGAAGGCAATACCCTTAAGCATGAAAATCTAATTCCTTTTGAAGAAATCAACGAAAAGATTTGGGAAATTGATGCAGAGATCTTTGCACCTTGTGCAGCTTCCCGTTTAATTACGCAGGACCAAATTAATAGTCTTATTGAAAGAAAATTAGAGGTGATTACCAGTGGCGCCAACGTGCCTTTTGCCGATAAGGAAATTTTCTTTGGTTCTATAATGGAATCTACCGATGAAAAAGTTAGCCTTATTCCCGACTTTATAGCAAACTGTGGAATGGCGAGAGTTTTCGCATATTTTATGGAGAGAAGAGTGCAAATGACCGATGAGTCAATTTTTAATGATACTTCGATGACCATCAAAAATGCAATTCAGAATACCTACGATAATAATAGTAGCAAAACCAATATCAGTAAAACCGCTTTTGAAGTTGCGTTGAAACAATTGGTATAAGTTTTTGAGTAATCTTTTAATTTTAGTTGATTGAGATTATTCCTAAGATCCCGTTTTCGAGCGGGATTTTTTATGGTTTAAATTGACAGAATTTCAGCTTCAAAAAATAAAAAATTCCCAATTGGGATAAAGCAGTTTGCACTGCTGATTATTTTACTAAATTTGATTTACAATTAAATCTGGTTTATCACGTTACATTAAAAACCCAATTAGAAACTTATGCTATACTTTTTTCAGCAGGACGGCGTTGCCGAAGCCGCCCAGGAGGCAGAGCCGGTGGTAGAAGAAAAAACCCTGTCTTTATTCGATTTAATGCTTAGTGGAGGCCTTGGAGGTCAAATTATTATCCTCATTTTATTTATCCTGTTATTCGCGGCAGTTTATATTTACTTTGAAAGGCTATTTGCAATAAAATCGGCCAGCCAGGTAGATAAGAATTTTATGCTCCAGATAAAAGATAATGTCTTAAATGGAAATATTGAATCGGCTAAAATGCGATGTGCACAAAGTGATTCTCCTGTAGCCAGGTTAACTGAAAAAGGAATTTCCCGAATCGGAAGTCCGTTAGATGATATTAATACCGCTATAGAAAATGCAGGTCGCTTAGAAGTTTATAAGCTGGAAAAGAATGTAAGTATTTTGGCAACTATTGCCGGAGCAGCGCCAATGATTGGATTTTTGGGGACTGTAATAGGTATGGTAATTGCGTTTCATGAACTGGCAACCAGTAGTGGCCAGGCTCAAATGGGAGCGCTTGCCGAAGGTATTTATACAGCGATGACCACAACCGTTGCCGGACTTATTGTAGGTATTATCGCTTATATTGGTTATAACCATTTGGTGGTAAAAACCGATAAAGTAGTGCATCAAATGGAAGCTACCGCAGTAGATTTCCTTGACCTGTTAAACGAGCCCGCTTAATATGAATTTAAGAGGAAGAAATAAAGTAAGCCCCGAGTTCAGTATGAGCTCAATGACAGATATTGTATTTTTGTTGTTGATCTTTTTCATGCTTACCTCGCCGGTAATTACTCCAGAAGCATTGGATCTAATACTTCCAAAAGCCAAAGGGAAAACGACCAGTGTTCAAAATGTAGCGGTGAGCATTACTAAAGACCTTCAATTTTATGTTGACGATCAACGAATATCTCAGGCAGCATTAGAAAGTACATTAAAGACTAAACTGGCCGGCAAAGAAAAGCCAACTATTGTATTAAGGGCTGACGAAGGTGTACCTATTGAAAAGGCCGTAAGTGTTATGGATATCGCGAATCGAAATAGTTATAGAATCGTTTTAGCGGTTAAACCTGAATAAATCTAATTATGTTAGAAACCAAACACGAAAAAAAATCATTTACCATCACGGTTATCTTACACGTGCTGTTAATTGCATTGTTATTTCTGTTGGGCTTTAAATATTTAGACCCGCCACCAGAGAGTGGTATTGCCATAAATTTTGGTACTTCTGAAGTTGGTTCAGGAGAAGAGCAACCTACCGAGCCGGTAAAATCTGCTCCTCAACAAACCACTGTTCCAGAAGCTCAAACTCAGCCAGAACCGGTTATAGAAGAGGAAGTGGTAACCCAGCAAATGGAAGAAGCTCCGGTAATTCAGGAAAAACAAAAACCAAAGCCGGTAGTAGAAAAGGAGCCGGAAAAACCTATAGAAGAACCACCGGCTAAAAAGCCCGAACCCAAACCAGACCAGTCTACTACCGATGCTATGAGTAGTATTCTAAACGGCCCTGAACGCTCCGGCACCGAAAGTGGAGGAGAAGGTAACGATAATCAGGCAGGCGATAAAGGCGATCCTGATGGTGATCCTAATGCAAGTTCCTATTACGGAACTGGCTCAGGCCTTGATGGAGATGGCAATTATCGTTTAGGTGGAAGACGCGCCTTAAATAAAGAAAAATTCGTTCAGGATTGTAATGAATCCGGGATTGTGGTGGTTCGTATTGAAGTAAATCAAAACGGACAGGTAATCAGTGCCACTCCGGGTGTAAAAGGAACTACTAACAGTGCTTCCTGTTTAACAGATCCTGCGAGAAGGGCTGCAATGGCAACTCGATTTAATAGCGATAACAATGCACCTTCACGTCAGGTAGGAACTATTATTTATAACTTCAAACTTTCTGAATAAGTGGCGGGATATACTAAAACTGTCGAGTGGATGTTTCAGCAGTTGCCTATGTACCAAAGAGTAGGTGCGCAGGCATTCAAAAAAGATCTTTCCCGCACCATTAAACTTGCCGAACATTTAGGTAATCCGCATAAAGAATTCAAGTCGGTACATATTGCCGGTACTAATGGTAAAGGCTCCACCAGCCATATGTTGGCTTCTGTTTTGCAGGAAGCCGGGTATAAAGTGGGCTTATATACATCTCCACATTTAAAAGATTTCAGAGAACGAATTAAGGTCAACGGGGAATTTATTTTAAAGAAAACGGTGACAGGTTTTATTAACGAGCATAAAGATTTTTTAACAGAAAATAAATTTTCCTTTTTTGAAATGACCGTTGGGATGGCTTTCGACCATTTTGCCAGGGTAAAAGTAGATATTGCTATAATTGAAGTAGGATTGGGCGGTCGCCTTGATTCCACCAATATTATTACTCCTGAAGTTTCAGTCATTACCAATATAGGTTTAGATCACACCGCATTTTTAGGAGATACGCTGCCAGAGATTGCTTCGGAAAAAGCCGGAATTATAAAAGATAATATTCCGGTTATAATTGGCGAGAAACAAAAAGAAACTACTAAAATATTTACTGAAAAAGCTCAACAGCATAATTCAGAAATTTACTTTGCACAGGATTTAAAACTTCCAAAATATCATACCGACCTAAAGGGTGATTACCAGAACAAGAATATAAAAAGCGTGATCGCTGCAGTGAAAGTTTTGAGAGAAAAGGGCTGGGAGATTCCGGAGGAATGTCTTAAAAACGGACTTAATAGCGTTAAACTGCATACTTCGCTACAAGGTAGATGGGATATTTTAAAGGAAAAACCTAAGGTAATTTGTGATACCGCCCATAATACCGAAGGCTTAACTTTGGTCTTTAAACAACTTAAAAAAGAGAAATTTCAGCATTTACACATTGTTTTAGGCGTGGTAAACGATAAAGATTTGAATAAAATTCTTCCATTGTTTCCAAAAACCGCCATTTATTATTTTTCAAAACCGGAAGTTCCACGCGGGTTGGAAGCTGAAATTCTACAAGAAAAAGCTGCAGAATTTAGCCTGGAAGGCAGGGTATTTAATTCGGTTTCAGAAGCCTACGACTCTGCTGTAGACGCGGCCTTAGATGAGGATTTGGTCTTCGTGGGGGGAAGTACCTTTACGGTAGCAGAAATAATTTAATTTTTTTGAAATTTTTCTTGGTGTAGATTAAAAACTAATCTATATTTGCATCCGCATTCAGGAATAGGGCGCGTAGCTCAGTTGGTTCAGAGCACTTGGTTTACACCCAAGGGGTCAGGGGTTCGAATCCCTTCGCGCCCACAGAAATTCAAAAGGCTTCTATAAAAGGAAGCCTTTTTTTAGCTTAACGTTCACAACTTTTCAATAAAAAGAAACTAGTTTTTTTGAAATATTAAGGGCGCGTAGCTCAGTTAGTTCAGAGCATCCCGATTTGCATCGGGAGGGTTAGGGATTAGAATCCCAGAATTATAGTCGGACTTTCAAGTATTAGAAAGTCAAATTTATTGAAATTAGGGGCGCGTAGCTCAGTTGGTTCAGAGCATCCCGATTTTACATCGGGAGTGTCAGGGATTAGAATCTCAGAATTATAGTCGGACTTTCAAGTATTAGAAAGTCAAATTTATTGAAATTAGGGCGCGTAGCTCAGTTGGTTCAGAGCATCCCGATTTGCATCGGAAGGGTCAGGGATTAGAATCCCAGAATTATAGTCGGACTTTCAAGTATTAGAAAGTCAAATTTATTGAAATTAGGGCGCGTAGCTCAGTTGGTTCAGAGCACTTGGTTTACACCCAAGGGGTCAGGGGTTCGAATCCCTTCGCGCCCACAAAAACCCAAGGTTTCCATTTTCGGAAACTTTTTTTATATTTAGTAAAATGTAGCTCAGTTAGTTTAGAGCATCCCGATTTTACATCGGGAGAGTCAGGGGTTTCCCGAAGTGAATTCGGGACAGGCTGAATCCCTTCGCGCCCACTTTTACTCCCAAATCCCAAAGTTTACCTACTTCAGGGATTTTTTTATGCCGAAATTTTACGTTTACATATTGTTTTCTGAAATGTTAGATAAATATTATATCGGTTCTACTAAGGATATTGCTACCCGATTGGAAAAACATCGGCAAAGTAAAAAAGGTTTTACCGCAAAAGCCAGGGATTGGATAGTGGTTTATTCTGAGAATTTTGAAAGTAGACAGGAAGCAATAAAAAGAGAGCGTCAAATCAAAAAGTGGAAAAGCCGGAAAATGATTGAAAAATTAATTGAAAAGTAACTCAGTTAGTTCAGAGCATCCCGATTTTACATCGGGAGGGTCAGGGGTTTCCTGAAGTGAATTCGGGACAGGCTGAATCCCTTCGCACCCACTTTTACTCCCAAATTCCAAAGTTTACCTATTTGAGGGATTTTTTTATGTCGAAATTTTACGTTTACATATTGTTTTCTGAAATGTTAGATAAATATTATATCGGTTCTACTAAGGATATTGCTACCCGATTGGAAAAACATCGGCAAAGTAAAAAAGGTTTTACCGCAAAAGCCAGGGATTGGATAGTGGTTTATTCTGAGAATTTTGAAAGTAGACAGGAAGCAATAAAAAGAGAGCGTCAAATCAAAAAGTGGAAAAGCCGGAAAATGATTGAAAAATTAATTGAAAAGTAACTCAGTTAGTTCAGAGCATCCCGATTTTACATCGGGAGGGTCAGGGGTTTCCTGAAGTGAATTCGGGACAGGCTGAATCCCTTCGCACCCACTTTTACTCCCAAATTCCAAAGTTTACCTATTTGAGGGATTTTTTTATGTCGAAATTTTACGTTGGAAAATCTACACGTGGAACCCACGCAACCTGTGGAAATTTATGCCTTTATTTAAGTAGTAGTTTTCTCCTCTGCTTTAATATAGGTAGCCAGATATTCTGCGTCTTTTTTAATTCCGCCTAAAGTGGCAGAACCCCGGGTATGTAACCAGGGAAGTCCTATAAAATAAAGACCTTCAATATTACTGATTCCACGATTGTGTTTGGGATAACCGTCTTTAGTAAGTTCCAGACCATCTATCCAGCTAAAATTTGGTCTGTATCCCGTAGCCCAAACGATATTCTTTAATTCTTCAATTTTACGATTTTCGGTAATAATAATTTCGCCTTTAGCATTTTTGGTTTTTCCAACAGGAATTACATTATCCCTTTTCAAAATGCCTTTTACATCGGTTCCAATTATTGGTTGTTTGGACTGACTCAACTTTTTTCCCAGCCAGGTTTTTCGGCTAAAACTTAAAAAACCAATTTTCGTGAACCACCACCACAATGTTTTTCCTAAAATCTCCTGCGGGAGCACATGTACATCGGTAGCGCCGGAAAAATAAGTAGTTCTATTGGTTTTGGAAATTTCATCGAGAATTTGAAAGCCGGAATCTCCTGCTCCCACGACCATTGCAGGGCCCGCCTTTAATTGCTCCGGATTTTTATAATAGTTACTATGAATCTGGAAAACTTCATCTGAAATTTTCTTTGAAAAGGAAGGCGTATATGGAATATGAAATGGTCCGGTAGCAATAACTACATTTCGGGATTTTATCTCACCACTTTGATGTTTCAGGATAAAAAAATCCTCTTCTTTAGTTACTTGCTCTACCAGGGTATTTAATCTAACATTTATATCAAATTCAGCTACATAATTTTTAAAATATTCAGCTACATCTTCTTTACTGGGATAATAGCCTTTTTCTGCCGGGAAATCCATCCCGGGTAAATTGTTGAATTCTGAAGGCGTAAAGAGTTTAAGCGAATCCCAGCGGTTTAACCACGAAGCTCCGACTTCCTTTTCCTTATCAACTATTATATACTCTTTACTCATTTTATTGAGGTAATAAGCCATTGAAAGTCCGGCCTGTGCACCACCAACAATTATAAAATCCAGCATTAAGTTTAATTTTTATCAAAGGTAGGCTTTAATTTCTGCCCGTTTAATCCTGCAAAAAGATACAGAATTGCTAATTTTATATGAAATTAAGCTTATGGAAAGAAAGATAAAACCTTATGTACTGGCCGAAACCAATTGGAAACACGTTAAAGATGAAGAGTTTACTATAGCAGTTTTACCCTGGGGCGCTACCGAAGCGCACAATTACCATTTGCCTTATGCTACCGATAATATTCTTGCGGAAGAAGTAGCCATAAGCTCGGCAGGAAAGGCCTGGGAAAAGAATGCAAAAGCAGTGGTATTACCAACTATCCCGTTTGGAGTTAATACCGGACAAATGGATGTGAAACTCTGTATGAACCTTAATCCCAGTACCCAATATGCCATTTTAAAGGATGTTGCACAGGTTTTACAGAAGCATAAAATTAACAAACTGGTCATCTTAAACGCGCACGGCGGAAATAATTTTAAGCAGATGATCAGGGAGTTAAGTCTTGAATTTCCGGATATCTTTGCCTGTTCCGTAAACTGGTGGCAAACAACTGATGCAAAACCTTATTTTAACGAACCCGGAGACCACGCAGGGGAACTGGAAACCGCAGCAGTGATGCACTTAAGGCCGGAGTTAGTCCTGCCTTTAGAAGAAGCCGGAGACGGCAAAGCCAAAACTTTTAAAATTAAAGCTTTTAAAGAAGGTTGGGCCAGTACGCAAAGGGAATGGACACAGGTTACCGCAGATACCGGAGTTGGAAATCCTAAAGCAGCAACTGCTGAAAAAGGCAAAATTTTCTTTGAACAAGCCACCGATATGATCGCCGATTTCTTCGTAGAATTACACTCGGCCGATCTTAAAGACATGTATCATTAACTTCTGAAAAACCCATGCTTAAAGCTTTAGCTTATATTTTTGGATTTTTACTTTTAGGTGAGTTAATCACCTATTTTTTTGAGCTCCCAATTGCCGGAAATATTCTGGGAATGTTCCTTATTTTCCTGGCTTTACGGCTTAAAATTGTAAATCTTGAAGATGTAAAACCTGCTTCAGATAAGTTAATAAAATACCTGGTCTTGTTCTTTATTCCTTACGGTGTGGGCCTAATGGTTTATTTTAAAATCATCGCCGATTATTGGCTGCCTATTTCAATAGCAGTTATCGCCAGTACCATCATCACGCTCTATGTTTCAGCAATTATTATTGAAAAATTCGGGAAGTAATGCAGGATTTTTTTCAATTACCGGTATTTGGGGTTTTTATAAGTATAGTTGCTTTTGCAGGTGCACGTGAGCTTCGGAAGAAATATAATTACATATTGCTGAACCCGGTGCTGGTAGCTATTGTATCTATAATTTCCTTTTTACTAATTTTCAATATCGCTTTTGAAGATTACAACCGGGGTGGGAAATTTATAAGTTTCTTTTTGGGGCCATCTGTGGTTGCTTTGGGCGTTTTCTTTTATGAGAAATATGAAGAAGTAAAACAGAATTTAAAAGTGTTCTTACTTTCGGTAGCCGCGGGTGGAGTAACCGGGATTTTAATGGTAATCATTTTTCTCCTACTTTTTAAAGTTCCTGATTTTATTATTGAATCGCTCGCAGCAAAATCGGTTACCACACCTATCGCTATTGAAATCACCAAACTCACCGGTGGAATTCCGGAAATTACTGCAGGAATTGTAATAGCAGTTGGAATATTCGGGAACGCTTTTGGACCTTTTATTCTAAAGAAATTGGGTATAAAAAGCAAAGTGGCTATTGGTACGGCGTTGGGTACAGCCGCCCACGGAATTGGTACTGCCCGGGCTTTTGAAGAAAGTAAGCTGGCCGGAGTTTACAGTGGACTCGCAATGTGTGTCAACGGAATTATTACCGCACTTATCACTCCGTATTTGCTTCAGCTATTTTTTGGGCTTTTCTCCTGACTCGTTTCGTTTTGTTCTCCGCTTAAAATATTCAATAATTGAAGGTGCGGTAAATCCGTGAACTACTATAGATATTAAAATAATATAAGCAGTAATCGAGTATAATTCATTTTTATGTTCAAAGCCTTCAAATTGAACAAAAGCCCAGGCAAGGTAAAATACTGAACCAATTCCCTTAATTCCAAGGAAACTAATGGCAAGTTTATTTTTAAAACTGTCTTTTATTCCTGCCATACTTATAATTCCCGCCAGTGGTCTTATAATTAAAACAAAGGCAAAAGCGAACACAATGCCGCGCCAGTCGGTAAGACTTAGCACTCCGTTTATAATAGAACCTCCAAAAAGAATGATCCAAACCACAAGCAGAATTCGCTCAATTTCGTGCACAAAATCGTGCATTTTGGTTTTATAATCTCCACTAACTTTTTCGTAATGGCGAAGGCTTAATCCGGTAAAGAAAACAGCAAGAAAACCGTAACCGTGTAGGAGTTCTGTAGCACCGTAACTAAATAAAGTTAGGGATAATGCAAGGAAACCATCAAAAGTTTTAATGCCGGCGTATTTGTGTACTTTGTCCAGAATAAAACCAATAGCATTTCCAATCGCAAAACCTGCTATAGTTCCTATTATAATTTTTAAAAAGAACTTATCCAGCATCCAATCGGTGAAATCAAAAGCGGCCCAACCTCCGGCTTGTGCTACCAATACCGCCATATAGGTGAAAGGGAATGCCAGGCCGTCGTTTAAGCCGGCTTCTCCGGTAAGTGCAAATCTAATTTTTCCTTTATGTTCTTTTTCCCTTTCAGGATCATCAAGTTGAGTTTCAGAAGCTAAAACAGGGTCTGTGGGAGCAAGGATGGCAGCAAGTAAAAGCGAGGAAGGGACACTAAAGAAAAGAAAATTTTTACCCAGGAAATAGGCTGAAGCCATGCAAAGTGGCATCGTTAGAAAAACAAGTAAAAGAGGCCTCTTCCAGGCCTTAAGACTGTAATTTTCACCAATTTTTAAGCCGGCGCCCATCAGGGATATAATCACGATCATCTCAGAAAAATACATAAGGCCCTCATCAGCCCATAGGGGGTCTGGCCATCCAATAGGCAATCCAAATCCTACCAAAAGAAAACCAATTAGTAAAAGAATTATAGGGCCGCTGATTTTTATTTTGTTGGAAATGGAAGGTAGCCAGGCCATGATGAGGGTGGTGAAACCAATTCCAGCTAAGATCCAGTAGTGTTCTTTCATACAATTATAAAAATAGGAGATTTTAATTGATCCTGTATGATCCTCTCTAAACTTTTGCAAAAGTCTAACAAGTCAGGGGAAATATATTTTATATTATTAGTTAACCAACTGATATTTATCATATTAAAATATTCTTTTACGGTCTAAATTTGAGAGACTAACCAAAGACCGTAAAGCATGGATACTTCTTTGTTTCTCGCTAAATTCTGGGGCTGGTACCTTTTGATTTTCTTTTTTGTACTTAGTTTTAATCCCAGAAGAATACAACAGATTTTTGAAGATCTGAAAGATCATAAATTTCTGATTTTGGCCGCCTTTGCCGCAATCATTATAGGTTTACTTAATATTCTCTTTCACAATATCTGGGAACTGGGCTGGGAATTTATAATAACCGCCCTGGGTTGGACCTCCCTCTTTGTAGGCCTTGGACTCTTTGTTTTCCCTGACCCTACCACCAAAAAACTTACCGTACTTAACCTCAAATTTGTACAGGTTATTTACGTGCTGCTATTCCTTTTGGGAATTTTCCTACTGAATATGGGTTATCAACTCGTGTTATACTAAAATATAAGATTATGAAATTCATTAAAAAATTTAGGGAACTCTCTATAAAGGACGTGGCTGAGGTAGGCGGGAAAAATGCATCCCTTGGCGAAATGTACAACGAATTATCTTCTGAAGGTGTTTTGGTGCCAGATGGATTTGCGACTACTTCAGAGGCTTTCTGGATTTTTATAAAGTCGAATAATATTGAGGAAAAAATAAAAAGCCTGTTAAAAAACCTGGACCGGGATAATTTTGAAAACTTAAGTAGGATTGGTGCTGAAGCCAGGGAATTAATTTTGACAGGAAGTTTTTCTGAGGATTTTTCCGAAGAAATAATTACAGCCTACAGGGATCTGGGAGAAGAGGGAGATATACAGGTTGCGGTAAGAAGCAGCGCCACTGCTGAGGATTTGCCCAACGCGAGCTTTGCCGGCCAGCACGACACTTTTCTAAATATTAAGGGGTCTGAAGCTTTGCTTAATGCGGTTAAGAATTGTTTTGCTTCCCTTTATACCAATAGGGCCATAAAATACCGGGAAGACCAGGGATTTCTACATCACGAAGTCGCGCTCTCTGTGGGGGTTCAAAAAATGGTGCGTTCGGATATTAGTTGCTCCGGAATTGGTTTCAGCCTGGAACCCGAATCGGGTTTTAAGAATATTATTCATTTATCTGGAGTTTGGGGATTGGGTGAAAATATTGTGCAGGGGCTGGTAAACCCAGATGAATTTGATGTTTTTAAACCAACTATTGATAAAGCTGAAAATCCCATTATTCAGAAAAAGCTGGGACATAAGGAACTTTCTATGGTTTACGCCGAATCTAGTGGCCATTCTTCAACTGTGAATATTGAAACTCCGCTCGAGAAACAGGATAGTTTTGTTTTGAGTGAGGAGGAAGTGATTAAGCTTTCCCGATGGATTTTAGTCATCGAAAAGCATTATAAGCGTCCCATGGATGTGGAGTGGGCAAAAGACGGGTTAACCAACGAGCTTTTTATAACCCAAGCCCGGCCCGAAACAGTACATAAGGATGGGGATAAACGATTTTATGTGGAATTTCAACTCAAAGAAAAAGGTGAAATTTTAACCAGCGGAAGCGCTATTGGCTCCAGCATCGCAACCGGGAAAGCCCGGTTCTTAAAATCGCCGGAGGAAGGCCATAAATTAAATCCCGGTGAAATCTTAATCACCAATAACACCAGTCCGGATTGGGATCCTGTACTAAAATTAGTAGCAGCGGTGGTAACCGAAAGAGGGGGGCGAACAAGTCACGCGGCAATTGTGGCCCGGGAGCTTGGGGTTCCGGCAATTGTGGGAACAAATGATGCTACTGAAAAAATTAAGGATGGCGAAATGATTACCGTTTCCTGCGAGGGGAAGACCGGTTTTGTATATAAAGGCGCGCTGGAATTTGATCAAAAAGAGATTGATTTTGGAAAGATTTCCCTGCCAAAAACCGAAGCTAAATTTATACTATCAGATCCGGACAGGGCTTTTCAGCTTTCTTTTTATCCAAATAATGGGGTTGGCTTATTGAGAATGGAATTCATCATTACCCATAAGGTGAAAATCCACCCTATGGCTTTAGTGAAATTTAAAGAGGTCAAAGAAGATGGAGCTAAAAAAATCATTGAAGAATTGACCTGGCAATATAAAGATAAACGCGACTTTTTTGTAGAAGAATTATCCCGGGGAATTGCAGTAATGGCTGCTGCTTTTTATCCTAAAGAAGTGATTGTAAGACTCAGTGATTTTAAGAGTAACGAGTACGCTAATTTAATCGGAGGTCGACAATTTGAGCCTTTGGAAGAAAATCCTATGCTGGGTTTTAGAGGTGCAGCACGTTATTATCATCCCAATTATAAAGAGGCTTTTGAGCTGGAATGCAAAGCCATAAAAAGGGTTCGGGACGAAATGGGCCTTGAGAATTTAAAAGTGATGGTCCCTTTTTGCAGGACTATAACTGAAGCGAAAAGTGTAATTGATTTAATGAAAGAATTTGGCCTGGTACGTGGAAAAAAATCCCTTGAAATTTACATGATGGTTGAAATTCCCTCCAACGTAATTCTCCTGGAGGAATTTGCTGAATTCTTCGACGGATTTTCCATTGGCTCTAACGACCTCACCCAACTTACTCTTGGAATTGACCGCGATTCAGAATTAATGGCGGGTGTGTTTGATGAAAATAACGCTGCTGCAAAAGAGATGATCGCAACATCAATTCAAAAAGCCAGGAAAGTTGGAAAAAAAATAGGACTTTGCGGGCAGGCACCCAGTGATTTCCCTGAATTCGCTTCTTTTCTTGTAGATGAAAAAATAAGCAGTATTTCCTTTAATCCCGATGCGCTTGTAAAAGGAATAGAAAATATCAATAAGGCAGAGGTCGTACGGTAAAAACTACGCAATGTTATAAAATCTGCATGCTATTTCTGTTGAAATCCTTTCTAAATTTTAAATAGATGTCATTCCAGGTATTATGATGGCGAATTAATCTTATTTGATATTGACGGAAATCATACTTTTTTTGTTTGATTTGGCTTAATTTCAATAGGTCATAAAACATTTAATTATGGAAAGTATAAGGAAAAGGCCGAAAGGCGATTTTATTGCCGAAGCCAATATGGAGCAGCTCTATACGCTGACGAAACACTGGAATTCCGACCTGCATTTTTTTAGAGACGATCTTAGTTTTCTGCATAAACTTTTAGACAGCTATTTTATTTGGATAGATAAAGATGAAAATTATAAAATGGCTTCAAAAATGAAAAATGAGCTTTTAAAGTTGAGGGAGCGATGCGGGGATTTATTGGAGAAGACCGATAAGCATAGGGAACAAATAGGAAAAATGATTTTGGAAAAAATGGAAGATTCTAGGGTTTTTAGATTGGAACACGAACATTTGGAAGACGAGATAGCAAGTTTTGTAAAGGCGTTCAGGTTAAACAGGTTAGAACTTTTTAAGATAACCGAGTATATAAAAGACACCGATAAGGTGCCGGAGATCTCCTGAAATGAATGCTGAAAAATTAGCCTAATCTATAGCAAAGTGACCCTCATCATATTTTGAGAAGTAGCTTGAACCTAACTTTGAGGAAACATTAAAACCTACTAGTATGCTCATAAATATTCAGTTTATAAAAACAAAAGGAAGTGAAGTTTTAACCCAAATTGTATCCAAAAACCTAAATAAACTATCAGATAAATATGACTGGCTTATAAAAGCTGAAGTTTTTTTTAAAGAAGAAAATGACCCTACAGGAAAATCAAAGATTTGTGAGATCGAGTTAAGTGCGCCCGGGCCAAGGATCTTTGCTTCCTCAACCGAAGAAAGTTTTGAATTAGCCATTAAAAAAACCGTCTTCGAACTGGAGCAGCAGCTCAAAAAACGAAAAGCTGTTTTCGTAGCACATTAAGATGCTTATAGGGACTGTTTAAATTTTAGATTTTACAACCCATAGCGGTTAAGCTCAATTTACCTGACTTTTAGTGAAATCATTTTTTAAGCAGTCTCTTTTTTTAGAAGATCAATTCCCGAAATTCCCAGGCTTTATAGCTGTAGAAAATTAAAAATCCTACCGCTACTACGAGCTCCATAAAAGTGGAAGCAAGCAAGCCGATAAACGACCCGTATGCCGCACGTAAAGCTGATTTGGAATCAGATTTATTGATGATTTCACCAATAAAAGCTCCGGCAAAAGCTCCAATTACTATTCCCAGCGGGATTGGCACAAAAATACCAATCACCAATCCAATAGTGGCTCCCCACATTCCGGCTTTACTGCCGCCATATTTTTTTGTGCCCATGGCGGGGATAATAAGCTGCAGGGCATAAATTATAGCGGCGAGAATAAAAGCGATTCCCAATACCCAGTAATTCATTGGCACCGATGGCGCCAAATACAGTAGGAGTAATCCCACCCAACTAAGCGGTACGCCGGGTAAGACCGGTAAAAAACTACCAAGGATCGCCAGGATCATTAACACCGCTCCAATTGCAAAAAATATAAGGTCCATAGTCTTTCAAAATAAATTGATTTTCAAAGATAGATTAATTCCGAATTAAATTTTTAACTAAAAGATTAGGTTAAACTAAAATGTTAGTTTATATTTGATTGTATTTTAAAATTATGCCTATGGAATATAAAACTGTTTTAAAGGTTTTTATCATTATTTCCCTAATGATTGGAATTACTGGTTGTAGGGAAGAAACTCAGGCTAAAGTAGAAACCTTAGATAATAAGAAAGAAATTGCAACCTTCAATTTTGATAATAAGAGAGAACTATCTGAATATAAAAAACTGGAGTTAGATAAAACTCATCCCAATTTATTGAATCCGGCAATTTCAAAATCTGAATATAAATTAGTAGTTCAATCCTGGACAGAGTTACATCAGAAAATTGGTGATTATCTTTCAGAACATGATTTTAACTGGGAAATAGAAGATACTGCGGTATCTATAGTGCATAAAATATACTTTAAGCCTAATGGAGAGATTGAAAATTACTTCTTTAATGTTTTAAATGAAAATGTTTCGAAACAAAAGAAAAAACAGTTTGCGAGTTTAGTTTCCGACTTTGCAAGAGATAATCACATCGAGTTTAAAAAGGATGAAGGTTTTGCTCAATGCGGTAAAACGAGATATTTTAATGAGTGAAAATAGATTTCCGTCTGCACGGAAATGACAAAGAAATATTTATGAAACAACTAACCAAGGCTGAGGAAGAGATTATGCAAATTCTCTGGAAACTGGAGAAAGCAAATGTTGCTTCTATAATTGAGGAAATGCCGGAGCCAAAGCCGGCTTATAATACGGTTTCTACCATTGTGAGGATCCTGGAGGATAAAGGTTTTGTAGATCACGAAAAGAAGGGGAAAGGTTACTTGTATTTTCCGCTTTTGGCGCGTGAAACCTATAGCAACCAAAGCATCAATAAATTGATGAACAATTATTTTAATGGCTCCTTTAAAAGTATGGTTTCTTTTTTTATGAAAAAGAACGATATGGACACCAAAGACCTGGAAGCCATTTTAAAAGAAATCAATAAAAAAGAGAAATAATGTTACAGTATATACTTCAGGTGGTGTTGTTTCAACTCGGCTTTTTGCTGATGTATGAACTGCTGCTCAAAAAAGAGACATTTTTTACCATAAACAGGTGGTATTTATTGGTGACACCGCTCGTTTCCCTTTTTCTGCCTTTGCTAAAATTTCAAAGTTTAGCTATGCTAGTACCAGCTGAATCTATCTCGGCACTTTCACAGGTATGGCTTCCCGAAGTTTATATTGGCGGTCAGCCTGAAAATATTCAGCAATTACCCGCCGTAAGTGTAGCGCAGGAGCAAGGGTTGCAAATTAATTGGTGGTTGGTGACTTATATTTCAGGCGTAGTGCTTAGTTTAATTTTATTACTGAAAAAATACCGAAACCTAAATCATTTATTTCGCTTCCGAAGAATTTCTGAAGACAAAGAACTGCGAATAATTGAAGTTCCTAATTCAAATATTGCCTGTACGTTCTTCAAAACCGTGTTTTTGGGCGATAAATTATCTGCAGTAGAAAAGCAACAAATCCTGTCTCACGAGCTGGTTCATGTAAAACAAAAACACAGCCTGGATCTGCTGTTTTTTGAAGTTTTAAAAATTTTATTCTGGTTTAATCCGCTGGTGTACATCTACCAGAGCAGGATCGCAACTTTGCATGAGTTCATCGCCGATGCAAATGTGGTAAAAACTACCGCCAAACGCAGCTATTATGAACAGTTGCTTAACACCGCGTTTAACACGCAGAATATTTCATTCATCAATCAATTTTTTAATCATTCATTAATCAAAAAACGAATTATTATGTTACAAAAATCAAGATCAAAAACCATCGCGAAATTCAAGTACCTTTTTGTGCTGCCCTTACTTTTTATGATGCTCACTTATGTGTCCTGTTCAGAAGAAAATTCATCTATGAACGCTCAGGAAGATTCGCTATCTCAGTATAGCTATACTTTAGAAAAAGGGGAAGAAATGGTTGGAGAAAAAAAGAGAATTCATAAGAAGTATGAAGATTTCCTTACCAATAATCCGGATTATGTAAGTTGGGCTACGATCGATGGTCAATCCATAAGCTATTCTGTACATAGTGTAGAGGAAGAAGTGCCTGAGGGCTACATCAAATTATACGTTAGCGATAAATATGATATGTACATCAATTTACCGAATTCCGGAAAAGAAAAAGACGCTGATAAATATGCTGAAGAAATAGAATATGATAGCGATAATGCGGTTCCTTTTGCAGTAATTGATGAGGTTCCTGTTTTTCAGGGTTGTGAAAATCTAACTTCAAATGAGGAGCGAAAGAAGTGTATGTCTAATAAAATTTCGCAGTTTGTAAATAGAAATTTTAATACCGGTTTAAGTAAGGAGTTAAACCTTGAAGAACCTAGTCGTATAATTACTCAATTTAGAATAGATGAAACCGGGAAGGTTGTAGATATAAAAGCTCGGGCATCCCGTCCTGAACTGCAAACCGAAGCCATTCGGGTTATTTCTGAACTTCCTAAAATGAAGCCTGGGAAACAGGGAGGGAAAGATGTTAGTGTTATGTATTCACTACCTATTATTTTAAACAATTGAATAAAATCAGTTTCATTATTATATTAATGTTAGCCTTCAAAGCCGAAGCTCAAACTTCGGCTTTGGCCATTTCAGATAGTTTGTATGCCGTGGGGGAATATTCGGAAGCGATAGATAAACTCCAGGAAATAACTCCCAGGACAGAGAAAACCTATCTTAAGCTAGCTAAGAATTATGCTGCGAATCGACAACCCGAAATCGCGCTGGAGAACTACAAAAAGGTTTTAAACCAAAATCCAGATCGTATTCTAACCACCATAGATTATGGCGACTTACTGGTGAAAACCGGAAAATTGGAAACTGCCGATAGTCTTTTTAAAGAATTGGCCGAAAAATATCCGAAGAACGCCAATTTTAAGTTTCAGCAGGCTTTAATTAAGGAAAAACTAGAAGACAGTACAGCGATGCATTATTTTATGTACACTATCATGCTGGACACTACGCACCAGGCAGCGCTTTACAAAGTAGCTAAAGATAAATTAAAGAACCGCCAGTACACCATGGCAGAGCATTATAGTAAACGCGGGCTTCGGGCAAATCCTAATAATCCCTCTTTGCTTTCTATTCTGGCACAAACTTATTCTTCATTAAAACTCTATAAAGAAGCGATTCCGCCTTATGAAAAGTTGATTGATCTTGGGCAGGGCACCGAGTTTATCTATAACAAACTTGGATTTGCTTATTATCAAATTGGAGATTATAAAGAGGCGATTACATTGTATAAAAAGGCGTTGGAGCTGGAAGACCGAAATTCGGCCACGCATTATACCCTCGGAAAATTGTATGCCTTAACGGGGGATTTAGATAAGTCTGAAACCCATTTATTGATGTCTATTCTTATTAAAAAACAACCGGTAGATGCTGAATATTTGAGTCTGGGGCTTACCTACAAAATGCAGGAAGATTATAAAGATGCACTGGAATATTTTAATAAAGCCCTGGAAGAAAACCCCGATAACGAAAGAGCCTTATACGAACGTGCCGTAGCAGCCGATAATTATTTTGCTGATGATGAGACCGCAATTGGTTATTACCAGGCTTATTTTAATAAATACGAAAGTATTGGAAACGACGGGATGTTATATCGTGCAAAAACCAGGATAAGCGATCTTAAGAAAAAAATACATTTAGCTGGAAATTAGCTTGGGTGAAAACTTTCAGGGCAAAGACAAATAAACATTTTTTAGAATATAAAAATATCAATCTGGATGACTCCGGCTGGCAGGAAGATGTGAAGTCTTTAGAACTGGATGTGATTAAAGATTAGCTATTGATTTTCACAAAGCTTTCTTTTAAATTTCATTACTTTTGCTCAAAGTCCAAGCGCGTTTGCCAATGAAAAAAGCTTTACTCGATAATCGAGATTTAAATGCTCTGAAACCTGTCTCGAGATTTAAGTGTTGTTGCTTCTATAATTGCCTCCTGATTTTGTTCCGGCGAAGTTTACTTGCAATTGCTGTTTTAGCAGTTTTCTCCTGTAATTTTGAGACTAAGAAAATTTCTTCAGAAGAAGTGCTGGAGCTTGAATCCCGAACGCTTAATTGGAAAGAAGTGGACGAATATCCTGCTTTTGAAAATTGCCAGAATGAAACCGAACTTCGTGCGGCACGCGAATGCTTTGAGCGGGAAGTCGCTGAAAATATTTACGCTTATCTTTCCAAACAACAACCCGTAGTAACTGAATCTATAGACGATACGCTTTATCTTTACCTTGAAATTAATAGCTCGGGACGTCCCGAGATAGATTCGGTACAAATAGATTCTACACTAAACAATCAACTTCCGGAATTAAGATTGTGGTTAAATCAAAGTATAGATTCCCTTCCAAAAATTTACCCGGCCAGCAAGCGAGGTGTGCCGGTTTCTACCGTTTTTAAAATGCCTATTGTTATTAAAGCTGAATAAGCCAAAAGTTAGAAATACGAGGTTAGAGGTACGAATTAATATTACTTTTATCTGGGGTTATTTCTAAATTATCAAACATAACATTCCTGTTATATATAAATCTCGTAAATTTAGTTAGCAAAAAACTTCAGATGAAAAAAGTAGAAATATATGTTGAAAAAGCTGAAGATGGGACGTATTGGGGTAGCTCTCAAAATATTCCTGGTGGTATAAGTGCTTTTGGAAATTCATTGGATGAACTAAAGCAAAATCTAAAGATTGCATTTCAGGATATAAAGAAGTAGCCGAAGATCTTAATGAAGATTGGTTAGATGAACTCAAAGATTTAGGTGAATTTGAATACAAGCTTGATATAGCTTCATTCTTTAAACTTCTCCCGATAAAAATTTCTGCTATTGCCGAAAAACCGGTATAAATCCTTCATTGATGCGTCAATATGCCAGCGGAAAAGCAAATGCTTCAGAAGAAAGGGCAAGAAAAATTGAAAAAGCCATTCACGAATTAGGCGAAGACCTTCTTTCCATTTCTATCTAATTCCCAATCACCACATTCCATTTTTTTACCGTCCAGGCTTTTATGAGTCCGTTTTTTACATAAGGATCGTTCTCTGCAAAAGATTTAGCTATTTTATCTGTCTCGGCTTTAAAAACCAGTACAGCTTCGTTAGCTGAATCTATAGTACCACCTAGCGTAAGGTAGCCTTCATTAAAATATTCGGTGGCGTGGTTTAAATGTTCTTTCCTGAAATTTACTCGATCTTCAAGGTAATTTTCTCCGGTGATATAACTTAAAATATAATAATCCATCTTTATCTTTTGAATTGTCTTCCTTTCCAGTAAAAGTCCGAAAATAGGGATTTCACGGCTACGTAAGTGCTAAAAAAAGGATAAAAGATACTACTCCAAAAATAACTTCGCAAGACTGTTTCCCGCTGAAAAAATTTAGCTGAACTGAAGATTAAAATAAAATCCAAATTGAATTTTATTAGAAAAATAATCAAAATAGGTTGGTAAGGCAAAACCAGAACAAACACTAAAATAGCAGCGATCACCAGGCTTAAATTCATTAAAAGAACGCTTAGTCCTGTAAATTTAGCGAACAGGCTTTTGTAGGCCGGAGCTTTAGAAGCCCATCTTATCCTTTGAGAAACCAAATTGCCTAAATTATTCTGAGGACGAGTATACACAATAGCATTTCGACTTTTCAAAAATCCGACCTTATAATTTTCCTGCTGAAATTTTTGAAGCAGGAAAACATCGTCGCCACTGGCAATTTCATCATTTCCCGAGAACCCCGAAACCTCTAAAAAAGCTTCCTTTTCATAACATAAATTAGCGCCGTTGCACATAAAAGCTTTTTCTAACCCAAAAGCTCCTGCGGTTGATGCCTGTAGGCTTAAAATATCGAGCTCTTCAAAATTTCGAAAGTTGGGTTTTTGTTTAATTTTTGCAGCAACTTGACGTAAAGAAACCGGACCGGCAATGAGCCTATTTCCGGTTTTTAGAATAAAATCGCTATAAGTTTTTAACCAGTTTTCAGGAACACGGCAATCGGCATCGGTGGTAAGGATATATTCCAAATTTGCTGAATTAATAGCAGTGCTAATAGCGTCTTTTTTCGGCGAATTTGAAACTCGTCTATTTTCTAAAATTACTAGTTTGAATTCTGAATAAGTTTTCTGGAATTTTTCTATGATTTCTACCGAGTTATCTTCAGATTCATCATTGACCAGTATAATTTCAAATTTTGTTTTTAGGTAATTTATTTGAGTGAGGGAATTAAGTAAATCCGGTAAATTTTCGGCTTCATTTCTGAAAGGAATAACTATGGAAAACCCGATTTCCGCAGGTGAATTTTCCGAAGGGAATTCCTGTGTTTTTTTCCAGCCATAAAGCAGCATTAGGATTAAAACCGAATAACAGATACAGATGATAATAAAGATAAACATATTCGGTTTTTTAATCCCTCATTGAGGGTTTAATTCCCCGAGGCTTGCCTCGAAATTATAAAATAGTTTTCTAACTCATACCTCGTGGGCTTTCCCCGAGGTTCTTGATTTCTTAATTTCCCTGTAAAGTAAACTAATTTACAGCAAAACCACGGGCGGTAAAGTAGAAAAGTGCTTCCAGTAATTTTGTAATTAGAACCCCGCTTAGCGAGTAAGGAAATGAAATTGCTTAGCTTTGCGAAGCTGGCTGAAATTATGCGAGCTTTAAACCGAAACAGCTATTTTGAAGAGCGAAAGAATTATTTTAGGAATTGATCCCGGCACCACTATTATGGGTTTCGGACTCATAAAAGTGGAGAACAAAGAGATGAAATTTATGCAGCTGAACGAATTGCAGCTGAGTAAATACAGCGACCCCTACGTAAAACTAAAATTGATTTTTGAGCGCACCATAGAATTGATCGACACTTATCATCCCGATGAAATCGCGATTGAAGCCCCATTTTTTGGAAAAAATGTGCAGTCTATGCTTAAACTTGGTAGGGCACAAGGCGTGGCGATGGCTGCCGGTCTTTCACGACAAATACCAATTACCGAATATTTACCCAAGAAAATAAAAATGGCGATTACCGGCAATGGGAACGCCAGCAAGGAACAGGTGGCTAAAATGCTGCAAAGTTTACTTGGCTTGAAATCCCTGCCCAAAAATCTCGACTCAACCGATGGGTTAGCTGCAGCGGTTTGTCATTTTTACAATTCGGGGCGGACTGAAGTTGGTAAAAATTATACCGGTTGGGCGGCTTTTGTAAAGCAAAACCCGAAGAAAATTAAATAATTTCAGGTAATCTTCAAATCAACAAAATGTCTGGTATCTACATCCACATTCCTTTTTGTAAGCAGGCCTGCCATTATTGTGATTTTCATTTTTCTACCTCTTTAAAAAAGAAAGGGCAGCTGGTGGAGATGCTTTGCAAGGAATTGGTATTGCGAAAAGACGAACTTACATCACCTGAAATTCAGACAATTTATTTAGGAGGTGGCACTCCGAGTTTACTGGAAGCCGATGAACTTCAGCAGATTTTTGAAACAATTTACGCTAATTATAAAATTGCTGAAAACCCCGAAATCACCCTTGAGGCAAATCCAGATGATTTAACCGAAGAAAAAATTAAAATGCTGGCGGCTTCGAAGATCAACCGTTTAAGCATTGGAATCCAGTCATTTTTTGAGGAAGATTTAAAGCTGATGAACCGTGCTCATAATTCGGAAGAAGCTTTAAAAAGCATCAATCTCTCCAAACAATATTTTGATAATATTTCCATAGACCTTATTTACGGAATTCCCGGGATGAGTTTAGAGCAGTGGAAAAGAAACCTCGAAATCTCGCTTGAACTCGGCGTACCACATATTTCCAGTTATGCGCTAACGGTAGAACCGAATACTGCGCTTCAGAAGTTTATTGAAAGAGGGAAAATTAAACCGGTAGACGATGAAGCTGCCAAACTTCACTTTGAAATTTTAGTTGAAACCCTTACCAAAAATGGCTTTGAACATTATGAATTTTCCAATTTCGGCAAACCAGGCTATTTTTCACAAAACAATACAGCTTACTGGCTGGGGAAACCTTATTTGGGAATTGGTCCTGCTGCTCATTCTTACGATGGTAATTCCCGGAAATGGAATATTTCTAACAATCCGATTTATATAAAATCATTGGTAAAAGGCGAAATTCCGCAGGAAACAGAAGAATTATCAATTTCAGATAAATACAACGAATATGTAATGACAAGGCTACGCACTAAATTTGGGGTCGATATTGATGAGGTTGGTGAAAAATTTGGGGAAAGTTATAAAGATCATTTTCTCAACCTGGCAAAACCGCTGCAAAAAGAAAATTTACTAAAAGAAACTAGTGGTATTTTCTATATTACTTCAAAAGGAAAATTTTTAAGCGATGGTATCGCGGCAGATTTGTTTTTTCTGAGTGAATAAGTTTTGTTTCCTATTTAGGAAACTTTTATCTTTGAGTAAAATCACATCGTGGCAGGTAAGATAAAAGTCGAGTTTTTAGAAGAAGTTTTGCAGTTTCTTGATTCTGTAGATGTAAAAGCCCAAAAGAAAATTCTGTTAAATATTGATAAGTTTACTCACACCAGAGATAAAGAACTATTTAAGAAGTTAAGTGCGGATATTTGGGAGTTTAGAAGGCTCTATAACAAAAAACAATACCGGCTTTTTGCATTTTGGGATAAACGAAAAACCAATATTACTGTAGTTGTGGCAACCCATGGGATAATTAAAAAAAACGCAAAAAACTCCGAAGAAGGAAATTCAGAAAGCTACAGAGCTAATGAAAAGATATTTTGAAGATTAATAAAATAGGATGCTATGAAAACATATTCTTTAGATGAGGTAAAAGACAGGTATATTGGTAAAGAAGGCACTGCTGAAAGAGACCAGTATGAAAACGAGTTACGTCTTGATATAATTGGCGATGCAATAAAAACAGCAAGGAAAGAAAGAAAATTGACCCAATCGCAACTTGGAGAACTTGTTGGTGTAAAAAAAGCGCAAATCTCTAAAATTGAAAACAACCTTAAAGATGCTCGTTTTGAAACTATTCTGAAGGTTTTTAAGGCGCTTGATGCAAAAGTGAGTTTTAATGTAGAGCTGGAAAACAGGGAGCTTGATCTTGCTGAATAATTGCTTTTGAATAAGAACAAACCCTTCCGTCTTTATCAGCTGGTGCTGATAAACCCACCTTCCCTTGAAAAGGGAAGGTACTCTTGATATAATCAAATTTTCACTGCTTAACGTGCAAAACTTTTTTAATACATTTAGCTTGTGAAAGCAAGTATAGAACTCAACAACAAAACCTACCACACAGATTTTTCGAAACCCTTAGATATTTCAATCGGGTTGCGGGGGGATGCCAAAAATCCGGTGGCCTGGTATTTGGATGCGCCAAGAATAAACCCGGTAAAAGATGGGGGTTTTATAGGGAAGGTTTCCGAAGGTGCTTCGGTTAATTTTAATAACATCCTATTTAATCCCCACGCACACGGAACCCATACCGAATGTGTTGGGCATATTTCCAGGGAATTTCATAGCATCAATCAAACGCTAAAAACTTTCTTCTTTTTTTCTAAATTAATTTCGATAGAACCTGAAACAATAGGTGAAGACCAGGTGATTTCCGTAGCAATTTTAAAGGAAAAATTTAAAAATAAAGATACAGAGGCTTTAATTATTCGAACGCTTCCCAATTTTCGGGAAAAACAAACGAGAAAATATTCGCATACCAACTGGGCCTACCTCAGCGAGGATGCTGCGGTTTACCTTAGAAATTGCGGGGTAAAACATTTGCTAATCGATTTACCATCGGTAGATAAAGAAAAGGACGGTGGGAAGTTACTGGCGCACAAAGCTTTTTGGAACTACCCCAAAAATACACGCTTTGAAGCCACAATCACTGAGCTTATTTATCTCCCAAATTCTATCGAGGATGGGGATTATTTGCTAAACCTGCAATTCGCTTCTTTTGAAAATGATGCCAGCCCTTCAAAACCTGTCTTATATAAAATTCAGCAGCAATGAAAATAACACTCAAACTCGAAGAGCTCGCAATGTTACTGTTGGGGGGCTTTGCTTTTAGTCGATTAGATTTGGCCTGGTGGTGGTTTTTGGTTTTGTTTTTCACACCAGATTTTGGAATGCTGGGTTATCTCTTCGGAAATAAAATCGGCGCTCTCACCTACAACATTTTTCACCATAAAGGCCTTGCCATTTTGCTATGGTTCTTGGGATTTTATCTTCAAAATGAGGTATTTCAATTAATAGGCGTAATTTTGTTTTCGCACGCGGCTTTTGATCGTATTTTAGGCTACGGACTCAAATATGAAAAAGGCTTCAAATTCACTCATTTGGGAGAAATAGGAAAGTAATATGGAATTTTTATTTATCGGTTTGGCCGTGGGAGCGGTTGTGGCTTATTTTATTTTTGCCCGGTTTAACAGAGAAAAATCAAAGCTTAAAACCAACGAGCAATCGCTGGTGATTATGGACAAGATAAAAAGCGTTTGCAAGTTCATTACGGTTGAAGGCGATTTTTCTGAAATCTATCATTACGAGAATTTAAAGGAAAAATACCTGAGTTTGCTCCTGGGGAAGAAAAAAGCCATTGTGTTGGTAAATGCCAAAGCCCACGTAGGATTTGACCTTAGCAAAATTCGAATGAATAGCGATAACGAGAAAAGAACGATTATACTTACCAATTTTCCCCAACCGGAACTGCTTACCGTAGAAACCGATTTTAAATATTATGACAAGCGGGAAGGCTGGGCCAATCCTTTTACCACTTCAGATCTCACCGATATTAACCGCGATGCGAAAAATTATATCGTAGATAAGATCCCGCAAAGCGGACTTTTGGACCAGGCACGAAAAGAGGCTTTAGATACCATTTTATTAATGGAAAAAATTGTGGAAACCATAGGTTGGAAACTCGATTATACCGCGCTGACTTTAGAGGATAAAAACCAGAAGAGGATCGAAAATTAAATTGATACGTCATTCTGAACTTGTTTCAGAATCTAGCGTGTTTTTTAAAGTTTTTCAATTTTCACCGAAATGACAAGACTTATATTATGGACATTGAGACCCTTAGAAATTACTGCATTGGCAAAAAAGGCGTGACCGAAGAACTGCCTTTTGGGCCAGATACGCTGGTTTTTAAAGTGATGGGGAAGATTTTTGCACTGGCCGGACTGGATTCCGCTCCTATTAGCGTAAATTTAAAGTGCGACCCTGCAAAAGCCTTAGAACTTCGAGAAGAGTATGAAGCTCATATTTTACCCGGTTATCATATGAATAAAAAACACTGGAATACCGTGATCCTGGACGGCCGCCTGAACCTCGATTTTATTTATGAATTGATAGACCATTCCTACGATTTGGTAATAGCGGGCTTAACGAAAAAACAACAACAAGAACTTAAAGATTTAGATGAATAACCCACTCGAATTTTATAAAAAACAAAAAGGAATACATCAGCAGGAATTAGGCAAGATTTCAAGAAAATTGATGGTTTCCAGTTTAATTCGCTTACTGATTTTCCTGGCAATTTGCTTCGCTATTTATTATTTCTTTGGAAATATGAACGTGATCGTTCCGGTAATTATCGGAGGGATAGCGCTTTTCCTTTTTCTGGTTTCCCGGCACAGCGACCTTAAGGATAAAAGTGACAAGCAAAAGGAAATCATCAAGCTAAACGAACTGGAAATCGATATTCTAAAAACCAGAAATTTCCACGAATTGCCAAACGGAAGCGAATTTGAAAATCCGTTGCATGCTTACAGTCAGGACATTGATTTGTTTGGTCAGGGATCGTTTTTTCAATATTCCAATCGAACTTCGCTTTACGAGGGTACTAAAAAACTCGCCGGTATTTTTACCGAAAACAGCATTGAGGATATTCAGCAGAAACAGGAAACCATAAAAGAATTAGCGCAAAAATCGGAATGGCGGCAGGAGTTTACCGCGCTGGCCAAATTGGTGAAGACCGAAACCCCTTCAAAAACCGTGATTGATTGGTTTAAAAATTATAAAAACTTTGTCCCGAATTATATCAAATGGCTGCCCGCAGTATTTTCGGTGATTTCGATTTTAGTTATCGCAGGTTACTCTTTTGATTATTTAAAGGGCATCCATCTTTTTCTTTGGTTTCTGGCCGGATTACTTTTTACCGGAATTTACCTGAAAAAGATCAATTTACTTTCGGGTAGTGTGAGTAAAATTCAGGATACTTTTCATCAATACCATTTCTTACTTGGACTTATAGAACGGGAAAATTTTTCTTCGGAAGCCTTAAAGAAGAATCAGGAACTTATTAATGCTGAAAAGAAAAAAGCCTCGGCGATTTTTAAAGAATTTTCCAAAGCCATTGATTCGTTAGACCAGCGAAACAATATGCTCTTTGGTATTTTCGCCAATGGGTTTTTGCTTTGGGACCTTCGCCAAAGTTATAAACTGGAAAAATGGATTTCAGCCTACCGTCAACACGTAGAAAACTGGTTTGAAGTGATTGAATTTACCGATGCCTATAATTCGCTGGGTAATTTTGTTTTTAACCATCCGGACTATGTTTTTCCTGAAATCATCAATGAAAAAAGAGGGATTTCTGCAGAGAAATTAGCGCACCCACTTTTAGATCCTGAAAAAAGAATAGCCAACGATTTTGCAATTGGCGATGAAGAATTTTTTATCATTACCGGGGCAAATATGGCTGGAAAAAGCACGTTCTTAAGAACGGTTTCCCTGCAAATTTTAATGAGCAATATCGGGCTGCCGGTTTGTGCTGAAGCTTGCAAATATTCGCCAATTAAACTTATTACCAGTATGCGCACCAGTGATTCTTTAAGTGACGACGAATCCTATTTCTTTTCAGAACTAAAGCGGCTTAAATTTATTGTAGATGAAATTAAAACCGACCGGTATTTTATAATTCTGGATGAAATCTTAAAAGGAACGAACAGTAGCGATAAAGCCATTGGCTCTAAAAAATTCATCAGAAAACTGGTTAATTCCAATTCCACCGGAATTATCGCGACGCACGATTTAAGTTTATGTGAAATCACTTCAGAATTAAGTGAAGTTAAAAATCACTATTTCGATGCGGAGATAATAAAGGATGAGTTGCATTTTGATTATAAATTTAAAGACGGAATTTGCCAGAATATGAATGCGTCTTTTCTCCTTCGGAAAATGGAAATTGTAGATGATTAATGCAAGACCTCACAGGTTTTTGAAAATTGTAAGATTATTTTTTTAATAAGAGAGTCTAATTCCGTCAAACTGAACCTCCCCGGCCGTTCAGGCGGGCTTGTTTCAGCTTCTAACATGATTTTTATAATCCACATCTTAGATCCCCGATAAAAATCGGGGCAGGCTCTGAAATAAATTCAGGATGACGATATTAAAAACTTTCAAAAGACCTTTTTTTGTGGAGAAAGAATCACAAAGTGTAGGAAAATAAAATTATAAATGGATTCACTAACTCAAATAGTACTAGGTGCCGCGGTAGGCGAAGCCGTCCTCGGTAAGAAAGTAGGGAATAAAGCAATGCTCTACGGCGCAATTGCGGGTACTATCCCAGACCTGGACACTTTTGCCAGTGCTTTTACCGATACTATTACCGCTATAGAAATCCATCGGGGGTTTACTCATTCTATTGCGTTTTCGATACTTTTTGCACCTGTTTTTGGCTGGCTAATTTCGAAAATTGAAAGGAAGTCGATCGCTACCTGGCAAAACTGGTCGTGGTTAATGTTTTGGGGCTTTTTTACGCATCCGTTGTTAGATTCGCATACTACCTGGGGCACGCAGTTGTTTTGGCCGCTGGAGACCCGCCTGGCGTACAAGAATATTTTTGTGATAGATCCGCTATACACTTTGCCGTTTCTTGTGTTTCTGATCCTGGCAATGCGGGAAAAACGGGGAACCACTAAAAGGCGAAAATTCAATAACCTGGGCCTTATAATTAGTAGTATTTATTTACTGATTATTACCCCGGCTTTAAAACTTTATACCTACAATAAATTTATCGGGGCACTCGATAATCAGAAAATTTCCTATAAAAAAATAGAAACCAAACCTTCACCCTTAAATGCTATTTTATGGTCGGCCAATGTAGAGGTGGATGATGCTTATTTAATCGGTAATTATTCGGTTTTTGATACACAACCAATCGATTTTGTTTCGCATCCTAAGAACCACAATTTGCTGGGCGATTGGAGCGAAAAACGAAATGTAAAACGCCTGATCAAAATTTCTGAAGGCTGGTATACGATCTCTGAAAAAGAAGGAGAAATCTACTTTAACGATCTACGTTTCGGAACCTTGAGCCCGGTAGCTAAAACCGATGCCGACTTCGCTTTTAGCTATAAACTGATTGAAGAAAACGGCGAAATCAAAGCCATAGAAACCGAAAAAACCCGGGGCGATGCAAAAGAATTATTATCGCAGTTGGGAAACCGAATATTGGGGAATTAGGTGTTTCTGGGAGTGGTTTTTAAAAAGAACGAAGAACCTAGAGAAAAGAATAAAGAAAATAGATAAAACATTCGTGTATTCGTGGCAGAATCAACATTGAAGCTAATTTTATAGGTCACAGGTCAATACACTCTTTCTACAAAATAATTATGGTTTATTAGAATCATTTCTCAATTTCATTATCCAGTTCGGTTTCAGGGATTATTTCTCCTTTATTTGACTGACTAATTCCGTTTTCTATCTTTTCAATTAATATCAGGCGTTCTACCAGCTCGTCAATCGAGAACGTGTCTGGGAGTTTTTCAATTTCTTCTTTTAATTTACTCTTAGTAAGCATTTTTTCATCATTTTAAAGCTAATTACAAGATACAATTTTAAATTTATTGAGATGACTTTCCCCAAAATCCCATATCGGATATTCGTGAATTTGTGGTAACCCTAAACTCCAACCCATTTCTTTAGAAACCTTATCTTTATTGAAAATTCCCATTTTCTATGAAACACTTAATTTCACTTGCCTTTACTTTTTTATTTATTTCCGCCTTATCGGCCCAACAGAATTCAAAAAACCTAGATTCGATAATCAGCAAAATTGAAGATCATAAAGCCTACGACAGGGAGGAATTTCCGTTAGGACTTTATACCGAAGAATATTATAAAGAGGAAGCTGAATTTGCCGAAAAACGTATAGAAGAACTTCAGGAGATCAATGCCGATTCTCTAAGCGAAACGGAACAGATCTCACTGGAAATGCTAAAATTCAAGCTTCAGGAAACGATAGATCGTTATAAATATGAAGCCTATTTGAATCCATTGCTTTCAGATTCCGGTTTTCATTTAAGCCTGGCTTACCAGGTGCGCGACTTGAATAATTATTCCCAGGTAAAAGCCTATTTGAATAAGTTGAATTCGATCCCTGTTTATGTAGATCAGCATTTTGCTTTGTTACGTGAAGGACTGCAAAAAGGAAATACCCAACCCCGGGTGATTTTTGAAGGCTATGAATCTACGTATAATGACCAAATCGTGGAAGATCCAAAAGAAAGTTATTTCTATGAACCTTTTGAAAATCTTCCAGGGATACTTTCCGAAGGGCAAAAGGATTCGGTTTTAACGGCTGCAGAAAATGCGATTGCCAATAATGTGATTCCGCAGTTTAAAAGAATTAAAGATTTTTTTGAAACCGAATATCTGCCAGAAACACGAACAAGTTTAGGTGTTTCTGAAATCCCAAACGGTCGTGAATATTATCAAAACCGACTGGATTATTATACCACTTTAGACCTGAGTGCGGAAGAAATTCACCAGATTGGTCTAGAGGAAGTAGCACGGATTAATTCAGAAATGAAGAAGATTATTGCCGAGGTTGAATTTGACGGGAGTTTCGAGGAATTCATCCATTTTTTAAGAACCGATGAGCAATTTTACGCCAGGACAGGCGAAGAATTATTAAAGGAAGCCCGCGACATTGCCAAGCGAATTGACGCAAAACTTCCGGTTTATTTTAAAACCTTACCGAGAAAACCTTATGGCGTAGCAAAAGTCCCCGATGCTATTGCTCCCAAATATACCACAGGTCGGTATATTGGTGCTTCAGATGAAACCCAACCGGGCTATTACTGGGTGAATACTTATAATTTGTCTAATCGTCCGTTATACGTGTTGCCATCTTTAACCGCACACGAAGCGGTGCCGGGTCATCACTTGCAAAATGCGCTTAATGCTGAACTGGGAGACAGTATACCTAAATTCCGCAGGAATATGTATTTATCGGCTTATGGAGAAGGTTGGGGCTTATATTCCGAATTTTTAGCTGAAGATATGGGGATTTATACCACGCCTTATGAACTTTTTGGAAAACTCACCTACGAGCAGTGGCGCGCCTGTCGCCTGGTGATCGATACCGGGATTCACGCTATGGGTTGGAGCAGGGAAGAAGCGGTTGAGTATTTTGAGAAAAATACCGCGCTTTCCATGCATAATATCAATACCGAAGTAGATCGCTATATTTCCTGGCCGGGACAGGCGGTTTCTTATAAAATTGGGGAGATTAAAATCAGGGAATTGCGTAAAAAAGCAGAAGAAGCCTTAGGTACCGATTTTAATATTCGCGATTTCCACGAGGTGATTTTGGAGCAGGGAGTTGTTACGCTTCCGATTCTGGAGAAAAGGGTTAATGCTTTTATTAAAAGTAGACAAAAAAAGTAGTGTTGCTAAATTAAATGATTAAACCTCTTCAGTCTGGATCCCGAAGAGGTTTTTCTTAATCTTTTTATCAGGTTTTTCTTAATTCTTTTTACCGGTTAATTTAACGATTGGTCTTTCGTGATTTTTATAGGTGATTTCTACGTTTACCTTTTTTTGATCTTCTACCAATTCCCGCGCTTTTTGTGATTCAATAGTATTTCCTTTATAATAAAAGATTGCACCATCTGCCAATAATTTTTCAAAGGTAGGTGGAGAGGGTGGGGTTTGAGGTTTGGGCGGTGGCGGAGGAAGAATTTCAAATCTAATTTTTTCGGCTTTATTTTTTTGCTCTGTAGTCATTCGACTTCTTATAAACATTATACGGTTGGCATCTTCTTGTTTCATTTTGAACTCCTCTTCAGGAATGGAATTATAAAACTTAACCAGCCTGTTGTGTTCTGCAATCATTTCAGGAGTGGCTTTTTCCTGTTCTGTTTGTTTAGAAGTACAGGTAGCCACACTTCCTTCCAGTTTATTTTCAGCCATTAAATGAATAAGGTCTTTCATAATGGAAGGTGAAGAATTTTCAGCAACTTCAATCTGGTATAAAGTATAATTTCTCTTTTTAATGTGTTTATCCAATTCTTCTATGGGAATTTTATTCTCTTGCAAAAAGAGTTGCCCGTCGTTATCTACTTCCAGGATGAGAATGTTGGAGTTAGCAGTCGTAACTTGTCTGGAATTCATTTCCTTCTCCAATGTTTCTTTATTGCTGAAGCTAAATAACAAAATGGAAATTAGGGGTAAGATCAACAACCCCTTTACTAAAATAGTTGATTTCGATGTGTGTGTTTTCATAATTGTAAAACGTTTTTTGATTGATGAATAATTAATAGGATTTACAAGATCACTTTGTAAATGTCCCGATGAAAATGATAATAATGTATATTGATATCCTGCTGTTTGAATTCCTTCTTTAATAACAGCTTTGTCTGCCAGAAATTCGTGATTAAGCTTAACGGCATCCTTCAAAAGAATTATGAGGGGATTAATCCAGAAAATAATTTGAAAGAGTTCCAGGAGCAGGACATCAAGGCTGTGCTTTTGTTGAGCATGAGCTTCTTCGTGTATAATCACTTCCTTCGGTATTTGCTCCTGCGCGTATTTCTTTCTGTTTAAAAAGATATAGCTGAAAAAGGTATGCGGATCAATTTTCTCGCTTAAAAGAATCCTCGTGCAACCTCCCTTTTTTATCTTCGGATTTGTTTTGATTTTTAACAGCAGCTCCCTAAGATTTCTGATAAATTTTAGACTGAAAAAAATCACTCCCATGGCATAAATGGTCCACAAGATGAAAGGCAGGTAATCTGTAAAAGATCTGTTTTCTGCTACTGAAGCTTCTTCAGAAAAAGTAAATAAAATTGGTTCAAAATTTCCTGGGCCCGGTTCAACATAAGTGGTAATTGTGACGAGAGGGATCCCAACCGATGCTACTACTGCAAAGAGTAAATAGAAACGTTTGAAAATGTGCATATTCTCCTTTTCGAGAAGCAGCTTGTAAAAAAGAAGCAAAGTAGCCAGGATCGCTACAGATTTTAAGATGTACCACTCCATAACTACTTTTTTTTTATTTCGTTATCTATTAACCTCTTTAAGTCCTCCAACTCTTCCTTGCTTAAATTGGTTTCTTTTGTGAAAAATGATGCAAACTGGGAGGCAGAATCATTGAAAAAATTTTTAATTATTCCATTAAACTGTTTGGAAAAATAATCCTTCTTTTTCACCAATGGAAAGTATTCCCGGGAACGGCCATATTGTTTGTAGTCCACGAAATTTTTGTCCTGGATTCTTTTTAAAAGTGTTGCGATAGTGGTAGGTGCGGGTTTAGGTTCCGGATAAGCATCTATAAGGTCTTTCATAAAGGCTTTTTCCTGTTTCCAGAGGATTTGCATTAATTGTTCTTCAGATTTTGAAAGACTCATTTTTCTACAAGTTTAGATCGTTCTCTACAAATGTAGAATAAATATTTATTTCTACAAACATAGAATTAAATATATTTTCAAATCCTGAGTTAATCACCAGAGTTCTTATGAGAATGTTATTTGAGGAAACCTGTATAGTTGACGAAATGATTGAATTAAATTTAAAATTCCTGGTATAAATTAAAAGTTTAATCCCTCATTGAGGGTTTAATTCCCCGAGGCTTGCCTCGAAATTATAAAATAGTTATCCAATTCATACCTCGTGTGCTTGCCCCGAGGTTCTTGATTTCATACAGAATTTCTTATCTTGGTAATAAATCTTCCCGCTATGAAAACCGTGGAAATCAGAAAAAAAATTAATTGAGGAAATAAACCTGACCGGCAATAATGACTTGCTGGAGGAACTTTACCGTTATTTAAATCGGGAGAATAAAATCCAGACAACTTACAAACTGAGCGACGAACAAAATTCTGCAATAAAGGAAGCTCGTGAACAAATTATAAATGGAGATTATTTGACCAATGAGCAAGCTGATAAGGAAACCGAAGAATGGATGCGCAAATAATTTATTCCAAAAGAGCTCCTGAAGTATTCGGGGAATAGAAATAAATCTAAAGTTTATAGCAGAAGACTGGCTACATTATTTAAAGGAGATATGAAAAATGTAATAAAATTTGAAGTTTTACTAGTTGATAAATATGGAAAAAAGGGAACGCAAGAAAGGGATCAATACGATGCAGGATCCCTGGATTTCCGACTTGAAATAATTTTGAAAGAAGCCAGGAAATAAGCTAATCTCACCCGGGAACAACATGCAGAGCCCACTGGGGCTAAAAAAAGTTATATTTCAAGAATCGAGCGTGGCCTAAGCGATATTCAAATATCTACCTACCAAAAATTAATTGAGATTGGATTGGAAAAGCAACTTAGTATTTCAATCAGATAGAAAAAGTGGTTTGATTAAAAACCTACCTTCGCAGCTTCAAAAATCACCAATGAATTTAGAAAAAGAAATAAGGGATCGCAGCGATAGCTCCTGCGAACTTTGTAGTTCTAATTGCTTAAAACCTCTTTTCGCTCATCGCTTTCTATAATTCCATCTCGAAGACGAATAATTCTATGAGCGTGCTTGGCGACTTCTTCTTCGTGAGTAACCAAAATTACGGTATTTCCTGCGGCATGGATCTCATCAAAAAGATTCATGATTTCTAATGAAGTTTTTGAATCCAGATTACCCGTAGGTTCATCGGCAAGGATTATGGAAGGTTTATTAACCAAAGCCCTTCCTACGGCAACCCTTTGGCGCTGCCCACCCGAAAGCTGATTGGGTTTATGGTCCATCCTGTCCCCAAGCCCTACGTCTGTTAAAACCTCCTCTGCACGTTTAATTCGGTCTGTTTTACTGTAACCGGCATAGATCATTGGTAAAGCAACATTTTCAAGCGCGGTGGTCCTGGGAAGCAGGTTGAAAGTTTGAAAAACAAATCCGATCTCCTTATTCCTAATTTCAGCGAGTTCATCGTCACTCATTTGGCTTGCATCTTTTCCATTCAGAATATAGCGTCCGGAAGTTGGCGTGTCAAGACAGCCCAGCAAGTTCATTAAGGTAGATTTTCCTGAACCGGAAGGTCCCATAATTGCAACATATTCGCCTCTGTCAATATCCAGATCGATGCCTTTTAGAACTTTTACGATCTCATTTCCCAACGGAAAATCCCTGGTAATTTGCCTGATTTCAATGACTTTACTCATGCAGAAATAATTTTGTGCTGATAGGACGCGGAATAGCCGTTTTTGTTACAACCTGATTCTAAAATGCTGTCGCGCCTGTTCTTTCCTAAAAAACACGAGTCCGAGGAAAAAAGTATCTATACTCACCCTTACTTCGGGATGAGCCTTAATTTCATCCCAGGCAGCTTCCATTCCGGGAGACCAGTGAATATCATCCAAAACAAAAACCGAATCATTATGAGCTGTGGGTAGCAATTGATGGAAATATTTTAAAGTCGCTTCTTTGGTATGGTGCCCGTCGAAATATATAAGATCAAAAGTGGTTTGTGGTTTGTGGTTTGTGGTTTGGTGTTTATTGTTTGTTGTTTTTAGTTGTGTTCTTTCTAAATTTCCTGAACTTTCGGTTTTTGTTTTATTTTGTGGATGGGTTAAAATTCTGGAAAGTATTTCCTCAAACTCCCCCACAACAAGCTTTACATTGTTAATGCCAAATTTATTTAGCTGGTGTCGGGCTACATCAGCGGTTTGCGGGCAACCTTCAATACTGATTAGGCTGCTTTTTTTGTTGGCAGCAAGGGCCGCAGCACCAATTCCCAGGGAAGTCCCAAGTTCAAGGTTATTCTTACATTCTAAATAATTTACCAACCGAAATAAAAACCTGGCTCTTTTCTTCGGAATTCCAACATTTTTGGCAATCGCTGAGATCGTACGCTCATTAGAAGTAAACACCCTGCTCCCGGCACCGAAATCAGTAACTTTAATCTTTTTATGGTTTTTTAAAAGGTCTTTTCGGTATTCGTTTAGAAGCTTATATTCTTTGTGTTTTTTCTTATCATAAAAACAATTGGTCACCAAATCATATACAAAAGGGGAATGCAACCCATGTTGGTTTTGGGATTTGAATAGGAATTTTATGAATGATTTTAATTGCACTTTCAGTTCTCAGTTCTCAGTTCTCAGTTCTCAGTTGTGTGTTTTCGGTTTTTCTATGTTTTCCAGTTCTTTTCTACGTACTGAATAAACGAATAAATTTTACCTCCCAAAAGATCGTATTTTGTTCTTAAGTCTTTATTTCCGCGATTTCGTATAATTCATCAATCATCTCTAGTTGAGATAAACATTCTAGAAGCGAGGCATGGGCATAAATCAAAAACTTTATAAAATCCTGTTTGTAAACCCTTCTTCCGTAGCCTTCAACAATATTGTCTTTAATACTTTTTGAAGACCTTCTTACCTGGCTGCCTTGCTCGTATAATTCGGCCAGGCTTCAATATTTTCAAACTTTTCAATTTTCCCCATAATCCCCAATTTTTATACTAACTAAAAATACAAGAATTTTTAAACACCAAACACCAAACACCAAACACCAAACACCAAACACCAAACACCAAACACCAAATTACTGCCACCTGCCAACTGCCAACTGAATTCTACTCCGCCTTCGCCCCAAGCTCAAACCAGCGCTCGGTTTTTTCTTCAATCTGGTCTTCTATCTTTTTTAGTTCAACTGAATTTTCTGCCACTTTTTCGCCGGTGAGGTCCTGAAGGAATTTCTGCTGAATTTCCTCTTTTTTCTTCTCGAGTTTTGCGATTTCTTTCTCAAGTTTTCCGAATTCTTTCTGTTCGTTATAATTCAGGTTGCTTCCTGAACTGGTCTTTTTCCAGTCTTTTTTATTGTCTTTTTGGTTGGTAGATTGGGTTTCTTCTTTAGTTTCCGCAGATGCGCTTTCTTCATATTCACGATAATCACTATAATTACCCGGGAAATCCTGAACTTCGGCATTTCCCTGAAATACGAACAGGTGATCTACGATCTTATCCATAAAATACCTGTCGTGCGAAACCACTACCAAACAACCCGGAAAGTCCAGCAGGAAGCTCTCCAGCACGTTTAATGTAACGATATCAAGATCGTTGGTAGGCTCATCCAGGATCAGGAAATTAGGGTTTTGAATAAGCACCGTACACAGGTAAAGTCGTTTTCGCTCCCCACCGCTTAGTTTTTCAACAAAATCGTATTGTTTTTTACGATCGAATAAAAAGCGCTCTAAAAGCTGCTGTGCCGAAATCTGACGGCCTTTTTTTAATGGAATATACTCACCAAACTCCCTAATTACCTCGATAACTTTCTGGCCGGGTTTTATGTTGATACCTGCCTGGGTATAATAACCAAACTTTATGGTTTCGCCAATAACCACTTTTCCGGCATCGGGTTTTATAGCTCCGGTAAGAATATTCAGAAAAGTAGATTTTCCGGTCCCGTTTTTACCAATTATTCCTATTCGTTCCCCACGCTTAAAATTATAACTGAAATTTTTTAATAGCTCATTATCTTCAAAAGATTTCCCGATATTATGGAGCTCCACGATCTTGCTGCCCATCCGTTCCATATTGAGCTCCAGCTGTACCTCGTGATCCTGACGGCGTTTGTGGGCCCTGTCTTTAATATCCTGGAAATCGTCTATCCTGGATTTCGATTTTGTGGTACGCGCTTTGGGTTGGCGGCGCATCCAGTCCAGTTCTTTTTTGTATAGTTGCTTGGCTTTATCGGTATTTACAGCTTCCTGAGCCATTCGGGCATCTTTTTTATCCAGGTAATAACCGTAATTTCCTTTGTAGGTATAAAGTTGGCCGTGATCAAGCTCCACGATTTCATTACAAACCCGTTCCAGGAAATACCTGTCGTGAGTTACCATAAAAATGGTGAAATTCTCTTTCTTAAAATATTCTTCCAACCATTCGATCATATCCAGATCCAGGTGGTTGGTAGGCTCATCCATAATAATGAAATTGGGCTTTTGCAGCAGCATTACCGTTAGGGCAAGTCGCTTTTTTTGTCCTCCGGAAAGATATTTAACCTCTTTAGAAAGATCGTCCAGCTTCAGTTTAAAAAGGATTTGTTTGTACTGGGTTTCAAAATCCCAGGCCTGCGCGGCGTCCATCTCTTCAAAAGCCTTCTGATAGGCATCAGCATCATTGGGATTTTTAAGCGCTTTTTCGTAGCGGTTTATGATATTCAAAATTTCGTTATCTGAAGAAAATATAGTTTCTTCCACCGTTAAATTAGGATCTAAATTGGGTTCCTGCGGAAGAAAAGCGGTGGTGATATCCTTTCTATACACCACTTTTCCGGCATCGGGTGAATCGAAACCTGCCAGAATATTTAGGAGGGACGTTTTCCCGGTTCCGTTTTTGGCGATAAACCCTACTTTTTGGCCTTCATTAATTCCGAAGGAAATATCTTCAAATAATACAAGTTCGCCATAGGCTTTGGCAATATTTTCTACACTTAAATAATTCACAGACTTGAGTTTTGTGCAAAATAAAAGGAAAATTGCGACTTAATTTTATTATTGGCCTACAAAAACTATATTTGTTAAAACTATCTAAATTAAGATGGCGCCTATAGGCATGAAAGTGCACTTGGTCGACTTGCTTCATCTAGATGTCCTGAATCTATAGTAAAATATGCTGAAGAGATACTATTTAATTCTAATTTTACTGGCGGGAGTTTTAAGTTTCTCGTCCTGTATTTCTGCTAAAAAGACCACTTATCTTCAGGATAATGACGAAAGGCTGGATAGTGTTATTCAAATTCAACAACTCAAAAAGCCGTATCGTATTCAAACCGGAGACCTTTTAAGTATTCGGGTAAAAGCCCTTGATCAGGAATTGGTTGGGATGTTTAATCCGGTTGGAGAAGCAAATCCCAATGCCACTACAGAAGAGGCAGTTTATTTTGACGGATTTACGGTAGACGATCACGGGAATATACGCGTCCCTACTTTAGGCGAGGTAAATGTTTTAGGTTATACCGAAAGGGAGATAAGGGAGAAAATTGAAGCGCTGTTATTAGAAAATTATTTTAAGCAGGAAGCCAATATTTTTGTGACCGTGAAGCTCGCAGGAATAAGATACACCACCCTGGGTGAAATAGGCACCGGCAGCCAGGTAATTTATAAAGAAAAAGTGACGATAATGGAAGCCGTGGCCAATGCCGGCGGAATTTCCGAATATGGCGATATGGAAAATGTAAAGATTATCAGGCAATATCCCGAGGGGGAAAAGATTCATCTAATAGACCTAACCGATATCGATGCTACGAAAAGTGCATATTATTACATTCAACCCAACGATCTTATTTTAGTTAATGCCCTACCGCAAAAAGCAATAGGACTGGGAACTACCGGGTTGGAGATATTTAGAACAGGTGTGACAATTTTATCTTTTATTACCACGGCAATATTATTATCTAGCAGGATTTAAATGGCGCATGAAGACGATCACATATCAGACGTAGGCTCAACCTTTGATTTTAAAGGTTTTGTACTTAAAGTGATAAGCTACTGGAAGTTGATCTTACTTTCGGTGGGGATAAGTCTGGCCGTAGCCTATTATAACAATGTGCGAAAATTACCGGTTTACAACCTTGGGAATTCCATTTCCATAAAAGACGATCAAAATCCTTTTTTTACCAGTAATACCAGTTTAACCTTTAACTGGGGAGGGACTTCAGATAAGGTGAATACTGCGATGACGATCTTAAGATCGCGTTCTCATAATGAGGAGGTGGTAGAAAAACTTCAGTTTTATACACAGTATTTAAAAGACGGAGAATATCAACGTATAGATGCTTATGGCAGTACGCCCTTTAAAGTAGTTGCAGATACTACTATGGCTCAGGCTTTAAATGTAACGATGGTAATTACATTTTTGGATTCTGTAACCTACAATTTGAAAGCGAAAGTGCCGGCAGGTTTGAGCCTTCAGAATTATAAAACCAAGGAAAAATCATACCGGGAGGTAGACCCAAAAGAATTCAGTAAAAATTATAAGTCGGGCGAACAGGTGCGACTTCCATTTTTTAACGGAAATATTCTTAGAGTCGAACAGCCATTACAGGCGGGGACCCCGTTTTACGTGAGTTTTATGAATTTTGACTCCGCCGTAGGGAGATACCGAGGTGTAAATGTAAGCCCGGAGTCTCAGGGTTCTTCGGTGTTGAAGATGAGTCAAACCGGAGGAAATAAAGCCCGGATTGTTGATTATCTAAACGGAACTGTGCGAGTGCTTAGCGAGAATATGCTGGCGCGGAAAAACCTTTTTGCTACCAAAACCATTCGGTTTATAGATTCCAGTTTAGCTGTACAATCTGAAGCTTTAAAACTGGTAGAAGCAGAGCTGAATCAATTTAGGAATGAAAACGCGATTATGGATATTTCTGCGGAAAGTTCCCAGCTTTCCAACCGGCTTTCGACCTTAGACCTTCGGAAAGAAGATATCAGGCGGCAACTTTCTTACTACGAAACCTTAAGAAATTACCTTGAAACCCGGAACGATTACTCCAATGTACCCGCACCTTCGGTAGCCGGAATTTCAGAAGGAAGTATAGCCAGTGGGGTTTCCCGAATTATTTCCCTTGCTGAAGAAAGAAGTAATTATCAGTATTCATTAAAAGAAAACTCCCCGGTTTTTGACGATATAGACCGACAGATAAATTCGGTTAAGTCAATTTTACTGGAGAATATTAGTTCCTCAAAAGGCTTATTGCAGGATGAGCAAAGGGATATTAACCGGCAAATCGCCCGCTTGGAATCTGAAATAAGTACCCTTCCGCAGGAAGAACAGGACTTGCTTAAAATTCAGCGTCGTTACAGTCTTAACGAGAAATCTTACAATATGTTCCTCGAGAAGAGGAGCGAGGCGGGGCTTATAAAGGCTGCGAACGTAAGCGATGTGATGGTGATCGATTCGGCTAAAGATACCGGTGGCGGACAGATAGGTCCGAATACCCAACTTAACTATGTAATGGCCGTGCTGGTTGGGGGCGTGATTCCGTTAACTTTTGTGTTTTTATTGGTTTTCCTGAATACCAACATTCACAATGCGCAAGAAGTAACCCGTTTATCCCCAATTCCTATTCTTGGGATGATAGGAAAAAGTAAAATGGACTCGAACCTGGTGGTTTTTAGCAATCCGAAATCTTCTATTGCTGAAGGGTTTAGGGGCTTGCGATCCAGTCTTCAGTTTATGTATAAAAAACAGGGCGTTACCGGATCTAAAACACTGTTGATTACCTCTTCGGTTTCCGGGGAAGGAAAAACCTTCTGCGCGATGAACCTGGCGACGGTTTTCGCTTTAAGTGAACGAAAAACGGTGCTGGTAGGAGTCGATTTAAGAAAGCCGAAGATCTTTGATGATTTTCAGCTGAATAATGATTTGGGGGTAGTGAATTACCTTATAGACCAGTCTAGCAGCGAGGAGATTATTCAACAGAGTAAAATTCCCTATCTCGACGTTATTACCGCCGGGCCGGTACCTCCAAACCCTTCAGAATTATTGATCAACGAGCAGATGGATAAGTTGATGGAGGAATTAAAACAGAAATACGATTATATCATTTTGGATACCCCTCCAATTGGAATGGTTGCCGATGCTTTAAACCTGGTAAAATACGCCGATGCTACAATTTATTTGGTACGTCAGGATTATACTAAACGCGGGATGTTGGAATCTATAAACGAGAAATACCACAAAGGCGAAATTAAGAACATCAGTTTTGTATTAAACCACTTCGTACATCGCGCCAAATACGGCTATGGTTATGGCTATGGTTACGGCTATGGTTATGGCTACGGCTATGGGTACAACCGTTATTCTAAAGGCTACGTAGAAAAATCTGATCCCACCCGAAAATTAAAACGCTGGTGGAAAAAGGCGATGCGGAATTTTGAATAAAGTTGGTAGTCTGTAGACGTTAGTCTTTAGTAATATCTAATTCAAAACATCATTATGGAAAATTCGTTAAGTTTTAAATTTGAAAATTTAAAGGTTTATCAAAAAGCCCTGGACTTTGTAGATTTAGCTTATGCAGTCTCCCGAAATTTTCCTAATTCTGAATTATACAATCTTACTTCACAATTTAAACGAGCAGCTGTTTCGATACCCTTGAATATAGCAGAAGGAGCAGGTGATACTAATGCTCAATTTAATCGGTTTTTAGAAATTGCCAGTGGGTCGGTTAAGGAATGTGTGGTGTGTTCTACAATTGCGAACAGACAGAAGTTTATTAGTGATGCGCAAAATATGGAGAATCGCATAAAATTAGCAGAGCTTTGAAAGATGATCAGTAGTTTGAAGCGGTATTTGAAGAAATGAAAGTAGTTAGTAATCTTTATATTACGAATAACTAAAGTCTAACGCCTACCGACTAAAGACTTCTGTTCTTTGAAAGTTAATATTAATAGAAGTCAGATTTCAATAAGCATTCAAATTCGTATATTAGAATAAACTTATTTCATTATGGATTTACAAACCCGCAAGCTTAATTTAATAACTTATCTGGCTCAACTTCAGGATGAAAAACTCATTTCCAAAATAGAAGATTATATTCTGAAGAAGAATTCTAATGAAAAAAATGCTGATTTGGACCCTTTCACTATTGAAGAATTAATAAGTCGAGTAGAAAAATCTGAACAAGATTATAAACAGGGCAGATTTAAAACCCAAAAGGAATTAGAAAAATTGTCGGAAAATTGGTAGGGCATTATGAAAATTATTTGGTCTGATTTTGCCATTTATAATTTGAAAGCCATTTTTGAATACTACGCTGTAAACGCAAACAAAAAAGTTGCTCATAAATTAAGAAAGCAGATCTTGCAATCTACAGATCGACTTATTAAAAATCCGGAATCTGGACAAATTGAAACTTATTTAGTAAAATTTCAGAAGAATCACCGATATATTTTAAGTGGAAATTATAAGATTATTTATAGAATTGAAAATGATACAATAATAATCAACGATGTTTTTGATGTACGGCAGAACCCTGACAAAATAAATGTAGATTAGTGTTTAATAGCATTTTTTTCTAACATCTTTTCGCCACGAATACACGAATATTTTTCAGTCTTTTTTCTTGACTCTTTTCTCTTGTTTCATTTCGTCATTACGAGCGACGAAAGAGCGTGGTAATCTTTAGAAAGGAAGCTTTTGCAAAATTATTTGGACAGATTGCTTCAGTCGTTCTTCCTTCGCAATGACGATTTTTTCTTAACGTCATTACGAGCGTACGAAGGAGCGCGGTAATCTTTTGAATAGAAGTACTACCCAAACTGTTCTCGACTCCGCTCGAACTGACAGGGGAGTTCGTTATGAATACAAGAATATTCTTTAGTCTTTTTTCTTGCCTCTTTTCTCTTGCTTCTTTTTCTAATCCCCCATCAACAACCCCGTATTAATCCACTGCCAAATATGAAAGCTACTTTGGTTGTCCCCGGCTTTATAATTACTCCATTCCTTTTGCAATTCTCCAAAATCAAACCAATTTGCAACCCTGGAATATCTAAGCTTTTCTAAATTTTCTTCTGTAAAATCTTTCAGCTCATTACCCAGCCATTCCCGTTGTGGAGTTTGCAGAGGTCGCTTTGGCGCATAACTCAAATCTTGAGGAGCTATTTCTTTAAGTATTTCACGGATTAAATATTTTTGAATCCCATTGTGAATTTTATAATCTTCAGGTTGGGAAAAGGCAAATTCTACCATTCTGTAATCCAGGAAGGGTTCCCGCAATTCTGTGCTATAAGCCATAGAAATCCGGTCGTTGAATCTTAACGCACGTGGTATTTTCGTGTAAAAAAGGTCCCGGTATTGCAGGTTTTGCAAATTATTGTCGAATGGGGTAGGATACACCGGTTTTTTAGCCAAATGTCTGAATTCATCGTTTAAAACTTTTAAGCGAAACGGACTGCCTTTTCCGGTTCCCTGAATGGTTGCAGTGTTTCCGGAATTTTGATAATAATCATAACCGGCCCATTGCTCGTCCATTCCCTGCCCGTCAAGCAGAACTTTTACTCCGTCTTTTTGAGCGGTTTCAAACAATGCAGCATAGGCTAAAGTGGGCAGGCCGGCATAAGGTTCATCCTGGATATCGCTTAAGAACTGAGCTTTTTCAATTACATCGCTGGGTTGAATTTTTACTTTTGTTAGCGGGTTCTGAGTAGTTTTAATCATTTTCTGAACCCAGGGGAGCTCATCATAATTTTCGTCACCGGTATAAAAGGTATAAGCCTGAATATGTTTGTTTTCGTGAAGTCGGTTCACCAAAGCCAGTAAAAGCGAGCTATCCACTCCGCCACTAATGTTAAAACCAATAGGAACATCGGCTCTAAATCTTAGGGAAATACTATCGGTTAAAATTTCAGAATAAGATTTCTTAGCCTCTTCAAAAGATAAAATTTCAGAATGTTTAGACAGGTTTTTCTCAAAATCATACCACTTCCTAATTTTTAAATTTCCTGCCTGATATTCCAGAAAATGCCCTCCCGAAAGCTGAGATATATCATCATAGAAAGTCTCTGAAGGCATCCCGTAAGAACCGAAAGCAAAATAGTTGACCCATACCTGTTCATTAGGTTGATTTGACTTTAAAAGGCTTCTTATGGCTTTAATTTCACTGCTGAAATAGAAATTCTGGTTTTCTTCGGAATAAAAAAATGGTTTTACCCCGAACCTGTCCCGGGCAGCAAAAAGTTTTTTCTCCCTACTATCCCAAATAGCGAAAGCAAACATTCCATTTAGTTTATCGAGGCAGGATTTTCCCCAAACGATAAAGGCCGCCAGTAAGACTTCTGTATCAGATTCTGTTTTAAAGTCATAATGAGCTTTTAATTCCTGTTTTAATTCTTTGTAATTATAGATCTCCCCATTAAATGTAAGGTGATAGCGCCCAGAATTATCTTTAAATGGCTGATTGGCTTTTGCTGAAAGGTCAATAATGGAAAGTCGGTTATGCCCCAGGGCGCAATAGCCGGGATCAACATAATTCCCTGTATGGTCCGGGCCACGATGCTGCTGAAGTTTCAGCATTTGCTGAACCTTTTCAATATTAGCCGTTGCTGAAATAATTCCTGCGATTCCGCACATTTTTTCTATATTTTATACGTCATCCTGAATTTATTTCAGGATCTAAGCTGTTCTAAAGTAATAACATGTTAGAATCCCGAAGTAAATTCGGGATAAACCTGAAACAATCCCGAAACCTCGGGACAGCCTGACGAGTTAACCCCGCCGGGATAACTCTCAATTTTTTAATCTTTCCAACATGTCTTGCGCTTTTCTCCAATCTTCCGGGGTATCAATATTAACATAAGGGGAAGCTGAGGTATCTATAAAACCTATCCTCTTACCAAAAAGGGAATTTTCATTTAAAAGCACTTCTGTTTTAGTAATATAAATCGCCCCATCCCTGTGATAAGCTTTTGGTAGATCCTGTCTTCGGCTTATAATTTCCTTTTCACCGGTAACGATTTTTAAGGACCCTTCGCTTTCTTCAAAAATCCAATGCGGATTATATTCTTCAGGCACTTCCCTTACCGTAACCAGCGAATCAAAATTATTGTCCTGAAATTTCAGGATACATTCATCTATAAGTCCGGGTTCTCGAAATGGCGTGGTTACCTGCAGCAAACATATCGCATCAAATTGAATTCCCTTGTCCAGGTAATAATTTACTGCATGTTTCACAACCTCCAGGCTGGAACTGGAATCTTCAGCCAGATTATCGGGACGTTTAAAAGGAACTTCAAGCTCAAGCTGTTTTGCAATTTGAATAATATTCTCGTCGTCAGAGCTCAGGATAACTTTATTTAAAAGCTTTGAGTTTTTTGCTGCTTCAAAAGTGTACTGCAACAATGGTTTGCCCCCTAGAAGTTTAATGTTTTTACCGGGAATTCCTTTACTGCCGCCCCGGGCAGGGATTAGGCCTAGAATTTTCATACTGACGCAGGTCTTTAAATTTTAATAGGTAATTGTTTTACTATAGGTTAATTTTGAAGTGGCTAAAATTTCAGCAATCTTTTTCCCTGAATCTCCTTTTCCATAGATATCTGATGATTCAAAATGATCGGTTCGGATTGCGTTTTCGGTCGCCTCTAAAATTTCATCTAAATTATAGTTTACATCGGTTACATTCGTGGCTCGATTGCGGCGAAATTGCCGGTTTCCAATGTTAACCACTGGCACCCCTAAATAAGCACACTCCCTTAACCCGGCACTGGAATTCCCCACCAGGGCTTTAGAATTTTTTAAAAGCCTTAAGAAATCGGTAGGTTCCATATTTTTAAAGAAATGTATATTTTCCGGCTTTTCCAGTTCCCTGAAAGTTCGTATTGCGTTGGATGTCCCGTCAGATCCCGCATCTACATTAGGCCAAAACCAAAATGTAGGGATATCTAATTTTTTAATCGCTTTCAGGGTTTCGGTAACATGTGCTTTTGCCTGTTGATATTCGGTAGTAACCGGATGTTGCATCACCACAATATAGCCTGCTTTCCAGTTAAGTTCAGAACCAACTCCCCCGTATTTTTCAATGGGATCAAAATCAAGAAATGGATATTCTGAAATCTCTTTCGCCAGGTCTATAGACGGGCAGCCGGTATTGATCACTTTTTCAGGATTCTCTCCCAATTTTATTACGCGTTCTTTGGCATCCTCTGAAGCTACCAGGTGAAGATCGGCCAGTTTAGTGTTGGCATGCCTAACTTTTTCGTCGATACTTCCCGTAACCTCGCCTCCCTGAATGTGAACTAAGGGTATATTTTGATAAGATGCTGCTATTGAAGTAGCGATGGTTTCAAACCGGTCGGCAATGGTTATTACCGCATCGGGTTTTAGGTTGTAAAAAACATTGGTAAGCTCCATTACCCCCAGGCCGGTGGTCTTGGCCATCGTGGTAGGATTTTCCCCTTCCAGCACCATAAAAACCTTCGCCGCAATTTCAAATCCGTCTTTTTCAATAAAATCTACCGCGTTTCCATATCGATCCAGTAAGGCCGATCCTGCAATTACCAGTTGTAGTTCAAGGTCGGGATGTTGCTGTATTGCTGTAAGGGCAGTTTTTATCCGACTGTAGGAAGGTCGGGCGGTAACGACAACGCATATCTTTCTTTTGGGCATGTATTGGGTTTTGATAAGTAGCTTAAAAGTATAAAAAATGTTTGGATCGTCTTTCTTGGATTTTTAATAGTTGATTATTTGCAATCTTGCTTTGTTCATTTTTTTGCTTGTCCAAAAAAACGAACCAAAAAAAAGACACTTTTTTGTAGGTGTTTCCGGTTCGCTACCGCGAATCAGAACCGTGATTTTCCGGCTAAATTTTCTCCAAGGCTTCGAAAATTTTTAACGCCGGAAAAACACTACACTTACCAAAAAGAAAGATAAAAAAGTCATTTAAAAATACATTAATAGTAGCGACTTAGGAGTGTGCTAATCTTTTGCTCGGAAGGCTGTTATCGCTAAAGTAGCAATTCTGTTGGTAAATGTTATTATTTAGAGCATCTATGGGACACGAATATTTTTTAGTCTTTTCTCTTGATTCTTGTTTCTTGTTTCCTTTTGCCGGTTGTAGTTTTTATTTTACTGCAAACTGGGACTGTGCATTGTAAACTGGAAAAGCCACGAATACACGAATATTTTTTAGTCTTGTCTCTTGTTTCCTTTTGCCCCTGCAAACTGGGACTGCGCACTGTAAACTAAAAAGCCACGAATCCACGAATATTTTCTAATCTTTTCTCTTGATTCTTGCCTCTTATTTTTTTCCGTCATTACGAGCGACGCAGGAGCGCGGTAATCTTTAGAAAGGAAGCTTTTTGTAAAATTAGAACAGATTGCTTCAGTCGTGCCTCCATCGCAATGACGATTTTTCATGAATCAGTCGATAGTCTGTAGCTGTTAGTCGTTAGAGCTTAAATGTAAAAAACTACCGTCTAATGTCTAAAGACTATATCAATAAAAGTTTTCGCCACCAATACACGAATATTTTTTAGTCTTGTCTCTTGTTTCCTTTTGCCGGTTGTAGTTTTTATTTTACTGCAAACTGGGACTGCGCACTGTAAACTGAAAAGCCACCAATACACGAATATTTTCTAATCTTGTCTCTTGATTCTTGTCTCTTATTTTTTCCGTCATTACGGGCGACGCAGGAGCGCGGTAATCTTTAGAAAGGAAGCTTTTTGTAAAATTAGAACAGATTGCTTCAGTCGTGCCTCCATCGCAATGACGATTTTTCATGAATCAGTCGATAGTCTGTAGCTGTTAGTCGTTAGAGCTTAAATGTAAAAAACTACCGTCTAATGTCTAAAGACTATATCAATAAAAGTTTTCGCCACGAATACACGAATATTTTAGTCTTGTCTCTTGATTCTTGTCTCTTATTTTCTTTTGCCCCTGCAAACTGGGACTGTGCATTGTAAACTGAAAAGCCACCAATACACGAATATTTTTTAGTCTTGTCTCTTGTTTCCTTTTGCCGGTTGTAGTTTTTATTTTACTGCAAACTGGGACTGCGCACTGTAAACTGAAAAGCCACGAATCCACGAATATTTTTTTAGTCTTTTCTCTTGATTCTTGTATCCTGTCTTTTCAAGTCATTACGAGACCCGTGATATAAAATTTTATCTAGTGTAGGAAAATGACATTTCGAGCAAAGCGAGTTTTAAACTCCGTGTGTGAGTGTAGAAAATCAGCAGCGTTAATAATTTTTGAAAGCTTGTCCTGAGTGGAGTCGAAGGGCCCTGGAAAAAATTTAGCTGCTGATTTGCGGTTTTTTGGCCTTGTTGCCAAAAAAACACCTCCACATAGGGCGCCCTTTTTTGTTTCGTTTTTTGGGCGAGCAAAAAATGAAAAAGGAAACTTCCAAACCAGGTAAGTTTTTTTTTGAATTATAAAAATATAAAAACAAACCTAAATAAGAGGGTTTTAAAAATACGTCAATATTAGCAACGCAGTAGCTTGGTAATCTTTAGAAAGAAAGCTTTTTGCAAAATTTGGACAGATTGCTTCAGTCGTGTCTCCATCACAATGACGATTTTTGATGATTCAGTCGATAGTCTATAGCTATTAGACGTTAGAGTTATGGAAAAACTACCGTCTCCCGTCTAAAGACTACCTGCTAAATATAATTTTCAATATATTTGAGTTTCGGGCCTGGCCTAATTAACCCCAAAGTATATCTTTTGAAAAAATCAAAACACAGTTCTTACCGTGAAAAAGAAATTCCTTTGTTCTATTGGAGTGAGATCAAATTTATTTTTAGGGAAAAGGAGAATTATGGTGATTTGCTTTCTAAATACCTGGTGGAAAAAATTAGCGGAAAACCGGTGAAATTTGTTCAGCCTAAAAAGCAGCCCTGGTATAAAATGAACAAAACCAATTTTCTTGCGGTGGGTAGTATTCTACACCACGCAACTAAGCACAGTATTGTTTGGGGTAGTGGAATTATAGACCACGAGCAGAAAATTGCTGAAGCCGATTTCAGAGCGGTGCGAGGGTCACAAACCAGGGATTTCTTATTGAAGTTGGGCTATAATTGTCCCGAGGTATATGGAGATCCGGCGCTTTTATTGCCGAAATATTACAATCCACAAATAGAGAAAAAATATAAGATTGGGGTTATTCCGCATTATCACGATTATAAAATAGCGGTAAATCTTTTTCAGAAGGATCCTGAAATAAAAGTAATCGATCTGCTCACAATGGATGTGGAAGAGGTGACCAGGGAAATTTTAAGCTGTGAAAATATAATTTCTTCTTCCCTCCACGGATTGATCGTTGCTCACGCCTATAGGATTCCGGCGCTTTGGGTTGAGTTTTCTGATAAGATCTTCGGAAATGGGATAAAGTATGTAGATTATTTCGAATCCTTAAAATTTCCTGTTTATAAAGCCGAATTTGTCAAGGATAGCAAGACTGCTGAAGAATTGCTCCAGTTAATGAAGGAGAAACCACTTTTACCTGAAACTCAACAATTAGAAAAAATCCAGAAAGGCTTGCTGGAAAGCTGTCCTTTTTCTTTAGGCTTGAGTTGATGAGCCCCATTCCTCGATACAAATTCAATCTTGCTACCGCCAATTGAATTCACTCAGACTGACTTCTCTATCAAGCTTCGGGTCACCATTTATATGGCGTAAAAGTGGCATATAAGTTATAGATGCGCAAAGCAACAAATAATAATATATTAATAATGATCGTTGTAATGAACAAAATTAGTTATTTTATTGATTTCTACCGTCACTTCGATTTCTATGACAAAACCAAGCGATTTTGGTAATATGTTTTGTTTTTAACCAATGCCATAGCAATGTGGATTAACTTGTTTCTTACTGCATTTAATACGCTCATTTTATTTTTCCCTTCTTCAA
>NZ_JAIQZA010000030.1 GCF_020164485.1 Salegentibacter tibetensis
CATACTCAGCAACAGGTATGAAACACTATACTTATATCGGTTAACTCGTGGTTCATTATATTTACCATTAAAATTACGTCAAAATCCTACGCTAGGTAATTTTTTTACCGCAGGTCTCAGCTTGACGCAAGCATAATATTTTAAATAAAAATCCCGCCTCCAAATGGAAGCGGGATTTTACTATTTATAACCTTGTACTTTTAACTTCGTACTTTGGATTATTACATCATTCCGGGCATACCTCCACCCATTCCACCTGGCATTCCGCCACCTTTGTCGTCCTCTGGGATATCAACAAGGGCACATTCTGTAGTAAGGATCATTCCGGCAACAGAAGCAGCGTTTTCAAGAGCTACTCTCGTTACTTTCTTAGGATCTATAATTCCGGCTTTCATCATATCTACAAACTTGTCAGTCTTCGCATCGTAACCAAATTCTTTCTTGCCTTCAAGAACTTTATTGATCACCACAGAAGCTTCACCACCTGCATTTTCTACGATTGTTCTAAGCGGAGACTCAATTGCTCTAAATACAATTTGAACTCCGGTTGCTTCATCGTCGTTTTCAGCCTTTATTTTAGAAAGAACGGCCTGTGCTCTTACAAAAGCAACACCACCACCGGCAACTATACCTTCTTCTACAGCCGCACGGGTTGCGTGAAGTGCATCGTCTACACGGTCTTTTTTCTCTTTCATTTCAACTTCTGAGGCTGCACCTACATACAGTACGGCAACACCGCCGGCTAATTTAGCCAAACGCTCCTGAAGTTTTTCTTTATCATAATCTGAAGTAGTGGTTTCGATCTGAGATTTGATCTGGTTTACACGTTCTTCAATTTGCTTATTGTCGCCAGCACCGTTTACAATAGTAGTATTATCTTTATCGATAGCTACTTTTTCAGCAGTACCTAACATATCAATAGTAGCGTTTTCTAAAGAAAATCCTCTTTCTTCAGAAATAACGGTACCACCGGTTAGGATAGCGATGTCTTCTAACATTGCTTTTCTACGGTCTCCAAATCCTGGCGCTTTAACAGCAGCGATTTTAAGAGAACCACGAAGTTTATTTACAACCAAAGTAGCAAGGGCTTCGCCGTCTACATCTTCAGCAATAATTAAAAGTGGTTTTCCAGATTGTGCAACCGGCTCAAGAACAGGAAGCAAATCTTTCATTGAAGAGATTTTCTTGTCGAACAATAAAATGTACGGATCTTCAAGATCTGCAGTCATTTTCTCTGAGTTTGTTACAAAATATGGAGAAAGATAACCACGGTCAAACTGCATACCTTCAACTACTTCTACGTGAGTTTCGGTACCTTTAGCTTCTTCTACAGTAATTACACCTTCTTTTCCAACTTTACCGAAAGCCTTGGCGATAAGATCACCAATATGCTCGTCGTTATTTGCTGAAATAGAAGCTACCTGCTTTATTTTTTCTGAAGAATCACCAACTTCTTTGGTTTGTTTCTCCAAATCTTTAGTGATTGCCTTTACAGCTTTGTCTATACCTCTTTTAAGGTCCATTGGGCTTGCGCCTGCTGCAACGTTTTTAAGGCCTTCTTTTACGATAGCCTGGGCCAGTACAGTAGCGGTAGTAGTACCGTCTCCTGCAAGGTCGTTGGTTTTGGAAGCAACTTCCTTAACCATTTGAGCTCCCATATTCTCTAAGGGATCCTCCAGCTCAATTTCTTTTGCTACAGTAACACCATCTTTAGTCACGGTTGGTGCACCAAAAGATTTACTTATTACTACGTTACGTCCTTTAGGACCTAAAGTTACTTTTACGGCATTTGCCAATGCATCTACACCGCGTTTAATTCCATCGCGGGCTTGAATGTCAAACTTTATATCTTTTGCCATTGTTAGTTAATTTTGTCATTTCCGCATGAGCGGAAATTGAATTATTAATATTTTATTTTGAAAATCTCCCCGGGATTGGGGAAAAGAAGTCTTATACTATTGCAAGGATATCGTCTTCTCTCATCATTAGATAGTCTGTGCCTTCAAGCTTCAACTCTGTACCGGAATACTTTCCGTAAAGTACAGTATCACCAATTTTCACAGTCATATCGTGGTCTTTATTTCCCTTACCTACAGCTACAACTTTTCCACGTTGTGGTTTTTCTTTAGCTGTTTCGGGAATGTAAATTCCAGATGCCGTTTTAGTTTCGGCGGCTTCAGGTTCAATAAGTACCCTGTCTGAGAGCGGTTTAATGTTTAGTCCCATTTTTTATAAATTTATTTAGGTTAATTAATCTTTAAATAAGCGACTAAGCCTATTTCTAAAATTATGCCACCCCGCTTTTACTGCCAATTACCAACAAAAAATGCCAGCTTGTCATAAGCTGGCATTTGTAAATTTATAAAGAAATAAGCCTTTATTGATCGTTGTCAGATTGAGGTTGCTGTCCTGGCATTTGTGCCGGTGGGGTAGTGGTGTTCTCAGGCATTGCATCTTCATCAAAAACCCTTGATTCGCCGTAACCTGCATCATCCATAATAGTTACGTTAGAAAGTAAAATAAGGACTAATAAAAGCGTAGCTAAAGTCCAGGTACTTTTATCTAAAAAGTCTCCGGTCTTTTTAACGCCACCTACTTGTTGTCCGCTACCGCCAAAAGAGGAAGATAAACCACCGCCTTTAGGATTTTGTACCATAATTACTACTACCAGTAAAAAGGCTACAATAACTATTAATGCTAAAAAAATCGTGAATGTGCTCATTCTTGCTTTGTATTATTTTCTTGTAATTTTTCGATTGCCCGAATTTGGTCAGCAAAGAAACCACTTTTTTCGGGATTTTTCAAAATTAATATTTTATAAGCCTGAATGGCTTTTTTGTAATTTTTTTGCTCTAAATAAACCCTTGCTAAAGTCTCTGTCATTAACGACTCAGGCGGGGTTGTGCTCACTTCTGCCAGGTTGGATTTGTTGGTAGGCTTACCGGGTTTTATCTTCGGACTTTTGGATATAAACTTGTCTATAAGTTCAAATTTTTTATGCTGAACATCATCTTTTTGAAATTCTTCTTCTGATTCTTCCCGTTTTATAGGTTTTGCTGAAGTAAGTCGCAACCATTCTGAAAAGGAATGTGATTCTGAAGAATCGAATTCCAAAGGTTGCCCCATATTTAATCGATCTTCAGCTGAATCATCTCCTTTTTGATCTTCGGTTTCTGTAGGTTTTTCAGAAAACAACTCGGGATCCATTACCTGTTCAGATTCAGACTGCCGCATTTTAATAGCTTCGTCTATAGCCATACTTCTTTTGGCAAAAACTTCCTCAGGTTCAAAAACCGTAATATTGCGCAATTGCTCTTCCTGGTCCTGGATTTGTCTGGCAATTTTATTCTGATTAAATTCTTCTGAAGTAATAAAATCGAAAAGGACGCTGCGGTTGGTGGTATAAGCAGCAGTTTTTTTAAGCGCGCTGTTGTAACTGAATTCCTGGTGCTCTTTTAAACCTTTGAGCCTTACTGCACGCGCCGCCTGAAAATAGGGTGCTTTTTGAATAAGCTTTTCCAGTGCGCTGGTTTGCCCGGCAGTAATCCCGGCGGGTTCTTGCAGTAATTTTATGAATTCGTTTGCTTCCATATTACCAATCGGTTAAAGCGGCATTAAAGATATCCTGGGTGAGGCGTGTGTAAATCTCATCTAAGGCAGTGGCCAATACATCCCCAACCAATTGCGCATTGGCAGGATAATCGTAATAAAAAGAGAACCTTCTTTCAAAATCCTTTTCCGGTTCCAGGGTATTATAGTAACGTACGTTTACCGCGATGGTAAGTCGGTTTTCTGCAGCGGTATTTTCAGCGGTAGCAGTAATTGGGGCTACATAAAAATCGATAATTTCTCCTTCAAAAATAAGGTCGGCGTTGTTGTTTGCCAGGCTTAAACTTGTTTGGTTCTGGATGAGGTCTTGCAATTCTAAGGTAAACGTCCTGTCTATTCCTGGCTCTACCAAATCGGCCTGGTTTTGAAAGAAGTTCACCTGAAAAGAATCGGCATCACCGGTATCGGCTCCTGTAAAGGAATAAATTCCGCAGGATTGCGTACAAAGCAAAAGTACAAAGCATAAAAGAAATGCAGGTTTTTTCATAAAATCGGGTGCTAAAATTACAGGTTGTATTGTTTTATTTTTCTATAAAGCGTGCGTTCACTTATGCCCAATTCTTCAGCGGCAGCTTTGCGTTTTCCGCTGTGTCTCTCCAAAGATTTTTTAATAAGTTCCAATTCCTTGTCCTGCAAAGAAAGGGTTTCTTCTTCCTGGATTTCTTCTGCAAAATAATATTTGTCCTTTTCCCTGCTAAGATCAGATTTGGGACTGTTTTGCGGAATCTGTAAAACTTCCAGTCTTTCATCGTTTAAAGCTTCCAATTCTTCCGCATCAACGTCTTCTCCGTCATCATCGCCATAAATCTTCTCAATTAGACTTTCGTTCTCATCCTGAACTTTCTTGGTATTACCACTCTCCATAAGTTTTAAGGTGAGTTTCTTGAGATCGGTAAGGTCGCTTTTCATATCAAAAAGCACTTTATAAAGAATTTCGCGTTCATTGCTGAAATCGCTCTCCTTCTTTTTATCTGCAATTACCGCGGGTAAATTACTACCAATATCAGGCAGGTATTCTTTTAAACGTTCGGGCCCGATGATGCGCTCCTGTTCCAGGACTGAAATTTGTTCAGCAATATTTCTTAGCTGCCTGATGTTTCCTCCCCAACGGTATTTTTGCAGTAAACCTACCGCATCATCCTGAAGTTTAATGGTGGGCATCTTATACTTTAAAGCAAAATCTGAAGCGAATTTCCTGAATAATAAATGAATATCTTCTTTACGCTCCCGCAATGGCGGAAGGTTGATTTCTACCGTGCTCAACCTGTAATAAAGATCTTCCCGGAATCGTTCTTTTTTAATAGATTCCTGCATATTAATGTTGGTAGCCGCGATAATGCGAACATCAGATTTCTGGACTTTAGAAGAACCTACTTTTATGAATTCCCCGTTTTCTAAAACCCGAAGCAAACGCACCTGAGTAGGAAGCGGTAATTCTCCAACTTCATCTAAAAAAATGGTGCCGCCATCGGCAACTTCAAAATAACCGTTTCGGGTTTGGGTGGCCCCGGTAAAAGCGCCTTTTTCGTGACCAAAAAGTTCAGAATCTATGGTTCCTTCGGGAATTGCGCCACAGTTTACCGCGATGTATTTTCCGTGTTTTCTATGTGATAAGGAATGGATTATTTTTGGGATACTTTCTTTCCCAACTCCACTTTCTCCGGTTACCAATATCGAAATATCTGTAGGTGCAACCTGGATTGCTTTTTCTATCGCGCGGTTAAGGCGTTGGTCGTCGCCAATTATGCCGAACCGCTGTTTTACTGCCTGAATTGATTCCATATATGAATTCTGCTATTTCCCCGAGGATAAAATCTAATTTCTCCACGTTAAGAAATAACTACCGTTTTTAATTATTTTCACTATACCCAATCGCTTCTCCAATTAGAGTGGCGCTGGTACAGTCATTTACTTTTACGTTTACAAACTCTCCAATATTGTAATTTTCCTTCGGAAATACCACAACCGTATTTTGTGTTGTTCGTCCGCTCCACTGTTCGCTAGATTTTTTAGATTCCTTTTCTATCAAAACCTCTACTGTTTTGCCCAGGTATCCTTGCGTTCTAAAATGATTATGTTCCCGCTGAACTTTGACTATTTCGGCTAATCTTCGTTGTTTTACTTCTGGAGCAACATCGTCTTCCAGCTTTCGTGCAGCCATAGTGCCTGGCCTTTCAGAATAAGCGTACATATATCCGAAATCATATTTCACATATTCCATTAATGATAATGTGTCCTGGTGATTCTTTTCGGTTTCTGTGGGGAAGCCAACAATTAAATCCTGTGAGATCGAGCATTCCGGCATTAATTCCCTTATATAGTCTATAAGTTTAAAATACTCGTCGCGGGTGTGTAGCCTGTTCATCTCTTTCAGGATCCTGTCGCTTCCGCTTTGAACCGGTAAATGAATATGTTTACAAATATTAGGATATGCGGCCACAACCTCAATCACCTCCAACGTCATATCCTGCGGATTTGATGTTGAGAACCTAATCCTCATTTTTGGCTGTGCTTCAGCAACCAGTCTTAAAAGTGCTGAGAAATCGGTGGCCGTAGCCTTTTGCATTTCCGAAGCATTTTTAAAGTCTTTTTTGAGTCCGCCGCCGTACCATAAATAACTATCTACATTCTGGCCTAAAAGCGTAATTTCCTTAAAACCTTTGTCCCAAAGATCGTTTACTTCTTCTACAATACTTTGTGGATCGCGGCTTCGTTCCCTTCCTCGGGTAAAAGGTACCACGCAAAAGGTACACATATTATCGCAACCACGGGTTATAGAAACAAAAGCTGAAACCCCATTAGATTGCAAACGAACGGGAGAAATATCGCCGTAAGTTTCTTCTTTAGAAAGGAGCACATTTATTGCATCCCGGCCTGCTTCAACTTCATTTATAAGATTGGGAAGATCTTTATAGGCATCCGGGCCAACTACAAGGTCTACGATCTTTTCTTCTTCCAGGAATTTTTCCTTAAGACGTTCGGCCATACAACCTAAAACGCCCACTTTCATTCCGGGATTTATTCTTTTTACGGCATTATATTTTTCAAGTCTTTTACGAACGGTTTGCTCGGCTTTATCCCTAATAGAACAGGTGTTTACCAAAACAAGGTCTGCTTCCTCAAGATTTTGAGTAGTATTAAAACCTTCTTTTACCAGGATAGAAGCTACAATTTCACTATCACTAAAATTCATCGCACAACCGTAACTTTCAATAAAAAGTTTACGACTGTTTTCTGGCCTGGGCTCCATCACCAGCGTATTTCCCTGTTGTTTCTCGTCTATTGTCTTCTCCATATTTCAAATCTTCCTTTTCAGGATTAAGAAATGCAAAGATAAGGGTAAAACGAACTTCTGACAAAGTGACAGCAATTTTTTTAATTTCCCCACGCAACCTTTTTGTATTTGCTGCATCTATATAGTAACCAACCTGATAATTATGAGATTTTTCTACAGTTTAATTACGTTGCTGCTCCTGGCCTTAATGGCTTTATTCACTTCTTGCGAGAAAGATGCTACGGAAGAAGAATTTTATAATGTTGCGGTTCCCGTTGTACAGCCTATCGAAGAATTCAGGGCTATGGTAAAGATATCTGAACCCAGAGCTATCTCTGAAGCCGGAAAAATATATACCTATGGCGATTACGTTTTTATAAACGACGACCAGAAAGGAGTACATATTATCGATAACAGCGACCATCGCGCTCCGGTAAAAATTAAATTCCTTGAAATTCCGCAGAATACCGATATCGCGGTAAAAGATAATATGCTGTTTGCAAATTCAGCGATGGATCTTGTGGTTTTTGATATAAGCGATATGAATAATATGAAGGAGGAAGAAAGATTGAAAAACGTTTTTCCTAATCATAACAGCCGGATCCCTGCAGGTGCTTCTTTTGTAGATAGCGATAATTTTAATGCTGAAACCGAAGTAGTAGTGGGATATGTAATGGAAACCCGAAAGATTGAAATGGCAAGTGGGCCAGATGTTTGGGATAGAGTTTCTTTTGAGAGTTCAGGTGCAAATTCAGCGGGCGGAACCGGAACCGGTGGTTCTTTAGCACGTTTTAATATTCATCAGGATTTTCTTTATGTGGTAGATCAAAACCATTTATCCGTTTTCAATATTGCCGGACTAACAAATCCTGAATTATTAAAAACCGAATGGGTAGGTCCGGATATTGAAACTATTTTTTATATAGAAGATCATTTATACCTGGGAAGTTCTTCGGGGATGTATATCTATAGTGTAGAAGATCCTGCTTCACCACAATACAGGTCTATGTTTAGCCACATCCTGGGCTGTGATCCCGTGGTGGTAAAAGATGATATTGCTTATGTGACCATTCGGGGCGGAAACGCCTGCGGGCAGGAATGGAGCCAGCTGGATGTAATTGATGTAGCTGATAAATCTAATCCGAAGTTATTGGAAACTTATCCAATGGAAAATCCTTATGGACTTGGAGTAAAAGACGATTGGCTTTTTGTTTGCGACGGTATCGCCGGTTTAAAAATATATGATACAAAAAATACCCCCAACCTGGAACTAATAGACCATTTTCAGGAAATTAACACCTATGACGTCATCCCTTTAGAAGATGTGTTGTTAATGGTTGGGGATAATACACTTTACCAATATACTTATAAAGGTAATGAGATCAATTTACTAAGCACTTTCAGTCTTAATTGATTTTATTTTGTTTGGTTTTTTAAGGGTGCCCCGCAACTTCGCGGGGCTTTTTTATAGGTTTTGGGTAAAATAATTTTTTCAGGCGGGAAGTCTTGAATGTGGCTGTTTTGCAAGCTATTTCAAGTTGTTTTGTGAAATCATGTAGGCTGTTAAAAAAAAATTGATATACTTTTGCAGCTAGAAAAATAGAGTTATGGCAAAGAATTTAGTGATTGTAGAGTCCCCTGCCAAGGCGAAAACCATCGAAAAATTTTTAGGAAAGGATTATAAGGTGGCTTCCAGTTTTGGACATATTGCCGACCTGCCTACAAAAGAATTAGGTGTTGATACCGAAGGTAATTTCAAACCAAAATATATAGTTTCTAAAGACAAGAAAGATGTAGTTAGAAAACTCAAAGGTTTTGCAAAAAATGCAGAAATGGTATGGCTGGCAAGTGATGAAGACCGGGAAGGAGAAGCTATTGCCTGGCATCTTGCCGAAGAGCTTAACCTTAAGAGTGATAAAACCAAACGAATTGTTTTTCACGAGATCACTAAATCGGCTATTCTTAAAGCGATAGATAATCCGAGAGATATTAATTATAACCTGGTAAACGCCCAACAAGCCCGTAGGGTTTTAGATAGGTTGGTAGGTTACGAGCTTTCGCCGGTTTTATGGCGAAAAGTTAAGGGAGGTCTTTCAGCTGGTAGGGTGCAATCTGTAGCGGTTAGACTTATTGTAGAAAGGGAACGCGAAATTCAAAATTTTTCTGCGGAAGCTTCTTTTAGAATAGATGCCGAATTTACTACTGAAGATGGTAAATCTTTTAAAGCTAAAATTCCCAAGAATTTTGATACCCGTAAAGAGGCCGAAGCATTTCTTCAGCAAAATTTGGGATCAGATTTTAAAGTTGCAGAACTTACTACCAAACCCGCAAAGAAATCTCCGGCACCGCCATTTACCACTTCAACCTTACAACAGGAAGCCGCGAGAAAATTATATTTTTCAGTAAGTAAAACCATGACCATGGCGCAGCGTTTATACGAAGCCGGTCATATTACTTATATGAGAACAGATTCGGTAAACCTTTCAGAAGATGCGAGAAAAGGTGCAAACGAGGAAATTTTAAAAGCCTACGGAGATAAATATGCAAAATCCCGACAGTTTAAAGGAAAAACCAAAGGTGCGCAGGAAGCTCACGAAGCGATTAGACCAACAAATTTTGCCAGTCATTCGGTAAGGGCAGATCGTGACGAACAGCGTTTATACGAGTTGATCTGGAAACGATCAATTGCCTCACAAATGAGTGAAGCCCAATTAGAACGTACAAACGTGAAAATTGAAGCTTCTAAACACGATAAGCAGTTTACTGCAAATGGGGAAGTGCTTAAGTTTGATGGCTTTTTAAAAGTTTATCTGGAAAGCACCGATGATGATGATGATGAGGCAGAAGAGCAAAACGGAATGTTACCGGCTTTAAAGGAAAATCAGCCTTTAAATAACAAGTATATAACCGCAACCGAAAGATTTACAAGGCCACCATATAGATATACTGAAGCTTCTTTGGTGAAAAAACTGGAGGAATTGGGAATTGGACGACCTTCTACTTATGCGCCTACAATTTCTACTATTCAGAACAGGAATTATATTGAAAAAGGATCGGTAGATGGTACAGAACGCGAGTATTTGCAGTTTGTGCTAAAAGGCGAAAACATTAAAGAGAATAAACTAACGGAAAACGTTGGAAGTGATAAAGGGAAGTTAGTGCCAACTGCTGTGGGAATGGTAGTGAACGATTTTCTTGTGAATCATTTTTCCAATATTCTGGATTATAATTTCACCGCGAGAGTTGAGCAAAGTTTTGATGATATCGCTGAAGGAAATGAGGAATGGACACATATGATGAAGGAATTCTATGAAGACTTTCATCCGCAGGTAGAAGATGTTGCCAAAAATGCCGACAGGGAAGTTGGAGAAAGGATTTTGGGTGAAGATCCCGAAACCGGAAAACCGGTTAGTGTTCGTTTAGGAAAATTCGGGCCAATGGTTCAGATTGGTTCGGTAGAAGATGATGAAAAACCAAAATTCGCCAGTCTTGGACCAGACCAAACTTTAGATTCTGTTACCTACGAGGAGGCGATGGATCTTTTTCAGCTTCCGAAGGAATTGGGAGAGTATAAAGATGAAAAAGTTGAGGTAAACAACGGTCGTTTTGGTCCTTATGTGAAATTCGGCAAGAAATATGTTTCCCTGGAAAAAGGAGAAGACCCGTTAAACGTAGATTTTGATAGGGCGATGGAGTTGATTAAGGAAAAGGAAAAGGCTGATGCGCCAATTCACCATTATGAAGATATGCCGGTTCAAAAAGGGGTAGGTCGTTTTGGGCCTTTCTTAAAATGGAATGGTATTTTCATTAACGTGAATAAGAAATACGATTTTGATAACCTTTCTATTGAAGATATAGAAACCCTAATCGAGGATAAAAAGCGCAAAGAGCGCGAAAAATTGATCCATAACTGGGAAGAAGAAGGAATTAGAGTAGAAAAAGCACGTTGGGGAAGGTTTAATATCATTAAGGGTAAAACCAAAATTGAATTACCAAAAACCACCGATGCGGAGAGTTTGAGTTTAGAGGAAGTGAAGGAAATTCTTGAAGAGAAGTCTAAAAAGAAGAAAAAGACTACAAAAAAGAAAGCTCCTGCAAAAAAGACGGCCGCCAAGAAAAGCACTACGAAAAAGAAAACAGCTACAAAAAAGAAGAAGTAATTTATGGATTTAGATTTTCTGAGTCCCCTTTCTGAAGATTTGCTTAAGGAGATCACCGGTTTTGGTGAGCATTCCCTGGGAAATTCAGTAAAAAAACATACCGCCTCCCAAGGTTTGCCAGATTTAGATGGCATACAAATGGCGGTGGTTGGTGTTAAAGAAAACCGTCTGGGAGAAGAAATAGACTTTCTTGATTTTATAGATGTAAGAAAAGCATTTTATAGTCTATTCCCAGGAAACTGGCATATTAATATTGCCGATCTTGGTGATATTGAAAAAGGGGAAACGGTAGAAGATACTTATTTTGCATTACAAACACTGGTGGCTCAACTGGTGAAAAAAGATGTGATTCCGGTGCTTTTGGGCGGAAGCCAGGATTTAGTTTACGCACAATACCGGGCTTACGATACTTTAGATCAAATGGTAAATCTCGTGAATATAGATAGCCGTTTTGATCTTGGTGACGCTGAAAAACCAATTAGCAACAGGTCTTACGTTGGTAAGGTGGTTGTGAACCAGCCGTATAACTTGTTCAATTATTCTAATATCGGGTATCAGACCTATTTTAATTCGCAAGATGAAATTGAATTAATGGAGCGCATGTTCTTTGATGCTTATCGTTTAGGGGAGGTGACCAATAATATCAAATTGGTAGAACCGGTGATGCGGGATGCAAATATGGTGGCCATAGATTTGGGGGCTTTAAGTGCGCCTTCATCGGGTTCCCGGGATATAGCTTCACCAAACGGATTTGACGGTAAAGAAATTTGCGCACTCTCAAGGTATGCCGGGATTAGCGATAAAGTGAGTTCCTTCGGAATTTATGAATATGATAATTTAAAATTCGGAAATTTGGGCGCCATGTTAATGGCCCAAATAATGTGGTATTTTGCAGAAGGTATAAATTACCGTACTAATGAAAATACTATTTCAGCAAAAAAAGAGTTTATAAAGTATCAGGTTCCTATAGATGATGAGGTTTTGGTGTTCTATAAAAGTCCTGTGAGTGGGAGATGGTGGATAGAAATTCCGTTTCTTGCACATATAGATACTAAATTGAAAAGGAGTACGTTATTACCTTGCAGCGAGGAAGATTACCTGGAGGCGTGTAACCAGGTGATTCCGGAAAGATGGTATAAAGCAAAAAGAAAAAACGAAGTTTAAAATAATTTCAGGCATTCTTGGTATTTACTGTATTTTTACCTAAAATATTGTTTTTTAAAAAATAATTAGATAGGTTTACTGCCGTAAATTGAGATGTCTTAACCTAAGAGAAACTATGAAGAAATTTATTTCGCTAATAGCTGTTCTAGCCTTGCTTTCAAGCTGTGGGCGTGGAGATCGTGGTCAGCTGGTTGGTGCGAAAGGTGAGAAGTGGAATCCGGAGAAACCGCTTGGGATGACATTAATTCCGGGGGGTGCGTTTATTATGGGTAAGTCTGATGATGACATCGCGGGCCAACGCAATGCACCACCTAAAACGGTGACAGTGCGTTCATTTTATATGGATGAAACTGAAATCACCAATGCCGAATATCGCCAGTTTGTCAATGATGTTAAAGATTCTATTGTTAGAACCGAATTAGCAATTATGGCCGAAAATATGGGTGAGGCTGAAGGTTCAGGCGGGATCGGTGATTATGCTTTTATGGATGCCGATGAAGGTAATATGACGCCTTATGAGGAATATATGTTGAATACTTACGGCCAGGGAGGTCCCTCAGATACCTACGAGAACCGTCGATTAAATAAAGACATAGATATTATATGGGATACAAATGATTATCCAGATGTTTATTATGCCGAGGTGATGGATATGATGTATATCCCAATGGAAGAGGTTTATAATGGTCAACGTACCATAGATGTTGAGAAACTTAAATTTACTTACTCCTGGATGGATATGCAGGGTGCTGCAAAAAATCAGGGGAATAGAAGTGAATACATTCAAAGAGAAGAAATTCAGGTTTATCCCGACACTACAGTTTGGATAAGAGATTTTAATTATTCGTATAATGAGCCTATGCACAACGATTATTTTTGGCATAGTGCTTTTGATGATTATCCTGTTGTAGGCGTTACCTGGAAACAGGCAAGAGCTTTTACCCAGTGGAGAACTTTATATCATAACTATTACCGAAGAGAAAAAGGAGAACACAATGTGCCTTCTTACCGTTTGCCAACCGAGGGTGAATGGGAGTACGCTGCCCGTGGCGGTTTAGAAGGAGCTACTTATCCTTGGGGTGGGCCGTATGCCAAAAACGATCGAGGATGCTTTATGGCAAACTTTAAACCATTAAGAGGGGATTATGCAGCAGACCAGGCCTTATATACCGTTGAGGCAAAATCTTACGATCCCAATGATTACGGATTATATAATATGGCCGGAAACGTTGCAGAATGGGTAGATTCTTCTTACGATCCTGCTTCTTATGAATATATGTCTTCAATGAACCCTACTGTAAACAATCCTGATGATATGCGAAAAGTAGTTCGTGGAGGTTCCTGGAAAGATGTGGCTTATTTCCTACAGGTAAGCTCAAGAGATTATGAATATGCAGATTCTGCGAGAAGCTATATTGGCTTTAGAACAGTTCAGGATTACCTCGGAACAGATGTTACCCTAAATCAACCAAACAGATAATTAACAAAACCTATTTAACCAGTAGAAAATCTAAATCTATTTTATTATTATGGCAAAATCAAATTCAACAAAGAGAATAACAAACATGGTGTACGGTTTAGGTGCATCAGTAGTAATATTAGGTGCGCTTTTCAAAATTATGCACTGGCCAGGTGCAAATCCAATGCTTATTGCAGGACTTGTAGTAGAGGCTCTTGTATTTGCGTACTCAGCATTTGAACCTACAGACGATGATCTTGACTGGTCTTTGGTATATCCTGAATTGGCCGGAGGGCAGGCAAATCACCGTAGTGCCACAGTAATTGAGGATGAAAAAGAAACTAAGGGACAACTTTCTAAAAAACTTGATGAAATGCTTAAGGAAGCTAAGATAGATGCTAGTTTAATGCATAGTCTTGGAGACAGCATTCGTAATTTTGAGGGTGCAGCTAAAGGGATTGCTCCAACCATAGATGCTATGGCTTCTCAAAAGAAATACAGCGAAGAGCTTACAACAGCTGCTACGCAAATGGAAACATTAAACAATATTTATAAGGCTCAGGTAGAATCGGCCTCACGTCAGGCAGAAATCAACCAGGAGGTTGCTGAAAATGCTGGTAAATTAAACCAGGAAATGGGATCGCTTGCAGCGAACCTTTCCTCTTTAAACGGTGTGTATGGTGGTATGCTTACTGCTATGAACGGCACCCGTAGTAGCGTGGCGACTAATTAGTGAATGCATTATCCTGAAAACCTAAATTTTTAAAGAACAAAACTAATTAGCACATGGCGTCCGGACAACAAACACCAAGACAGAAGATGATTAACCTGATGTATCTGGTTTTCATCGCAATGATGGCACTAAATATGTCTAAAGAGGTTCTTACGGCCTTTGGTCAAATGAATGAAGATCTTGAGGAATCTAACATAACTACATCTCAACGTAACGAAATGGCAATGGCTGGTTTGGCCGCCAAAGCTGAAGAACAACCTGCAAAATATGAAGAATTAAAAGCTAAAGCCGAGCAAATCGGGACGCTTTCTGATAATCTTTATGCAACAGTTGGTAATTTAAAGAATGAATTATTGGGAGATGTCGATGAGGAAGATAGAAGCAATTATGAAGCTATGGACCGTTCTGATAAGCTTGATAACTTGTTTTTTGCGAGTGGAAGGGTGACTCCAAGAGGAGAAGAATTTACAACGGCTATAGATGAATATAAAAATCAGGTACTTGCTATCCTTGGAAATGATTTTCCTGAGATTAGAAGGAAAGTAACTAAAGATTTTTCTACGGAAGAGGTAACCAATAACGAAAATGTAACCAAGCCCTGGTTAATGTACAATTATCAAGGGTTTCCATTAATAGCTTCTCTTACAAAGCTAACGCAGATACAATCGGATATTAGAACAACAGAGAATGATATCTTATCATCAATGCTTGAAGGGCAGCTACAAAGTGATGTTTCTTTAACCAACTATCAGGCGATAGTGGTACCGGATAAAACGGCTTTTTTTAGTGGTGAAAACTTTAAGGGTAAAATTGTTTTAGGTCGAGTAGACCCTACCCTTAAATTTGAAAACGTTACTGTAAACGGTAATAAGGTGGAAAGCACACAGGCCGGTCAGGTAATGTTGGATTTCCCTGCTGGAAATGTAGGAGAAAGAGAGATTGATGGAGAGCTTCAGTTTAAAGAAGGAGATTCAATTGTTAGGATTCCAATTAATAGTTCCTACGCGGTAATTCCAAAACCTAATTCTGCAGTTATTTCTGCCGATAAAATGAATGTACTTTATCGTGGGGTTCAAAATCCTATGACGATTTCCATTCCGGGTGTTGGAAGTATAAGTGCTCAGGCTCCGGGACTTTCTCCTGCAGGTGGTGCAGGCCAGTATATGATGAATGTTACAACATTGCAAGCTAGAGAAGTTGCTATTAATGTAAGCGGTAAACTTCCTGGTGGAGAGACTGTTTCAGATAGTAAAACATTTAGAATTAAGGATATTCCTCAACCTGTGGGAACAGTAAGGGGAGAAAATGGGTCATTGCAGATGCAACGTAATAGTTTAGAGATTTCTACTATTAGTGCCAGCCTTCCGGACTTTGACTTTAACCTTGATCTTAATGTTACAGGATTCAGTTTTAAAGTACCTGGACAACCTACGATAAGGGTTAATGGAAGTAAATTGGATAACAATGCGAAAGCCGCTTTAAGAAGAGCCGGAAGGGGAGAAACTGTTCAGATCTTCGATATACAGGCAGGTATCGCTGGTAATTCCAGTTACAAACTTAAAAAGGTGGCTCCTGTTATTGTTGAGTTGACAAACTAATAAAATTTAGAAGATGAGTTGGAGAGGATTTTTATTGAATGCTTTGGTGCTGGTTTTTACGGTAGCATCCTACGGGCAGACAAATATTTTAAATGCCAAAGATCCGGATGATATCGGTAAAAAGACCGAAGCCCAGATTCAAAGTGGTAAAAACGATAAGCCACTGGAATATGGATACATTGAAGATCGTGATGTGTTATGGTCTAAAAATATATGGGAAAAAATTGACCTCAATGAAAGGGTTAATTTTCCTCTGTACTACCCAATAGATAAAAATAATATTGGTAACAATCGACGTTCACTGTATGATGTTTTGGTTTCTGCCATTCAAAGCGGTGAAATCCAAAATATTTACGCCGATTCTTACTTCACTGAAAAACGTACGCTAAAAGACATTGAGGCAACTATATCCAAGGTGGATACTACAGATCTTGGTATTGAGCAGTATAATGCAGGTGAGGAAGTAGATCAGCAATTTATTGACAGGAGAGATCTTGGTGCTGCTGATATTGCTGCATATCATATTCGTGGAATGTGGTATTTTGACAAGCGCCAGGCCGAAATGAAATATAGGTTACTTGGGATTGCTCCTGTAGCTCCTGATGTTAATTTTATAGACTCTGGTCAAACCGATCTTGTTGAGCTTTTCTGGGTTTGGTTTCCCGACGCAAGAGGAGTTTTACACGAGAATAAAGCCTTTACTGGAAGCAGTTCTGCACAAACCGTAACTTTTGATCATCTGCTGAATTCAAGAAGATTTGATGCAATGATATACAAAGAAGACAATGTCTATGGCGATCGTGAGGTAGATGATTATATTGTAGATAATGCTTTTATGGAACTTTTAGAAGCACAACGTATAAAAGAACAAATAAGAAACTTTGAACTGGATATGTGGAATTACTAAAGTCCTTAAGTTTTAATAATTAAGAAAAAAGCGTTCCAGTAGGAGCGCTTTTTCTATTTAAGACAACAGGTTAAACTATAAATTTTATTTTAAACTATGTTAGATTATATAGTAGTTGGATTGGGTTTAAGCGGAATTGCAATTAGCCGGAAACTGGAAGAAAGAAATAAACAGTTCATGGTTTTTGAAGATAATTCTCAAAAGTCTTCTTTGGTTGCAGGCGGGTTATTTAATCCGGTAATTCTAAAACGTTTTACGTTAGCCTGGAACGCCAATAAGCAGATGAAAATTGCTATTCCGTTTTATAAAAAAATGGAGGAGAAATTACAGGCTAAAATTGTACATCCCATAGAGATCTATAGAAAATTCTTTTCAGCCGAAGAGCAAAACAACTGGTTTGAAGCAGCCGATAAACCTTTGCTTTCTGAATATTTAGACACCAATCTCGTTAAAGATATCAATCCTAATATTCCGTCTGAATTCTCGTTCGGCAGGGTTCGGAAAACCGGAGTGATCAATACCGATGTTCTCATAAAAGAATACCGAAATTACCTGGAAAATGAATCTATAATTCATTTTGAAAGATTTGAGTATGATGCTCTCCAGATTAATGAGGATTCAGTAAGTTATAATGGGGTTTCAGCAAAGCAAATCATCTTTTGTGAAGGTTTTGGAATGCAGCATAACCCTTTCTTTAATTACCTTCCGCTGCGCGGAAATAAAGGGGAATACATTACCATTTATTCTGAAGAATTACAGCTCGAGGAAGCGGTGAAGTCTTCGGTTTTTATTATTCCGTTAGGCAATAATTTATATAAAGTAGGGGCAACTTATAATAATCAGGATAAAGATCCACAACCGGGTAAAGAAGCCAGGGAAGAATTGGAAAAGAAAATCGAAAAACTTATTAGCTGTAAGTTTGAGGTGGTAGACCAATCTGCTGGAATTAGACCGGCCAGTAAAGATCGAAAGCCTATCTTGGGAAGGCATCCTAAATATAAAAACCTTTATTGTTGTAATGGGTTTGGAAGTCGGGGTGTTCTTATTTCCCCGATGGTTTCAGAACAATTAATCGCGTTTGTTGAAGACGATTTGCAACTTCCGCCGGAAATTGATTTACAAAGATTCAATAGGAAGCATTATCAAGCTTAATTTTTGCCGGCATTGGGCTTATAATGCAGGAATAAATTAATCCAGATATTTCGGGAAAGTCTTATAATAAAAGGCATAAATACAACCAGCGTTCCTATAATGGCCCAAAAAGAAGTCATTAAGCCGCCACCAAAAAAATAATAGGCGATTACAAAAGCAGCTACGGCAAATGCGATTCCCAGCGCATAACTCACATACATAGCTCCAAAAAAGAAAGATGGCTCTATTTTATACTTGGAGCCACAGCTAGAACAATGTTCGTGCATATCAAAAATACGCCCCAATTTATAAGGATTACTTTCAAGATACATACTTTCTTCGTGACAAACTGGGCAGGTTCCTGTGAGTATGCTGTAAAGCTTGGTTCCTTTTAAAAATTTCATAATTGGTTGTCAGGGAGTTATAAGTTTTGCTGCGGCTTTATATTGGGAGCGAACATATTTTTTTCACGTTGTAAATTTAGGCATATTTGCAAAAATAAAATCTACAAATGCTTAATATTCATAATCTCTCTGTTTCTTTTGGCGGAGAATATCTTTTTGAGGAAATAACCTTTAGACTTGGCGCCGGAGATCGCGTAGGTTTGATAGGAAAGAATGGTGCCGGAAAATCTACAATGCTGAAAATTCTTGCTGGAGAGCAGGAGTATGACGAAGGTCAGATTGCGCGTGATAAAGAACTTAATATTGGTTTTTTAAAACAGGATATTGATTTTGAGCAAGGCCGAACTGTTTTGGAAGAAGCACAACAGGCTTTTGTTGAAATAAAGAAACTCGAAAAGCAAATCGATGAAATTAACCATCAATTAGCTACCAGAACCGATTACGAAAGTGAATCTTATACCCAGCTTATTCAGGATTTAAGCGAGATAACCCATACTTATGAAATTATAGGGGGTTATAATTATGAAGGCGATACCGAAAAGGTTTTGCTCGGTCTTGGTTTTCAGCGGGATCAATTTGATAAAATTACCGAGACTTTTTCCGGAGGTTGGAGAATGCGTATAGAACTGGCAAAACTCTTACTTCAGAATAATGATATTCTTCTTCTGGATGAGCCTACCAACCATCTTGATATAGAAAGTATCATCTGGTTAGAGAACTTCCTGAATAATTATGCCGGTTGTGTAATAATTGTTTCGCACGATAAAATGTTCCTGGATAATGTAACGAATAGGACCATAGAAATTTCGCTTGGCCAAATTTACGATTTCAATAAACCGTATTCAAAGTATCTGGTACTTAGAGGTGAGTTAAGGGAGCAGCAACTCGCTTCGCAAAAAAATCAGCAGAAGGAAATTGAACAAACCGAAAAACTGATTGAAAAATTTCGGGCCAAAGCCTCAAAAGCTTCTATGGCGCAGTCACTTATCAAAAAACTGGATAAGATAGACCGTATTGAGGTTGATGAAGATGATAATGCCGTGATGAATGTAAGTTTCCCAATTTCTATTCAACCGGGAAAAGTGGTGATTGAAGCAGAAGGCATTAGTAAAGCCTACGGCGATAATCAGGTGTTGAAAGATATTGACCTTTTAATAGAACGCGGAAGTAAAATTGCCTTTGTGGGGCAGAACGGCCAGGGAAAAACCACGCTTGCAAAAATTATAATCAACGAAATTTCTTATGAAGGAAATTTAAAACTGGGCCACAACGTTCAATTAGGTTATTTTGCGCAAAATCAAGCCGATTACCTGGATGGTGAAAAAACCGTTCACGATATTATGATCGATGCCGCCAACGAAAAGAACAGAAGTAAGGTTCGTGATATGTTGGGGTCTTTCTTGTTTAGAGGCGATGAAGTTGAAAAGAAGGTGAAAGTACTCTCTGGTGGTGAAAGGAACCGCCTGGCGCTTTGTAAACTCATGTTACAGCCGTTTAATGTGCTTATTATGGATGAGCCTACCAATCACCTTGACATTAAGTCTAAGAACGTACTTAAGGAAGCCTTGAACAGATTTGAAGGGACTTTAATAATTGTTTCGCACGATAGAGATTTCCTTCAGGGACTTGGGAACAAAGTCTACGAATTTAAGGATACCAAAATCAAAGAATACCTGGGCGATATTAATTACTTTTTAGATCAGCGTAAGCTGGAGGATATGCGTAGTGTAGAGAAAAAGGAAAAAGCGGCCAAAATTCAAAAAGATGCTGCCGGTTCCAACAACAAAAAAGCCTACAAAGATCAGAAGAAAGTAAAATCCTTAAAAAACAGGTTAAGCAATACCGAATCCAAGATCACCAAGCTGGAGAAGGACCTTGAAGCGAGTGATATGGAATTAGCAACAAATTATGATGAAGTTTCTGCCAAACCTGGTTACCTGGATAAGTATAAAACAAAAAAGAAAGAGCTGAATTCCCTGATGAAAGAATGGGAAGAAATTCAGGAAAACCTGGATGGTTTAGCATAAACAATTCTTATAATTTCAACTTCAAATTAAACCAAACGGACTAATAGGTGTCCTATAGACATGGATAAACGCAAAATCATTCTTTCCATTCTGGGAGTCTTACTTATTGCTTTAGCTGTTTTTGGGGCCAAAGCAATTATTGATAGCAATGTAAAAGAGGTGCCCGAAAACACCAAAGTAATTAAAAATGTGTTTGTGAGAACCGTGGAAAACCGAAAAGTGCCCATTGTGGTTCCCGCTAATGGGAATGTTACCGCGCTTAAAAAAATGGAGCTTTTTTCTGAAGTAGAAGGAATTTTTCAGCGTAGCAGTAAAGATTTTAGACCCGGCCAGCATTACGATAGAGGCCAGGTGCTTTTAAGTATCAATTCAGAAGAATACTCAGCAAGTGTGCGTTCGGCTAAAAGTGAATTATTCAATAATATTACTTCTATAATGCCAGACCTTAGAATGGATTATCCAGATTCCTTTCAGAAATGGCAGGATTACCTCAATAATTTCGATGTAAACAGCACGACAAAACCATTGCCTGAGCCAGATTCAGATAAAGAGAAATATTTTATTACCGGCCGCGGAATCCAATCGGCTTATTACGAAATAAAAAACCTTGAAGAACGCCTTAGAAAATTTAATATAATAGCGCCATTTGATGGAGTTTTAACTGAGGCTGCTGTTAATCCTGGTACATTAGTGAGACCCGGACAAAAACTTGGTGAATTTATAGATCCTTCGGTTTACGAACTGGAAGTAGCCGTTGGAAAAAAATTCTCAGATTTGCTGGAAATAGGGGAGGATGTAGCCCTTCAGGATCTTGACGGGAATCAAACTTATTCCGGTACGGTAAGCAGGATAAATGCAAGAGTAGACCGGGCTTCACAAACCATTCAGGTTTTTATTAGAATTGAAGATCCAAACATTCGGGAAGGGATGTACCTGGAGGCTAAATTAGATGCCCGCGACGAAGAAGATGCTATAGAAATTGCAAGGGAACTGTTGATAGACCGCTCAAAGGTTTACTTGGTAAGGGATAGCTTGTTGGTATTAGAAGAAATTAACCCTGTTTATTTTTCTAGTAATAAAGTGGTGATTAAGGGGCTTGAAGATGGAGATAAATTGGTTTCAGCTCCTGTGCCCGGGGCATATCCGGGAATGAAAGTGCAAATACAGCAACGAAAGGATACCGCTAAAGTCGAGGAATTTTGAGAAAATTAATCAGTTATTTTATAAAATATGAGGTAGCCGTAAATGTGGTAATCCTCGCATTTTTAATTTTTGGCCTGGTAGGGGTATTCAGTTTAAATTCTTCATTTTTTCCGTTAGAAGATTCCCGTATCATCAACGTCAATGTAAATTATCCCGGTTCAGCTCCTGAAGAGATTGAAGAAGGGATTATTTTAAAAATAGAAGATAACCTTAAAGGCCTGGTAGGTATAGACCGGGTAACATCTACAGCGCGTGAAAGTGGTGGTTCAATTACTGTTGAAATAGAGCAGGGCGAAAACATAGATGTGATGCTCACCGAAGTGAAAAATGCGGTAGATCGCGTGCCCACTTTTCCCGGCGGAATGGAGCCCTTGGTGGTCTCAAAAGAGGAGAGGGTTAGGCCTTCTATCAGTTTTGCCATTAGCGGCGAAGGTGTTCCGCTGGTGACGCTGAAGCGCATTAGCGAGCAAATTGAGAACGACCTAAGGCAGCTTGACGGGATCTCACAAATCGAGATTTCCGGATTTCCTGAAGAAGAAATTGAAATAGCGGTTAGCCAGGACGATCTTTTAGCTTATAACCTAAGTTTTGAAGAAGTTGCCAGGACGGTTGGCGCAGCAAATATTTTAAGCACCGGCGGTACTATTAAAACCGAAGCCGAAGATTACCTGATTAGGGCAAATAGCAGAAGTTATTATGCCGATGCTTTAAACGATCTGGTAATAAGGTCTACGGCTACCGGCCAAACCACCCGTTTAAGCGATGTCGCTGAAGTAAGGGATCAATTTGGGGAGACTTCCAACTCTTCCTATTTCAACGGAAATATTGCTGTTAATGTAGCAATTAGCAATACCAATAATGAAGATCTTTTATCGGCTGCGAAGACGGTAAAGGAGTACATAAAAGATTATAACTCGAAAAGCAGCAATATTCGATTGGATGTTGTTTCAGATTCCTCCATTACATTAAGTCAGCGAACTCAGTTGCTGCTTGAAAATGGTGCGATGGGAATATTTCTTGTCTTGTTGTTCCTTTCTATCTTTCTAAATACCAGACTGGCTTTTTGGGTAGCTTTCGGGCTTCCGGTGGCATTCCTTGGGATGTTTATGTTTGCCGGGCAGTTTGGAGTAACTATAAACGTCCTCTCGTTATTCGGGATGATTATCGTAATTGGGATCCTGGTAGATGATGGGATTGTAATTGGTGAAAATATCTATCAGCATTACGAAATGGGGAAAACTCCCGTTCAGGCGGCGTTAGATGGTACTATGGAAGTGATTCCGCCAATTATTTCTGCTATTTTAACCACGGTTTTGGCATTTTCCACCTTCTTGTTCCTGGATAGTAGGATAGGGGAATTTTTTGGAGAGGTTTCCACGGTCGTGATACTCACATTGGTGGTTTCGCTGGTAGAAGCACTTATCATTTTGCCGGCCCACATTGCCCATTCCAAAGCTTTACAGGCTCGAAATCCTGAAGAGGATAAGAAGAAAAAAGGTCTGGCAAAGCTCTTTGTTAAAATGCGGGTGGTAAATAGAATCGGGGATCGTGTAATGACTTTCTTGAGGGATAAATTTTATAGCCCTACCCTAAAGTTTGTGCTTAGGCAACAAATGCTTGCTTTAGGTATTTTGGTAGCCGTTTTAATTCTTACTATTGGAGCTATTGGTGGCAATTGGATTAGGGTAACGCTATTCCCTAGTATTGCAAGTGATCGCGTGAGTATAGATCTTTTAATGGCGGAAGGCGTAAACCCGGAGAGAACAGATTCTATTATCTCTATGGTTGAAGATGCTGCCTGGCGTGTAAATGAAGATTTTTCCAGCCGCCAAAGTGGTAATAAGCAAGTGGTAGAAAATACTATAAAAAGAGTTGGTCCCGGTAACAACAAAGCCTCATTACAGGTAAATTTACTTCCCGGGGAAGAAAGGGATTTTGGTTCGCCAGAAATCACCAATGCCATAAGAGATGAAGTAGGCCCCGTGTATGGGGTAGAGAACCTTACTTTTGGATCTGGAGGTAATTTTGGAGGAGATCCTGTTTCGGTTTCATTGTTGGGGAATAATCTTCAGGAGCTGGAAGCGGCGAAAGAAGAATTAAAAGAGAATTTTGAAAATAATCCACTATTAAAGGATGTAAAAGATAACGATCCGCAGGGAATAAAAGAGATCAATATTAAATTGAAGGAGAGTGCTTATGCTCTTGGTCTTGATCTTAGCGAAGTGATGCGACAGGTTAGAAACGGATTTTTTGGAACCCCGGTGCAACGTTTTCAACGTGGTCAGGATGAAATTAGAGTTTGGGTGCGCTACGATTTAAAAAACCGCTCTTCTATTAACGATTTAGACGATATGCGTTTAACAACCCCAGGTGGAGATCGCGTACCCTTTGATGAAATTGCCAACTATGAAATTGTTAGAGGAACCGAGTCTATAAGTCACTTAGACGGGCTTCGGGAAATTAGGGTAAGTGCAGATATGGAAGATCCCAACGGTAGTTCTACAGATATTCTCGCAGACATTAGAAGCGACGTAATGCCTGATTTGCTTTCGAAATATCCTAGTCTTTCGGTTTCTTATGAAGGACAAAACAGGGAAGCCAACAAATTGACCAGTTCCGCTGAAGGTGTTTTACCCATTGTTTTATTCCTTATTTATGCGGTGATCGCTTTCACTTTTAGAAGTTATAGTCAGCCATTGTTATTAATGATTATGATTCCTTTTAGTATTATTGGCGTTGCCTGGGGTCACTGGATCCACGATTTCCCGGTAAATGTACTTTCTGCATTGGGTATTATTGCCCTGGTGGGAATTATGGTGAATGATGGGTTGGTGCTTATTAGTAAATTTAACGGAAACCTGCGAGACGGGATGAAATTTGAAGATGCACTATACGAAGCCGGCCGGGCGAGATTCAGGGCTATTTTCCTTACTTCCCTGACCACTATAGCAGGTATGGCACCCTTACTTCTGGAAAAAAGCAGGCAGGCGCAATTTTTAAAACCAATGGCAATCTCTATTTCTTACGGAATCGCCATCGCTACGGTTTTAACATTGCTTTTATTGCCATTACTTTTATCGATCAGTAATAATATTAAAGTAGGCGGGAAATGGCTTGCAAGCGGCAACAGAGTGACTCATGAAGAAGTTGAACGAGCTATTAAAGAACAAAAAGAAGAAAAAGCGCATGGAGAGATCGGGTAATTTAATGCTTATGATCACTCTTCTTTTTATGGGCGCTGTTGCGGCTCAGGAAAAGGAAGTTATAACGAAGGAAGAAGCTATAGCGCTGGCATTAGAGCGTAATTACGGTATAGAAATGGCTAATAATGATGTGGAAATAGCAGAAAATAACCAGGGAATTCTTAATTCCGGTTATTTACCATCGGTTACTGGTCGTGCGGGTGCTGTTTACGATCTTAGGAATAGGTTTACAGAGCCTGAAGTAGGCGACCCTTTAGACCAGCGTGGTATAGAAAGCAATACTTATAATGCTTCAGTAAATATAGACTATACATTATTTGATGGTTTAGGAAGATTTTACAATTATAAAAGTCTTAAAGAACAATACGATCTAACTAAACTTCAGGCGAGGGAAACCATAGAAAATACCATGCTGCAATTATTGTCCGTCTATTATGAAATTGCAAGGCTTACCGAAAATGTGGAGGTACTGGAAGATGTCCTGCAAACTTCGAAAGATCGTGTGACGAGAGCGCAATATCAGTTTGATTACGGGCAAAGCAATAACCTGGCGGTACTTAATGCCAGGGTAGATGTAAATAACGATAGTGTTACACTGCTTCAAACACGCCAGCAACTGGATAATACAAAGCGGGATTTAAATGTGTTGGTGGACCGCCAAATAACCGATAAGGACTTTGCGGTAGATACCACGGTTAATTTTATTCCGAAGTTACAACTGGAAGCCTATATAGAAGTGGCCGAAGCCAATAATGTATCCTTGCTTCAGCTGGACAGGAACCTGGCAATTACAGATTATGACATTAAAATAAGCAAATCTGGTTATTTACCTACAATAGACCTAAACGGATCTTATGGCTGGAATTACAACCGAAGCGCTGCCACAGCTTTCTTTCCCGGAAGTAGGCAAAATAGTGATGGTATTTCTGGAGGAGTAAGCTTAACCTGGAATCTTTTTGATGGCGGAACCACTTCTGTGCAGATTCAGAATGCTAAAATAAACCACGAAAATCAGGAGTTGCAAAAGAAACAGGTAGCGCTTGGAATTAGAAGGGATATTGCTAATGCTCTTGGAAATTATGAAAACCGATTGTATATTTTAAGGGTTCAGGAAGAGAATGTAGCTACCAACCAGGATAATTTTGAACGTTCAAAAGAACAATTTAATCTTGGAAGAATTACCTCTATTGAATTCAGGCAGGCGCAGGTTAATCTAATAGATGCGAAAACCAGTCTAAATCTTGCAAAATATGATGCAAAGATTGCTGAATTAGAGCTGTTGCAGCTCACTGGCCAATTGTTGAATATTCAATTATAGCTATGTTTGAACATTTTTTTCAATGCCCTTATTGCTGGGAAGAAATCTCTGTCTTGTTAGATCCCTCAGTAAGCAGGCAAACCTATATTGAGGACTGTGAGAATTGTTGTAATCCTATAGAAATAACGGTTTCATTTGAGAATGGAATATTAACTTCTTATCAAGCTGTGAATATTGAACAGTAAAAGAAGGCTGTATTATTCTCAATTAGCTTCAGGTTTCATTTTCTTTTTTTAACTTCGGAAACATACTAACCCATTCGTACAATGGAAAAAACTTTCGAATTTTCCGAAAACGTCGTTGGATTCATGGTCAACAAGGAAATCGGTCAAAAGAAAATGGAAGAAATTCTTTCAAAAATAAAAGCTCGTTTGCAAAAGGTGAGTCCTATTTGCCTGTACCTGGAGGATGAATCGGATGAGGGAATATCAATTGGAGGTTTTTTGAAAGCTGTTGAATTTCATTTTTCCCATTCCAGAGACCTGGAAAAAATAGCTATCGTTACTGATGATGAGCTGTTTAAGAAATCCATGGAGATGAAAGATTTGTTTGTTCCTGCGGAGGTAAAATCCTTTAAAAGAAAGGATCGGGTGGAGGCTATGAATTGGGTAATGATTTAATTTAAAAAAAGCTTTGGAGAAATAAAAAATGACTGTATATTTGCAGTCGATATCGCGGGATAGAGCAGTAGGTAGCTCGTCGGGCTCATAACCCGAAGGTCACTGGTTCGAGTCCAGTTCCCGCTACTAGCAAAGACAAGGCTTCACAGAAATGTGAAGCCTTTTTTTATGAACTGGGTACAACATAGGTACAACATTTTTGGAAAACCAAAATTTCATAAAATTTAACGTTAATTAACATTGTTTGCCCGTGTTCTCTATTTTACTCTTTAAATAATACATTCTAACTAATTGTAAAAATTTAAAATCCTTATAAGGGTATTAGCTCAAATTCAAACTACCCAATTCTCTAAATCTAATAGTCCTTCTTATTTTTGATCCGATATTTTTCAAGCTCATATTATTTCTCTAAGTTTGAAATATGAATAGGAATTCCTCTTCAATATTCTTTTTGATTCTCATGGTTCTTCTTATTGTTCCCTGGGAAGGAATTTGTTCTGCCCATTTATTACATCCTGAACATCACGATAAGGATGCGGATAAGCCAAGTATCTGTGATCTTAGAAGGAACTACACTGACAAGGAAGCAGTAGTTTGGCCTCCTATGGATTGCGAAAATCAGGAATTGATAACAGGTTCTTTTGAAAAACCAACGAATGATAAGCAATCTATAAGTTCTGAAACAATTCTATTAGCTGCGATTATTCTAAACGTGGCATACTTACCTCCGGCTCAAAAAAGTGTTGAGTCACAGGAAATCCTCTATCATAATCTAGCACCTCCCGCAGCAATAAATCCATTACGCGGCCCACCATCTACCTTCTTCTCTCAGAAGGTTTAATATTTTATATTTTTTTATTATGCTAATTAGAAGCTATTTCAGCACACATTTTTTGTGATTGATAATAATTCTAATGCAGCAGTGCTTTTTAATATATTATAGTTAGACTTTCCCACTAACGAAAAGCAACCCCTTCTCGCTTTTCAAAGTATTATCCTATTTTAAAAAAATTCTAAATGATCAAAAAATCATTCAGAAACCCCTATCTCATTATAGTATTTTCTATTGCTGTAATGGTATTGGCGGGGGTTTTAATTCCAAGAATGGCAGTAGATATCCTGCCACAATTTAAAAAGTCTGCTATGCAGATACTAACCTTATATCCGGGTATGCCTGCCGAAGTGGTAGAAAAGGATATAACCAGTAGAATGGAACGATGGACAGGGCAGTCTCCCGGGATAGCTAAACAGGAATCCAAGAGTATTATGGGTACCAGTATCGTCACCAATTTTTACGATGAAGATGTTACTGCTGCAGAAGCTATGGCTAATAGTTCTTCCTACGCGATGTCTGATATGTATTATCAGCCTCCAGGGACTATGCCTCCAATGGTACAACCATTTGACCCCACAGCCTCTAAACCATTGATGCTTCTTACAGCGAGTAGTGATGAGAAATCTGGAAAGGAATTGTATGATATTGCTTATTTAAATTTAAGACAAATGTTAAGCGGGGTTGAAGGCATTATTGCTCCTGCAGCTTATGGAGGATCTTTGCGTAGAATTTACGTTTACGTAGAACCCGATAAACTGGAAGCGCGAGGTATTTCACAAACCCAGGTTATGGATGCCATAAAGAAGAATACCACGATGATTCCTTCCGGTATTGCTGAAATTGGAGATATTAATTATGGTGTGGAGGCCCAGGGTTTAATTCAGGATGTTGAAGATTTTAATGACATTGTAATTACACATAAAAATGGTAATCCTATCTATATTAAAGATATAGGTGAGGTTAAAGATGCCAGTGCAATTCAAACCAATATAGCCAGGGTTTCTGGAAAAGAGCAGGTTTACCTGCCCATTTTCAAAAGACCAGGTGCAAATACCATTGGAGCGGTAGAAGCAGTTAAAGCTGCTATTCCCAGTCTAAAGGAGCGAATGCCAGACGATGTGGAATTAAATGTGATATTCGATCAGTCTACTTATGTAAGAAATGCTATTTCTGGATTAATGAGTGCAGGAATTAGTGGACTAATTTTAGTGATTATTGTACTTATTATTTTCCTGGGAAACATTCGATCGGCCGCAGTGGTAGCGGTGAGTCTTCCACTCTCCATATTGTTTGCTTTTATAGGATTATATTTTACCGGGCAGTCTATAAATAGTATCACGCTGGGTGGAATGGCTCTGGTTCTGGGCCTTATTGTAGATAATTCTATTGTAGTGCTTGAGAATGTAGACAGACATTTAAAAATGGGAAAACCAGCCGGTACGGCTGCTCTGGATGGAGCTCAGGAAGTAGCCACCCCAGTATTGGCTTCTACTTTGGTTATTATTGTAGTGTTTTTCCCAGTATTATTCCTGTCAGGAATTGCAAAATCTCTTTTTTCTCCTCTCGCTATTACTGTAGCGATGGCAATGATTGGTTCGTACATTTTTTCATTAACGCTTATACCGGTTTTTGCTGCCTATTTATTTCGCAATAAATTACCGGACTCTTCTCAGAGTAAACCAAAAAAGACTTTTTTTAGTCGTTTTCATAGATTTCTTGATAGCCTGCGCTTAAAATACCAACGTAGCCTTGTAAAAGCGATACGGTATCGAGCTACGGTTTTAGCAATTACAGTAGCTGCTTTTATTGGATCCTTATTTTTATTGGCAAATACTGGTTATGAACTTTACCCGACTATTGATGTAGGCCAAATGGAAATCCAGGTACGTTTACCTTCCGGAAGTCCCTTAAAGAAAACCGAATCTGTAATTGCTGGGATGGAAGATATTATTAATGATGAAGTGGGAGATGATGTAGAACAACTAGTATCGAATATTGGTGTTTTCTATGACCTACCGGCCGTTTATACTCCAAATTCTGGAACCCAGGATGCTTATATGAAAGTGCAGCTGAAAGAAGGCCATGAAAAGCCGACATCAGAGTATGTTACATCCTTAAGGGATAGGTTAACTGATGCTTATCCAGGAGCAGAAGTGAGCTTTAATACCGGTGGTCTTATTACTGCTGCCCTTAATGAGGGTAAACCTTCTCCTATCGATGTTCAGGTAATTGGCAATGATTTTGAAGTTTTACAACAAATTGCAGGTCGTCTTCGGGATACGATTAATGAGATAACAAACACCCGTGATGTAAGAGTATTACAACGTATAGACCAACCCACCAAAGAAATTCAAATTGACAGAATTAAAGCTGCCGAATTAGGAATTGAACCTGTAGATGGAATTAAAAATATGGTATCGGCCTTGAATTCTTCGGTAACCTATGATAAAGCTTTCTGGATCGATGAAAATAACGGGAACCATTATTTTGTTGGGGTTACCTATCCGGAATCTGCTATTAATACAGAAGGAATTCTTGGGAATGTTACCGTAGCACCAGAGGATGGGCTTCAACAAAGTATTCCGTTTAGGAATTTTTCGACTATTAAAAGAACAGAAAAGCCGGTAGAGGTAAATCATTACAATCTGCAACGAGTATTTAATGTGTATGCTAACGTTGAAGATGCTGATATTGGTTCGGTTTCCGCAGAAATCCAAAATCGAATTGATGTTATTAAAGAAGATATCCCTGAAGGTTACGAAGTAACTTTTGGAGGTGAAATTGCCACTATGAAGGAATCCCTAGGGGATCTTGGAGTTGGTTTAGGCCTGGCGGTAATTATGTCCTTTCTAATCATTACGCCATTGTTTCGATCATTTCAGCAGCCATTAATAATTATTCTAACCTTTCCTTTGGGCATAATAGGAGTAGGGATTATTCTTTTCCTTTCTGGAGCTAACCTAAATATTCAATCGATGATGGGGATTATCATGATGGTAGGTATTGCTGTTTCTTATGGTAATATCTTGGTAGACCGAATTAATGCCCTTGCCTATAAAGGTAATAGTATAGCCAGGGCTATTGTAATGGGTGCTGGAGATCGGTTTAGGCCGGTTTTAATGACCATGGCCACTACCGTATTAGGGCTATTACCAACCGCAATTGGAATGGGTGATGGGGGAGAAGCTAATCAGCCCCTGGCATTAGCGGTGATTGGAGGTACTTTAGCAGCTACCCTGCTAACCTTTTTCATAATACCTATACTGTATTCATTTACAACCAAAACGAAATAGAAATGAACCGGCATTCTACCAGCTCTAAAGATTGGATAAAGCCAGATTATTTAATAGTGGAAACAAAATAAAAGATATGAAACAATTTATAAGAATATTAGTAGTCATTATAGCAGGAATATTGTCTTCCTGTAACGATTCAGATAAAAATGAACAGGGAACCAGTTCAAAAATAAAAGACGCTGAAAAAACACCTAAGGTTGAAGTGGTTACCCCCAAAGAAAGAACCTTCTTAAAAACCCTGGAAATTGTGGGTGAAGCCCGTCCCAATCAAATAGTAAAACTACGCGCACTGGAAAATGGTGCAGTGGCTAGGTTATACAAAGATATTGGCGACAAGGTAAAAGAAGGAGAAGTGTTGGCTAGCTTGAGAAACCCGGCAATCACTGGTAATTTAAACGTTTTAGAGGCCAAATTGGAAGCTACAAAATCTAAATATGAACGCTTAAACGATATTTACGAAAAAACCCCGGCGCTTACTTCCCTAAGTCAGGTTGAATCAGCGAAATCCGATTACCAGAGTACGCTTGCAGAATATAACGCCAGTAGGGAGCAAGTAGGTTTTCTCCAAATTAGAAGTCCTTTCAATGGTATTGTTACTGAACGTAATATTGATAAAGGTGCTACGGTGCAAAGTGGTATAGCGAATCCCGGCAGCACACCATTATTTGAAGTTATGGATACAGAAATCATTAGGGTTCGGGTACCTCTGCCAGAATCTGACGTAAAATTTGTGAAGCAAGGGACAGCGGTAAGTATAAAATTTCCCGAATTGCCTGATGAAAATTTTCAGGGTGAAGTTAGCCGTGTTTCGGGGGCTTTAGATTCCGGTTCCAAATCTATGAGCCTGGAAATTGATATAAAGAACCCAGATCTCAAAATTAAACCAGGAATGTATGCCCAAACAAATTTCGAAGTCAAAAGCACTGAAAATACACTTTCCCTTCCTAATACCGCATTAGCTGTAAGGGATGAAAAAATGCATATTTACGTGGTTTCAGAGGATAATATAGTGCAGTTAAGAGAAGTAGCTATGGGAATTCAGAACAAGGATTATTTTGAGGTGTTAAGCGACGAAATAGATACTTCTACCAAAGTAATTGTAAGTGGCAAAAGACAGGTAGACCCCGGAATGCAAGTAGAACCAATAGAAATTGAACGGTAATGGAGAATTTGAAACAAAAAGAGAATAAAATTCAACAATTATGTTGGTGTTGCATATTGTTACTTTCAAGCATCTGGTTTACCAGCGCACAGGAACAAGTCGTTGAATTAGATTTACCTGCCGTACTGGAAGTGGGAGGCGCCGATAACTTAAGTATTGATCGCTATGAAAAAGAGCAAGAGCTTGCCGAGGCCAATTATCTAAAAGCGAAATCCTGGTGGTTACCAGACCTTAGCTTAGGCGTTCGGAGTGAACATCTCTGGGGCGCTGCAATGAATGCCGATGGTGGTTTTTTCCTGGAGGTGGAAAGAAATAATCTTTGGCTGGGTCCCGAAATGAATTTAAGCTGGGATTTCGGTAAAGATATCTATAAGCTGAAAGCTGAAGAATTAAAACTCAGAGCTGCAGATTTTGAAACTCGGGAGGAAAAAAACCAGGCAATACTGCGAGGTATTGAGGTTTATTATGAATTTAAAAATGCTCAGCTTTCTCGCACGGCTTATGATCGAATGGCGGAAATTGCCGATACTGTTTCGATGCAGCTGGAAATTCAGGTTGATGCCGGTTTCCGATATCAATCTGAGGTTTTAACTTCCCAGAGCAATACGAAGCACCTCCAAATACAAAGCCTGGAATCTGAAAAAGAGTTTCTTGAAAAACAGGAAGAGTTACGGGAACTCCTTGATGTAAACGCTACTGTAGAATTGAGAGCTGCCGACGATTTATTATTGCCTTTGGAACTTATTTCGGAAGATGAATTAATGAACATAACACCGGATAGCGCGGTGGGGCGACGGCCCGGGATTGAGGCTATAGATAATAGGATACTGGCCACCAAAGAAGAGAAAAAACAGGTCACTACAGGGCTTCTGTTGCCAAAACTCAGTATAGGAGCGTATACTTCTTACTTTGGGGGCTTTTTTGAAACTGTTACACCTATGCGGGCGGAGCAGGAGCCCAGTCCGCAGTCTTTATATCCTACCACAGCTATACAAGCTTCCTTGATATGGGATATTCCACTTGGACAGATTTTCTATAAGGGAGAACCAAAACGCTATGATGCCGTTATTGGTTTACAGAAAAATGAACGGGAGCAGTTTGAAAATAAGGTTACGCGGGAAGTAAAATCGGCGCGAGCCAAACTTATAAACTCCAAGCGACAGCTTGAAATTGCAGAGGAGTCAGAAGAGCTTGCAAGAGAAGCACTTTCTCAAAGTATAGAAAGGCAAAAATCCGGAACCGCTGCACCCTTTGAAGTATTTCAGGCTCAGGAATATTATTTACGTAGCAGGCTGGATTATCTTATGGTAGTTAGTCAGTATAATACTGTCCAATACCAGTTATACGTTGCACTTGGAAACGATCTTTAAAAAAAATGGAAATGAAAACTTTAATTAATTTATATATAATAATCCTGGGTATTAGCCTTAGCGGCTGTGCCCAGGAAAAAGAAAAAAACCTTGTAGAAAAAGGGGTATATCAAAACAGGCTCTCTAATGCCAGTAGTCCTTACCTCCAGGGGCATGCCGATAATCCGGTAGATTGGTATGAATGGGGAGAAGAAGCTTTAAAAAAGGCGAAGGAAGAAGATAAACCCATAATTATTAGTATAGGTTATGCTGCCTGCCATTGGTGCCACGTTATGGAACGTGAAACATTTATGGACACCACCGTTGCAAAAATTATGAACGAAAATTTTATTTCAATTAAAATAGACCGGGAAGAAAGGCCAGATATAGACCAGGTTTATATGAATGCTGCAACCCTTATCAGTGGGCGGGGAGGTTGGCCCTTAAATGCGTTTACACTGCCAAATGGAAAACCTTTTTATGCAGGAACTTATTTTCCGACCGAAGAATGGAAGGATATTTTAAATCAGATAGCCAATACTTATGAAAACGAACCTGAACGGTTGGTGGAAGCCGCAAATTCAGTAACCGAAGGGGTGAAGCAACAGGATATCATTGATACACCTTTGGAAAACAAAGCCTTGTTTGCTAAAGAAGATTATGTTGAATTATGGCAAACCTGGAAACCTCTTCTTGACCTTGAAAAAGGTGGTTTTAAACGTGCTCCTAAATTTCCATTGCCGATTGGATATGATTTTCTTCTTCAATATTCCTCTATCACGGGAAATGAGGAAGCAATGGAAGCGGTGGAAAGTACCTTACGAGAAATGGCACGAGGAGGGATCTACGATCAATTGGGTGGAGGTTTTTCCCGGTACTCTGTTGATGAAGATTGGTTTGTGCCGCATTTTGAAAAAATGTTGTACGATAATGCCCAATTGGTAAGCCTTTATTCCAAGGCTTTTAAAAAAACTAAGGATGAAGAATATGAAGAAGTGGTGAGAGAAACGCTGGAATTTATAGAAAGGGAACTCGCTGCAGAAAATGGAGGCTTCTACTCTTCACTAAATGCTGATTCTGAAGGAGAAGAAGGAAAGTTCTATATATGGCAAAAAAATGAAATAGAAGAACACTTAAGCCCGAAAGAAGCAGAAATATTTACTGAGTTCTACGGAGTAGAATCCAAAGGAAATTGGGAGGATAATAAGAATATTCTATTTAGAGAAAATATAGAACCAGTCTTCGCCCAATTAAATGATTATTGTTATTCAAGTTTTTTAGAAAAATTAAAATCTGCAGAAGGAAAGATGATGGAAGTGCGGAACAGTCGGATTAGACCTTCAACAGACGATAAAATACTTACTTCCTGGAATTCTCTAATGATTATTGGATATCTTGACGCATATACCGCTTTAGGGGAAGAGAAATATAAATCCAAAGCAAAAGAAGCTTTGCGCTTTATAGAAAATAACCTCATCCAGGAAAACGGAGGTTTATTTAGAAATTTTAAAGATGGAAAACCCAGTATAAATGCTTTTTTGGATGATTATGCATTTTTGGCAAGTGCCTATATGAGGATGTACGAAGTAACCTTAGACAAGAAATGGCTGGTTAAATCCAAAAAACTTGTAGATTATAGCAGGAGTAAATTTCTTAATAAAAAATCTGGAATGTTCTATTATACTTCGGAAGCCAGCGAAGAACTAATAGCCAGAAAAATGGAAATTACAGACAATGTTATACCGGCATCAAATTCCGAAATGGCTACGGTTTTATTTAAATTGGGAAATTATTTTCAGAAGGAAGAATATCTGGTCCATTCAGAGCAAATATTGGCACAGGTGAAAGAAAGAAGTCTGCAAGGTGGACCTTATTATGCAAATTGGACAAAATTAATGGGAATGCTAGTATTTAGTCCTTTTGAAATCGCAACAATGGGGAAGGATGCAGTAAAGGTGAATCTGGAATTACAAAAAAAATACATTCCTATTTCTTTGTTTATGGGGGGAGAGCAAGAAGACCTTCCATTATTGGAAGCTAAGTTAGTTGAAAATGAAACCTATATTTATGTATGCCGAAACCGAACCTGCAAACTGCCGGTTAAACGGGCAGATAAAGCATTTCAGCAAATAAATGATTTTTTAAAAGGAGATGAAAAATCAAAAAGCTTTTGGGAATAATTTCATTTAATTTTGAAAATGATTAAAAAGAGGCAGGTAGCTTTTCTTTTAAGTCTCTTTTGAGTAAATCCTTAGATTTTCTATAGGTTTTTGAAAATCTCCATTGTAAGCTTTCAATTAAATTAGCGGCTAATGAAATTCAATAATTAAAAGGATATTCATTACTTTAATTTTTTCCGTTACTTGAAGTGATAAATTACCATACCCAGTTAAAGGAAGATGAAAAAAAATTACCCGGGGATTAAAAAAAATCAGGCTTTCTATTTTATTCCTGATATTAGTGGGTTTTCTCAATTTGTGGAGAATACAGCTATTGAACATAGCATTCATATCATTTCAGAGTTACTGGAGATTTTATTAGACAATAATGTGCTGAATATGGAATTGGCAGAGGTGGAAGGCGATGCACTTTTTATGTATTCGGAAAAAGATTTATCATTTTCAGAAGTCGAAAATCAGGTAACTTCCATGTTAAATGCTTTTAGGGAGCATCTTTATAAATATGAACATCAAAGAATTTGCAGTTGTGGAGCTTGTTCTACAGCAATTAATCTTCGAATCAAATTTTTGCTACATAAGGGAAGGTTAGATTTTATTAAAGTGAAAAATATAAAGAAGCCTTATGGACAGGATGTTAATCGTATACATCGCTTGCTTAAAAATGATGTTCCTCTTGATGAATATCTACTACTTTCAAATCCAACGTTTAATGATTTGAAACTAGAACTGGAAGTATCTGGTTTCAATAAAATGGAAAGTGCATACGACATTCATATTCTTCCTTATTATTATAAAGACCTAAAAACTTATAAAACTCCGGTTAAAAAGAAAGCCAGTCAAAATAGCATTCCGATAGATGAAAAATCCGATTTTATTATAGAACGGGATATTAAGCTGCCCATTGAAAAAGCCTTCGAACTTATAAGTAATTTTAAATACAGACAACTTTGGGACAGTTCACTAACTGGGATTACTTTTGATGAAGCCCAGGTAAACAGGTCTGGGTCAAATCATACCTGCATCATTGGAAGTCGTAAAATGAAGTTTGAAACTGTGGGAATAGATAGTAAGGCAGACCTTTCTTATGGTGAAAAGACCTCTAATTTACCAATGGCTAAAAATTACAGATTTTATATTCTCTTAGATAAGTTAGATCATAATACGACCAGAATGAAAGTTCTTAACTATTTGCAATTTAATTGGATGGGGAGATTAATGAGAAAATCTGTTTACAGAAAACTGGAAACTACCTGGAATGCTAAACTGATAAAGTTAGAAGAAGTAGGTGAGCATAATTTTTAGAAAATATCTTTAATATCTGTATTAAAAATCGGGGTTACTGTTAAATGACAATTATATTATTTTTCAGAAGAGATGGTTAATTTTATTAATCCAATTCACAAACTCTTCCTAAATTGATTGTCTAGTAGATCAATTTCAATCGGAAATTCTGCACAGAGTGTTCATTTTTAGTAAATTAGAATAAACCTTATGTTATGAGCGAGAAGAAATCTGTTGAAGCGGTTATTGAGAGGCATGAAGCTTCCGGGAAATATTTTAATGTAAACGGCCTTCAATGCTTTGGCCTTGATCAGGGTAATGGAGAAGCTGTACTTTGTCTACACGGTGTACCCACCTCCTCTTTTTTATACCGGAAAATCGTTCCGGCACTAGCCGAAAAAGGATATAGGGGAGTGGCTATTGATTTTCCGGGCTTGGGCTTTTCTGACAGACCGGAAGATTTTGATTATTCTTTTCCTTCTTTAGCCAAATTTTGCGCCGAAGTAGCTAAAAGTTTAGGTTTGGATAAATATCACCTACTAATTCATGATATTGGCGGGCCTGTAGGATTTGCGCTAGCTGCAGAAAACCGGGATAGGATTTTGTCACTTACTATTCTCAATACTTGGATAGATGTGGTAAACTTTAAAAAACCATGGCCAATGCGACCTTTTGAAAAACCTGTGTTAGGTGATATAGAACTGGCAACCCTAAAACATCTTACCTGGCAAATCATGTTTAATAAAATGGGGGTGAATGATAGTTCGGAAATTCCTAAGAATGAGATTTACGCTTATATAGATATTTTAAAGCGTGGTGACGGAGGGGATGCATTCTTAAAACTGATGAAAAATTTTGATGATTCAGAAGAATTTAGAAGTCTATGCTATAGGGCAGTACAAAATGTACCTTATCCTGTACAGGCAGTTTGGGGCGCCGATGATCCGTTTCTTACACTTGATCACCATGGGCAGGAAATTAAAAAAGTAGCGGGACTGTCTGAAATTCATCAACTAAGTTCACGTCACTTTTTACAGGAAGAGAAACCGATGGAAATAGTGGCGAAACTTGAAGAAATTATTCAAAAATCCAGGCAAATGCTTCCGAGATAAGAGAGAAATTCAGAAGATTAACCGTGATCGCTATAAAATCGTTTCAAATGGTTTGGATGTATAGATAGGTTGTAGAGGCACACTAAAAATACATCAAGCGCTAATTGTTTGAAAGTTCCATTTTTTTCAAATCTTCTTCCCGACGTAAGAACGTAATCTTTTACTTTTTTGAATTTGCCTCTTTTTCTAAGTCGACGTTGAATTTCAATATCTTCCATAAATGAAATTGTTTTAAAGCCGCCAATTGATTTAAATATTTCTTGTTTTACAAAAATTGCATGATCGCCATAGGTGAAAAATTCCAGGCTAAAACGGCTACACCAGCTATACAAATTAAGTAAGGGATGTAATTTATCAATTCTTAGCCTAAAGCTACCTCCTATATGTTTGGATTTCTCAAGCTGTTCTGTTATTAAGCTATAGGTGTTTTCCGGCAGGAACGTATCAGCGTGCAAAAACAATAAAACTTCTCCTTCAGCTTCTTTGGCGCCAAAATTCAATTGGCTGGCTCTGCCTTTTTTGGACGTAAAAATCTTTACAATTGAAAAACTCCTGGCAATACCAACCGTATTATCGCCGCTTCCGCCATCAACAACAATTATTTCAAAATTACCCTGGAGCTTTAGGCAATTTCCAATTGTTTTTTCTAAAAAACTGGCTTCATTCAAACATGGGATGATTATACTTATTTTTATGTTTTGAACCTGTACCATTTTTTAATGATTGTTTTCATCCAGGGTTTTAACTGTTCTACGAGACTTTGTCTAAATAGTGATTTATGAATGTTAGCTGCGGTAGGATAAGGATAGATTTTGTTCATAAAATCATTCAGTTTAATTCCCGCTGTGTTGGCAAGTATCAATTCTTGTATGATTTCCCCGGCATTTGGAGCAATCATACTACCCCCTAAAATTTTGGCATTCCCAAGGTTAAAGCGCTTTTTCTCTATAAATACGATTAACTGCCCATACTCGTAATCATCAGTAATAGCACGATCATCTTCCTTAAAATTGGATTCTAAACGTATGTATTTAATATTCTGCTTTTTTAATTGATTTTCATTAAAACCAAAAGTCGCTACTTCGGGATCGGTAAAAGTTACCCAGGGAAAATGTTTAAAGTCCAGCTTCTTTTTAAGTGGAGAAATAAAATTATTTATTAAAAGCATATTATGCATCTCGGCAGCGTGGGAAAATTTAAGATTATCTGCTGCATCTCCACTTACAAAAACCCTTTTATTGGTAGTTTGGAGTTTTTTGTTAATTATTATTTTTCCTTTTTCTGTTTTTATTCCCCCTTTTTCAAGTGCGAGGGAATCAAAATTTAAAATGCGTCCCAGACCCATAAAAATAGCATCAACAGGAATGCTTTCTTCTTCACCAATACTCTTTTTGAGAATAGCATATTTTCCTTCGACTTTCGCTACTTCAGCATTGAAAAAAAATTGAATGCCTTCTTTTTTAAGTCTATTTTTAAGAATGGTGGAAATTTTGGAATCTTCCTTTTTTAAAATATGTTCTCCACGGTCTATAATGTATACTTTAGAACCTAATCTTGAAAAAGCCTGGCCTAATTCTAAACTTACTGGGCCAGCACCTATAAAGACAAAATTCTTTGGAATAAAATTGATCTCAAAAATAGAGTCGTTAGTAAATATTGGAATATCATCAGTGCCAGGAATATTAATTATTCTAGGAGAAGACCCTGTAGCAATAACAATATTTCTTCCTTTGAATATCTTATTATTAAGTTTTACTGAATTTTCCGAATTAAATGATGCCTCACCCAAAGCTATATCCAGCCCTTTTTCTTTAAGGTAATCAATGTTTTCGTGCTCCTTTATAACATCTTGTTTTCCTTTTATGTAAGCCTTTATTTTTTTAATATCCACTTTTCCGGAAATCTCTAAGCCCAATGCTGTAGACAGTTTTGCCTGATGCAATTGTTTTCCTAAGTGAATTAAGGCTTTACTGGGAACGCACCCGGTGTTTAAACACTCTCCACCAATACTTTTAGCGTTGCGATCTATAAGCAAAACATCCATTCCCAATTGCTGCATTCCCAATGCAGCGCCCAGACCACCTGAACCCGCTCCAATTACGATTAAATCATAGGTTTTCTCTTTCATAGGTATTGAATTTTTATTAGCGGGAAATTGCTGACGCAAAGTATTAATAATCGGCCGTGCTCAATATTTCAAATGATTGGGTTAGCAGATCTTTTCGTTTTTGTAAATTTATGGCTAAAGGTAACTGGGCTAATCCCAGAATTCTTCTAAATATCTCAATCGCCGTGAATTGCTGACACAATTCTTTATTTAGCAGAGCCTTTTCGGTGTAATATCTAAAGGCTTTACTAACAATTTCTTCAGGCTGGTTGGCCATTTTTAAGTGCGCGATAGTAACCCCAATTTCAAATTCCGGTTCTCCGAAAAAGCAGAATTCCGGATCAATAATTTTAATTCCGCCTTTTGTTTTTATCCAACTCCCCGGAAAATAATCACCGTGCAAAAGGCTGTTTCCGTCCTGTAAATAGCGTTCTCCTAATTTCTCAATTTTACCTTTAAGATCATCATTGTTTTTATAAGGCGCTGCTATGCTCTGCAGACCTGGCAGTACGGCATCTAAATCCAGACCGTTTTCTTCTAAAAAAGGATATATGAAAATATGTTTGTGATTTAATTCCCGCATTTTCCGGTTGGGCAGGTTAATTTCTGAATTTTCACGGGTGAGATTAGTATGTAAATCGGCAGCAAAGCTTATAATCTTAAATAATTCATCCTCATTTAAAACCTGTCCGTTTTTATATAAAAAAGTATAGTCGGTAGCGTTACCTAGATCTTCAAGATATAAAACATAGTTCTGGTTATCAATCTTCAGGAGATTAGGCATCTGTTTTTTTAAACTGCTGTAGCCAGAAACGAGCTCGTAAAATTTAGCTTCTCTTAAAGATCGTGTAATCGGGGCTTCTACTTGCGGATATTTCTCGACATAATCCCGACTTTGTTTTATTATAAAACTTCTTCTATTGGTTTTTACGCGAAGGGTGAAATTCATATTTCCATCGCCTGGGACTTCTATTGCAGTTACTTTTTCACCTGTTTCTAACCAGGACCGAGCCTCCAGGTATTTTTCTACTGTTTTTATATTAGCTGTTAAATGGACCATATTTTTTAAAAATCGAAGCTTTTACTGGTTATTAATTAGACTTTTCATCATCTTTTCGTGGTAGTCTTCTGCAACGTCATAACAGTATGTTACTGGAAAACCATTTTCTGAATTAATTATTAAATATTGCTTGAAATTATTTTCAGGTGTATCCAGTAGCATATCGTTTTCGTGAATCTCTAAATGAGCATTTAGCTCTTCTGAAATTATATCTTCAGGTGCTATGAGATAATGACTTGCTAATAGATCAAAAGGGTTAAACCCATTTTCGCCAACTTTTTCCCACTGCTGTAGCCAGGGTTTAGATTTTTTTGCCAGCCAGCTTGTAGCAGAATCTCCTTTTTTCATCCTTTCTAAATCTTCACCTGTTACCCAGACTTTATTTGAAATTTCAAACGGACAAAGAACAACTTTAACTCCGCTTTCAAACAAAATTCTAAATGCAGCGTTATCAAGGTCAAAATTAAGATCTGGCGCATGATGGGCTGTAGGTTTTCCTATTTCAAAATAAGAAGTGTCAGTTCTTCTTCCCGCAACCAGGACAACTTCTTTAATTTGCGATTTAAGTTCTGGATAGATTAACAATAAGGTTCCAATGTTGGTCGCTGGTCCTATTGCCAGGATGGTCAATGATTCCTTCTTTAAAGCTTTCGCCAAAGCTTCAACCGCTTCGTTAGTTTCTACATTCTCCAGGTTAATTTTGTCGATTGCTCCTTTATAAACCGGAATTTCGTAAGGAGCAAATTCGCTTACCATTTCCTTGTTTAGGCGGTAGGCATCATCAATTTTAGTATTTCCAAAAACAGCACTTATTCCTTTTATGTTTATATTTTCTGCTTTAAAAAGTTGTAAAAGGGCGTAGGCATCATCTACATCGCTATACCCATCACGATGGTATCTTTTCATACCCACAGCGAGGTCTGCATCTACCCAAATATTTTTTTTAGAATTTTTTGCATCATTGTTTGTTGGAAAAAAACTTTGAGGGGTTTCTTTGTAATCCAAAGCAGCGCTTTCAGTCGTCTTCCCAAAATCTTTCGTTGAAATGGTTTCCAATTTGGCAATTTTAGGCGAATCATCGTCTTCTTTTGAATCAGAGCCACACGCAGCAATTATTCCGATAAGAATTATACTTAGGAATATTTTGGTTTTATTAATCATAGTTTAGCAATATTTATTTTTTTTGGATTTAGTTCGAGAACTATACTCGATTATCGAGATTTAAATGCTCCGAGGCTTGCCTCGAAAATTAAACAATGGTTCTCAATGAATGCCTCGTGAGCGTGCGCCGAGGTAGTTTACCTCAATTAAAAGTTCGACGCAATTTGTTAGCCTTTTGCAATTGTTAATCCATTTCCCACCAGTTTTTTATATTAATATTATCGCCGCCCATTCGATCCACTGCTTCCTGGTAATTGGTATTATTTACAGCTTGTTCCGATTCGGGGTAGAGGTAACGTACAGGATATTTATCGTCATTAAAGTTATCTGGCCCGGGACTTATTTCCGGAATTCCGGTACGCCTAATATTAAACCAGGCTTCGTGACCTATCATAAATAAACTTAGCCATTTTTGGGTTAGTATTTTTTCAAGATTATCCTCGCTGTTTTCGGTTAAAGCCACCGATTCCTGTGAAAAATAATCAGCAGGGATTTGTACCGAATAATAATCGAAATGCGCCTGAATAGCATTTCTATAGTAAGTATCTGCATTCCCGTTTATAAACCCTCGTTCCACTGCTTCAGCTAAAGCAAATTGTACTTCTGAATACAACATTATTTGAGCGTCAACCCCGTCAGGTATTTCTCTAAAACGATTAGACATAATGGAAAGATCATTGAGCTCAATATTTCTTTCACTAATTGTTTGGGTACTTAGTCCGTTAGGTAAACCTTTAAATTGAGGGTTTCCGGCAAGAATACTTTCTGGAGTAGGTTGGTAGAAGACACTGATTCGGGGATCTTCCCAGGTCTTTAAAATATCTTCTACAGTTTTACTCATTTTTAAGCCCCGATAAATTCCTGTAGAAGCACTAAATAAAGGAAACTGGTTCGGTGCAGCGTCTAAGTAGGGTAGTACCGCATTATCTGCATTAGACTGTATCAAACTTCCAGAGTCTGCAAGATCCTGCAATTTGCTAAAATCTGTAATACGCTTGCTAATGCGTAAATGAAAACGAACCTGCAGGGAATTGGCAAAGCGTATCCATTTCTCCAAATTATTACCAAACATAATATCTCCCCTTATACTTTCATTTGTATTTTCAAGTTGTGAAGCGGCACGCTCTAAATTAGCTAAAATACCGGTTTCGGGGTCGGTATAAATACTTTCCTGGGTATCATAAACAGGAGTGAAATTAAGTTCGCCAAATTGGATGGCTTCGGTATAAGGAACATCGCCCCAGATATCGGTAAGTTGGGAAAATAGATAACTTCGCATGATTTGAGCTACGCCATCGTAGGCTTCATTGTAACCCGATAAACTTTTCATCGATTCCAGGTCGGCTAAAAGGCTATATATCAAATTCCAATAATTACTATTACTGCCTAATTCGTAACGATCTATACGTTCAAATTCTACATCGGCATTGAATTGTGCTAAATAGTTATTTCGCCGTAAACCTTGATTATATGTATGTTCATTAAGTTCTGAAGCAATTACATTGGTCAGTAAAAATTCAGGACTTACTTCTTGAGGAGCATTAGGATTATCATTAATTTCCTCAAAATCATTGTCGCAACCTGCTAAGTGCAGCATAACAATAATGGCAATAATGAATTGTATATTTTTCATTCCTGACTTCTTAAAAATTTGTTTTCAGACTAACACCAAAACTTCTTGTTGAGGGATAAGAAAAATCGTCTACGCCATACACAATATTACGTTCCTGGAAAGCATTCAGCTCCGGATCGAAATGCGGGTTTTCAGTAAACAACAATAAATTACTGCCTATTAACCCCAGCTTTAGATTTTCTACTCCTATATATTTTGCAGTTTTTTTCGAGAAGGTATAATAGATACTCACCTGCCTTAATTTTATATAAGAAGCATCGTATAAGGCACTTGCTTCGTTCCCACGGTCATAGTAGGCATTATTAAAAGTGCTTGCAGGCACAGGAGTAGTGTTTTGGGTATATTGAGGGTTTTCGTCGGTTCCAATGTTAACAACACCATCACCTATAATCCCGTTCCCGTCCACAAATTGCGTATTTGGTCCGCCTCCTTCACGCCCTAATAAGGTTTCTTTTAAAACTCCAGAGGTACTACCTAGAGCTTTAATTCGCGATACAATGGTACCACCCTGGCGCCAGTCAAAAAGAAAATTTAAATCAAAGTTTTTATAGGAAAAACTATTGCTGAACCCCATAGAGAAATCTGGGTTGTAATTGCCCAGCAGCCGTAAATCGCCATCTTGTACCGGTAATCCGTTGGTGTCATACAGATCCTGACCATCTACCTGGACAAAGCCCGTACCATACATATCTCCCACACGCCCATTCTCACGAGCGATATATAAAACGGTGTTAGAGCCACCATTAAAAATATTTGCCGTAGCAGTTACAAACTGGTCTACTCCCTCGGGAAGTTCGGTAACTACACTTCTAAAAGTGCTAAAGTTCACCGAAGTATTCCAGGTAAGCGCTGAAGTTTTTATTGGAGAAGCACTTAACATTAATTCCAGGCCACGAGTTCTAACTTTTCCTCCATTTTCATTAAATCTCCCAAAACCACTGGCATTAGAAATTGGTCTGGAAATAATTTGATCCTTACTTAGATTCTGATAAACAGAAGCTTCAAACTGTATCCTTCCTTTTAAAAACCAGGCTTCAAGACCACCTTCGTAGGCGTTAAGCCGTTCTGGTTTCAAGTTTATATTTTTAAGAACATTCTCATTAGTTACTCTAAAATTTGAACCATAATTACCATTAAATTGAAAGATTTGCCTGCTTTGAAAGGGATCGGTGTCATTACCCACTGAAGCAGCACTCAATCTGAATTTTAAAAATGAAATGTCTTCGGGTAAGTTAAAACCATTTGAAGCCACATAACTAAAGCCTGCAGAGTAATAACCAAAAGAATTGTTCTTCTTAGGTAGGGTGCTACTCCAATCATTGCGATAAGTAAGATCTATATATAGTTCATTTTCGAAACCCAAATTTGCGGTACCATATACACTATTAATACGTTTGTTGAAATTTTCGCTGCTTCCTTTTAACGGTGCTCTAGAGTTAGCCAATGTATAAATCTCCGGTAAGGCGAGTTGAGAAGCTTCAGCAAAAGCATAGTGAATTTTTTGGTCAAAGCGGTTTGCGCCGATGGTTAATGTATAATCTAATCTCTTATTAATTTCATTTTTATAGGTTACTAAAAAGTCGGTATTCATTTCGGTAAACCTAATGTTATCTTCCCGATACGAACCAAACGGATTTGCATTTGTGCTTACCGAACGTCTAAATTCACGATCATCGTTATACATATCCATACCAGTACGCACTTTAAAACTCAAATTTTCTGACAAATCATAGGTTACAGAAACGTTTCCTAAAACCCGGTTTTTCTCGAAACTATTGGTGTTTTCAAAAAGTGTTAAATATGGATTAGTAAGCCATAAATAATTTATGTCAAAATGTTGCCTTCCTGTTTGTCCCGCCTGCCAGTAATCCTTAAGGGCGGCAATATTGGTTTGTCGCCCTGTCCAGTTAAAACCGTATAATACGTTCTCATAACCATACCCTAAATTAGGACGGTTCCCACTACGGGTATTAATATAGTTCACAAAAGTAGTTACCCTTAGTTTTTCGCTTAAATTTTGATCTAAACTCACCGCAATACCATCCCTTTTTAAATCGGTGTTGGGAAGTATTCCTTCATTACGCAAGTTGCTATACGAAAGTCTAGCACTACCACTTTCTCCACTATTGTTTATGGAGATATTGTTTTGGTAGGTGATACCGGTTTTAAAAAAATCGCGCACATTGTCTGGTCTGGAGATCCAGGGAGTAGGTGTGATTTCTGTCAAACTTCCGTCAGGTAAAGTACGTGCAATGATATCGCCACCACGCACCGGGTTTCCATTTATATCTACAGAAGGGCTATCAAATTGTGGAATCATAAAACCTGCATCAAGCTGCGGACCATAGCTGCTAATGCCACCATCATTAACTCCACCACCAACACCATTTTGAAAAGCATATTCCCCATTGGAGCCTAAACCATATTTATTTTGATATTCGGGAAGTGTAAGTAGGGTTTCTACGGTAAAATTACTGTTGATACTGACTCCAAAGCCTTTTTCTCTATCACCTCTTTTTGTGCTGATAAGAACCACGCCATTAGCTGCCCGTGCTCCATAAAGTGCAGCCGAACCAGCACCTTTTAAAATAGATATTGAAGCAATATCATCGGGGCTAATCTCTGAGCCACCATTACCAAAATCTACCTCCTGCAGTGCTCCATTATTTACTAAATCACTCGTTATCTGTTCGTTGCTTATTGGCACACCATCTACTACAAAAAGTGGCTGGTTACTTCCACTAAGAGAATTTTCACCCCTAATAACAATGCGGGAAGAAGATCCTACCCCACTAGAGCCATTTGTAATTTGAACTCCCGGTACCTGACCTGCTAAACTATTTATCAGGTTAGTTTGCGGAACATTAATTAATTGTTCTGCATTAACCTTGGATACCGCTGAAACTAAGGCTTGTTTTTCTTTTTTAATTCCCAAGGCGGTTACTACCACTTCATCCAGAGATTCAGATGAGCGTTGAACTATAATTTCTTCCGGGAAAACCCCACTAGTAATCTTTATTTCAGTAGACTCAAAACCTATAGAAGATATTCTGAGAGTAAAGTTATTTGAATTTGTCTCAAGACTAAATTCCCCATTTTTATCGGTAGTAGTATAGTTCTCAGACCCTAGTTCCTGCACAGTAGCAAAAGCAACAGGTTGTTTTTCATTATCTATTACAGTAGAAGTATAATTTATTGTTTGGCATAGAGCCATACCTGCAAATAGCTGGAATGCAGCTATTATTATTATTTTCATGATAATTTTTTAATATAAACAAAAGGTGTAATTTTCTTGAAATCTTGAGAAAATTATAGTTTAAGATTTAATAAGGAGAGAATAAATTTGGGGCGGTGCCCTTAAATTAAGGGGGATATATCTTAATTTTGATAAAAAAATATTGTCTAAGGTGGGGAAAACCTTGTTTAGTAAAGATTTCAGTAGGCGTATAAACTTACCTAAATAGGTGAACTTGTATTCTTTGGCAAAGACACAAACGTCCTGGCCGGAATCTAGGTCATTAAGTGTTTCTAATTTATGGAATAAAACACTTCCTAAAGCCGCCTGTTCTATTATGTTGCTATAAAGGCTTGAAGACTGCCAGGGTAAATTCAAAAATTGTTCCTGGTCAAAAATAGCACGATTTAGACCAAGTAAATAAATACCACCATCCCAAGCAGGGCCAACCACTAATTTTTTTGACTGTAATTGGGTAATAGCATCTTGTAAAATTTCTATAGTTAGTTCCGGGCAATCATTCCCTATAGATAGTACATTTTGGTAACCTAAATCAAAAAGTTCCTGAAAAGCATTGGCAAAACGTGAGGCAAAATTGGAACCTTGTTGTTTGGTTTCGTCTACCCAAAATACTTCAACTCCACTTTTATCAGCAAGATGTTTGGTTTGTAAAATAAGTTGGCGAAAAAACGCAGAATTTTCTTTATGGTGCCTTTTACCAAAAATGTTCTTTCTATGGATTTCTTTTTCCGCAGAAAGTGAAAAAACAATTAAGGCTGTTTTATTTATGTTAGACCTCATTCAACAAATGTGCTAATAAATAACGTTACTGAATAATTTCTTTTATATTGTTTTACCACCTTTCAGAAAGATCATCCATTTTTCTCAGAAAATGATTAACTAATTAAACTCGAGTTTTTATATTATTTTGATTTCACGAAATAGGAAAATTGAAAGTCAATTCAGATGTTTTACATTTTTCATACAATTTTTGTAAGAATGCTTTTGAGGTTCCTTCATGCATGGCAAAACTCGTTTTCAAAAAAACGATTCAATGGTTAAAAATAGTCTTTTTCCTTTTCTCTTGTAGCAGAGGGGTCTATTTTCTTTGATCGGACATTACTCTTCCCAAGAATATAAAAACACCGGAAAACGTCATTTTTATGACATTTAATTTTCATTTCATTATTTAGATTTGGAAAAAATTTTATTTAAAAACATAACCATTATGAAAAATTATTTTTTTCTTTTGATCGTTTTCGCCTTTTTTAGCAGTACATACGCGCAGGGCCCTGTAGATGGTTTCTTTAGCCCAAAAAATGAACTTTCCTTAACAGCCAGTTATACCAGTTCAAATTATGATGAATTTTACGTTGGTGAAGAAAAAATGTCGCCGGTCCCGGCCCATAACGAGGTAAAACAGAATATTTACAGTTTGTATGGTAAATACGGTTTGACTAATGATTTAACACTAATAATGAATTTGCCTTATGTTAGTGCCCAGGGAGAAGGACAACCGGATCCTTTTAATAACACCACCGAACAAAAGGATTTTCAGGACTTGGGCTTATTCGCCAAATACAGGCCTGCCAGTTTTGATTTGGAAAACAGTAATTTGGACATTGTTACCGCTTTGGGCTTTAATTTCCCTCTTGGGTATGAGCCAAATGGTATTCTATCTATAGGTTCGGGGGCTTTTTCCACAGACCTTCATGCAGGGCTTCATTATCAACATAGTACAGGGTTTTTTACAAGTGCAATTTCCGGGTATAGTTTTAGGGGCGAGGCCGATGATAACCTGGATATCAATAACGGGAACAATTTTGACGTGCCCAATGCGTTTTTATTATTAGGTAAGATAGGGTACGCGTCGTCTAAATTTTATATAGAAGGCTGGGCAGATTATCAATCTTCAGTAGACGGAATTTCAATAAATGACCCTAATTTTGCTGGTCAATTTCCAGAAACTGAGGTCGATTTCACCCGTTTAGGACTTACCGCTTATGTTCCCTTCGGAGAAGCATTTGGTGCTAGTGCCGGTTTTAGCACGGTTGTAGACGGAAAGAATATCGCCATTTCCAATAATTTTAATCTTGGTCTTACTTATAATGTTAATTTGTAAATAATAGATAGGAGAATCTTCTTGTTTTTGGAGAAACTCATTTTGAAAAATAGATGGGATTCTGTCATAATCTAACATACTTTTATCATTTAAAAAATGACAACAAAAATGAAATATTTCGTTTTTTCTTTTCTTGGTTTAGTATTGATATTTGCTGGCTTCTTAAAATTTGGAAATTCCGGTTTGCTTGGAATGGCCGGCCTGAACGATGGCGGTTTACACTGGGATGAAAAAAGCAGTGAACTTGAAACTACGTTAGATCCTATTTTAGATCATACAAGCTGGGATAATTTATTAAAAAAATATGTAGCGGATGATGGAGATGTTAATTACAAAGGTTTTGTGAAAGAGAAAGAAGAATTAGAAAAATATCTTTCTTATTTGTCTGAAAATCGACCTCAGGAATCCTGGCCCCTTGAGGAGCAACTCGCCTATTATATTAATTTATATAATGCAGGCACTGTTTTACTAATTGTTGAAAATTATCCTGTTACAAGCATTAAAGATATTAAAAAGCCCTGGCGGCAGGATTTTATTCAAGTTGGGGATAAAAAGGTTTCCCTGGGAACTATAGAGCATAGTATTTTAAGAAAAATGGAGGAGCCACGAATTCATTTTGCGATAAATTGTGCTTCATTCTCTTGTCCAAGGTTACTTAATGAAGCTTATACAGCTGCTGAATTAGAAAAACAACTTCACAAAGTAACGGATGACTTTATTAATTCTGATAAGAACAACATCAGTAAAGAACAGGTAGAGTTGTCAAAAATTTTTGACTGGTATAAAAAAGATTTTCCAAATGGGGACTTGATTGCTTTTATTAATAATTATAGCGATGTTCAAATTGCTGAGAATATAGATATTAATTATATGGACTATGATTGGCGTTTAAATGAGCAATAATCAAGTTATAAGGAATGTTATTCCTGGGTATTTAAATGCCGATTAGTTTTCTCCTCCTAAATTTTATCTCTATTTGGTACACTTAGATAATCAGAAAAAGTAGATCCTGACTAGGGGGTCTGAAAAGTTTGGAGTATTGAAATCACAGAAACTATACCTTCAAATTTATCACAGCCATTTTAGGCGTTTGCCCAGTAAAACTTTAAAAACTATTTTGAATATACAAAATAAGAAACACATCGTTATTATAGGCAACGGGATTTCAGGAATTACCTGCGCACGGCATATCAGGAAAAATGCCAATGCAAAAATTACCGTGATTTCTGCGGAAAGCGATTATTTCTTTTCCCGAACTGCCCTGATGTATGTGTATATGGGCCACATGAAATGGGAACATCTTAAACCCTATGAAGACTGGTTTTGGGAGAAAAACCGTATCGAACTTAAAAAAGCCTGGGTTTCAAACATAGATTTTGAAGAAAAAACACTTCATTTTTCTTCGAAAGAAACTATGAATTATGATAAACTGGTTTTAGCAACGGGTTCTGTTTATAATAAATTCGGTTGGGAAGGTCAGGATCTAAAAGGTGTGCAGGGATTGGTTTCCAAACAGGATCTGGAATTGCTGGAAGAAAATACCCAAAACTGTAAAAAAGCGGTGATTATTGGCGGCGGACTAATTGGTGTGGAACTCGCCGAAATGCTCAATACCCGAAATATTGATGTCACTTTCCTTATCCGGGAAGAAGCTTTTTGGCATAATGTTTTGCCGCTAAAGGATGCTAAACTAATTTCTCAACATGTGCGATCTCATGGGGTCACTGTGCACCATGAAACTGAACTCGTTAAAATAATTGGAGATGAAAACGGAAGGGTAAAATCGGTAATCACCAATTCTGGAAAAGAAATTGAATGCCAACTCGTGGGGCTTTGCGCCGGGGTAAGGCCTAATATAGATTTGCTTAAAAACTCTGCCCTGGAAACCGACAAAGGAATTTTGGTAAATGAATTTTTACAAACCAACATTAAAGATGTTTATGCCATTGGCGATTGTACGCAGCTAAAGCAGCCTCCAGCACATCGAAAACCTATTGAAGCCGTTTGGTATGCCGGGCGAATGATGGGCGAAACCCTAGCGCAAACCTTAACCGGAAATGAGAGGAAGTACAAACCGGGAAACTGGTTTAATTCGGCTAAATTCTT
>NZ_JAIQZA010000031.1 GCF_020164485.1 Salegentibacter tibetensis
CAAAGGAGAATCATTAAGAAAAGGAGCTTTAAAGAACGAGTAACATTAATTTTTTATATAATTGCAGTATCTTTCAAAGTGGCACTGTTTGACCGAAACAGGTGGCACCATCACTCCGAAATAGCCATTACAATTTTCATCTGATGCTCAGTGGTCTTTTATCCCTAATTTCACCTCTTGATTAAAAGTTCTGTCTAATAATTGCATAAGGTCCAGCTTAAAAAATTCTATTTGTGAGCGGCTGGGCTGCATTTTTAGAAAAGCTTTATTCAGCGGTTTATTTGAAATAATTGACTGTTCCGTCTGCATGCAGATATAGGGGCTTAGTGATTAGGCAAGAAACTGTAGGGAGATGGATTTGCCGATTCTCCTAAAGAGGTGTTAAAAATAGAAAAAAATATGAAGTTTATAGGGAAAGAAAAGGATTTTTAAATTTGAAGTTATAATTGTAAAAAACATTAGGGTTTTAATTTTTTGGTCTATTTGCTGAGCCTTTATTGCTCGCCAAAACTGAAAATGAACATTATCAAAACTATTGGATTGGATGAGATCCTGGATTATAGTTTTAAAGTTTTGAACGTTTTTCCTCTTCAATTTCAGATTTGTCCTCAATCACCTTTTTAATGAATTCCTTTATAGATTCAATAAATACCCTGATTTCAGAAACAGAGTGTGCCCTTATTTTTGGGATTCTTCCAATTTTAAAATCAGGATTTAAAATGGGATTAATGTGTGGGTATGAATATTTTTCCATTGAAATACAGACTTAAGGAATTCTTAGAGGAATTGCTTAAAAGAGAAAACTTTGTTTTGATAAATTTATTTATTGTTTTTTTGTGCAAAGCTATATTGGAATGGTCTAAGATAATCTCCATTTTCACTATTTCCTTGTGTTTCTTTTCTTTAAGGAAACTTGATCGTTTTTGTCCATTGTATTTACACAGAGTCTTTAATTCCTTATTTATCTTAGCACCGCAATTTGGTAAAACCTGAAAAGTTTTATGTTCTTTATAAAAAGCTTTTAATTGAGGAATAGTTTCCAGGGCATTGTGTCTGCATATTTTAAAAGCCCGTTTACTAATCCTGTCTTGGTTTATATAATTTATTAGTAGTTCCTCATGGTGATTCTTTTCTCCCTCAATTAAATTTTCATTGATAGAATTAATAAATTCTTTTTTTTTCTCATCGAATTCCTGTTTACATAAAGCTAAGAGTTCATTATTAATTTTTACACCACAACGATTTAGATGACGAAAAGTTTTAAATTGATTATAATAAATTTCTAGTTCTCGAAAAGAATCAATTCCATTTGCACGACAAATATTATGAGTTCGCCTAGATATAAAACCCTTTTTTAAAAATTCAATTAGCAAAAGACCATCCTTTTCCTCTTGAAACTTTGAAAAAGATTCATTAATTTTAATTTCTTCTTTAAGATCCATCAATCTTAAGAACTCTCTTATTGTCTCTGTTCCACAATTTTTTAATTCCCTGAAAGACCCATTTCTTAAATAATACTCCTTCAATTCCATAAGGGAATGGATATTATTGAATTTGCAAATTATGTAACCACTATGACTTATTTGATTAGTACTTTCTAATTCTTCAATTTTCATTAATCGTACTTATAATGTCCCTCTATTTTCTTTGAACAATGGCTAATACTACCCCTAAGTTCCTTTTTCAATTAATTACAGTAAATTATATGGATAATCTTCATCTACTGGAATTATTGCTTTTTAAATTCCTACTTAAATCATTTAATCTACCCTCACAAAAGTCAACTCACAACTCTTACAAGATCGTTTTTCCTGAACATACTCATTGATATCATACCATCCACCAGTTTTCTGCCAGATATCCAAACCTCTACCAAGAATAATTTTCCAGCCATTATTCAACTTTATATATCGATCATGAATAAAATCATCAAATTCATACTCCAGAATGATTCCCATACTCTCTAAAGAATATCGCATCGTATTAAAAGCTTCTTGAGCATTTTCAATATACTCTTCACTATTGCTAGTAATCAATTTTAGCTTAATTTCTTCCTTCGGATCTTTTTTCTCCGAAAGTAATTTCACGAACTCCATGAAGTTCCTTAGTTGGTATGGTAATCTTATATACGGATCAACCAAGGTTATTTCGTTGGCTCCTACCAGATAGGCACCGAAAAGACTATCATATGATATACCTGTTTGGTTGTCACGAACAACCTTTTGTTTACCTTCAAGGTTTTCTAAACTATTCTCTTCATTATTATATACGGGAACCTCCACAGCATCTTCGCTATCGTCTTTTTTCTCCTGAACCTGCGGCACACCAAATTCCAGCATTTCTAAGGTCTCAACTTCAATGCGCTTACCTGAGCTTTTAATTGTATAGCTGAAATCTACCTCTTCAAAAGTTTCATCCATTTTCTGAAGTTGCTGTTTAACTCTTTTTCGGTTTTCAATTGCAAGATCTAATAACTCCTTAGCGTTTTCTTCTTTTAATTCCCCATCGGGATAAACAACCTTTGCTAAACCAGAGAAAGTTTTTGAAATGCTATTTTTATCACGGGTTGTAATCGAATCGGATAAATCAAAAAATTGAGTATAGTCATTAGTCCTATCCTCCTTTCTTAAATCTCGTAAAACTTCAGCCAGGTAATCAACTATAAAACCGTAATGAGAAGTGAACATTTCGTTTCTCAACTTCTGAATCTCCCAACCAGGTATATAGGCATGTAAACGATCTAAAAAAGCTGAATCGTAATAATCCCTCGGCAATGCGTCAAAAAGATCGCTGTGCTTAAGCATATAAGGAACTGAATGATCTGTATTACCTACAAAAACCATGGAAGCTGAGGCACCGTATACTTCTGTACCTCTAGAGAATGACTTATTTGCCATATAGTTTTTCATGATGTCAACTAGTCCTCTATCTGCTCTCTTTGTTTTTCCTGCAAATTCATCATAGGCAACTACATCCCAATAGCCTACTAATCCTATATCTCCGGTGCTATTGTTGACAAACAATTTTGCTTTAGATACCTCTCCTCCTGATATTAAAATTCCATGTGGTGATAATTCTGAATAGATATGAGACTTACCTGTTCCTTTAGGTCCTAATTCTATTAAGTTATAATTGTTTTCAACGAATGGAATTAATCTTATCAGTTGCAGCAATTTTGTTCTTAAAGTAAATTCATCTGGATTCAAGCCAATGGACTGCATTAGTATATCAATCCATTCTTCCTTAGAAAATTTAGCTCTTTCTATTTTGAATTCACTCACATCAACATTAGAAATTTGTATGGGCTTCAAATTTTCAACTAGCCAGGGAATATGATCTCGTTCTTCAGATGGAAAATAAGCCAAGGTTAATATACACCATACTCCACTAGAAAGTAATTTCTGATGTTCCTTTATAATTTCATCAGATATAGGGATCTGTTTTAATGCAAGGTTAGCAAAACTTGCCTCATACCTATCCCGTCGATCATTTAGTTTAACTGATACCTTATCAATTATGCGATGCGAACCTTTTTCCCTAATTGTAGATTTAATTATTTGAGCCTCATCCCTATGAACAAAATGTTTAGAAATGATATTTTTTACAGTCTCTACCCCTTGATTTATTGTTTCTTCATCATCTGTAGCACAGTATTGCCCTAATAAGTATTCAAGAACATAAGTGGGAACTATAGCATTCCCTTTTACCAGTTTGGTAAGGTCCTTTCGGACAACCTTCCCTCCGAAACTACGGTTGAGTTTTTGATCTAATCCTTTCATTTAATCAAAATCGCTTGAGAAAGTGATACTTAGAGTATAATAAAATTCTTTATAGACTTTCCATTTATTAGTATTTTCCAAAGGTTCTTCTATAACTAATCTTACTCTCTGGTTTTTATAATTCCTACTGGCTTTTTTACTTAAGTGAAAGCGATGTTTTACCTCCCTTTGTCTTTCGCTTCCTTCTTCTATATCAAAGAGAAATGTAAATTGATCACTCAATAATTCTCCATCTTCTGCGTATATACCTGCTTTGATTTCTCTTGCCAAAATATTTTCTACCACCAATTCTTGCTGAATAAATGAAACAGGTAGGATATTGGTTGTAATTCTATCAGCAGACTTTATAATATCAATTCCTACTTTAATTACAGTATCTTGACGTTTTTTAGATACTTTTATCAAAGGTATAATAACTTCTTGAGGTGTTGTTCCGCCATGAACAAATCTACTTCCTGCCCCCTTTACCCTTAATCTATTGATAGATTTAGGAATTAAGACCTCTAAGTTTGAATTCTGCAGACCTAATTCCGTTTGATTAAATATTTTAGTGGAAGCATCACCTTTCAAATTTGTACCGATAACAAATCTTCTATTTTCCTTCCATACTTCCCCGTGATGTTTTGACAGACTAAAATCACTTTCTTCTAACTTCTGGTTTTGATAAATAAAACCATGATCGGAGGTAATTAGAATATTATTCCCATTAAGACCTGCGATTTTCTTTAACAAATCAACAATATAATTCAACTCATCTTCTACAGCATCGAAAACTCTTTCCTCACTAGCTTTATCATCTCCAGTTTTATCGATTCGATTGTGATATATATATATCAAATCATACTTCTTAGCAAACTCCCTACCTTCACCCCCAGATTTAACGCTCATCCGCATCAATTCATCTGCTTTAATTGCTGTAGCTCTTACACCAGAATTAACCTCTAAAATTTTTTTTCTTCCCTGAATTCCATTGGCAGACATACTATCTACTAATACACTTTCACTATTCTTCTTAATTTCAATCTTTTCGTGTGGAAGTAACGCTGCCATCCCTAATTGAGTATATGAAGGAACACTACTAATTAAATGGTTTAAAGAAGAGTCAAACCTATTTTCAGAATTCAGTATTTCAGTTAATTCTACTCCGCATTCGTACCGGAAGGCATCTGAAATAATAACATACAACTTTTGACTCTTTTCCAGAAAAGGTTTCACGTGATTAGAGAAAAATTGTCGTTGACTTTCTATTTTACCCACCGGCCACAGATCCATCTTATCAACTAATTCTTGCCAGTCATTATTATAGGGAAGTAACCAGGAATTATTGTATATCTTTTCAACTTCACGAGATAATTCATTTAGTACGCTATTATTTTTTGTTTGACGGTAGTTCCAAACGAATTTTCTATAGGCATAGTCAACCTCATAAAATCTATCAGTATATTCTTTTACAGCTTTATCAAAACTACTAGAACCGAACGTCTTATATTTTTTCACCAGATCAATTAAAAGAGCTCCAGATTCTATTGTATTATAGAAATCAGAATATTCTTTGTACCAAAATTTGTTTTTACGCCTTTTGACAAAAATTGCAATCTTATCATAATATAGATTATTAGAATTTATTTGGGAGACTAACTCATGAATTATCCTTTGATCAGTCAATCTGAAAATATCATCCGAAACTATATCATCTAATTGCGCGTGAATCAACTTTTCCTCGATTGATAAATCTTGTGCAACCTTTTCTGAGATCTGTCCAAAGTAATCTCGATATGGAAGCGTATTCTTCCAAGTACTTAATACTAGTCTGGACTCACTACTTAAGTTTTTATTTTTACCAAGAACAAAATTGTGTTCAAACAGATCTAGTAAAAAATCATAGATAGATGGCTTGTCAGAATGGTAGTTATACACTTTCCCTATCTCATTCCAAAAAAATCTGCTTAAATTGAAACGATCTAGAAACTTATCAAAATTAGTGGTTTTCGAAACTGCCTGTAAAGCATAGGCCTGAACAAACTGATCCAGATTTATGGTTTCCGTTCCAAAAACAACTGCCAGCATTTTACATCTAATACTGTGATGATCATCTTCTTTAACCAACAGGATCTTTAGCTTCTGTTTTCTTTCTTTTGATCTAAAGAATTCTAAATGCTCCTCTACTAAATCCTTGAAATGATAATCTAGCCCAAGCTCTTGAAGAAACATCGCTTCTTTATCAGTATGGAATACATGATTGGCTAGTTCTAAGTCTAATAACCAATTATCTTCGTTGCTAGGTTTTTCATAGGGTAGATAAAGAAGAAACTTTTCGGATGGAGAATCATTAAGAATTTTGTACTTAACTTCAAACTCATTCCCACCTACCTTTAGTTTATTTGTATCGGCAATTTGAATATCGGAAAATTCATCCAGAAATTCTTTCTTACCATCATACCAAAAAATAATACGATTTGTAATGAAAAGTTTTTTTAATGCATTGTATATATCTTTCATTATAAATTTACTTTAAAAACCCTTAATACCATCGTCCAACCATTTAACCATTCACCTCTATATTTATCGACATTTGCTAAAAGATCAAAACTTATCTTATCTTCAAAACTACTAACAAACCTATCAATTCTATCTGTTTTTATATCTGTAATAAAGGGACTAGCTATGACGAAGTAATTTTCCCCTTTAAATGTAGTTTTGACTAAAGAAATTAAATTAGTTAAAGAAAACGCATCAATATCTAATATATTCGAAAATAAATGAAGCTTTATTCTTTCTTCCTTGATTCGAAAATTAGCTCTTTTTAAAGAATCTAAATCCTTATTAATTGTAATTAAATTCAATTTATTGTCAAAACTTTTTAAATGCAACGCACCTCTTCGTAAGGCTATTTCGGATGGCTCTATAAGATGGAAGGACATAATATTTTGGGACGGTGTATCACTCGAATAATAATCTAAGAAGGAGTGAGAAGCTAAGGCCTGTCCGCAGCCCCAATCAATAATATCTAAGGACTGATCCAAAATATCGTTCGGCAACTTTTTAAAACCTTCATTAATCTTAGCAAAATGCATTTTACCATAACCATACATATAAGCTAAAAGTTGCTCTTCCGATGTTAAAACCTCTACTCCTCGACCAAGAGAATTAAATATTGAATCCTGTTTTATTGATCTATAAGAGTTGGAGGAAACATTCCTAATCGTCGCAAATGAAAGTGATCCTGAGGTTATATTTTTCGAATATTCTGTACCACTTTCTATTAAAAAATTACCTTTGGAAAAGGGATATACAAATTTTTCCCTCTTTAGAAACTCATCTAATATTTCATGAATTTCACCAGAAGCAGAATTAGAATTGGTTAAATCAACTGCTAGAATATGTGAAATAGTTTCATTCCGAAGAAAGAAAAAATCATTTTTAGCTTCTTTAAGTTGATTTTTAAATTTTAAAACACCTTCAGCATTATACTCGCCAAAACTTTCAATTATAGTCGTATAAAGCTTAGTGACTGTGAGAATAACCTTGTCTACACCATCCTCTTCAATTATAAATGCTTTTTCTAGTTTTTCAAGAATTAGATATAAAACCTTTTCAAAATCTGCAATGTTCCTCATTCCCGAGAAATACATTTTAGCTGCTTGAAGCCGAAGGGAAATTTGAATATCTGCGGTTAGAAGTAATTTGTAAAGTCTCTGAAAGTACAAAGTAAAACCAAGTCTTTCTGAAACTTCTAATAAACATAATATAAATGTCGAATTAGACCTTTCGGATAAATCCAGTTTTTTAATAACATTCAAATTTTGAAAAATATACTGATCTATCTCCTTTTTTTCTGATTTGATTTCTGAGTAACTCTGGGAGATAAAATAATCATAGGCTAAATCAACATTTTTATTTAAATATTCCGATAAAGTTTCCGTATCTACAGAGCTATAATTCAAGTCGTTAATAAAATTCATTTTTTATCCGTTTCTTAATTCTTCTGTAGCTATGAGCTTAATCAATTGATCTTTATTATTATTATTGTAGGTGCTATAACGTGGTATGCCGAGTTTTTTGGCCTTTGTTTTAAGTTTTGTGATACCTTCTTTGGTCAATTGAACTACTCTTTTTTCCAATTTTTCATCAATATTATCTTCTTCTAAACCGGGAAAAATAATAGACCCATCGGAGTATTTTGAAAGTGGTTCTTCCTCGACACTATTTTTGCGATTTGAAGAGTTATTCATTGAGTCCATAGACTCATCAGAATTCTGAAGTTGATACTCGTTTAATAATTTATTTTGGTCTGAGCTTTCTGATTCCTCACTTTTTTCAGTTTTATTTCCTAATGATTTCTCATTTACAGTCTCCTTTATTTCAAGGTCAGATTTAATCTGGTTGAAAATAGATTTAAAAATATCCTGTACCTTTTCGTGGACTTTTGAATCCAAATATTGCTGCCCTCCTTGAATATTGTCGGTTTGCATAAAAGATGGAAACCATTCATTAACAACCTTGAAAACTTCGCTATAAATTTCAGGTGAAAAGTTTTGATATAACCCTTGAAAGTATTCTGAAGAACCAACCACAACTTTTTTTTTATAAACAATTTGTTCATCCAGAATTTTATAGGCTTCGTATTCCACTAAATTCTCAAGTGAATTTTTAGGGCACCAGCTATCTAAATAATCATAATTATAATTATCTGTTTTTCCATTAAAAACATATTGGTATATACTTTCAATAGTATAATAGTCGAGTTGACTATCTAATCCAAACTTAACTTCAAGATCAATATCCTCTGTTTTATATTTATTCCTAAAGGCTGTATAACCTTTATTTAAGCCAAACATTAAGGCAATACCTTCCTTTCTATCCGGTTCGAAATCACTGTGAAAAAGAAATGAAAAGAAATCATCAATTTTCTTTCTTCCGTCCACATCAAACGTGGCTAAAATTGCAGCTAAATAAGTATAAGATTGCTTTTTAATTTTATCAAGTTGGATTAGGCCAAGCTTTTTTTCAAAACGAATTCCTTCGTTTTGAGCATACCTTTCTAAAACTTCATCATTTACTTTTGAAAAAACATATTTGCTAAATTGCTTATGTCCTTCTTTTTGGAAAATTAGCCAGTCATACTTATTAAAATCTCCAATTTGCCCACCCTCTTTCCATTCTTCTTTTATCTTCTTATTCAAAAGGGAAAGTATTGCAATATAGTTTTCAGAATAATTTTGCCAATCTTCGCCTCCTATCTGCATTAATGCTAATCCTCCCATCAATCTGTCGAATAATAAAATTTTCTGCTCTTTTTTTTCTGAAGGTTCCCGGGCATCTAATCCTCTCCGTGATAATTTACCAGCAAAAGCTATTTTTGAGTCCTTATCAATTTTAACTAATTCATTTGGAATAAAAGCAGCGCCGCTTTCAATATTCCAAACAGTTTTGTCTCCTTGCTCTGTTTCCCTAAAAAAAACATTTTTTACTCTACTTATAGGAAGAATTAAATCTGCAATAAAGAAATTATCTTCTACAGCGGTAACATTATTAAATTCTTCTTTACTCAATACCAATTCTAAGGCACATTCTGTTTCATTTGTATATTTTTCAGAGCAGAATAATAAGAAGTTTCCAAATTTGCTTTGTAAATCTTCATTCCTGTTTGATAAAAATCTAGCTGGTGCTATAAGTCCTGTTCTGAAATAATGCGCAAGATTAGCAGGTGATATTGGCAGATAAATTGACTTCATAACTATTCTGTTTCGTAAGTAGATGTATCGATTCCTGTTAAAGAATTTTTAGTGATTAAAAATAAGTTAGTTTTTGCCCTTGTCAAAGCTACATAGTAATCATTTTCAGAAGTATTACTAGTATTGTTTATGTACCATTTATAACTATCAAAATCGGGAATGATCACTGTATCAAACTCAAGTCCTTTAGAAGATTTATAGGTAGTCACATGAATATTTTCAATACTAAACAAACCTGTCATCTCACCTTCATATTTTGATATAGTATTATCTTCCTCCAAAGCTTCAAAATATTTACTAACCTGATTTCTTCCAGGAACTAAAATCCCAATATTGTGAGTGTTCGAAGAAAATTGAGATATAATTTCATTAATTTGGTCTACACAATCTTCAAATTCCCACCCAATATTTAATTCAATAGGCAGTATGCCAGTGCTTCTTGAACCTAATATAACTTGTTGGGGAATATAGTGATTTGGAAAAGCGGCCTTTGTAAATAATAATATTTCTCTTGAATTTCGAAAATTCTTGTCCAATTCATACTCTTCATTATTACCAAATAAATCTCTCAATTGATCTAAACTGGTGTGTTTATCTGGATATAAACTTTGAGCATCATCAGCTCCATAGCTACAATCATTACACTGTTTTTTTACTTTATAGTACCTTTCTAATTCCACATCCTGAGCCTCATCGATAATGATTTCGTCATAAAACTCTTTGCTACTATTGTATGTCCATCTATAAGTCCTATCAATGTGGTTGGAAGCACTCTTGTTTTTAGTCGCCGCAGTTGCCTTAAGATAATGTTCGAGAGTTTTAGTATAGGTTAACAGTAAGCTTTTTTTACCACCCTTTTCGTGATTATAAATATGTCGCCATAGATTAACAACAGTTTTCCCTGTACCTGGACCACCCGAAACTGCAATTGGATCAACTTCATTCACAACTAATTGCTGGGAAGGGGTAAGATCCGTAATTATAGGAAGATTAAAATAATATGCCATTAAAAAATAATTTAAGAGGCTGGTAGGGCGGCCGATTTTTACTTGATTACTCTAAAAGTTAAGTTTATGCGTTCTGATATTTTCTTTTTAGTTTTTGGCACCTGGTGCTTCCAAAAATGCTGTAGCTCTCCTTTCATAACTAAAAGACTACCGTGTTTTAAAATAAGTTCTACTTTTTCACCAGTTTCCATGTGCTTGAGCTGAAACTTTCTTTCAGCCCCAAAATTAACCGAGGCTATAATAGGATTCTGACCTAATTCTTTTTCTGCATCGGTATGCCAGGAAATAGAATCATTACCGTCTCTATATCTATTTAATAATACTGAGTTGAATTCAGTTCCCGCCTCAGGCTCTATATTCTCCTTAATTTCAAGAAGCTCCTTATTCCAAGGATGAGGATTTAGTGTGATTCCTGAAAAACTATATGGCTTGTCATTATCACCGTACCACGCGGTAAGCCTCGGGAAATTTATTTGTTTCCCGTAGATATTCATAGACTCTTGTTTCCATTCTATTTTATTTAAAAGAGCTTGAAAATAATTATCAGCTTGCTTTTTATTAAAAAAATTAGGAAAATGTACATATTCTCCATTTTGAACTTCAAAATAGTTTTGTGGCTCTGATTCAGAATTTCCAAATAAATCTAATTGATCCATAAGCTTAACTGTGATATTCGTGTTTTGCTTTTTCAACAAGGTTCTTCAGCAAGTCAATATTCGATGCTAAATCCTTGTCACTTAACCTTACTCTATATTGTTTCCACTGCTTATCATACGACAAGATATCTAGGTCTGAGCTTTCCAAAAGTTCATCTACTTCCTCGACTCTCTCGTGTTTAATATTCATGATAACCATGGTCTTCCTGGGAACGAAAGTGACAAAGTTATTTGCCATATTATTACGCTCAATCCCTATATAGTGCTTATTGTATTTAAGCTTATATTCTTCGGTTATTTCTCCCAATTCTGCTATTATTTCCTGAGTTAATTTAACCGAAGAGTTTGAAGCCTTTTTCTCCCAGTAAGATTTATCGGTAGGCTCGGAAATTGTATCCTCATCTAACAAATCAAAAGTTACCTCATCCAGTACTTTGGTGAAGAATAACGAGATATTGTCCTGAAACTTTACTGCTTTTACCTGAATAGCAATTAAAGGTATAAACCCATTAAATAAAGAAATTACATTTAGAAATCTACTTGTAATATCCTCAGCAATAATCACAGCACAGTGATTGTATTGCGGATTCTTTTTACGCTCTAAATCCCAGTATTCAATAGTCCTGATTACATGAGTTTCATCAGTCTTCCCTAATTGGATTTCCACTTCATAGCGCTTCTTATCTTCAGGATCATATAAGATAGTATCTAATCTACCACCTCCAACCATGATCTTTTCTGTATCTCTAAATTCAAGATCTCCAAGCCCTAACATAGAAGGATCTTCTTCGATCCTGGCTTGCAGCCATTTTTCATTGAATTCCTGGCTGTTCTTCAGACTAATAATTTCTGGTTTAATATACTTCATGCTTGTTTTTAGATTATCGCTTCTGTTTCTATCCAATCAAACTTCTTAATCTTCTCCTTGGCCTTCTTATCGTTTAAGCCTTTTACTTCTTGAATGGCTTTCCCAAACTTGTTATAATTTACAAGCACCCCGTCATCCAGGTCTATAGAGATACGCGCTGTGGCCAGGGGATATAGGATCTCTCGTTCATATTCCTGTAATTCTAATAGAACACTTCTTAACCTGTCTTTTTCTTTTCCTGCTTTGGTTTGCTCTATAGAGCTTCCTGTCTCAATTACATGATCCAAGTGTTCAATACGAGCTTTGATTTTCTCCCTATATTCCAGGAGGTAAGCGTTAAGAATATTATTTAAGGTATCCGGAGTATAACGGTGCATATAGATAAGCACATTGAAAGAACCTTTTGGTGATGAGAACATCCAATAAATAGGACGCTTCTTATAACGCTTGATATGGTCCTTATAAAAGTCTTTCACGAAAAACTTACGGATGTCTTTACCTAAGGAGTCTTCTACAAAAGCCAGGTTCTTTTCAAAGTTGGCAGCACCAAAAGTCACTTTTAAGAACTCATAGAAACGATTAACAATATCGTCTTCAAACCACTCATCATCTAGTATTGGGATGATGTTATCATCATCTGGAAGGAAGGACAACTCATCTTGAGATTTCTCAATTTTAGTTAAAAAATCTTCTAGGCTTTCACCTTGATTGGCGAGTATTAAGCCTTCTTTATCTAATGAGTAACGACCAAACATACAACCTACTGCATAACTCATAAACTGCGTAAAGACTTCTTTAGCATCAAAGACCAAATCACCATTTATGATGTCTGTTTCTTCTTTTAAGATGGTAATATCCTCTAAAGGTACCTCTGGTGTTAATTCATCCTGTAATCCATAGATTTCAATGAATTGCCTGTTGAGTTCTTCTTCATTTTTATGGAGTTGTAAGAATTTATTTTTCCAATACTGCCTAAATAAATCATAGGTCTCTTCCAGGTCTTGCCCTTTAATACGAATGAGTTCGTTTTGCTTAAAATCCCAAGAATGATCTCGTGTACTCCATTCGTTTTTACTTATCTCAACACATAAAAACACATGTTTATTTATCTCTTCATAATTAACTTTAACGAAAGGAATCTTGCCAACTGGCCCCTGATTGTAATCTAATGTAGGGGATAAGACATCCAAATATTTTTGTGCAACTTTTGAATTTAATAGCCCCAACAAGTAATTAGCATCATGAAAATCATCAAAGAATACAGCTGGTCCCTTCGAATCAAACAAATATCCTTGTGGTGAAAGTCTGCATGAAAAAAGTCCCGATGACAACGCACTCCAATTAATTGATTCTCGGAAATAAAAATCATAACTTACAATACGTCCACCAACTTGTTTTTTAGAGTCAGATGCTATACAATTTCTAATGTTTTCTCCATCATTCCACCAATCTACTACGTAATAAAGATTCCCACTCCATCTTCTGAAATCTCCACCTTTATTGTATGGAAACCATTTCGCTTCACTAACTTTCGCTTCATCGGTATTAGCCTTTTGTTTACCAATTTTATTAAATGGAACCTCGTGACAAAATCTTAAAAATTGCTGATTATCTGTTGTTGAGAGTCCAGATTTAGGATGAAAATTATCTTTAATCTTTTCCTTTTCAAATTTTTCTATTAAATTATTTGATAACCAATAACCAATTGGACTTCCAGGGATTTTTCCTAAATCTTTTTGACTAGCAGTGTAAAACCAGCCACACTTGCGATTTTGAATGGCTTCATGGGTTTTGGTTCTTTTCAATTCAGAAGTTCCATCATCTACCAAACGGATATAACTTCCTTTTTCTTCATTGATAGTATTCCAAAAGGTAAAAGAGGCATTTTGTACCACCTCACCACCAATTTCAGGAAACGTTCTAGGACCTAAATGTAATAGAGTATCAAAAAAAGTTTCTTTAATTAATGTCTCACGTAATTTTTCATAACTACTTAAAAACATCCAACTGTGCTGGTTAATCATCCCCAAAAACCCTTTAGGGTGTAATGCTTTTAAGCCTGCTTCCATAAAACAAGCCATTAAATCGGCCTTACTGACTGGATATTTACTTTTCACAAAAGTAGAAAGCTTTGAATTCATTGCTCCCCCTCCCATATAAGGAGGATTATCTACTACACAATGATACTTCCTGGCTAGATTGATCAATTGAGTATCTGCAGTTTTCAGTCTAACCAATAAATCCTGTAGAAAAAGATCTGGATTTTTCTTTAATTGCCTTTCAATTTCCTCCAACCCCTGGATAAGGAACTTTAAAGAACTTTCTGGCTGGATAAGAGATCCAAAGTTTGTGGCGTTCTCTATCAAATGAAGGTCGCGCTGGAATTCTTTGGATTTATCCATATATACCTTTGGCAGTACCTTAAGCAATTCTTCCTTGGTAAAGCTTACATCTTCAAATTGAAGGATATTTGGTTTCAGGTCTTTTCTAAATATTCTTCTATGATATGCCCTGGCTTTCATCATGAGCGCAAAACCGGCTAATTGAGCTGCTCGTTCATCGATCTCAAAACCAAACAGATTTTTCTGAATAATCAACTGAGGGATTTCACTTGGATTATAGCCTTCTTCCTCATAAATTTTAGACAGCAATTCAAAACCATAAACCAAAATATGACCACTCCCACACGCCTGGTCTAATAATGTAATTTCTTCAACAGATTCTATTTTTAGATAATCTTCAGCTTCAACCGATGGAGATTCAATAAAATACTCCATATGCTCTCTTAGCCTGGAATTTGGATTGTTTTGCAACCAAAGCTTCCCAATTGTATTCTGCACCATATATTCAACGATCCACCTGGGAGTAAATAACTGAGTTGCCGCTGGAATATCTTCTTTCTTCACCTTAGACTTAGAAGCAAATACCTCATCTTTCTTTTCCGAAATATAAAACTGATATAACCAGCCTATGACCTCAACCTCCTCACAATCTTCCTTGAACATTCCTTCCATAAACTCATAGATAATGGAAAACTCACTGGTGAGATCATCAGGTAAAAGAAGTTCTGTATAATCATCTATCTTTTCAAATAAAAACGGAAAGATGGAATGTAACTGGTTACAAGCACCAATCAACAATTCCTTATACACCTCATTTTGAGCATTGGAACTCGGTATTTTCCCGTCAAGAAGGTCATAAATTCGCTCTTTGTTTACAGGAAGCTCGTCGGGAATTTGTCCCTGCCTGGCATCTTCCAGAATTTCGGGTAGCGTATATCCATCCTTTGGAGTAATTATTTTTATCCCTGTAGGTTGATATTCATTTACGTCCATAAATCTCAGCGCCATTAACCTGTTAAACCAGGTATAAGCCACTTTATCTATAACCTGTTCTTTAGAAGAACCTTTAATAGCATCTTTCAAGCTGCTTAAGGCCATAGCTTTTTCCCTTAATTCAGCAGAATCGGTAGTCAATACCAGTTCCATTCTGGAACCTACTTGTTGTAATAATTTTCTTCTGGCTTCCTGAGCAAATCTTTTGAGTCGGTTGGTATTCATTAAAGCGAGATTCTTTTATTGTCTTTAATATGTTCTTTTAAGCATTTACGAAGGGTTTCTAGATAATCATCAACATCTTCTTCGGTCTTCAGTTCAGTTTTGTCAAATTGAACTCGGATATTAGATCGTTTAATGTACTGTGCCGGAGGTTCATTTGCTCCACCGCTATCTGGGTCATCTTCAGTGACCAGTTTCAACATTTGGTTAAGCTGTTGCTCAAAATGATAATTTTCCGCTCGATCTTTAATTTGCCTTATCTGTGAAATATATCTTTCTCTATTGATATTTTCTTTTGCATTTTTGAAAGGTGCTAATACCTGATCTTTTTCTTCACTACTAAGCTGAGAAAATTCATCTTTAGATTTAAAATCGGAAATCAACCGATCAATTTTACTGTTAGCCTTTGTTCTTTCAGTATTAAAAGTTTCCTTAAGCTTTTCCAGCAACCGATCCTTTACTTCTTTACCTTCCTTAATTACATTTCCCTGATAAGGTTTGGAGTTATTATCTATCAGGTTATTTAAATAATCTAATTCTTCACCCTCTACATATAGAAAATTGGAAGTATCTCCTTTTACCAGTTGTCTTATGTCATCATAGATCTTTTTTTGATCTCCATTCATAAATCTTTTTATAGGCACTAAAAGATCTTCTTTAGTATCTAAAAGCTCGTCTTCAATTTGGTTTAAATCATTTAAAAAATAATTGTAATCCTTGCGAACCCAAACCTTCAATTTCTCTGAAAAGGAATTTAAACTGGCTAAAAAAGGATACTGTCTTTCCTGCACCTGAAGCTGACTAACTTCCGATAACATAGACTGTAGTTTCTCCTTAAAAGCCTTGGCAACTTCCTTGGCTTCATTAACAGAACAGGTTTCATCAAAAGCATCGTGATAAGCTTGCTTTAAAGCCTTAACCTGTTTTGGATCTACCTCTTCCTGAGGTTCCAATAAGGTATTGCTATGGTAAGAACTATTGATTAGTGCATTAACAACATCCTGATCTTCAAGAATATTAGAATCCTGCTTCAATTCAATTTTCCCTCTACGATAAAGTTTTGCAACTACCGTCCAGATGGCATTTGGATACCAGCCATAAGGTTTCTTAGTAAATTCATCTTTCAAATCTGAAAGTGCCGTACGTTCCGATCTTTTTTTCCTCCTGTTTATCAGGCTAAAAATTTGATTTTCGGCTTCAGACATTGTAGAATCATCTGCACCAAAAAGATCATCTTGCGGGTTCTTTACCACGCTTCTAATGGTCTCCTCACTAAACTGAATATTCCCAAGCATTTTCAGGTTAGAGTACACATTCTTCACCAAATCCTGAAAAGCTTTTACTACTCTGGTCTTCCCATCAGAAGTTACACTCATTTCGTGCTTGTTCCCATTCAGGTATACTGTAGATTCTGACAAGAGTTTATCGGCAAGTTCTTTCAAATTAGATTTCCTGCGAACATTTAACTGACTTTTCTCAGCCAGAATCCTGCTCACTTCAGGCCGATTAGAGGTGGAACGATTTTGCTTCACATACTTATCGGTCTTCAGATACATTTTCAAGTCCTTGATAAAATTAGAATCTGAAGCCAAAACCATTTTCATCCCGGTACTTCCCATAGTTTGGGATTGCAGATAAGTCGTGTTTGTATATTCCGGATAGTTTTCTGTTATTAATTCTATTTCCAGTTCCTTTTCACGCCCTAGAATTGAACCATCTATTTTACTGGTAAAGTCATAATCCTGTCTATTCTCCAGGTATTTTATCTTATTATCCCTGATGATCTCATCAAATAAAATTTCTCTAAGCAGCTGAGTTACCTGCGAATCATCAACCTCTGTATTTTTTATTTCCTGTTCAACATCCTTTTCATCATCGGTTAGAAACTCATAAACCTCTCCGTTTCTTTGGATATAACTTTGATTTTCGAGTTGATTTAAAGCTATTTCTATATCCTTCTCATGCTCTTTTAGATCAACATCCATATTGTCCAGCATTAGCACCGATAAATTTCTCTTGGTAGTTTTGAAGTTATTGAAGTACTTCACCAGGAAGAGTGCTTTTAAAACCTTAATCGCAAATGGATTTTCGAGGTTTTTTTCTGCAAGATTAATAGAGCTTTGCATTTCACCTCTTAGCTCATTCTTGATCCCGCTGTACATTTTATCAAAGCTCACCAGGGTACGATCATCTCCATTTTCGATTTGTTGGATCACTTGTTGAAAAACTCCTAACATAGAACGCTCACCAACAGAAGAATGCCTACCCTGAAATGCATTGTGAGAAGACAGGGCACGTCTACATTGTTGGAACAAATCAAATTGATAGGGAATAAATGGATACTTATTAGCAAAATCTCCTTCTCCTTTAAATCCTTTAAACTGAACTCCAGATTCAGAAAATGATAGTAAAGTATCTAAATGAGCATTCTCTTTCTTATATAATGCGATAAGTTGATCTTTAGCATCATCTTTCTTCTTTAATAAACGTTTTTCAATTACTTCATCTACGTTAGCAGAAGTAAGAGGAACCTTAAGTTTAAACCTTGCCTGAATACGGGAAAAGTCATTTTCTTGGGCTTTGGTCATATCTCCAATTACCTTTTCCATATCTTCCTGAGAGGTAACTAAAATCCACGACCTCCCTTTTGTCTTGGTAGCCAATGATTCCGCAATAGTCTGAAGGTTTAGCATCAATTTAGTGTTGTCACTGATATATTGACCTACTTCATCAACAAAGAAATTCAACTTGAAGCCAGCAGGTTTGGTATTGATGTATTCATTCACCCGATAACTCAAGTCTTCGATGGACTGCTTTTGCTTATCCTCCATTTCATCCAGGATATCTTCATATTTTGAAGCATCCTTACCGAATATCTTTCCTAACACTTCTTCAAGATCATCGGTTACCATTGGATCAAAATAATCAGTACGAGCTTCTTCCCAGGACTTACCGTGTAACTTCTCAAATCTGGATTTAAAATCGGAATATTTTTTCTGTTTATCCAACCACATCTCAAATTCCGCTACGTGCGGCTGAAATCCATAGTACCCTAGATGATCGAAGAAGACTTTGTAAAAAACTGAAAGTATAGCATTTTCATCTGCCTTTGATGTAATTTGAGCTTGTTGGTCAATGTTGAACAGAATTGCTTCAGAAGGTATCCGAGTAGCGGATAATACATCCCCTTTTAGCATTTCGTCGTTTTCAATCTTTTCAGCAAACAACTCTCCACATTTATAACCTTCCACTTCCTTGTTTTCTAATACATAAGAAAGAATTTTAAGTAAGTGAGACTTACCCGATCCAAAAAAACCAGAGATCCAAACCCCGTTTACACCATTGTAATTATTATAAGCCTGGAAAAGATCTCGAATTTTCTTGGAGATTTCATCGGTGATTACATATTCTGCAACTTCGGTTGAAATATTATCTCTGTCATCAGCTTTAATAACCGTTTCAATTGGTCGGTCTACAGGCTTAGCAAAGTATTCTTTTATTGTCATGGTTAGGCTTTGATTGTATTGATATTAAAAGCTCGATAGTAATTGTCATCTTTTAGCAAACCGAAAAGGTTTAAGGAATGGCCGTTATATTCCCCAGGGAAAAAAGCGACTGTAGGACAGTCCTTGGCTATATTCTGAAGATTATTAAGAACATTATGGGATCTAATAAAAGGATAACAAGCCCCTATTCCAGTCAGGAAATAAACCTTAGCCTCCGATTCTCTTATCATTTCACTAATCTTAGGCATTAGCACCTGGTGAATATTAAGTGAAGACTGTAAAGCCCTCAAAAATTTGTCCTTGGATTTGCGTTGTTCCACCCTGAACATCTTTTCAATACCTCCTTTATTCTCCAAAATTTCACAAGCAATATCGTAAAGATTCAATTCCAGAACGGTTACACCAGCATTATTTAATTTATTCTTCAATAATCTTATAGCTTCTCCTACTTCGTTTTGATCCTGGGCGTCATATGCAGAAATGAAGAAAGGAATTTCTCCGCCGAGGCTCTGTTTTTTTAAAAAATTAGATGAGGAGATCACCTGGTATAGATGATCAAAATTTTCGGTTAAGTTCGACATTATTGGTTAGTATAATTTTCCATATCTAAATCGCTAACTAGAAATATTTTAAGCCATTCTGGATTATCCTTGCAAATAGCCTGAATTAATTCTGTTTGCAAAATTTGAGGCTGTATTATTTTCTGTTTTGTATTATTAATTAAACCTGATTGTTCCAGAATTCTGAATGTAACCTGTTTGATTTTCTTTAAGCTACTCTCAGAAAGTTTATCTATCTCCTCATGCAACTCCTGTTTTCTACGGAGAAACGAAATATAATCTCCTTCACTAATCTCATAATCAAAAACCAGGTACTTTTCTCTTAATACTTCCACTGTAAAATCCCTGATAAAGAGATGAGACCTACAGGCAGCATAAAAAGCCAGTTGTTTCTGTACGTCCAGGCTTCCGTTTACCAAAAGTTTTATTTGCTGTGAGTTAAGAAAGGCTAATCTTTTTGAGACCTCTCTATATATCCGCTTACCGGTAGCACTTTTACCTGCTCCCAAGTCATTTACATAATCAACTTCAGAATCATTTATAAAATGATTCGCAACCAATACTATTTCGTTTAAGCGTAGGGAAGACGAGGTAAAGGCGAAGTCGTATTTTTCACTGTGCATAAATCTATCATCAAAAAGCTTCTTTAAATTGCTTTAAAATTGGCTTTCAGTCTGTTGCTAAATTTAGTTAAAATAATTAACACTTTTATAATAATACGATTCTTTGACAGGATAAACAAACAATTTATAATGTTAATTTTTTCTTTATATTTAGCTCTTAATAAATCGAAATTTCTCCCCTACGTTAAATTTCTGAAGTCCAAAATCCTATTCCTTATGTATTCAACATATTCGTCAAATCTGGTTGATGATTTGTCAGATGTAGACTTATCTAACCTTACCCCCTATCCTTCGAAATTATTTTCTCATTTAAATGATGATCAACGGCAAATATTTGAGAAGCTCTTAAACAAAAAACGAGGTGAATCCTTCGTTATAGAAAATGAATTGTCAGGAATCATTAAACCATTTAAAGGATTACTTCAAAAAAAATTCACCTATCGGGAGATTCTAAAGAAGATTGCCAATCACTACAAAATTCCAATTTCAGGAACCGATGTAAAAAAAATTGAAGAGGAAATTCTGGTTTATAAGTTCCAGGAAAATTTCCAAAAATTATCACCGGAAGATAAAAGAAGGTTTCAGCAGGAATTGAATAAAGTTCTGGAAAAAAAGAATTTGGAAGGATCTCAACTAGCTTCTCTTGGCTCCGTTGGAGCCTTAGCCCTGGCAGAAATTTCTGGGATGGGAATATATATTGTTGCATCAACCTTTGTTGGTGGCCTTACAAGTGTATTAGGAATAACTCTACCTTTTGCTTTTTATACAGGTATGAGTTCTTTTCTGGCTTTTGTCACAGGTCCGGTAGGTTGGGCAGTAGGTATTGGTGCCCTGGCTTATTCTCTAAGAAATGACAATTTTGACAGTATCACAAATAAATTCAAAGCTACTTTGAATGCCTCTAAAAGTCTGGTAAAAGGTAATTACGAGCTTGCTTCCATTATCGTAGTCCAAATTTGTGCTAATCGGATAATTCTGAACCAAGAGAAAACCAAAGAAATAGAAGAATTAAAAATGCGCATGACCCAAGAAAAAGAAAGAAAAAAACAATTTTCTTCCAAAGCTGAAATGGTTGAAATGCAGCTAAAAAGGATACTTGAGGAGAAAAAAGACCTTGACCAGGAATTACAATCATTATCAAATTCAATAAAAAATAGCCAAGACTCGATTAATAAGCTAAAGTCTCAGATGATTTAAAGAAATAAACAATTCAAAAAAATTAAATGAAAAGAACAATCCGTATAAGTAGAGATTATTTTAATATAAAAGATGTAGTTATTGAGATAGGAATAGGCACTCGTCTCTCAAAAGTTCAGCACTCTAACACCAAAAATTGACGCAACAAGAAGAAAAAATATTGAACCGTAAAGAAATTGACGAAGCTCTTGAGAATCTCAAAAGTCTGAAGAAAGGCGGTTTTATAAATATTCCCAAACTAACCTGGTGGGTTTTGAACTATGTGGAACTTTATCAATATTGCCATAAGAACAGGCACAATGGATCTTGTTATGAAGGAATGACTTGCCCTTGTATATCTAATAACCCTGAAAATCGATTCAGCTTTCTTTATCCATCTTTGCAGGAGATCATTGAGCTACATAAGCACGAAGAATATTTCAGGGAAGAAATGGCCGTTCTAGAAAACGTTAGGGATGATTATCCAGATCTTATGCAATGGCTAAAAAAGAATGAGAAACTAGGTACAGAAGACTTTTTCTTGTTCTGGGTTGAATGGTATGAAGAAGAACAGGAGGCAGTGAAACCATTTATCCTTGAAGAGAAAGAGTTAGATATAAAATTCAAAGCTGGAGAATGGCAATATACTATTAAGTTTATGGAGGAGTTTAATGAATTATACTGGGAATCTGATGCATGTCCGGATTAATAATTCTTCAAACCGAAATAAATTATGCCATATAAACTCAACAAAACCTGTCCTCAGCACCGGTATCTAACTTACAATCTGCACTGGCAGGAACAAGGCTGGGATTTTGAAGAAATACTTCAGGTCAGAAACCAGCTAAAAGATGATGATCCCTTTCTTTCCGCAGACACGCTAAGAATACAGGAGTTTATAGGCAAAGAAAAACATCCTTATAAAGACATTCCCGATTTTGAAAAGTTAGAATTTCTCTATATTGATGACTCTGATTTCAACGGAAATCTGGATTTCCTTGAACTTTGTCCAAACCTAAAACATTTATATATTTTAGGTATTTCAGTAAAGGTGAAAATTTGTGATCTCACTCCTGTGAAAATATTAAATCAATTAGAGTACCTCTCTCTTGAATATCACCAAATTACTAATCTGAAGCCTATTCAAAATTTAGAAAACCTACGGGAATTATACCTCTGTGATAATCCGTTGGAAACTATAAAACCTATTTGTGGATTCTCCAGGGTAAAGAAATTGGAACTTCCTAAAATCCCGGAATATGAAGTTTTCCAGATACTTGAAAACTCCACGGAAGCAGAAGTTAGTTATATAAACTCATATTTTGATTATGGCTTTACAGCCTTTTGGATAGATAATTGGGCTTATCATAGCTCATATATAAAAGACTACCTCCAGATTGAAAACCAAATTGCTCCTTTAATGCCAACTGCATTTTATATAAAACCCAGGCCAACAGAAAGACTAAAAAAGAAACTGTCTCAAATAGCCCACTCCCATTTGAGGGCTTCTGAATATATTGGTAATTCCAGCTTTGAAATTAGCGCGGACCCCTATGCGGTTTCCGGGTATTTTAAGTATGCAAAATATTCTAAAAAATGAAAGACCTATTTTTTCTGCTGTTCGTAACGTTTTACACCTCAACTTATTCTCAGAATTCTAGCTGGGAATTATTTTCTAATGAAGACATTACCCCCCTTGAAGTAAATGAATCGGGAATCTATAGAGTTGGTAATATTACCCTGGATGTTGTCTGGGACAATAAACTAAGCCACTCCGAAAATATTGGCTATTATGGTGGAATTAAAAGTACGACAATTTTCAAAGAAAATCAGGAAATCCAAGTCATACATGATTTGGAAGATAATATTGGCCTGGGGTCTTTGAATTTTAGTTTCTTTGATTATAATCTTGACGGATATCTGGACTTCACGATTCCCATTAATTATAGATGGAAAGCTTATTATATTTTCAATCCACAAGTCGATAAATTTGAGCACCGTGAAGACTGGGACTATTTAAGAATTCAAAAAATAGATAAAAAAGCCAAGCTTATCCTTTCCCAACCAGACGGCATCGAAGATAATCGAAGAGTTTATCGCATTGAAGGTTTAATGCTAATTGAGCAATAACAGTGAACTATACTCCTAAATCAATTTTTATCGTCTAATTTGATGCAGGTCTATCTTTTGAAAATAAAATAAAAAAACGACAGCTTTTGTTACTCACACCACCATTGTCGACAATCGCAACCGTACGCGCCTATTGTTCTACCTGCTCCATAAATTCAACAGATTTTAGTAAATTAATATAAAAATTAGAAAAATGTGCTATCGTACTAAACTCAATTCCAAACTAAGTGAAATAGAGCGCAGTCTGGACGCAAGATTCATTGAGCCAGATGCCTACACACCTCAATTAGAAATAAATGCCTTTACCTTTTCCAAAACCCCGGTAATTTCAGATGAAAATCAGGGGGAAATTCAAATGTTTAATTGGGGCTTAATTCCTTTTTGGGCCAAGGATGATAAGATCAAAAAAATGACCCTGAATGCTAAGATTGAAACCATAGCAGAAAAACCTTCCTTTAGAAATTCGGTTAAAAAACGTTGTTTAGTTATTGCAGACGGTTATTATGAGTGGCAATGGAAAGATTCAAAAGGAAAAGAAAAGCAGAAGTATTTAATTAATCCTACTGATCAGGAAATTTTTGCTTTTGCAGGTATCTACTCCACCTGGACCAATCCGGAAACCAATGAATCTATTAATTCTTATTCTATTGTCACCACTGAAGCAAATGAATTAATGGCTGAAATTCATAATAATAAAAAGAGAATGCCGGTTGTTCTAAAGAAACAAGATCATCAATCTTGGTTAACTGGCACCGATCATCAAAATTTCGCTTTCCCGTATGATGTGCCTTTAATCGCCTCAGAAGTGGTTTAGAAATATATAAAGCTTTATGTTAAAAATAAATTTTATTGGAAGAGCCTACTGTAAGGATTATTTTTAACTCCTATTGCAGCAAGTTATAGTTTTTCTAATTTATAAATAATCATCTATAGAGTCTTCTCCATACCATTCCTTTCCGAGAGCTATATTAAATTGTTTTTGACCCCCAGCTAAAGTAAAAAATGTCCCATTGCTTTCATGAATAAAGTTGTATCCATCAATATACACTTTTGCGAGTGCAAATTTCTTTTGATTATTAATACTTGTCAATATTAAAAGTTCATCAGTTGTTTCATTAATTCCTACAGATTCAACAAAAGATTCTCCATATTTATTACTTGAAAAAACACTTCCTTTAATTAATCTTTCCTTATAAATATTTAAGGAATTTTCATTAGTTGAAATAGGACAGTTGGGGAATTCACTCTGAATTTTCCAGTTTTTCTGAAATGCGTTGGATGTTATTGATTGAATTAATAAATTTTGTTCACTGTCATCATCTTTCTTCTGATTGAGATTAGAATAAATCCATTCACCTAAAATTCCACCAGTTGATATCGTCCCTTCTTTAGCCCAATTCAATAAATTGTTTTTTGCGTTTTCTGATTCTTCTTTTGTAATCGTTCTCATCCAACTAAAGTTTTGGTCAAGACTACCATTTAAAGGTTTGGAAGGGTCGGAAAGAAAATTATCAATACTACCATATTTATAAATTATTCTAGATAGCGTTATAGGGTTCAGTAGTATGTTATCTAACCTTGTTATCCATCTTAAGTTTTCGGGCCTATTGTTTTGCTTATTAGTATCAATATGATCTACTATATGTTTCTCTGATTGTTGAGGCCCATGGAAAGCCGTTGCGACAATTCTATGTACTGTTTCCGATGATATATTAAGATATCCTTTTTTATTATCAAGTTTGCCAAAAGTCCACTTCTCATCCAAAGGTCTTTTCCTGTTATTAGTTTTTCTGCTTCTGTAAACAGCTCCATTATTTCTTACAAAATAAATTTCTCCCCGATACTCGCAGGATCTTTCAACATCATATATGTCAATCAAATTATTCTTCAATCCCAAATGTTTATTCTAGTTTCACGATTAAGTATTTCGGTTTCATATAACGACAATTGGCAGGCTGTTTAAAACCCACCCGTGTAGTTTAAATTTAGGTTTAGGGAATCTAATTTAAATCTTTTCTATTAAACACGCTTTTATGAGTGACCTGTTATTATTGTCCTTCATATATTCCTTGATGACCATCTTCTAATAAGTCAATATAAATCTTGGTTGATTTATATTTTTCCGCTTTCCATACCTATAAGAAAGTCCTTTTCTAAAAAGTACTTGAAATATAAATTACAGCCGATTCAGAATACCGCCAGTACTTGTCCCGGCAAAGAAATCAAAAAAATCAGCGAGTTTTGCATCAGGATTTTTGGATTTCTCCTGTAGTTTTCTTTCCAGAGCTACCATAATTTGTCCCGGAATTATACCGCGTATTCCTCCACCATCAATTGATAATATTTTTTTCATATACTGTAGTTTGTAAATTTTATTAATCCTAATCCACCAATAAGCCAATTTGATCTGAATTTAAAGCAAGAGTCAAATCGTCCCGGGGTAGCCTAATCGAAAATTCCGGTTATGGCGAGATCGAAATTCGTTACCTGAAATTCTTTGAGGGCTCCTTCTGCCATAGGACCAAATCTGGTTTTCATTGTTATTTGGTTTTGATAATTAAATGTTTTCAAACTTTATCTGTGGTGATCAGAAAGAGAATATCAAATGATACAATTAATCACTGGACGCTTCCTCTTTATATTCTCTCTTTACTTCGGATACAATATCCTGAAGCTCTATTTCATTGCTCTGCCTCCTTCTGGCCTTTAGCGAGCAATGTTGGATCACTTTTATGATCCCCTCTCCTGATAATTTGTATTTCTCAGCTATCTCTTTCAGATCTACATTTTGATATAAATATGTTGATTTGGATAAACCATTTTCCCACAATTGGTAGCGTTCGTCCTTTCCTGGCAATGGAAAGTGTATAATTGACTCAAACCTTCTCATAAAAGCTTCATCAATATTTTTTTTAAGTTTCGATTCCAGTATCACTAAGCCAGTAAAGTCTTCCATTCTCTGCAATAGATATGAAACCTGCTGGTTGGAATAACGGTCATAGGAGTCTTTGATGCTGGTTCTTTTTCCAAAAAGCGCATCTGCCTCATCAAAAAACAATATCCATTCTTCGTTTTCAGCGCGGTCAAAGACCTGAGCGAGATTTTTCTCTGTTTCGCCAATATATTTGGAAACTATCTGTGACAAATCGATCCGATAAACACCCCTGCCTGTCATTTTTCCCAATAGAGCGGCTGTAAGTGTCTTGCCCGTGCCGGAAGGTCCATAGAATAATGTCCAGTACCCGCGTTTTACCACCCTTTCCTTTTCCCGTGGATCCACGAGTACATAGTTGTGTTTAATCCAACTTTCAATTTCTTTCAGTTGTTCTTCCGCTTTTGGTGTAAGTACTAAATCTGACCATTCTAGTTTGGTAATCAATAGTTTGGCACGGAATTCTGGGTTGAAGTCCTGTAACTTGTGAGAAAATTTTAAGATGATAAATTCTGCCGGCCGCACTGGTGCCATACCAATTTTTACGTTCATTCTGCCTTCCAGAATATCTTGCGCCGTCATGGTTTCGCCTAAACCTATCTTTACAAAAAATGCCTGCTCTGGTTTGGAACCTGCTAGTCCACCCTCTCTCCAAACAGTTGTAAGGTAATTTTGAATCATTGCTTTTACCCTTACCCAGGTAGTAGCGTTATTAGGCTCAAACACCACAAACTCCGTCCCTTTTTTAACCGACTCCCCTACTGTGATATATAATCTGCGAACAGGAACATATCTCCATTCATTATCATTACCAGCCAGCGTTCTGGCTCCCCATACGAGTATACCTCTTCCTGAAAAAGACCTGATCACATTAATGGACTTACCGGTTGATGCGTTCACATTAAGTTCGGCCTGCTGCTCGTTTGTTACCATTACCGTCGGTGCAGAGACAGAATTCAGGCTTACATTTGCTGGGGCTTTCCATACACCTCTGTTTTCGTCTACTTTGGCAAATACACCAGCAATGGCCCCGGAAGCAGGCAGGGTCAGGTATTTCTTTTTTATTTCAGTTTCAAACCTTCGGAACACCATAGGATCGTCATTTTCTACTTCTGAAAGTGTACGCCCATTGTAAAGGGGAAGGGTATCCGTAATATTATGAGTGTGGGTGATGATGGAGTTCTTATCCACAAAGTAATTTAGCGTAGTTTTTAATGTAGGATAGTAAGCTGCTCCGTATTCGAGATAATTCATCCCAAGTTCACCTCTGTAATCAGTGATTGCAGTTGGATTCCCGTTATGAAACACATCACATATTGTGAACCTGTCCTGTAGCTTATTGCACATTTCCAATGCAACTTTGGCTACGGAGCCGTACTCCACTTGGTCCCTTAGGCTAATGGCATCGGGAAATACGTAAAGGGTAGGTTCATCTACTTTTTCAGTTGCGGCAATGCCTCCAATTAGCCCTTCCATCGGTTCTGTTCTGCCGACTTCAATCACTCCCGAATCATAATCACCTACCGAAACGATGTAGCAAGGGCCTCCGCCATTATTGAAATAGAGTTCAAGACTATGAAACAGCTTGAAGATGCTGGGATTGGGATCATCAACAGTATAAGTTCTGGAAGTAAGTTCTCCATCGGTATACTCATCATTCAGCAAGAGTCTAAACTGCTGGAGTGGCGCTCCACCAAACTTATCTTTGTATTCTAGTAAAGAGGTAATTCTGGTAGCAGAATTGAGCAATGTTGCATCTTCGGTATAACCGATAAAGGCCGGAATTGCTGTTTCTACACTGGCTATTGATTCGGGCAAAGTAGATTTTTCCTGAATATAGACCCCGGGCCTTTTTAGTGACGACATAGCTTATAATTTTAAAATTTTACATAAATAAATTTACAAGAGGGTAGAATGAAATTTCTAAGGTTCTGGTAGGATTTTTAAATTTAGGAAAAAAAATAAAAAAAATCTAATCTAATTTAATTTTAACTGACTGCTTATTAGTTATTTAAGGCAAGGGAAATGAAAATATACCCTCTTCAAATTAGGTTTCGCAGTTTCCCGGTGTCTCAAAATACCGCTGATTTAAAAGGTTTTTCAGATTTACGAAAATTCGACTAAAATGTAGGCCTTTAGTGGACACGATTATGAACATAAAAATTAGTAGCTATTAGTGTTGTCTGAATTCTAGATTATCTAATAATGAGAGCCATAAAGTGAACCCGAAGTAGATCATATTAATTTTTTATACTAATGGTCTGCACTTTACAGCTTTTCGGAAAAAATATTCTTAAGCGCTATATTCCAGATATTTATGTTAATTTTCTTATTAAAGGTTAGTGGTAATAATTTTTTTATTAATTTAGGTAAGATTTAAAAAGTACAAATTTCCCCTTCAATTCTCATTCCCCCCTCAGTTACAGATTTTAAAGTAGCCCTCACCTATTTTCTGTATTAGAGCGTATATATCTTTAAATATTCCCCATACATTATATATAAGTTATTGTGGTCATTATTAAAATCCCCAAATCTAATTGATTAAGAAAAATGTACGAAATCACTATTCATACTAGTAAGATCAAGGTTGATAAAGCACTGGAAAAAATTCAAGATGTTTTAAAAAAAATTGATAAAGAAGAAAGAACTTTAAATTCCTTTGAAGGAGAAATGTCCACTTACATATACCTTGAAATGACGGAAAAAGAGAAGGCTGAAAATATTGTTCAAGAATTAAAAAAGATAAAAGAAATTGAAAATGTTTACTTAAAACAAAAAGGTTCACTCCCCTCATAAAATAAAAAGGTTCACTCCCCTTATACTTTGCATTTAATATTTAATTTAAATCATATATATTATGGCAAAAAAGAAAAATCCACCGGGGCAAGATGCTTCGAAGGAGACTATTCCTAAAGGGGAATTGATCGTGATTGCTAAGCAGGATGCTGGAATGCGCTCTACACCATCTGGCATACGTTCTACTCAAGGAGCGGAAACAAAATCTCTTCAAAAACTGCTTAAGGACAAAAAAATTTCTCTTACACCTCTCTTTGGTAAGAGTGAGGAAGCGTTAATAGGAGAAATGGAAGAGGACTCTGCGCCTGATTCCGCAGAACTACATCAGCACCTTTTTTATTACGTTGAAGCTCCAGAAGAAGATTTAGAAGAAATTAAGGATGATCTTCTTAAGGATGAACTCATTGATGGAGCATATATCAAACCATTTGGTGAGCCGCCAACCGCACCAGAAATGGATGAAATGGAAAGCACGGAAGTCCTGGAACCGGAAGAAGGCACTCCCACCACACCCCCAGATTTCACTTCTCGTCAGGGATATTTAAATCCAGCACCGGAGGGTATAGATGCGAGGTATGCATGGGGCCTTAGTGGTGGTAAAGGTTCTAATGTAAGAATTATAGATTGTGAATGGGGATGGCGATTTAATCATATCGATCTGCTTCAAAATCGGGGCGGTGTATTATCTGGAACAAATTCCACGAACTTAAGGAGTGAAAACCATGGAACTGCTGTAATTGGAGAATACAGTGGTGATCACAACCACTTCGGAATTTCAGGAATTTGCCCGCAAGCCTGGGCAGCAGCGGTATCTTTTTCTCAACCAACCGCTTTGGCAATTAGAAATGCCGCTAACCGGTTACGCGCCGGGGATATTATGCTTTTGGAAATACACAGAGCGGGTCCAAAAAATAATTTTCAGGGAAGAGATGATCAGGACGGATATATTGCAATTGAATGGTGGCCAGATGATTATGAAGCTATAAGGTATGCGGTTAATAAAGGAATAATTGTAGTTTCCGCTGCAGGCAATGGAGGTGAGAACCTGGATGGATCAATTTATAATAATAAGCCAAATGGTTTTCCATCCTGGTGGAAGAATCCCTTTAAAAGAGATCCTTTAGATTCAGGTAGTATTTTAGTAGGTGCAGGAGCACCACCACCTAATACCCATGGTCGAAATCACGGCGCTGACCGTTCCAGACTTGGATTTTCTAATTATGGATCAGCTATTGATGCGCAAGGCTGGGGAAGAGAAGTGACCACTACCGGCTACGGTGGATTGTGGCGAGATCCGGTTGATCCAAACAACCGAGATAGATGGTTTACTGATACTTTTAGCGGAACTTCAAGCGCTTCTCCTATTGTAGTTGGGGCTCTTGGTTGCGTTCAGGGTTATTTAAAAGCCAGAGGAAGAATACCTTTAACTCCGTCCAGAGCCCGAAATCTTTTACGTAGCACTGGATCGCCTCAGCAAAGTACTTCTGGAAGACCAAGGTCCCAGCGAATAGGTAACAGACCCAATTTAAGACAAATGATTGCAGCTGTTAATCCAACAAATTCCTGGGTAGGAGTTCAGTTCACTGGGACAATTAATGCTCGACAACAGCGACGTTGGTTCACCTTTAGGTGGCCCGCCCACTGGCACGTAGTATGGACTGTAATGCCCACAACCCCACGTTCTGGAGCACCTCAAGTGGAATGGAAAGTCCAGGTAGAAAGGGCTAGCGATGAACACATTACATACTGGATAACAGTTAAAAACCTTACAGCTTTCCCGGTACGTATCGAAGGAAGATATGCCGTACTAGGCTGGTAACTAAACCAATTATATAATCTTAAAAATAATAGCAATGAGAGTAGGAGTTCAATTCACAGGCACAGTTCGTGCAAACAGTAGTAGAAGGTGGTTCACTCATTCCTGGAATCCCGCCAAACACGTAATCTGGACGGTAGTGCCAACTTCGCCAAGGGTCGGTGCCCCTCAAATAGAATGGGAAGTTCAAGTAGAAAGAGCTAGCAGTAGCAAAGTCACTTATTTTATTTCAATTAAAAATTTAACAGGAAGGGATGTAAATATTGAAGCCCGATATGCATTCTTAAATTAAAATAGTACCATTATGGAAATAAATATAAATATAAAGGACAAGACCTTAGTGCAAAATGAGAAAAAAGGTTCAGAACAGGAATCTTTGTCAGATGCGGGTGCATCTGCTTTTTCGATAAATAATCAGGAAGAAAGCATCTCATCAGTGGATGATAATGATGCTGGTCCTCCTTCTCAGGAATTAGTTATGGAAATTGAGAGTTATAAAACTCAGCAGAAAGAATCAGGTTTTCAAAAGAATGATTACAACAGTAACTTTAATGAAGAGGATTTTTCAGACGCAGGGGGACCCCCGGAATTTGATAATTAATTTACAGGCTTAGAAAAGATCCTTTGTAATCATTAATCAAAGGATCTTTTTTCTTTTAATTTAGAAAAATACGCACTGCTTTTACCTATTTCATAAACGTTTCGATATTTACATTGTATGGATGCTAGTAAAACTAAGATTTCACAGAAACATAAGGCTTTCATTAGTTTCTTTAGTAAAGAACCTTTGCTCAACAAAATTCACGAAACGATAAATCCTAACTTTAAAAATTTTCGAGTCGGTCTTGAACTTTGGAGAGCAATTCTTTTAAGTCCCCATATCTACCATAACTGGCGCCGGATCCTATGCTGTTTTTATAGCATACGGGAAGTTAAGCGTAAAGTAAAAACAGCATAGGGGCGCTACCTACTTCTATTTACAAAACCAGTAAATTCCAACCTGTTATCAGGGCCTTAAGCCCATTTACTGGAATATCCACTCCTTATCCACTGATCTAAAAATTTCTTTAATTTATTACTAAATTTTTGACGCAAATTTCAACGGGTTTACTGGGGGTTTCAGGGCGTTTGACGCAAATTTCACGGAATTTTAACCATAGCCATTTGTCATTACAAACCCTGGTATCCATCCTCTAGCCAATTGCAGTATGCCTCGTGGATTTCCGGGTATGCTGTAAAATAATCTTCGTATGACTTATTCTGTGATTCCATAATCATTTGGTAGACTTCAAAATTCTCTTCTACATTTTTTTTATCGGTGTAACCAAAATACCCCACAGATCCCAAAGCAAGAATCCCAAATATTCCTAAAAGGATCAGCAGATAATTGGGAATGATCCTGGCGTGTTTTAATTTCCGGTCTATCTCTTTCAGGATTTCATCTGTTTTTTCTTTTTCTGCATGCTGCTTTAGCAGGAATGTGTTCAGGTTCTTCTCCAAAGCTTCCGTGCTGATGGGAATACTCATCATAACCAATTGTTCTGAAAGCTTTTTAAGCTCCAGCACAGCAGTTTTGAAATCCTCCATTTCATCGGCCATTAGTTCCATAATTTCATCTAGTTTTTTCATAATTCAACTTTTTAATATCCATATCCTATTCCGGTATCCCTTACTATTTTTACAGCTCCTTTTATAAGCTCTTTGGCTATTTTGGTGGACAGGTTGTTGCTTATTTGTACCGTTTTATTTAAAACTTGCAGGTCTTTTGGTGCTTCCATAAGCTTTCTTAAACCCTGGTTTTGCGAGATTGTTGGGATTAACCTATTCCCACTCATTGATCGGTCCACTTCACTTGCTTTAAGATTCACTCCTTTGTATTCCACCCGGAACCCTTGCAATTGATTGGCTTTATTGATTGTGGGAATCACTTCCACCTTCTGAGCTTTCATTTTGCTTATATATTCATCCAGGGATTTTGGCCTCGACTGAAGTACCCTGTCATGTATATTTTTGATCTCCTGTCTGAGGCCCTTTAATTCATTAAGTCTTTCCTGCTGTACTTCCCGAACCCTGGTAAGTCCTAATTCCTTTGCAACATTATCGGCAGCGATCTGGCTTCGTTTTCCGATAAAGCTGTCATTGTAGGCTTTGCCATCAAAACCAATCCTGTTGGTATAGATATGAACATGGGTATGGGCTTTATCCCGGTGAACAAAACCTATGGATTGATTGTTTTGTAGGTTCATTTCCTTTAAAAACTTTTTAGCGAGATCTTCCAGTTCTTTTTTGCTTAGATCCTTTCCGTCCTCAATAGTTGGGCTTACAATAAAGCTTAAGGTGTTATTAATACAGCGTTCATTTTGCGACTGGATAATCCTAAACTCTTCGGCTATCTCCGCTGGAGTATCTCCGGCCACGTGTTCCCTTAGCACAACCTCAGCTTCTTTTTCCTGGTTCCAGCCATAGGATATGGAAACCCTTGTGCCGGATACGGCGTGTCCTTTCCCAATCATTTTTTAAAGTTTTTTAAATGTGTCCTGATTTCTTTAGCCAGGTCTTCCACCTCTCTAGCCAGCTTTGGATCCCGCTTTCTAAACATATTCCCAATGCGGGTAAAATTGTTCTTGTATTGTACCAGCATCTGGTAAGTCTCTAATTGATCCGGAGTGATCCGTTCTACAATATTTTTATCAAAGGCCGTTGCTCGGATATACTCTGAAAGGGAAATTCCTGCCCTGGCCGCTCTTCTTTGGAGTAGCTTTTTCTCGTAGATCGAGCATCGAACCTGGATGTATTCCCTTTTCATTTTTTTTCTTTTTAAAACCTTTGCAACCACCGGGCGCAAAGCAAGATTGTCATTACAATGACACATCTTGCTTTTCCCTTTCAACTGAAATTCTCCGATAGGCATTTACCAATTACCAACGCATCATTATTTTAAAGTCAAGGGATTTTTCAGCTTTCAATTTTTCATTTAGATCTACATAGCCAGAATAAGAATCACTGCAATCGGTTATATTATCAAACTGGTTTAAAAGCGAACCGGCTGCTTTTTTACCTGCTTGGTCATTGTCCAGATAAATCAGGACCTTTTCATATTTAGGGATGAAGATTTTTATCCTTTCCAAAAAAGCCAGGGAATTTAAAATGATGCAGTCGGAGTTTTGTACTAAGTCTTCATCGATGGTAGCCAGGGAAAGAAAATCAAACATCCCTTCTGTGATAAGTAGTTGTCTGGATCCTCTTTCAAAAAATGAAAAGGTCTTAGGGCTACTGGAGGTTTTAAAGTATTTATTTCTAAGTTCCCAGCCTCTTTTATAATTTTCAAGGCCAAGTGCAAAAAACCGTTTTCCTTTACAGCGATACCAAACCTGCCTGCAGTATTTTCTACCAATCTCATAAGGTATATTCCGTGAGTTCAGATAATCAATTAATGCTTTCAGGTGAATAATTTGAACGTCCAGGATACTAATTTCTGGTTCCTTAGTAAGATGTTCAATATCCGGCGGGCTAAAAGAGAGAGATCCCATATCGCTTTTTAAAAATTCCAGGGTTTCCCTTACAGACCAGGAATTTATAAGCATAATTAGATCTATGGTATTCCCCCCTATTCCCAATCCGAAGTCAAACCATAAGTTTTTAATTAAAGAGACGCTAAAAGAGGCTTGGGTTTCTGACCGCAGGGGACTCAGAAACCAAGCTTCTTTTTCCGATGTTCTGGTGGGAAAGTGCCCTAATTTTGCAAGCGTTTTTACGATGCAAATATTACGGGCACTTTTACACGATAAGTTATTTAAGTCCATTTTTTAATTTTTAAGTTACCTATTTACCCAGGCCAGTAAAACCAGGGGTTTCAATGCATTTTTTGTTGTTTTTCCAATCTACCCTAATTACCCAAAAAGGTAATTGTGGTAGATAGTTTTAAATTCTATTTACCCAGTGAAACCCCCTTTGTTAACAGCCCTTTCCAAGGTTTGGGTAATTAGGGTAAATAGATTTTATAAAACTTCTAAAGGAGAGGTCTTGAACCGCTGTTTGACCAGGTAGCCATATCTTCCATTTTGGGTTGATTTTACCCTTTCAAAGTTCAGAGCCCTCATTGCTCTACCCATATTGTAAATATTCAGTCTCGGATTGATACAATTGAGCTGTAACACTACATCTGAGGCCGTTTTAAAGTCGGCTGGATCTAAGCTCTTGAGATAGTACTTACAGAGCAGTTCTTCTTCCATACTGGCTTCCCGGTAAGTCTTGTTCCTTTCTTCATTTGCAACAATATCCTCCAGGGTCAGTTCCGGGTTAAATTGTTCATCCACATAGGCCAGGTAATAGGCCTGAGCCCATACTTTGTTTATATCTACTTCCCGGGAATAAGCAAAATCAATTTTACCATTTAGCTCAAAACATAGCCAGCGCACAGAACCGGTTTCATCATTAAGAAAGGTTGCCCTGTTTGTAGATCCTATAAAACTGCAGGTCCTTCGCAGGTTGGAGTTTTTGCGATCATAAGGCAGCCTTTCATTGATCATCGTTTTTGAGAAATAAGCTTTAAGCGCATTTATTTCTTTTCTGGCCAGCACAGATAATTCATCTAAATTGATGATGAAATTCCTGGTAAGTTGAATCCTGGCGTCTTTATCCGTAGTCATATCTTCAGCAAAGTACTTTGATAAAGCCGGTGGACAGAGAAACCTGCACCAGGTAGACTTTCCTGAATTTTGTTCTGAATGCACTAAAACCAAACATTGCTTATTGAAATAATTTTCATCCAATGCACCCTTAACTGTTCTTACCAGCCATTTCCTAAAATGATAAAGAAATTGCTCAGGTTCTTTAGCCGGAAGGTATGAAGCGAGTGTTCTTATATGATCTCCACCCACCCATTTTGGAAGCTTATCAAAGTATTCCGCAATCGGGTTAAATCTGGGAATTAGGTTAGACCGTAAATAGATATCCAGTTTGCCCGGGTTAATTTCTATGTTTGATTTCGCTAATTCTATAAGTAGAGAATTCACTTCAAAATCTTCCCAGCTATTTGACTCCTTAATCCGTATCTGAAACTCGTGGGAGATTTGGTTAAACCGTATATCATATTTCTCAGAAACATACTCATCCACGGCGTCGTAGATCGTTTTTTTCTTCTGCTCAGAAACCTGATAGAGTTTGGATTCAAATTTCTTCATAACCCAAAGCTTTAAAACCTTTTATTTCTAAAGGTATATTCTACTGCTCCCCTCTTAATTTCATCTTTAGAAGAATGACTATTATTAAGTAGCCAGCTATCCAGTTTCTCACGTGAGAAAAAAATTAATTTACCTTTGGGTTTAGAGAAAGGAATTTCCCCCCTGGCGGTAAGTTTGTACATATAACTTCTTGAAATTCCTGTATAATCACAGGCCTGATCAAAAGTCAATACTGCTTTGTGAGCACGGACTAATTTTTCTATACGGTCCAGTTGCTCTAAAATTTTTAGTTCGTTCATTGAAAAATTTTAAGTTAGAAAATGAACAAAAGCGCTTTTGTAATTAGAATTCTGGAACCAAAACTAAGATGGGAAATAATAAGAAAGTCATACTATTCATACCTTGTATGACTTCTTTTTTAAAGTATGAAAAATCAGCTCTAATCAATTTAATTGCTTCTCCCGAAAATTTATATGCAAATACATATAAATATAGAAACAAAACCAAAAATATACGTTTAAACATATAATTAATATATATTTGCAATAATTATATTTAATTACATATAATGAAGAACCTCTCAGAGTTTTTAAAACAAAAGCGAAAAGAAAACCAACTCACACAGGAAGAATTTGCCGATAGAGCTGGCGTGGCTTTAACCGTTGTGAGAAAAATAGAACAGGGAAAAGAAAACCTGAATATGGAAAAGGTAAATCAGGTGCTAAAGATGTTTGGACATGTGCTTGCTCCGGTAGACCAAAATGATATTTCGCAAACTTAATTTATGAGACAGGCAAAAATTTATTACCAGGAGCTTCTGGCAGGTATTTTAACCGAAACCGATGACGGTGAGTATCAATTTCAATATGAAATTGATTACGTTCATAAATATCCCGATCAATTTATCACGTTTACCATGCCGGTTAGAAAAGAACTTTATGTAGAAAAACGGCTTTTTCCTTTTTTTGAAGGTCTTATCCCGGAAGGATGGCTTCTTGATATAGCCTCAAAAAACTGGAAAATTAACCCTAATGACCGAATGGGACTACTTTTAGCTTGTTGCAAAAATTGTATAGGTGCGGTCAGTGTTCACCCAATAGTTACAGAAAATGCAGAATAGATGTCTATATTGTTACAAGGAACTGGCAGATACAGATCCGAAAGATTTTCACACCAATTGCAGTGTAAATTTCTTTGGTACTGAAATTCCGCCTCAGCTAGATTATTCCCTGGATCAAATGGTAGATCTGGCAAAAAATGTGGTGGAAAGAAGAATAGCAGTTCCTGGGGTACAACCTAAACTTTCCTTATCCTTCATCGATAACGCACTAGCATCGGAAAATAACAGGTTAACAGTGGTAGGAGCGCTCGGAGGAAATTATATTTTAAAACCACCCTCTGCAGCTTTTGCTGAAATGCCGGAAAACGAACATGTTACAATGCGAATGGCAGAAGGCTTTGGAATAAGGACGGTTTCTTCAAGTTTAATAAGATTAAAATCTGGAGAGTTAGCTTATATCACAAAGAGAATAGATCGGACACTTAATAATGAAAAGATTCATATGCTCGATATGTTTCAGGTTCTGGAGGCGTTTGATAAATACAAAGGTTCGATGGAGAAAGTAGGAAAGGCAATAGGGACTTATTCCTCTAACACCTTACTCGATAAACTTTATTTTTTTGAAATAGCTGTATTTAGTTTTCTCACGGGGAATAACGATATGCACCTGAAAAACTTTTCTTTAATAAAGCGAAGCAGAGAATGGGTCTTGTCCCCTGCCTATGATCTTTTAAATGTAGCTATAGTTAACCCAGAAGATGATGAAGAACTGGCGCTAACTCTTGAAGGAAAACGGAATAAGTTGGCAAAAAAACATTTTGTGAGTCTGGGAGAGAAACTGGAATTGAACAAAAAGCAAATTGATGGAGTATTTAAAAGATTCATTAAAAATAAAAAGAACGCTCTTTCTCTTTTAGAAAGCTCCTTCTTATCAAGCGAATACAAGCAAAAATACTCGGATCTATTAGAGCAGCGTTATTCAAAATTGGAGTAGGCAGGTAGCGGAATAAAACAAATTTAAAAAGCACTCAAAAAATTTCGAGATAGGGAAACTATGAATAATGGAAGAGAAAATTTTAAATCTGTAATAAGCCTATGGGAAGACTTTCTTACTCAAAACCCTCAGAATAAATTAGGAGAAGTTCCAGTTTCTTTCTATTTCTGTGACAATGAAAAAGATGCGAATGAATGTGCAGAGTTAGTCGTACAGGGAATAAAGCAAGCAACTGCTACTTCATTATTGTGGTTTGAAAAAAATAATAAACCTCTGCCAAGAGCCGGGGACCAACAAGTTGTGACGGATTGGAATGGAAATGCAAAAGCTATAATTGAAACGCTGAAGATAGAGCAGGTTCCATTTAATAAAATCAAAGAAGAATTTGCAGCAACTGAAGGCGAAGGTGATAAATCTTTAAAATACTGGAAAAAAGTTCACCAGGCATATTACGAAAGAGAGATGGCCTCCTATCCGGAAAAATTCAGTGAAGATATGATCATAGTTTGCGAATATTTTAAAAAGATTTATCCACTTTAGATGGTGCCTGGTTTAAAGTCAGCTCTTGAAAAATTTTATTCAACCTATCGTTCTCCTTCGAGGAGACCGTTTTTAACGGGGCACTTTTAATGGTATTATACTTATAAGGTTTCCCATCGGACCTTATTACCAGCTTAGAAGTTTCAAAGAAATTTTTCATCGTTAAAGAATTTTCGGGAAAAGTCTGGGTAAAATAATCATAGAACTCCCTGCAGCTTGCACCATCCATATTGAAATGGATTTTCGAATTATGAGTTTCCCAATTTTCAGTAAGCACCTTTTGGAAATCCAGGAGGCTTGTCTTCTCAGAATTCAAAAGATCATACCTCATTAGATTATGATATAACATTTGAATTTGACCTTCTGAAATAGCCAAATTAAAATTTTTGTCCTTTTTTAGGGAGCCAGCTGGCTTTTGGCTCTGCATACTATTTTTAAATTTATCGGTCCAGGGAAGAATGGAAAGAAAAAAGCCGGCTAAAAAAACAAGAAAACTTATTGCTAGGACTAGAAGCGTATCTGATTCAATAGAATACCGCGAATAAACAGCAAGATGCATAACTCCCAAACCCAACCCCAAGAAAAGAATCCTTGGTCTTTCAATTTTTATATTCCATAAAATTCTCTCATTCATCATATAAGCCCAAAGCATTTCACCATAATGTAAAATTAGCCTTCCATAAATATAGATGAAGCCAAGGGTGGTCAGATATTTGAATAAATCAAAACTCATAATCCATGTCGAGTTCGGGAATTAGATAAGCAGCTTCCTTTTTCTTCTTATCTACTATTTTAGCATAGACCTGGGTAGTTTTTATTTCTTTATGACCCAGGATCTTGGAAACAGTATATATGTCAGCACCATTTTCAAGTAGGAGAACAGCATGAGTATGGCGGGCGCTATGAAAAGTAATATGTTTAGTAATACCTGCACGCATGCACCACCTTAAAATCTCAGCATTAAAGTGAGCTCCATATTTGAGACCCTGAAATACTTTGTCATTTTCTCGCTTTCTCTTACCTAAAAGCTGTCTTGCCTGGTTAGAGATGAATTGATACTCCTGTCCCGCAGTTTTTTTCTGCTTAAAAATTAACCGGGTTTCATCCTTTTCATCCCGTACTTCAGACCAGACGAGCTTGTTAATATCACTCCACCTTAATCCTGTAAGGCAACTGAACAAAAAAGCTGATTTCAAAACTGGGTGTTTGCAATGTGCTTTTGTCACTGCCTGAAGCTCCTCATGGGTAAGATGCTCCCTGGTTGTTTCTCCCTGGGCAAACCCCTTAACTGTGGTAGCGAAGTTTCTACGAGTATATCCATCTTCAAAAGCTTGTCTCAAGGCTGCTTTAAACTTATTGTAGTATGTATATTTAGAATTTTGGGAAAGGGGAGTTTTGGTGTTAATACTGGAAGTCTTGTTTAAATACTTTTTAAAACCAATTACAAAATCTTCGTTTATCTCCTCAAAGGTTATTTTTCTTTTTTTGCAGTAGTCCTCAATGTGATTTTGAGCGGCATCCCAATTGTCATAGTTTCCTTTGTTTTCGTAACGCTCCTCTTTAAGTTTATCATAATACGAGAGGAAGAGAAGTCGGTCCTTACTTCTATCTTTTATACCATATTTACCCTGAGCATATTCTGCTCTTCGGATCGAAAGAATTTGTTCGGCTCTTAAAAGGGTTTCTTCATTTTGCTTTTTTTCAGAAGCATTTTTGGGATTTATGTACAAATATTCTTTGAGGTATTCGAACTCTCTTATATTGGTCTGCTTACCATTTGCATCTCTAATTTTTCCTTTATAGTATTCGATATAAAGGCTGTACTTCCCAGAAGTTAGTTTCTTCTTTTTAAGTTTGATTTTCATATCTCCTTGTTTTTCATAAAGATAACTAAAAAAAGAATACGAGGTGTACCAAAGTACACCTGAGGTGCACATTTTAACATCGAGGTGTACCAAAGGTACAAAAATAGGTGTACCAATAGTTAAAATAGGAAATATAACAAAAAATAAAAGAGGCTCAAAAGCCTCTCTATTATTACGTTTTGACATCATTTGATATCATTTGATATCAAATAAAATCTACTGTTTATTTGCCGATGCAGAAATTAGAAAATATATTCCCCAGCAATTCGTCATTCGTGACCTGTCCGGTTATTTCGCCGAAGTATTCCAGTGCTTCTCTTATGTCAATTGCCAAGAGATCTCCCGAAAGATCGTTGTTTAAACCCTCTTCCACTTTATTTATCTCTTCCAGTGCTTTTAAAAGTGCATTGTAGTGGCGGCTGTTAGTTACAATCGTATTATTATTTCTAAGCGCGCCGGTATTTACAAATTCAAGAAGTTTACTTTTAAGTTCCTCTACCCCTTCTCCTGTTTTGGCCGAAATCAACTGTAAACTCGCCCCTTCCAGTTCGTTTAGATTTTCAAATAAACTCTCCTTCTCCTGCTCGGTAAGTTGATCTACTTTATTGGCGATCACAACAAGGGGTTTTTGAGGAAATTGATTATGTATTTTCTTAATTTCAACCTTAAACTTTGAACTTTGAGCTTTAAACTTTTCTGCATTTAACAGATACACAACTACCTGCGCCTGCCCTATCTTTTCAAAAGTTCGCTTTATGCCAATGCTTTCCACCACATCTTCAGTTTCCCTGATACCGGCAGTGTCAATAAACCTAAAACCAACTCCTCCAATGCTCATTTCATCTTCGATAGAATCCCGGGTGGTACCGGCAACTTCAGAAACAATGGCGCGTTCTTCATTTAAAAGTGAATTCAGCAAGGTAGATTTTCCAACGTTTGGTTCGCCCACAATCGCAACGGGAATTCCGTTTTTAAGCACATTTCCGGTAGCAAAAGAATCAATTAGGCGTTTTAAAACCTGCTGGATCCTGGCCACCAATTCTTTAAACTGATCGCGATTGGCAAACTCCACATCTTCTTCCGAAAAGTCCAGTTCCAATTCGATTAATGACGCAAAATCCAGTAATTCCTGGCGTAAACGATGAATTTCATTAGAAAATCCGCCGCGCATTTGTTGCATTGCCATTTGGTGGGAGGCCTGATTTTCAGAAGAGATCAGATCGGCTACGGCTTCTGCCTGACTAAGATCCATTTTTCCGTTTAGGAAAGCGCGCATCGTAAATTCACCGGCTTCTGCAGAACGGCAACCTTTTCTGATCATCAACTGGATAATCTCCTGTTGAATATATGGGCTTCCGTGGCAGGAAATTTCAATGGTTTCTTCGCCGGTATAAGATTTTGGTGCTCGGAATACTGAAATTAAAACCTCATCTAAGGTGCGATCCCCATCCATTAAATTCCCCAAATGCAAGGTATGGGTAGGCTGTTTTTCCAGTTCCTTTTTACTTTTTGCTTTAAAAAGCGGGGAAACAATGGCCAGGGCTTCAGGTCCCGAAACCCTTATAATCGCAATAGCACCGGCTCCAGACGGTGTGGCAAGCGCTACAATAGTGTCGTTTAATTTCATATTGCAAAGATAAGCCTCCCCCCACCCCCCTCCAAAAGAGGGGGAGAAAAATTGCGTTTATTAGAATTTGTAACAAAATGCAAAATTTATCGTCTTATTTTTAGGAGTTGTATTCAACTTCGAATACTCAATACTAATTACTCGATACTATACCATGAGAGAAGACAATCAAATGCTCGTCATCACCCACTTAAGCCAGTTACTGGATCTAATTACCGGAATCGGTGGATTTATAGTTCCGTTAATCCTGTGGCTAACCCAAAAGGATAAAGTTGCGGGAATGGATTTCCACGGAAAAATGATCATGAATTTTCAAATAAGCATGTTTATCTATGGTCTTATTTGCATTCCGCTTATCTTTTTATTCGGCCTAGGAATTATCGCCCTAATCGGGATTGCAATTATAATGCTAATCCTGCCTATTATCAATGCAATTAAAGTGAGCAACGGGGAAATTCCGAATTATCCCTTAACTATCGAGATTATAAAATAGAAAAATTGTTATTTAAATTTTAGCCTAACCAATAAAGGCAGCCAATCGGCTGCCTTTATTATATACTCCATTTCCATTACTCGAAGAAAAAATAAAAACCTCACAGGTTTTGAAAACCTTTGAGATTAGGATTCGGTTTTAGTTTGAAAAATCTTCAAAATAAATGCGGTTGTCTGAAAAGTCTGATTTCGTCAAGCTGAACTTGTTTCAGCTTCTAACATGTTTTGATTATTAACATTTTCGATTCTGAAATGAATTCAGAATGACGATTTTAAAAGCCTTTCAGACAACCTCTTTTTATTATATACTCAATTCTCTCTACTCAGTACTAAATACTAATTGTTAAGCATCACCGGCATAACCAGCATCGTAATTTTTTCTCCCGGGTCAAGTCCGTCAACCGGGGTTAAAATTCCCGCGCGGTTAGGCAAACTCATTTCCAGCTGTACTTCATCTGAAGTCAAATTGTTCAGCATTTCGGTAAGGAAACGCGAGTTAAAACCAATTTGCATATCGTCGCCCTGATAAGAACAGGTTAAACGCTCTTCCGCCTTGTTGCTGTAATCCACGTCTTCCGCAGAAATATTCAATTCAGCCCCGGCAATTTTTAAACGTACCTGGTGCGTGGTTTTATTTGAGAAAATAGAAACCCTGCGTACAGAACTTAAAAACTGATTGCGCTCTATAGTTAACTTATTCGGATTTTCTTTGGGAATTACCGCTTCGTAATTTGGATATTTTCCGTCAATTAAACGGCAAACCAACTGCGTATCATCAAAAGTGAATTTCGCGTTGGAATCGTTATATTCAATAAGCACTTCACTTTCGCTACCTGCCAAAATTCCTTTTAAAAGGTTTAGTGGCTTTTTAGGCATAATAAAATCTGAAGCCTGTGAAGCAGAAACATCTTCCCGCTGGTATTTCACCAATTTATGTGCATCTGTAGCCACAAAAGTCAATCCTTCTGTTGTGAATTGAAAGAAAACCCCGCTCATTACCGGACGAAGATCGTCGTTTCCTGAAGCGAAAATGGTTTTACTAATTGCAGTGGCCAAAATATCGCCTTCTAAAACCGTGCTGCTGGGGTCTTCCAACTCTACCGGATTCGGAAATTCCTCACCATCGGCGTAAGCAAGCGCGTATTTACCGTGGTTAGAGCTTAATTCTATCGTGTTGTTATCTTCAGCAACAAAAGTTAACGGCTGCTCCGGAAAGGTCTTTAGCGTGTCTAAAAGCAACTTTGCAGGAACCGCTATTTTTCCTTCGGAATCTGATTCTACCTTAAGTTTGGCAGACATTGTAGTTTCAAGGTCTGAGGCAGAAACCGTAAGTTCATCTTGCTTAAGATCGAATAAAAAATTGTCTAAAATTGGAAGGGTGTTGGTGTTGTTAATAACACCGCCCAGTATCTGAAGCTGTTTCAGCAAATAACTGCTGGATACAATAAATTTCATCGGCTTTGTGATTAATTAGAAATCAATACAAATATATTTTAATCTATTAAAAATTGAGCTTGTGGCGATGAGTTTTTATTAACATCAAAAACATTGGTATTCTATATAAATAACTGTTTTTAAGCACCTTAAAACGAATAATATTTTTAAGATTGTTAATATGTTGATTTTATTTTCTAATAATCAACATATAGGAAAGCTATTTCAGGTATTTCCTTTTTCTGAAATAATTAAATCCGAAGGCGAAAATCCCAAGAAGGATTAAAGGCAATACCAGGTTCATTACCTGCCATTTTTCCCGCTCATCAGCTGCTTTTTGATCGTCCAGAAAAGCGATATTTATTTCCTTGCTGCGTATGTCTATAAGTCCGCTGTCGTCCAGCATATAATTTACGGCGTTCAGCAAAAATTCTTTGTTACCGTAAGTATTACCGGTATAGCGTTCAAAGCCAAGTTCCAGCGGTTCCCCGCGTTGCACATCATTTTTAATCACATCACCATCTGAAATAACCAGCATTTTTGTTTCCGGACTATCATCCCGCGGATTTTCAATTTCAAAAGGTTTGATCCTGTTTTTATAAACCGAAGTAAATTCTCCTTCCAGTAAAACAGCCAGCGGTTGTTCCCCATCTGTATAGGTAGCTAAATCGGGCTCCCTGCTTACCATTTCAAGGCTGATTTCACGGGGCGTACCTTCGAGCCTGGTTTGCGGTGAACTGCTTAATAGAATTGTTTTGTCAATATTATTCTGAAGCGTATCAATTTGATTCGCATACTCAAATTTTACCGCTTCAATATTATTGATTATCGGGTGATCGTTTGGTGAAGTGGTCAACGGACTGTAAAACCAGGGATACGGATTAAACCGGGTGTTATTTCCCTGCCCTGAAGCCAAAATAATCGGTGCCGAATAAATATCGTTAATCAAAATCGGGTTAATACGAATTCCGTAGGAAAAGAAGAAATCGCCCAGATTAAGGTCACGGGGCAAAGCAAAAGCCCTTCCGGAAGGGTTCAGTAAACTATCGGTTTCCATTGCTACGGCTTCAGTAAGCCAAAGCGATTTTCCACCACTCATAGTATATTGGTCTAAAACAAATTTTTCGTTTTCGGTAAAAGCCTGGGTGGGTTTTGCCTCGAGGATTAAATCGTATTCCTTTAACTGCTGAAGCGTTTTTTGAGGATTTACCGCCGCCGAATCTAAAGTGAACGGCGCCATAAAATAATATTCCTGCAGGGTTTTAATAAAATCGGCTATTTGCGCATCGGGCAGTTCGCCATTGCCGCGCATTACCGCAATTTTCTTTTCCCGCGGATAAATCAACTTATTCAGCGCATTGGCGATAGCGTATTCCAGTTGTTGGACCGACCCGGAAACCCGTTCCTCATCGGTAGCCCCAAGTTTATTCTTTAATAAAGGGATTTGTACTTTTTTATCACCAAGCCTGGCAACTGCCCAGGGAAAAACCAAAGCTTCAGAGCTTTTTCCACTTTCCTGAACGCTAACTCTCGCAGGAGGCATTCCTCTCTGATAAAATTCCCGTGCAGTAGCCTCAGCATCGTTGCTTTCCTCTAAAGGATTGGTAAAAGTGAATTTAATATTGCTGTTATAGGCTGAAAACTCTTCCAGCATTTGCCGGGTTTCATTCCGAAGTCGTCTAAATTCCGCAGGGAAATTTCCTTCTAAAAAAACTTCAATAACAATGGGCGAATCAGCATCTGAAACAATTTCCTTCGCGGCAGGAGACAATGTATAACGCCCATCACGGGTAAGGTCTATACGCTCAAAAAAGTTTGCTGCCAGCAGGTTTATCGCAACTACAGCAATTAGCAACAGAAAAACGGCTTTATATGTGTTTTGATGTTTCACAGCCTAAGATTTTTTCTGGATTGAGATTAACCATATCTGCGTGAGTTTGAGAAAAAGCACGATAAAACTTAGAAAATAAATAATGTCCCTGGTATCTATAACGCCTCTGCTAATACTTTGATAATGGAAACTAATCCCGAGATATTCCACCCCATAATTTGTGCTTCCAAATAGATCCAGATTTCCCAATCCTTCAAAAGCAAAAAAGCTTAAAAAACATAAAAAAACCGCAATAATAAAAGCGATAATCTGATTCTCGGAAAAAGAAGAAGCAAAAATCCCGATCGCCGTATAACAGCCCGCCAGGAAAATCAGCCCCAGGTAAGAACCCATAGTTGCCCCCAAATCAAAATTTCCTATCGGCTTTCCAAGCTGGTGAATAGTTATTACATATAAAATACTGGGTAAAATCGCTAAAAGTACCAGGATTAAAGCGCCAAAATATTTTCCAAGGATAAGTTGTGTAAAACCAATGGGACGGGTAAGTAACAACTCCATAGTTCCCTGCCGTTTTTCTTCAGAAAAACTCTTCATGGTAATGGCGGGAATAAGGAAAATAAAGATCCAGGGCGCAAGGTTGAAGAATGGTTTTACATCGGCAAAACCATTATCCAGGATGTTGTAATCCCCGGTAAAAACAAACAAAAACAAGCCGCAAACCACCAAAAAGATCCCAATCACCAGGTAACCGATTGGCGACGAAAAAAATGAATTTATCTCTTTGTTTAAAATAGCCAGCATCGGCAAAAGTGATTCTAAATTTTATTATTCGCTACTTAATATTTCAGTGCTCCAGGCAACCGGCTTGGCGTTAAAAAGCACTTTGGTTTTTGCCCACACTCCTTTAAATAATTCTGAATTCCGGTAACTTTCCAAAGACTCCTCATCTACCCAGTAACTATACGTGAAAAAGATATTTGTATTGTGTTGGTCCTGCAATAATTGCAGTTTATAGCAACCATCAAATGCCCTTATCTTCTTTTTATTTGCTTCAAAATTAGACAGGAATTCTTCGATTTTTTCGGGATCAAATTCCATTTTCACAATTCTGTGTATCATTTCTCATCAAATTTAATAGTTACGGTATCCCGGTGTTCCAGACCAAAAAGCGTTGAAGCACTTCCCACCGTAGAAGGATTGCTTTTATAAATGGCAAGCTCTATATAACCAGCCGAATTGAACAAAGCGAGTTTTTTGCCATCTTCTTCCCCACGGTTCTCCTTTTCAACTTCAAAATTAATCCAGTCGGAATAGGCTTCATAAATCTGCGGAAAAGTAACCATTCTCGCACTAATTATATAATTTCTTCCTTTTCCAATACTTTCAAATAACTTACGGCTAATATTGGTAATCACATTTCCATAGTTATCAATATATAAAACATGCCCAACGATCTGGTTTTTTTCAGAATTTATAGTTGGTTCAAACTGTTTCAGGTACTTTATTTCATTAATATTTTTTCCAATAACATCCAGGGTCCCTCCGCGAGCTAAATGACAGGCTACTTTTACAAAAACATCTAAAACGGGAAAATTAGTTTCAATAGCATCGTGGATATTGATTTCCACAATTTTCTCGGGCTTTATTTCTGAAGCCAGTAAAGATAAAATTCCATTATTGGCACAAATAAAATAATGATCGTCCAGTAAAACGGCCAAATGTTTGTTCTCGGGTGTAAATTCTGAATCGATCCCAATTATATGAATACTGCCTTTTGGAAAACTATTATAAGCGTTTTTAATAATGTAGGCGGCCTCACTAATATGAAACGGTGAAACAGAATGTGAAATATCAACAATTCTAACATCTTTTAATTCGCTATAAATAGCTCCCTTAACCGCTCCCACAAAGTAATCTTTCTCTCCAAAATCGGTGGTTAAAGTGATGATAGCCATAGGTGATTGTTAATATTTTTTTAACTTGTAAGCGCTTATTTTGTGTAAGTTTGTATAGTAAGCGAAGATAAATTTATTTGTATTTTCAATTAAAAATTCAATGCAACCAATTTAACTTCTGCCTGCCAAAATTAGTATTAAAACTTAGCAGCTACAAATAAAGAACCGCTATAAATAAAAATGTTTTGAACATCACTTTTCAACTAAAACCATAAGCTTTTGAACGAAATTATTATTGAACTTTCAGAAATTAATCCCCGCGAATTTTTTGGGCAGAACAACGAGAATATTGAACTTCTTAAAAAATACTTTCCGAAGCTGAAGATTGTAGCCCGCGGAAATAAAATTAAAGTTTTTGGGGACGAAGAAATGCTGGAAGAATTTGATGAACGCATTACCATGCTTATGGATCACTTCGGAAAGTATAACAAACTGGACGAGAATGTGATTGAAAGAGTGCTTACCAGCGAGAAAAGTTCAGATTATCAAACTTCAGACGAGAGCGGCGAAGTTTTAGTTCACGGGGTTGGTGGACGTTTGATAAAACCCCAAACAGCAAACCAAAGAAAACTGGTTGAACTGATGCGTAAAAACGATATGGTTTTTGCCATTGGCCCTGCCGGAACGGGTAAAACCTATACCGGTGTGGCGCTTGCCGTAAAAGCTCTAAAAGAAAAACAGGTTCGCAGGATTATCCTTACCCGGCCCGCGGTTGAAGCCGGTGAAAACCTTGGCTTTCTTCCCGGAGATCTTAAAGAGAAACTGGATCCTTATATGCAACCGCTTTATGATGCGCTTCGCGATATGATTCCGCAGGAAAGGCTGGATGCTTTTATAGAAAAGGGGGTTATACAAATTGCACCACTCGCTTTTATGCGGGGACGTACTTTAGATAATGCTTTCGTGATTTTGGATGAAGCCCAGAATACCACCCACGCGCAAATGAAAATGTTCCTTACACGAATGGGGAAAAGCGCCAAATTTATGATCACCGGAGACCCGGGGCAAATAGATTTGCCACGCAGGGTAATTTCAGGTTTAAAAGAAGCTTTACTGGTCCTAAAAGAAGTGAAAGGTGTTGGCATGATTTACCTGGACGATAAGGATGTGATTAGACACCGACTGGTGAAAAAGATTATTTCTGCCTACAAAGAAATTGAACATACCGACTAATAATTTATGCTTATCCGTTTAAAAACCTAAAAATAGTTTTTGTCTTCCTGAGCGGAGTCGAAGGGTCAAACAAAAACGTCTCGACTGCGCTCGACGTGACATTTTATTGAGATACGTATAATTTATATTATTCAATCTCCAAATTCAGAATAAATCCTAATGAAGAATACCATTATAAAAACCGATTTCAATTTTCCCGGCCAAACCGATGTTTACAAAGGTAAAGTACGGGATGTTTATACTTTAAAAAACAACAAACTCGTAATTGTGGCGACTGATAGGCTTTCTGCTTTTGATGTGGTGATGCCAAAAGGCATTCCCTACAAAGGCCAAATCCTTAACCAGATCGCCACAAAAATGATGGAAGCCACCCGCGACCTTGTCCCCAATTGGCTGGAAGCAACACCAGATCCCAACGTTGCCGTAGGCCAGGCTTGCGAACCCTTTAAAATTGAAATGGTTATTCGCGGATATCTGGCCGGTCACGCTGCCCGGGAATATAAAGCCGGAAAACGTATGCTTTGCGGGGTAGAAATGCCAAACGGAATGAAGGAAAACAATAAATTTCCAGAGCCGATTATCACCCCTGCCACCAAAGCCGAACAGGGCGACCACGATGAGGATATTTCTAAAGAAGAGATATTAAAACGCGCTATTGTTTCTAAAGAAGACTACGAAATCCTTGAAAAATATACCCGAAACCTTTTTAAACGCGGAACCGAAATCGCTGCAAAAAGAGATTTAATTCTGGTAGATACCAAATACGAATTTGGTAAAAACGCTGATGGGGAAATTCTTTTGATAGATGAAATTCACACGCCGGATTCCTCCCGCTATTTTTATGCCGATGGCTACCGGGAAAGACAGGACAAAGATGAGCCGCAAAAACAATTATCGAAAGAATTTGTAAGGCAATGGCTTATTGAAAACAAATTCCAGGGATTGGAAGGCCAGATCCTACCCGAAATGAGCGATGAATATATCGAATCGGTTTCTGAACGTTATATAGAATTATACGAAAAAATTACCGGCGAAACTTTTATTAAAAGCGACATCAATAATATTGAAACCCGTATTGAAAATAATGTTTTGGAGTATTTGAAATAGAGGTTTTTTCTAAAATATATTAAAAACGTCATCCTGAACTTGTTTCAGGATCTAATATCTTTTAATTACTAACACCTTAGACCCTGAAATAAATTACCATTGACGGAGATAGATTTTATTATTTATCACTAGTGTCCGGTAAAAAAAATAAACCGGGCTAGCAATTTGAACACTAACCCGGTATGTCTACTTTTGAGTTACGACACAAAAAAGCTAGACATGGGTAAAAGTAAGGATTTTAACGGACAGCCG